>NZ_CP061280.1:0-718387 GCF_014541205.1 Mannheimia bovis | reverse complement strand
ATCCATTTTGCTGCGGATTTTGCCATCTAAGTAAATACCGTAAAAGGCAACACTACAAGCCCCAATCAATCCGAGTTTGAATAGAGTAGTAAGAATGTAGCTTCTTTTTTTCGGTTTACGCTCGGGCTCTTCTTGATTATGCTCGTTTAGATCAACGTCTGACATAAAATTAACTTAAAATTAGAAAAGGCAAGCGGTCAGATTTTGCAAAAAATTTACAAAAAACAACCGCTTGTATTAGCATAAATTACGGATTACGGCGGAATTTGCTGAAGTCCGGCTCACGTTTTTCATTAAACGCATTACGTCCTTCTTGACCTTCTTCCGTCATATAGAACAACATTGTGGCATTGCCTGCTAACTCTTGTAAGCCTGCTTGACCATCACAGTCTGCATTTAACGCCGCTTTCAAGCAACGTAAAGCAATCGGGCTGTTTTGTAACATTTCACGACACCAACGTACGGTCTCTTTCTCTAAATCAGCATAAGGCACAACGGTGTTTACTAAGCCCATATCTAATGCTTCTTGAGCATTGTATTGACGGCATAAGAACCAAATTTCACGGGCTTTTTTCTGACCAACAAGGCGAGCCATATAACTTGCTCCCCAACCACCATCAAATGAGCCCACTTTAGGACCTGTTTGACCGAATTTTGCATTATCTGCGGCAATCGTTAAATCACATAGCATATGCAGAACGTGTCCGCCACCAATCGCATAACCGGCAACCATTGCTACCACCGGTTTCGGACAGGTACGAATATCACGTTGGAAATCCAACACGTTTAAGTGATGAACGCCGCTCTCATCTTTATAACCGCCGTAGTCGCCACGCACTTTTTGGTCGCCACCCGCACAGAATGCATATTCGCCTTCACCGGTTAATACGATAACTCCGATTTTTTCATCAAAACGAGCATCAGAAAATGCTTCGATCATCTCTTTTACCGTGTGCGGACGAAAAGCGTTACGTACTTCCGGGCGATTGATGGTAATTTTTGCGATACCGTCTGCCGATTTGTGGTAGCGAATATCGGTATAACCTTCGCTGCAGTCCACCCATTCAACCGGTGCATATAAAAATTCTTCGCTTGGATATAACATTGCTTAATTCCTTTAAAAATAGTCAAAAAATTGTTGTGATTATAACGGAATCAATAGAAAAAGAAAATTTGTCTAAGATCCTTATTTTTTGTGATCCCCCTCACAATTTCACACATTCCCCATTGCCGTATTTTATAACTGAATTAATGTATTAGAATTTCTGCATATCTGACATTGAGGTTGTTATGTCATTACCCAATTATTACCAAGATCCAAGTGTGTTAAACATTAATCGCATTCCGCACCACGCCTATTTTATTCCGTTTAAAAAAGGGCAAACGCCTAACCAATTAGAGCGAGAGAAATCACATCAATTTAGGTTACTCAATGGCAAGTGGGATTTTAATTTTTATGAAAGCCTTCACGATCTCCCCGATGATTTCCTAAACATAGCCTTTTCTCACAAAATACCTGTTCCGTCTAACTGGCAAACGCAGGGTTTTGATGCTCACCAATACACCAACATCAACTACCCAATTCCGTTCGATCCGCCTTATGTGCCTCACGATAATCCGTGTGGCGTTTATCGGTGTGAAATCGAATTTGAACCAAAAGCAGATAAGCGTTATTTGCTCAACTTCGAGGGTGTGGATTCTTGCTTGTTTGTATATCTGAACGGCGAATTTGTCGGCTACGGGCAAATTAGCCACAGTACAAATGAATTTGAGATTACCCAACACTTGAAACAAGGTAAAAATAGCCTTGTGGTCGTGGTGCTGAAATGGTGCGATGGCAGCTATTTGGAAGATCAAGACAAATTCAGAATGTCGGGGATTTTCCGAGATGTCTATATTTTGGAACGTGAGCAAAATTATCTACAAGATTTCTTTATTCAATATCAGCTTAGTGAAGATTTAAGCCAAGCCCATTTAAGCGTAGAAACCCAATTTGCCAATCAGCCTGAAGAAGTGCATTTTCAACTTTTTGATCCGCAAGGCAATCTAGTTTTAGATCAAACAAGCGGTGATTTTTCTGCAGAAATTTGCAATTTAACGTTATGGAATGCGGAAGAGCCAAAACTCTATACATTGCAATTGAGCTATCAAACCGAAATCATCGAGCAGAAAATCGGCTTCCGCCAAATTCAAGTAAAAAACGGCGTACTGTTATTTAACAACAAGCCAATAAAATTCAAAGGCGTGAACCGCCACGATTCCGATCCGAAAACCGGCTATGCCATTAGCCATGAGCAAGCCTTAATTGATTTGCGTTTGATGAAAGAACATAACATAAACGCAATCCGCACTGCCCACTACCCTAACTCACCGTGGTTCACCGAATTGTGCGATCAGCTTGGTTTTTATGTGATTGCAGAAAGCGATATTGAATCACACGGCTCAAGTGCGGTTTATATTGAAAGCCCTGAAAACAGTATTTTCCTAAACGTACCAACCCCAAATAGACAGGAAGAAATCCGCCAACAAGCGATCGATAATTTCTGTTATTTTGCACGAGATCCTAATTTTAAGAACGCTATTTTAGATCGCAATATTGCCAATGTGGAACGAGATAAAAACCGCACTTCGGTCATCATCTGGTCTTTGGGTAACGAATCGGGTTTTGGTGAAAATTTTGAAGCAGCTGCCCGTTGGGTGAAAGAGCGAGATCCAAGCCGTTTAACCCATTATGAAGGCTCGATTTACCAACATTCCGCTCATCAAAACGATCTCTCTAACTTAGATTTATACAGCGAAATGTACCCAAGCACCGAACGGCTTGATGAATATTTTGCCGATCCGAACAATTGCAAGCCGTTTATTCTATGCGAATACTCACACGCAATGGGTAACTCTTGTGGCGATATGGAAGATTATTGGCAGACTTTCCAACAATATGCAGGTTCTTGCGGCGGCTTTGTATGGGAATGGTGTGACCACGCTCCTCTGCTACCAAATTCTGATAAATACGGCTACGGCGGCGACTTCGGTGAAACCCTGCACGACAGCAATTTCTGTATGGACGGTTTGGTTTCGCAACACCGCATTCCACACAGCAATTTGCTGGAAGTGAAAAATGTGAACCGCCCTGTACGTGCCGAGCTGAAAGAAGGTAAAGTTTGGCTGAAAAACTATTTAGATTTTACTAATCTTGCTGATTACCTTACTGTGCATTATCGCTTTAGTGAAAATGGCGAAACCGTGCAGCAAGGGCAACTTTTGGTAAATTGTGAGCCAAATCAGACCGCTTGTTTGCCGTTGGAATTGCCTACTCCGAGCGAAAAATTGCAGCTTTTAACCCTCGATTATTATGTGAATGAAAGCACATCGCTGCTTACCAAAGATCACCATTTGGGCTTTGATCAACTCGCTTTCACCGAAAAAATGGTAAAACCTGAGCTTCCTGTACGATCACAAGCGGTCATTTTTATCCAAAATTTTGCCAATGAATGGCAGATTGTAAATGGTGAATATCGCTACTGCTTCAACAAACTCAAAGGCATTTTCACTGCAATCGAGAAAAACGGCGTACCGATTATTGAACAGCCACTTGATTTCAACATCTGGCGAGCTCCAACCGATAACGATCGCTTAATCCGAGAGTTTTGGCAAAAAGCAGGCTACGATAAATGCTACACTCGTGCTTACCATACCGAACTTACGCAAGATGATAACGGTGTTACCATTGTGGCAAAATGCGGCATTGTAGCAACAGCTCAAAACCGAATTTTAACGTTGGAAGTGGTTTATCATATTTCGCTGACAGGTGAAATAACGATAAAAATCAAAGCCAAACGCCCAACCCATTTACCGTTTTTACCACGTTTCGGGCTGCGTTTCTTCCTGAATAAAACCAATAATCAAGTGGAATATTTTGGCTATGGCGAACGAGAAAGTTATATTGATAAACACCATTTAGCAAAGCTCGGCACTTATCGAACCAATGCAGCGGAAAACCATACAGACTACCTCAAACCACAGGAAAATGGCAGCCATTTTGGCACGCATTATGTGAAAGCAAAAGATCTCACGATCATTTCTGAACAGCCGTTTAGCTTTAACCTTTCGCCTTATACACAAGAGGAATTAACGGCAAAAAACCATAGTTATGATTTACAAGAGAGCGGTTCAACAATATTGTGCGTTGATTGTAAAATGAGCGGCATCGGTTCAAATTCCTGCGGTCCGAGCTTGAAAGAGCAATATCGGTTAAACGAAGAAAATGTTGACTGGAAAGTGAAAATAATATTGTAATCATAAGGGCGAATTGAAATTCGCCCTTACCTTTTAGAATAACAATATGCTTTATTGCAAAGCCTTTACTGCTTTTTTATAAACGTCTGACTGTTCCAATAAAATGCGAGCCGATTCACGCAATTTATCAATATCTTTTTCCGGCAAATAAAAAGAAGTAGGAATATTTAATACCTCTTTTTTCAATTGCCCATCAGGCAGTTCTTTTAAGCCTAAATTGACAAAAAACATCTCAATTTTAGTTTGCTGTTCGTTGGCATATTTATTCCAACTATCGCTAAATTGGCTATAGCGTTGAAGGTTAATTTGCGTGGTGCTATCAATAGGAACATTGACAATCGTATTCACCACATCTTTCAAGCCGGGTACATTGGCGGATTTATCAATTTCACTTGATACTTCATTTTGGGCATTCACGTTAATGACTATAACATTCTTAACACCCAGTTCTCCGGCACGTTTATACATATCTTCAATGCCGACTAAATCCGAAATATCCAATATCGCAGCCAAACCTAAGTTATCCGTTAGTCCGCCATCTACTAAATGGATAAATGGGCGTTCTTGGCTATCTTGATAAAAGCTCAGTGTATGTTCCGTTTCTTCAATCTGTTTGGTTTTTAAGCCATTAACCTCTTTTTCTTGCTCAATAAAGGCTTTCGGCAAGCTGAAATGACAATTTCCACCATTGTTATTCAATGTAAGTGGAGCAAAAATCAACGGCACAGAACTTGAAGCCGCCACGGCTCGAGCAATTTCCAAATCATTTAGATTAAGGCAAAGCCCATCAAAGGTTTCTTGAGTGAACGTAAGCTGTTGCCCGATATTCATATCTGTTGCACTGATTACTGCAAACGGTCCTTTGCGGTTTCTCACTAAATCGCCAAATTTTTTTCCTTTGTAAAGAGCTAAATTAAAGCGTTCTTGCAGTAAATCCCCTCGTCCAAATTGCGGTGAGCTTAAGCGAGGCAAATTAGAGACCGAAAACACTTCTGTAAGAATATCTTTTTGGAAATTCGATTTTAAAAAGTTATTCGCAAATTTAGGGATAATCGCTTTTCCCTCCAAGGCAAAATAAGTGGCTAACACCGAACCGCCCGACACACCAAAGGTCATATCAATATTATCTAATAACGTATTCCCCTTCTCTGTGCCTCTCATTTTTGCTTTTTGCAATTCCTCCAATACGCCATAACCCAGTGTGGCAGCCCGAGTGCCTCCGCCCGAAAACATTACAATAATAATGTTGCCGTCTTTAGCACTTTCTTTTAATACGCTCTTTTGGCGGTATCCGCTATCAAGATTAACTTGTTTAATTGTCTCAACGGGTTTATAAGTCACCAAGCTACAGGCAGATAATGTTGTTACTACAGCTAATATTGAAACAAATTTTATTTTCTTTAAAACAGACATAAGAACCTCTACATTAATGAGGACAGATTATAATGATTTTCCCGTACAAGCGGTTAAAAATAGCATAAAATTTGCAAGATTATTTATTATGAGTAAAGAGTAACTTTCACTATATAGGCTTTATTCTATAAACAGAAAGGGATAAAATAAGCAAAAATTTAGTTACTCTTTTAAGGAATGTATACAATGGCAAAACAAATCGCAGTATTAATCGGCAGCGGCAGCAAAACTTCATTTAGCAAATTAACCGTTAGCCACTTACAAAAAATGGCACCGGCAAGTATTCAATTAAACATTGTTGAAATTGCAGACTTACCACTTTATGACCGTGATTTAGACGAAAACAGCCCTACACAATACACCCGTGTGCGTGAAGCAGTGGCAAAAGCAGACGGTGTTTTATTCGTAACCCCTGAACACAATGCAGGCATTTCAGCAATGTTGAAAAATGCTATTGATGTGGTTTCTCGCCCAATGGGTGAAAGCAAATGGCTTGGCAAACCGGCAGGTATTGTAACTGTGGGAGCAAGTGCAGGCGGCGGTGTGCGTGTAGCAGATCAACTCCGTGCTATCACTTCTGGTGCATTCGTGAATATGCCTACTCTACCATTTGCATTAAATGTAGGTAACCTATTCGGTGGTGTATTTGCAGAAGATGGTGAAATTGCAAATGATGCGTTAAAAGGCTCAATGCAAAACTTCATTAATGCTTATGCTGATTTTGTAGAGAAATTTTAATTTTTCAAAATGATAAAGCCGTTTATCCCAACAGATAAACGGCTTTTTTATTCAATCACCACTATTTCATTTCTATTTGATGACATTTTGCAAAATATCTCTTAGCCAACGATGAACAATATCTTGCTCAGTCCGTTCGTG
The DNA here is from genome assembly GCF_014541205.1 of Mannheimia bovis. Lineage (NCBI taxonomy): Bacteria > Pseudomonadati > Pseudomonadota > Gammaproteobacteria > Pasteurellales > Pasteurellaceae > Mannheimia > Mannheimia bovis. Next base: position 711,799 of record NZ_CP061280.1, on the reverse strand, counting down.
CCACGCCATCATCATCGTAAAGCCTTCAACTTCAATAGGCGGCATTTGCAAATGCACATTGGGTAAGGTTTTGGCTAAATGTTCAGGCAGCACAGCTACTAAATCTGAACCTTGTAACAGTTGTGGTAAAAGTGAAATATGATTTACCGAAACCATTACTTTGCGTTGTTTACCTAATTTTTGTAAGGCAATATCTGTTGCTCCGCTAAATTCACCACCGTTATAAGAAAGCATTGCAAACGGCAGTTCACAAAATTGTTCTAAGGTTAGTTTTTTATTGACTAAAGAGTGCGTATGGCTCATCGCACAAACATAACGCTCTTCATACAACACGGTTCTTGGCATATCCGCACTTAAATGCTGCTGACTAACCAATGCCAAATCAATTTTATTCTGCTCAAACAGCGTTTTGATATTCTGCCCTTGCACAGGCAATAGTGCCACCCGTACATTCGGAGCAAGGCGACGAAGGCGTAAAATCAGTGGCAGAGCAATAATTTGCTGCACATAATCCATTGCGGCAATACGGAGTGTCATCGTCAGTTTTTCCGGTTCTAACTTTGGTGGTTGCAACATCGTATTAATTTCTTGCAAAATTTTACGAGCAGTCTGCCCCAGTTGCAATGCTCGCTCAGTCGGCTGCATTCCGTGCTGCACTCGCACGAATAATTGGTCATTAAAACTCTCTCTTAACCGATTTAAAATTCCGCTCATTGCAGGTTGCGTAACCGAAAGCCGCTTCGCCGCTCGACTTACATTACATTCGTCTAACAATACGACAAAGGCTTTTAGTAAGTTTAAATCAAGGGTTCTAATATCGCTCATTGTTATACCTTAAATGAAATCAGAAAAATTAGAATGATAATAGCACTTTCAACTATCAGGAAAAACACAAGCGGTCAAAATGCGGTGGAAATTTGCAAAATTTTGGGGGATTTTGACCGCTTATCAATTCCCTTTTCCTGTCCATAATAAAATATGGCAAAAATGAAATCATTATTGCTGGCAAATAAATCCTTTATCTGCTCTTTTCTTCCTATAAAAATGTTATAATTCTTGAAATAATTTCAATTATAAAAATATGGTATTACAATGAGCCAATCTTTATTAGACCTACTTAAATCCCATAGTCCGGCACTATTTGATGCGGACGGCAATTTCAAATTTAATGAGTTTCAAACCGCCTTAACCCAAGCGGATATTTCTTTCTCCCAAGAGACCTATCGCCTTGACTGGCGAGGCAAATCCTATGCCAAAGCCCTTGTATATGACGAAAACCGTACGCTTTTGTCCGCCAATCACGCCCACAACGCCAAACATTCCGACAGTCAAAATATCCTAATTCAAGGCGATAATTTAGCTGTTTTAAAGCATTTGCGTGAAGCCTACCGCAAACAAATCAAAATGATATATATTGACCCGCCTTATAATACAGGTTCGGACGGTTTTGTTTATCAAGATGACCGCAAATATACGCCCGCCGAAATTGCAAAAATCACAGGCGAAAGCGAGGAAGTCGCCGAATATATTCACGGATTTATCAATGCTCGTGCGTCCAGTCATAGTGCGTGGCTCACCTTTATGTACCCACGCCTAAAACTTGCCAGAGAGTTATTAAAAGACGATGGCGTGATTTTTATTTCTATTGATGATAATGAACAAGCCCAATTAAAATTACTTTGTGATGAAATTTTTGGGGAGGGGAATTTTGTTGCTTGCTTGCCAACCGTTATGAATTTAAAAGGCAATAACGATGAATTTGCTTTTGCAGGTACGCACGAATACACCTTGGTTTATTGCAAAGATAAAACAAGCACAACTTTTAATCAATTAAGTATTGATGAAGATGATTTAGAAGATTGGCAAGAAGATGAGCAAGGTTTCTATAAGCAAGGGGCAAATCTAAAAGCAACTGGCACAAATGCCCCAAGAGAAAAAAGACCTAATCTATTTTTCCCAATCTTTATTGATGATAATAATACTATTTTTGTTACTGATGATAATAATCCACCAACAGATTTTGCGGGTGAATTGATAACTTTATACCCAATTACCAACAATCAAGAAATGTCTTGGCGTTGGAGTAAAGAGAAGTTTAAAAATAGCATTAACGATATTATCATTTCAAGGAATGGCAGTATTGGCATTTATAAAAAACAAAGACCCGCATTGGGGGATTTGCCCTCCAAAAAACCAAAAACCATTTTTTATAAACCAGAGTACAGTAGTGGCAATGGGACAACTCAATTAAAACAGTTATTTGATGAAAAAGTATTTCCAAACCCAAAACCTTTGGATTTACTGATGGACTTTATTCAGCTTGGCACAAACAATAATGACTTAGTTTTGGATTTCTTTGCAGGTTCAGGCACAACCGCCCACTCCGTAATGCAATTAAATAGCGAGGATAATGGCAATCGCAAATTTATTTGTGTGCAATTAGACGAACCTGTCAAAGATAAATCCGAAGCCCAAAAAGCAGGGTTTAATACCATTTTTGAGATCACCAAAGCCCGTATTGAAAAAAGCATTGAAAAAATTAAAACCGAAAATCCAGATTTTACAGGCGATTTAGGCTATAAAGAATATCGCATTGTCCCTGTGCCTGATAATTTTGGCACATTGGCAGAAAGCCCTGCACACGGCTTACAGTTATTAGAAAATCTGCAATTAAGCAATACAGATTGCCAAAATATTCTTACCACTTGGTGTGTACAAGACGGTATGCCTTTGCACCAGACACCAGAGCAGGTGGATTTGGGCGGTTATATGGCGTATCGTTATGACACGGTGCTATATTTGCTTGATACAGGTTTTGATACTTCGCATTTGGCGATGATTTTACGCCGTTTGGACGATACCATCGATGAATTTAATATTGATAAAATCGTCATTTTAGAACCGCACTTTGACAGTAAAGCCAAGCGAGAATTAAGTGAGGCGATAGGTCAATACAAACCCAGAAAAGGCAATAAATTGTATTTGATTCAACGAAATCGTGCAGATAAGGGGTAAAAAATGGCTGGATTTAATTTTGAAAATGATCTACCACATCAATTATCCGCCGTAGAAGACATTTTGCAAATGTTTGAATACGCTAAGATTTCTTATGCTCAAAATTTTGAAACACGATTAAAAAGCAATCCTGTTTTAGAATTAAACGAATCGCAGAAAAAACGCAATCTAGCAGAAATTCAAACTCGCCCAAGTTTTGCCAAAGCATTAAATAAAACAGGCAATACCTTATCCAATATTTTTGATATTGCGATGGAAACGGGTACAGGCAAAACTTATACCTACACAAGGGCAATGTTTTCTTTAAATCAATCTTTTGGGGTTAATAAATTTATTGTACTTGTGCCAACGGTTGCGATTAAAGCGGGCACAAAAAACTTTTTGGAAAGTGCGTCCGCCAGAAGTCGTTTTTTTGATGATTTTGGCAAACGCATTGAGCTTTATGAAGTAAATGCCAAAAAAGGCAATAAAAAAGACAAGCAACAAGTTCCAGAAAATTTAATCAATTTTATCAATGCCACCGATGAAAAAACCATTCATATTTTATTGATTAATATGGGTATGTTAAATTCGGAGACGATGAACATTGCCATTGACCAAGATTTATTCCAAGAGGCTCACGGCTCATCGTTTGATGCGTTATCGGCGGTTAAGCCTTTTTTGATTATTGATGAACCGCACCGTGTCAAAGCCAGTGGTAAAACTTGGCAAAATGTTTTAAAACTGAATGCTCAATATATTTTAAGATTTGGGGCAACTTTTGATGGTTTTGAAAATCTGATTCATACGCTAACTTCACTTGATGCTTTTGAACAAAATTTGGTAAAAGGAGTGCGTGCTTTTATTACCGAATTTGACGGTGTTGATGATATGCTCATCAAATTTATTGGACAAACCGACAGTAAAAGTGAAGCGGTTTTTGAAATTACTCACAGTCATAAAAAGACCCCAAAACGCTTAGAAATTAGCAAAAATGGTTCATTAGGCGTTATTCATAGCGAAATGTCGCATTTATTATTAAATGAATTTAATAGCAGTATGGCGGTGCTTTCTAATGGGCTGACATTACAAAAAGGGGAGATTATCTCGCCTTATTCGTTTAATCAATCTTTGCAAGAACAAATGCTCTATCAAGCGGTGATTCGTCATTTTGATATTGAACGCACCTTATTAACCAGAACGCCACGCATTAAACCGCTTTCGCTGATTTTTATTGATGATATTGCAGGTTATCGTGATGAACAAGGATTGCCCGATAGCTTAAAATCTCGTTTTGAGGCAATGGTGATCAATGAAGCCGAAAAAAGATTGGCAAATGAAAGCAATGAATTTTATAAAGCCTATTTGCAAAAAACTTTGGCAGATATTAGTCAAACGCACGGCGGTTATTTTAGCGATGACAACAATAATAAAGACGAACATATAGAAAAACAAATCAATGAAATTTTATATGAAAAAGAAAAACTCCTTGATTTGGATAATCCACGCCGTTTTATTTTTTCAAAATGGACATTGCGTGAGGGTTGGGATAATCCTAATGTGTTTGTCATTTGTAAATTGCGGTCAAGCGGTTCTGAAACCAGTAAACTTCAAGAAGTGGGGCGTGGACTTCGTTTGCCTGTCAATGAATTTATGCACCGTGAAAAAAGCGAGCAGTTTTATTTAAATTATTTTGTGGATTTTAGTGAAAAAGATTTTGTGTCAGATTTAATTCGGGACATCCGTGAAAAATCAGGCGAAAAAGTGATTATTCCAAAAAAATTAGAAGATGAATTGCTTGCCAAAATTTTACTCGCTTATCCCAATGAAACCAAACGCAAAATCATTAACCATTTGGCAGATGATGGCATTATTGATGACGATTTAAATTTATTGGAAAACGGCTGGCAAAAATTACAACTTGCCTATCCCAAAGCCTTTGAATTTGAAAGTTCGTTGAACAATAAAATTCAAACAGGTATCGGTAAAAAAGAAACCGTATTGATTAGAAAAGATAAATATCACGCTTTAAAAACGCTGTGGGAAACTCTAAACCGCCGAGTGGTGTTAAATTATCAAATTGACAATGAACACACTTTTTATGGGTTATTAAAACAATTTTTTGCCAACAATGTCATAGGTAAATTGGACACAAGCTATGCCACAATGCAAGCACAAGAATTGCAGGTGCAGTCTGATGATATTCAGGTGAAATATGGCGGACGAGAAAAGCTGATAGAAAATACAGGCTATGTACTTAGCTATGGCGAATTTGCCAATGAATTGGCGATGAGCTTGAATGTGAGCCTAAAAAGTTTACATCAAGTGTTAGCGGAATTAAATTGGACGGATAACACACATCAAACTCGCTATAATATTAGACATATTCATACTTTGTTTAGAAAATGGTTATTGCAACATTTTTTGGCAACCCAAACCATTGGCTATACCGAAGTTAATAGCCAAGTTCACCCAACGGCATTTACCGATGATAAAGGAAATGTTAAAGATAGTATTTCATCATCGGATATTGGGCGTGTAGGCGAAACGGATATGGTGGCGGATAATTATTTGTTTGAAACGCTGTTTTATGATTCGCCTCTTGAAAAAGAAAATATCCTGCTTAATTTGGATTATGTTACCGTCTTTACCAAAATACCCAAAAATACCATTGCCATTCCTGTGGCAGGGGGCGGAATATATTCGCCTGATTTTGCTTATGTGTTGCACCATAAAGATGGCACACAAACTTTAAATCTCGTGGTAGAAACCAAAGATGCTTATGAATTTGATTTACGCACCGATGAAAAAGAAAAAATCAAATATGCACAAATTTTATTTGATAAATTAAGTGCAGATACAGGCATTAAAGTTGAATTTAAAACGCAATTTAAAGGCAAGCATATTGAGCGGATTTTAGATGAATTAAGAAGGTCTGAATAATAAACCCTCCCTGCTATTCAAATGATAGTGGAATAACAAGCGGTCAAAATCTGCCTGAAATTTGCAAAATTTTGGGAAATTCTGACCGCTTGTTTGCTTTTATATATTATCCTTCCTTATATCTCCATATAAGAATAATCAATTTGAAACGATATTCCCCTTTACTTATCATTCTGTCAGTTTTTTCATAGGAATCCCAAAATGGCTAAATTTAGAAAATTATTCACCCCTTTTAAAATCAAAAATCTTGAACTGAAAAACCGTGTGGTGATGCCACCGATGTGTCAATATTCCGCCACTGACGGCGTGCCGAACGATTGGCATTTTGTGCATTACACCAGCCGTGCGATTGGTGGGGTTGGTTTGATTATTGTTGAGATGACCAATATTGCCCCGAACGGGCGTATCACGCCGAACTGCTTGGGTTTGTGGAACGATGAGCAACAAGCAGAATTTAAACGCCTTGTTGATAGCGTTCACGCTCAGGGTACAAAAATCGGTATTCAAATCGCCCACGCAGGGCGTAAAGCTCAAGACGAACCAAATGCGGTTGCACCTTCAGCCATTCATTATGGTGAATTAGATTATGCAGGGCAAAACCTGATTACCCCACGTGAATTAACCACAGAAGAAGTCAAAGAGCTGGTAGTCGCATTCCAAAATTCAGTAAAACGTGCCGTAGCAGCAGGATTTGATACGATTGAACTTCACGCCGCACACGGCTATTTAATCCACCAATTCTACTCGCCAAAATCAAATAAACGCACAGATGAATACGGCAAAGATCCAATGCTATTCGGTGAACAAGTTATTCAAGCAGCGAAAGCGGTAATGCCGGCGGAGATGCCGTTAATCGTGCGAATTTCAGCACAAGAGTACGGTAAAGACGGCTTTGATAGCGATTATGGTGTCGAAGTGGCAAAACGTTTTGCCTCAGCTGGGGCGGACGTGCTTGATGTGAGTGGCGGTGGCGACGGTGTGCTTCACGCAGGCAACCACCCGGAATTTTACGCAGGCTATCAAGTTTACCTTGCAGAAAAAGTCAAAAAAGCGACCGCTTTACCTGTGATTGCGGTGGGAATGTTGGACAATCCGTCCGTTGCCGACCACGTTTTAGGCTTAGAAAATGCCGACTTAATCGCCGTTGGGCGTGCATTATTGCGTGATCCGAATTGGGTGCTGAACGCTCAATATCAGCAAAATCAATTTGACGGCAGTCCAATGCAATTTGTACCACGCCAATATCAACGTGGCTTTATGTAAACTAATTTTTATCGGAGAAACAAAATGAATTTTTTAAACAAAGATGACGTGTTAAACGCCTTCCACTACCGTGCTTCAACCCGTTCTTACGATGGTAATAAAAAAATCCCGGCTGAAGATATGAACTATATTTTAGAACTGGGTCGTTTAAGCCCAAGCTTGGTTGGTTCTGAACCGTGGCAGTTTATCGTGTTACAAAATCCAGAACTCCGCCAAGCAATCAAGCCATATTGCTGGGGCATTCCAACGATGGAAACTTCAAGCCATATCGTGGTAATTTTAGCCAAGAAAAATGCTCGCTTTGATAGCCAATATTTTGCTGAAATTATGGATAGACGTGGTTTAGAAGGCGAGGCTCGTGAAAAAGCAATGGCGGTGTATAAAAAATTCCAAGAACAAGATATTGGTATTTTAGACAACGAACGCAGCCTGTTCGACTGGGCAAGTAAACAAACTTACATCGCACTAGGTAATATGATGACCGGGGCGGCAATGATTGGCGTAGATTCTTGCCCAATCGAAGGTTTTGCTTATAAAGAAGTAAACCAAATTTTGGCTGACGCAGGCTTATTCGACCCGAACGAGTGGGGCATTTCAGTGATGTGCACCTTTGGCTATCAAGATAAAGAAATCCGCCAAAAATCCCGCAAAACCTTTGAGCAAGTTATGCAATTTGTAGAATAATTAAAAAATCAGACCGCTTGTAACAAACAAGCGGTCTATTTTGTTTAATATTTTGCAATTCAGATTTATCAGCGAACATATTGAATTTCATTCAAGAACATTACATTCACTTTAAGTTTAACGGAGAAAACCTATGACTTACCCTGTAAAATCCTATGCTGCATTTAGTGCAACAACTGACCTTGAGCCTCACTCTTTTGAACGCCGTGAATTGCGTGAAGATGATGTGTTAATTGATATTCTATATTGTGGTGTATGCCATTCCGACTTACACACAGCTCGTAATGACTGGGGATTTACTCACACCTATCCTATCGTTCCCGGACACGAAATTATTGGTCGAGTAACCAAAGTGGGGAGCAAAGCAAATAAATTCCAAATCGGTGATTTAGTGGGCGTGGGTTGTATGGTCGATTCGTGCCGTACTTGCTCGCCTTGTCAGCACGGCTTAGAGCAATACTGTGAACACGGACATATCGGTACTTATGGCTCAAATGACCGCTTTGATGGTTCACTTACACAAGGTGGTTACAGTACAGGCGTGGTAGTGAGCGAAGATTTTGTGTTAAAAGTGTCTGAAAAACTTGATACCAAAGCGGTTGCTCCACTACTTTGTGCGGGCATTACCACTTACTCACCACTGTGCCACTGGAATGTGCAAAAAGGCTCGAAAGTCGGTGTTATTGGCTTAGGTGGTCTTGGACATATGGCGGTAAAATTAGCGGCTGCAATGGGAGCGGAAGTTACTCTGTTCACTCGTTCGGCAGGAAAATCTGATGATGCGTTCCGCTTAGGAGCAAGCCGTGTTGTGCTTTCAACCGATGAAGCTCAAATGCAAGAAGTGACTAATACTTTTGATGTGATTATTGATACCGTGCCATACACTCACGACTTAAAGCCTTATATTCCAACGCTAGCATTAGATGGCACATTGGTTCTAGTCGGCTTGGTCGGTGAGCTAGAACAAACAATCAACACCGTACCGATGATTATGGGCAGACGCTCAATTGCGGCTTCTGTCATCGGTGGTATTAAAGAAACTCAAGAAATGCTGGATTTCTGTGCGGAGCACAACATCGTACCAGATGTGGAAATGATTGATATGCAAAATATCAACAATGCTTATGAACGTATGTTGAAATCAGATGTGAAATATCGTTTTGTAATTGATATGGCAAGTTTAAAGGCTTAAATTGAGCTGATACCAACAACCGATTGAGTGTTAAGCTCAATCGGTTTTCTTTTGGAAAAAGGTAACGATTTTAAAAAAACGCTTAAATTTATGCTATGGATATTAGCTTGCTTAGTGCTAATTGCAACCTACCAATTCTGCTTCGCAAAATACTCTGCCAGAAAATCCACCAAAGCACGTACCGTTAGCGGTAAATGATGACGAGTTGGGTAGAGAGCATATAGAGGATAAATCGGCAATTGCCAGTCGGTCAGCAAAGGTTGCAAACGCCCTTGTTTGAGTTGCTCTGTCAGCATATAGTTTGGGAGCATTGCAATTCCGCCGTCTGCCATAATGGCATTAAGTAACGCATTCGTATCATTAACGCAGAAAGGACTTACTAGCTCTAAAATCGTTTCTTGTCCATCTCGATAAAACTTCCAGCTCTTACGGTTTACATTAGCGTGAGCAAGATAGCGGTGATGAACCAAATCTTCGGGTTTATTTGGCACACCATATTGAGCAAGATAAGTAGGTGTAGCAACCAGTCGTGAATGAATAGTGCCTAATTTTCGAGCGACTAAACCTGCATCCGGGTTATCGGTAAAGCGTAGAGCAAGATCGATACGTTCATCAAATAAATCTACTTTCTGATCTGAAAGCTGTAATTGCACCGACACTTTTGGATGCTTTTGCATAAAAGCTTGTAACGCAGTAACCAGGTGCGAGCCACCAAACGAAATTGCGGCAGAAATACGCAATGTTCCACTCAATTCCCCCGAACGAGCAAGGAAATCTTGCTCTATATTCTCTGTTAAGTTTGCAATTTTTTGGCAATATTCAACCGCTTGTTCCCCTGCTTCAGTAAGCGAAACTTTGCGTGTGGTACGTTGTAACAAACGAGCATTGAACCACTCTTCCAACATCGCCACTGCACGACTTACCATCGGTTTAGATAAATCTAATTTTTCAGCAGTGGCAGTAAAACTGCCGGTTTCGACAATGGTTAAAAAGATATTAATTGCTTGAATTCTGTCCATACTTACTCTTTCTTTTTCAAAAAATGAAATAATTTTATTCAAAAACTGCTATTTATCCAAATTATTATTTCATTAAAATATATTTCGTCAATTCAACTTAACATAGGAATACAAAATGAAAAAAATCGCAGTCATTGGTGCAACAGGTTATGTGGGTTCAGCTGTCGTCAAAGAATTAGCCGACAGAGGTCATCAAGTCATCGCCTTTGCCCGTAACGTAGAAAACGTGGCGAAAGCCGACAACGTGCAAGCGGTCGCTTTTGACGTAGAAAATGCAAATTTTGCTAAGCAACTAAAAGGCGTTGATGCAGTAATCAGTGCCTTTAACCCGGGCTGGGCAAACCCAAATATCGGGGCTGATTTCACACGAGGGGCGAATGCGATTGTAGAAGCGGCAAAATCTGCTGAAGTACAGTATTTATTAGTGGTTGGCGGTGCCGGTAGTCTCTATGTCGCTCCAAATCTTCAAGTAATTGATACACCGAATTTCCCGAAAGAGATCTATGACGGTGCGAATGCTGCTCGCCATTTATTAAACGACTTGCGTGATCGCCGAGATGTGAACTGGGCGTTCATCTCCCCACCAGCCAGTTTAGGAGCTGATGGCGGATTTAGCGAAGAACGCTTAGGTTCGTACCGTTTAGGTAGCGAAGAATTGCTAATGAATGGTGATATTCCAGCTGGCATTTCAGTTGCTGATTTAGCCATTGCGATTGCTGACGATGTAGAACAACAAGCACATCTGTTTAAACGCTTTACCGTAGCAGCAAAATAAAATTCTCCATCTTAGTTAAGGCTGCTTTTGCAGCCTTATATGTCATTACTAACTTAATCTAGGGCAAAGATAGTATTGGTTAGTATTTACGCAGTAACAACACCCCATTTTCATTTCATACAAACTATCTAATAAGGCATTTTCGGCTACTTCTGCTGCGGTATATTTGCCAAATTTCTCCCCGTTTTTTAACATCAGAATATAATCAGATTGATTGATTGCTAATGCTGGGTCGTGGAGAATAGCGATAATCGTTAAACCTTGCTGTTTTAGCTTTTGTAGCAGAGCAAAAAGTTGATATTGATGATGAATATCTAAATGGTTGGTGGGTTCATCAAGTAAAAGCCACTTTCCACTCAAATCAGCATTCGGCTCAGGAACGAGTTGAGCCAATACCCTTGCAATCTGGGCTCTATGTTGCTCTCCGCCAGAGAGCTGAGTACTGCTTCTTGCTCGCAAGTCAGTTAAAGACATAGCCTCTATTGCCCAAGCGGTTATTTTTTCATTAAATTTTGCAAATTCACTATGGCGATACGGCTCTCGCCCTAACCTCACGAGTTCTTCTACATTAAGTGGGAAAGCTATTTGGCTTTGCTGGCTCAGCATTGCACGTTTTTGTGCTAATAAAGCACCACTTAAATGTTGTAGACTGTTATTTTGATAAAAAACCGCCCTGTTAGAGCTTGCATTACAACCACTTAAGGCTTTCAGTAAGGTAGTTTTTCCTGCTCCATTTGGACCAATTATGGTAGTAAATTTGCCTTGTTTAAAAGAGACATCTTGAATATGCAACAACCGTTTTTGTTGATGGTAAACCGTTAAATCTTGGCAAGTTAATAAGTTTGTCATTATAGATTTTTCCCACTTTTCCATACCATTACTGCAAGGAATGGTGCACCGAATAAGGCAGTAAAAATACCAATAGGAATTTCTGCCGGTGCAGCTATTGTTCTTGCCAGAGTATCTGCAATCATTAATAAAATAGCACCAACAATTAAGCTGTTTACTAACAAATAGCGATGATTACTTCCCCCGATTAATCGCATTAAATGCGGAATAACCAGCCCAACAAAGCCGATAGCTCCAACACAGGCAACGCTCGCTCCTGTTAGTAATGCTACATAAAAGACAAGGCGGCGTTTTACTTTCGCAATCTCAAAACCAATATATTGGGCATCTTCTTCGCCTAATGTTAGGGCATTTAATGCTCTATGCTCTCGCCAAATTAGAGGGCTACAAATAACGACAATAACTGCCATCATCGCTACCATCTGCCAATTCATTCCTGCTAAAGATCCCATACTCCAAAATGTTAAAGAGCGAAGTTGATTGTCATCGGCAATATAAATCAGTATGCCTGTCAAAGCTCCTGTAAATGCTGCTAATGCAATACCAATCAATAACATAATCGCAATGTGTAATTGCCCATTCCGCTGAGAGAGCAGATAAAGCATAAAAGTGACCAACCAGCCACCTAAAAATGCTGCAATAGGTAGAGCGTAGATAGTGATAGATTGAGGCATTAGCGGCTGAATAATGACAATATATAAAGCAGCAGCGAGTGCTGCACCAGATGACACACCAATAATACCGGGATCAACTAATGGATTTCGGAATAAGCCTTGCATCGTCGCACCGCTTATGGCAAGAGCAGCCCCTATTAATAATGCTCCAAGTAAACGAGGCAGCCGAATTTGCCACAAAATATAAGCAGCACTTTCACAGTCTGAAGAACTGCAATACCAAGCAGATAGAGGCAACGAGGTTGCCCCTAGATGGCTACAAATAATGAGACTGATAATAAGCGTGAAAATAAAGATTAAATGTAGTTTCAAAGCTGATCCCATTATTTTAAACAAGGTTGAATAGCACTTAAAATTTGATGAGCATAATGAGCGGTGTGAGGCCCAAAGCCTAACGCATCTAAAATGTTAATGGTAAAAATACACCCTTTTTTGCCCGCTTGTGTATTGAGCAACTGTTCATATTGAGTATGTGTTTGTGGTAATTTTGCAATAGTTGCGGCTTCCTTTGCTTGATTGCGAGAGGCAAGCAGAATAATATCTGCTTTACTGGCTGCTAAGGATTCTCTTGATAATGGTTTATTCCCTTGTGCATCAAAGCTATTATTCAGTTTTAATAAGCTCAAAAAATGTTCGCCAGCACTATCCTTTCCTAAACCAAATACACCTTGTGTTGGGGTATCGATTAATACTAACGCATTTATATCTGCTGAATGTTGGTTACGCAGAGCAATCAATTTTTGCTCATCTGCCAAAATTTTTTCTGTTAATAATTTTGCCTCTGTCTCTGCTCCAATCGTTTTAGCGATTTGAGCAATATCATCACGAATGCCTTCTAAACTTTGTTTATTTTCTAAGTAAAGCAATGCAATACCACTCGCTTTTATTTGATCAATCACGGCTTGAGGGCCCGCATCAGGTGCAAGAATAATTAAATCAGGTTTTAATGAAAGAATACCTTCAGCAGAAAGCTGGCGACGATAACCGATTTTAGGCTTTTTCTCCATCTCTGCTTCGGGTTTAATCGAGGTGGTATCAACACCCACTAAATTATCCCCTCTACCTAATTCCGCTACAATTTCAGAAGCATAACCTGCCGTAGAAACAATTTTTTCAGCCGCTTGTGCATTGCTCAAAGCCAAAGTCATTGTAATTAATGACAAAAGAAAAGATTTCATTTTCATAACTCCATTGATTTTTATTTTTTATTAAATGATAATAATTCTTGTTTTGTTTTTCAACAAAAATGATATGATATTAACACTTTTATAACATTTAAAATCACTTAAGGAGCTATCAAATATGCATATCAAGCGAACCACATTAGCGATAGTTATTACTACTGCTATTTCCCAACTTTCACTTGCCCAAGAAACAGCCGTAAACTCTGTTGAACTAGAGACAATTGAAGTTAATGAACAACACAAAAATCTGCTCAAACAGCAAATTATAAATAGCAATCAAGACTTAGTACGTTATAGTACCGATATGGGTGTACCTCAAACAGGTCGCTTTGGTTCGCAAGGATTTAATATTCGTGGTGTTGAGAATAATCAAGTTACTATCACCGTTGATGGTATCTCATCAGCAGCATCAAATAACTATGCTACATTTAGTCGCTATAGTTATTACAACAAATCTCGCCCTGAAATTGATACTGAATTAATGGGTAATGTGTCTATTGAAAAAGGCTCAAGCACATCAGCAGTTAACGGTGCATTAGGAGGAGCGGTCAATTACACCACTAAAACAGTTGATGATATTTTAATGAAAGATCGTAAAGCTGGCGGAATGCTAAAGTATGGCTATAACGGTCAAAATAAAGAGCATATTAAAACGGCATCTATAGCTGCAGACGGACAATATGCAGATGCACTTTTTGTCTATAGCCACCGTCAGGGTAATGAAGTGCAAACCACCTCAAATGGGCCTAATATTATGGGAACCGGGCGTGGATTACCAAATCCTTACAAAAATAACCAATACAGTTACTTAGCCAAAATGGGTCTAAAATGGAATGATGAAAATCGCCTTGAACTGAAAGCCTTAAAACAACGCCGTAAAATGGTCGGTCAGGAACTTTCCTACTCAGAAACAACATTGCGTGATTTCACTGATGTGCAAGAAATAGACACCTATGGTGTTACCTATTTATATACGCCAAAAGCAACTATTTTTGAGAATATTAAGTTCTCTGTAACTAAACAAGACACCGAAATTTCGGGTAGAAATGATCAAATTAATACAACAAGAGGCGTAAAAACAGATAATACCAAGCGTGCCTTTCATACCAACACGGTTGAAGGCAGGTTAGCAAGCACCTTCAAGCCAGCCCATCTAGGGAGTACAGAACATAGATTTTCAACTGAATTAGGCTATGGAGTATCTGATTTCCGTTTTGATATGAAAACCTATACAGCAGGTATTACGCCAACCGATCAAAATATGCAGTCGCCAGCAAAAACAAAAAACTTCCATATTTTATTGGGAGATTCAATCCTGTTAAATCAGCGATTATCAAGCCATATTAATGCAAGATATGAAAGAACAGCTTTAAGTTCTGATGATAATAGAGTTTCAAATAAACAGTTTAATAATTGGGCTGGCGATATTGGTTTAAATTATCAACTCTCCCCTGTATGGCAGGTTGGCTATAAGATCAGTCGTGGCTTTAGAACACCGACTGCAAGTGAAATGTTCTTTAACCGTGAGGTTCAAGGGCGTGGTATGAGCCAAATTTTCCTAGCAAATACCAACTTGAAACCAGAAACCAGCTTAGGTAATCAAATTTCACTGGTAGGTAATGGTTCATTAGGCAATTTGAGCGTAACGGCTTACCACACCCATTATAGAAATCTGATTGATCTTGCAACTGTTGGGAGAAATATTTACCAATCGCAAAATGTCCACCGAGCCAAAATCAAAGGTGTTGATATTAACGGAACTTTAGACTTAAATGCTGCGTGGAATGCGATCCCACAAGGCTTTGAGCTGAATGGCGGAATTGGCTATGCTAAAGGGAAACGTGATGATGGCTCTGATTTACTGACTGTTCAACCCCTAAAAGCCTTATTTGGTATAGGTTATCGAGCTTCAAACAATGACTGGGCAGTTCACCTAAACGGCACATATACACAAGGTAAAAAGGCTAAAGATGCACAACAATATGCGATTTTAGCCAATACTGGTTATTTAAGCTACGATAGCTCGCTGACTACTTACCCATACTTAAGTAATTCTGCAACCGTATTTGATTTGGTTGCACACAAAAAATTTGGGGAAAGAGCAATTGTTAAAGTAGGCGTTTATAACCTCTTTAATAAAAAATATTGGACTTGGGATAACCTAAGAACTATTGGTGTTACGAGCCCAGGAGTTGCAAATAGCATAACAGGTGAGGGGTTAAATCGTTATCTCGCCCCTGAACGTTATGCGATGGCTTCAGTAGAATTTAAATTTTAACAATTAAAGGGGCTTTGCCCCTTTTTAAGCTATTTTGTCTAATTCATCATATAGAACAAAAAACAACCAATAAAATCCCTGCCTATTCACAGCTCTATGAAATAAATATAACTATTTGATTTTATTTTATATTTTCAAAATATCGAATAGTTTTTTTAAGTTATTCACGCCTATTTTGAAAAACTATCACATCTTTATCCACAAATGGTGGGGATAACTCAATACGCTTTAGCAAGTAAAAATTTCTCGGTTTACTCATTTTAAAATTTAACCTTATTTTGATGAGAAAAAAATCAACAACTTGATCTTTATCCAGATCATTGCTTAAGAAAAAGATCGTATTTTCAGATCTGATTAACTACTCTATTTTACAACGTTCAGCGTAGTTATCCTCAGCTTATACCCTTGAAATTCAATAGTTATCCACAAAGTTATTCACAAGCGGTCGGATTTAATGGATTTTTTGCAAATCAACTCAAAGTATGAAACAATTCCCGTATTCTAAATTTATTCATTAGGTGGTCGAGTGATCGATTTCGATGGCTACCGCCCAAATGTTGGAATCGTTATCTGTAACAAGCACGGACAAGTTCTGTGGGCAAAACGGTTTGGTCAAAACTCTTGGCAATTTCCGCAAGGCGGCATTAACGAGGGGGAAAACATTGAAACAGCAATGTACCGTGAGCTTTATGAAGAAGTCGGCTTAACGAAGAAAGATGTGCGATTACTTTGGGCGTCTAAATATTGGCTGAAATATAAGCTGCCAAAACGCTTGGTACGCAATGAAGGTTCCGGTCCTGTGTGTATTGGGCAGAAACAGCGCTGGTTTTTATTGCAACTTATTAGTGATGAAAGTCTAATTAATCTAAAAACGACGAAAAATCCGGAATTTGACGGCTGGCGATGGGTAAGCTTTTGGTATCCTGTTCGTCAGGTCGTTTCTTTTAAACGAGATGTTTATCGTAAAGCAATGAAAGAATTTGCACAGGTTCTGCAAAATAATATGCAAAAAAATGCTGAAGATAGACCGCTTGAAAAATCTCGTACCGAGCGTGATGAAAAATTTTCTCACGCGACTAGAAAATCCTTTCAGGACTCCGCCAAACCTTATAAACAGGAAAATCGCAAGCCGTATCGGAGTTGGCATCAACATAACCAAAAAGGAAAATAATAATGACTATTTTGTTAAGCTGTCTATTTTTAGGGGTATTTGTTGGCTTTTTAGCAGGATTATTCGGTATTGGGGGCGGTTTAATCATCGTCCCGAGCTTGGTTTTTTTACTACCAATGGCAGGCGTGCCGCCTGAATATATAATGTCTACCGCGTTAGGTACGTCGTTCTCAACCATTATTATTACTGCATTTTCGTCTGCTCAACGCCATCATAAGTTGGGAAATGTTGATATACAAACCAGTAAATCTTTTATTCCGGCATTAATGATCTCGGTATTTCTATCCGGCTTGGTGGTAAGTAAGCTCGATCCGCAAATTATGTCTAAAATCTTTGCGGTAATGGTGTTATATCTTGCAGGAAAAATGCTTTTCACCTTAAAAAGAGCACCGAAAAATAAACCGCTTACCTTACAAACCACATTAGTAGGGGGAAGTGTGATTGGAACACTGTCTAGTATGGCAGGAATCGCAGGCGGAGCATTTATTGTACCGTTTTTAAACGATCGTGGTTTAGATATTAAACGAGCCATTGGGACATCTTCATTTTGTGGGGCATTTTTAGGTTTATCCGGCACAATCAGCTTTATTGTGAGCGGTTGGGGCTTAGAAGGAATGCCGGATTATTCTCTGGGTTATGTCTATCTGCCAGCCCTACTCGGTATTACCGCCACTTCGTTTTTTACCTCAAAAATGGGAGCAAGTGCCGCGAACGCATTACCTGTTCCGATGCTAAAAAAAGCCTTTGCAATGTTGCTTGTAGCAATTGCCATCAATATGTTTTTAAAATAAGGAAGCTATGAACGAACAATTTATTCAATTTCCACAAATCAGCCCTATCGTCTTTGAAATTGGTCCGATTGCCCTACGTTGGTATGGCTTAATGTATTTAGCAGGATTCGCCTTTGCTTACTGGCTAGGAATGAAAAGAGCCAAAAATTCTAACGGCGTGTGGACAACCGAACAAGTTGATAACTTAATCTACACCGGTTTCTGGGGTGTTGTTTTAGGCGGACGCATTGGCGATGTGTTCTTCTACAATTTCGACCGTTTTTTACAAGATCCACTCTACCTTTTCCGCATTTGGGAAGGGGGAATGTCGTTCCACGGTGGCTTAATTGGAGTGATTGTTGCAATGATTTGGGTATCCCACCGCCAAAAACGCAGTTTCTGGCAAACGGCTGATTTTATCGCACCGCTCGTACCATTCGGACTAGGAATGGGGCGTATCGGCAATTTCATTAATGATGAACTTTGGGGACGTGTAACCGATGTACCTTGGGCGGTATTATTCCCAAGCGGTGGCTATCTACCCCGCCACCCATCACAGCTCTACGAAGCCTTTTTAGAAGGTGTGGTGCTACTCTTTATCCTCAACTGGTTCATCAAAAAACCTCGTCCGACAGGCTCTGTTGCAGGCTTATTTTTAATTGGCTACGGCACGTTCCGCTTTATTGTGGAATATTTTCGAGAAATCGACCCTAACGTAAATACTACTGCTGATTTAATCACGCGTGGGCAATTGCTCTCTTTACCGATGATTATCGGCGGAATCTTGATTATGGCGTGGGCGTATAAAATAAACAAAGTGAAATAATAACAAGCGGTCGAAAATGGCAAAAAATTTGCATAAAACGACCGCTTGTGTTTTTTAAGGAGATACAATGAAAAAATATAAAGTCATCGGTTTCGATTTAGACGGAACTTTAATTAACACCCTACCCGATCTCACCTTAGTTGCCAATGCTATGTTTTTAGAGGCTGGCTTGCCCACTGTCACGCAACAAAAAGTGCTAACTTGGGTCGGCAAAGGGGCGGATATTTTCTTCCAAAACGCCATTAACCACACTGGCAAAATCTTTGATGCCGAGCAGTTGGTGAAAATGCGAGCCAGCTTTGACAAATACTACGCCACCTATGTTTGCGAAGAGAGCGAGCTTTATCCGAATGTGAAAGAAACATTGGAAACCTTAAAAGCCAAAGGCTATCCGCTGGTGGTGATTACCAACAAGCCAACCAAATTAGTTGAGCCGGTGCTGTCTGCATTCGGTATTTATCATCTGTTTGATGAAACCTTAGGCGGGCAATCCCTCCCTAAAATCAAACCGCACCCGGATCCAATGTTCTTTATCTGTGAAAAATTTGGCATTACCCCACAAGAACTCTTATTCGTGGGCGATTCGGAAAACGATATTATCGCCTCAAAAGCCGCCGGCTGTGATGTTGTGGGATTAACCTATGGCTACAACTACAATATCCCGATTGAACAATCCAACCCGACTTTTGTGACTAGCGAATTTAAAGACGTGTTGAAAATTGTAGGCGAATAGGGCGACAAGCGGTATAATTTCCACAATTTTTTGCAATTAAAACGAGAAAATAAAATGACCAAACCTATTGTATTTAGTGGCGTGCAGCCCTCTGGTGAATTGACGATTGGCAACTACTTAGGGGCGTTACGCAACTGGGTAAAAATGCAAGATGATTATGACTGTGTGTATTGTATTGTCGATCAACACGCTATTACCGTGCGTCAAGATCCCGAAGCGTTACGCAAATCTATCCTTGATGTGTTAGCCCTTTATTTAGCTTGTGGTATCGATCCGAACAAAAGCACGATCTTCATTCAATCTCACGTGCCGGAACACGCACAGCTGGCGTGGATCTTAAACTGCTACACCTATTTTGGCGAAATGAGCCGAATGACACAATTTAAAGATAAATCTGCCCGCTATGAAGAAAACGTAAACGTGGGCTTATTTACTTACCCGGTGCTAATGGCAGCGGATATTTTGCTATACCAAGCGAACCAAGTACCGGTGGGCGATGACCAAAAACAGCACTTAGAAATCACCCGTGATATTGCTAACCGTTTCAATGCGTTATATGGAAAGAAAGATGCTGAAGGCAATGTGATTGAGCCGGTTTTTGCCGTGCCGGAAGTCTTTATTGCGAAATCAGGGGCGAGAGTGATGTCACTACTTGAGCCGACGAAAAAGATGTCAAAATCAGATGATAACCGTAATAACGTAATCGGCTTGTTAGAAGATCCGAAAGCAGTCGCGAAGAAAATCAAGCGTGCAATGACTGACGGCGATGAACCACCTGTAGTACGTTATGACGTGCAAAATAAAGCGGGCGTGTCTAACTTATTGGATATTCTCTCTGCGATTACCGGCAAAACTATCGCTGAATTAGAAGCTGAATTTGAAGGTAAAATGTACGGACATCTCAAAACCGAAGTGGCGGATAAAGTCTCTGAGTTATTAACCGACTTACAAGAACGCTATCACCACTACCGCCAAGACGAAGCCTTGCTTGAAAAAATCTACCGTGAAGGTGCTGATAAAGCACGATCGAGAGCGAAATCAACGTTAGATAAGGTTTACGAATTAGTCGGCTTTGTACGTTACTAATTGATTTGAAACTGCAAATAAAAATGCTCTTGAATTATCAAGAGCATTTTTTTGCAAAAAATCAGTGAAAATTATTCACAATCCTTGTTAGGATTGTTCACAGCTTCGCTGCCGTAGGCTTTGCCAACGTTCAAAAAGCGATGCTTTTGTAACCCGCTGGTCATCTTATTTGCGTGCGTTATAAACTTTCATCGCTTCTGGTACAAGGCGAGCCAGATTTGCTTGGCGATCCGCATTTGATGGGTGGGTTGAGAAAATTGATAAACCTGAATCGCCGTTTGCTTTACTCATTTTAATCCACACGTTTGGTGCTGCTGACGGGTTATAACCTGATTCTGCCATCAACATTAAACCGACTTCATCTGCTTCATTTTCTTGGCTACGAGAGAATGGCTTGGTGGCAATTAAGTCAACACCTGTGCTTAATAAACCTTCTGTGCTTATACCTGTTGAAGCAGTTACTGCAATATCTGCTATCGCACCTACAATGCCACTAATCATTGTTACTGTACGATCCGATTTTCCGTGCTCTTTTAAGGCGTGAGCCATCTCGTGTCCCATCACTACCGCAATTTCATCATTAGATAAATCAAGTCTTTCCACTAAGCCTGTGTAAAATGCCATTTTACCGCCCGGCATTGCCCACGCATTCAGTTCATCCGATTTTAAAACTGTGATTTCCCAATGAAAAGGCGTACCTGTTGCATTTGATTTTTCTGCATAAGGCTTCATCTTATGGAAAACCGCGTGAACACGTTTTGCGGTAGGAGATGTAGTATCAATCGCATTTTGCTGGTGGGCTTGTGATTTTACTTGAGCATAACTTTGTGCTGCTTCTTGGTTAATACTTTCTGTTGTGGCACAAGAAACCACTGCAGTAGCTAAAAAAACTGAAAGACCTAATTTTTTAATAAAATTCATATTGATTTCCCACAAAAAATGCCAAACAAATCTGTTTGGCATTCAGATCAAAATTATTTTTTAGCACGCTCGAAAGATTCTAAGATTTCTTGGCGAGCTTCGTTTACATCGCCCCAACCTTCAACTTTCACCCACTTGCCTGCTTCTAACGCTTTATAGCTTTCGAAGAAGTGTTGGATTTGAGCTTTTAATAATGCCGGTAAATCACCTACATCTTTAATGTGATCGTACTCTTTACTTAATTTAGTGTGTGGAACGGCAACTACCTTCGCATCACCACCTGCTTCATCGGTCATTTTTAATACACCAACCGGGCGGCAACGAATCACTGAACCCGGCTGTAATGGGTATGGCGTTGGTACTAATACATCTACCGGGTCACCATCAGATGATAAAGTATTATTTACATAACCGTAGTTTGCCGGATAGAACATTGCAGTTGCCATAAAGCGATCCACAAATAATGCACCGGTTTCTTTGTCCACTTCGTATTTGATTGGATCTGAATTTGCCGGAATTTCAATTACAACATAAATATCATCTGGTAATTCTTTACCAGCTGGAACTAATTCTAAGCCCATTTTGTTTTCCTTCTAAAATTGATGGTTAAATAAACGGCGTGATTATAGCTTATTTTCAGAAAAAGATAAAAGCCCGTTTGTATTTTGTATCAAACTGTTTAATTTTCCGTAAAATTGCTTATAAACCACACACTCAACATTTTTTAGAGAAAAAAAACTTGCCAAACTTTCAAAAATCCGTATGATATGCCCTCGTTACGCAAGATTATGGGTCATTAGCTCAGTCGGTAGAGCAGCGGACTTTTAATCCGTTGGTCGAAGGTTCGAATCCTTCATGACCCACCATTATCTTATAATACTTCCTTGAGGGTCATTAGCTCAGTCGGTAGAGCAGCGGACTTTTAATCCGTTGGTCGAAGGTTCGAATCCTTCATGACCCACCATTATCTTATAATACCTCCTTGAGGGTCATTAGCTCAGTCGGTAGAGCAGCGGACTTTTAATCCGTTGGTCGAAGGTTCGAATCCTTCATGACCCACCATTTATTCAAATCACATTTGCAAATTTTTCTGAAAAACCGACCGCTTTATAGTAAAATTTAACTCGTTTTCCCTAATTTCATTCAATTTCGATGTTAAAAAAAATCCTTATTGCATTAGGTTTAGTCGGTATTATCGCCCTTGGTGGAGTATTTTACGGCTACCAAAAACTTAACAATTTAGCAGAGCATAAAATCACGGCTCAGCCAGACCAACTTTTCGTACTGGAACGAGGCGTTTCAAGCACAAAATTAGCCACATTATTAGAAGAACAAGGCATTGTTACGCACAATGATGCGGATCTACTCCCCTATTTGATGCGACTGCACCCTGAATTAAGTAAATTCAAAGCCGGGGCTTATTCCTTAAATGGTTTAACAACAGTAAAAGATTTACTCGCTCATTTAAGTTCAGGGAAAGAAGTGCAATTAAATGTGCAGTTTATTGAAGGCAGAACATTCAAGGTTTGGCGTGAACAACTTAGCCAAGCGAAATATTTACAACAGACGCTAAAAGATAAATCAGAAAAAGAAATCGCTGAATTACTAGGTATTCCACACGAAAAAATGGAAGGTTGGATTGCTCCGGATACTTACAGCTACACGCCAAATTCCACGGATTTAGCCTTGCTAAAACGTGCTTACCAAAAGCAGAAAACAGCATTAGAGCAAGCTTGGCAAAATAAATCGGAAAATCTACCGCTTGCTAATCCGTATGAGATGTTAATTCTTGCATCTATTGTGGAAAAAGAAACCGGCGTTGCAGGCGAACGCCCTCAAGTTGCTTCAGTGTTCATTAACCGTCTACGTATTAAAATGCGTCTGCAAACCGATCCAACCGTGATTTATGGAATGGGTGATCGCTACGATGGCAATATCCGCCGTAAAGATTTAGAAGAAGTAACGCCATATAACACTTATCAAATCGATGGTTTACCACCAACGCCAATTGCGATGCCAAGCGAGGCGTCTATCAAGGCAGTAGCAAATCCTGACGATACACCGTATTTATACTTTGTAGCCGATGGCACAGGCGGACACAAATTCAGTCGCACTCTGAGCGAGCATAATAAAGCAGTACAAGAGTGGATTCAAATTGAACGTAAACGCAAAAATAATCAAAGTAACGAACAGAAAAAATAGTGAGAAATCTATGCGTGGAAAATTTATTGTGATTGAAGGCTTAGAAGGTGCAGGTAAAACAACTGCTCACCAAGTAATTTTAAAAGAGTTAGAGCAAGCAGGCATTAGTAATATCGTGATGACCCGTGAACCGGGTGGTACTCCTCTTGCCGAAAAACTCCGTCATTTAATTAAGCACGAAACCGAAGAGCCTGTAACCGATAAAGCAGAATTATTAATGCTCTATGCTGCCCGTGTTCAACTGGTGGAAAATGTGATTAAACCGGCACTTGCTGAAGGTAAATGGGTGCTGGGCGACAGGCACGATATGTCTTCCCAAGCCTATCAAGGCGGAGGACGTAAGCTGGATCGCAAATTACTCGAAACATTAAAAGAATCCGTTCTTGGTACATTTGAACCTGATTTAACGATTTATCTCGACCTTGATCCTGTTATCGGTTTAGAGCGAGCCAGAGGCAGAGGCGAATTAGACAGAATTGAACAACAAAGTTTAGATTTTTTCTATCGCACCCGTGAGCGTTATTTAGAACTCACGCAAAATAATGATAAAGCAGTCATTATCAATGCAGAACAATCAATTGAACAAGTTACCGCAGATATTCAACACGCAATTAGAAATTGGCTGAAATAATGTACATTTGGCTTGAAAGCACTTACCAACAAATAATCGCTTCATTTTTAAATGGATACGGACACCACGCCCTGCTGTTTAAAACCGATGTCGGGCTAGGCACAGATACTTTAATCAAAAAAGTGGCTGAGTGGTTACTTTGCACCGAAAAAACAAGCAATGAGCCTTGCTCCCAATGCAAAAGTTGCCAACTTATACAAAGCAAAAATCATCCCGACTTCCATATCTTAGAACCTATTGAGGGAAAAGATATCGGTATCGACCAGGTGCGAGAGTTAATCGCTAACCTACAAAATTTCGCTCAACAAGGTGGTAATACCGTTGTCTATATTCGAGGAGTAGATCGCTTAACCGAAGCCAGCAGCAATGCTCTACTCAAAACCCTTGAAGAACCACGTGAGAATGTCTATTTCTTGCTGGAAGCCCCGTTGCAATCTACCGTGTTAGCGACCATTCAAAGCCGCAGCCAAACGTGGGTACTTTATGCTCCACAAACTACGGAAGCAATGCAATGGTTGCAAACGGAATTTCCTGCAACCTCAATGCACGAGCTAGAAACCGCTCTCCGCCTTTGTCGCTCTCGCCCACTTATTTGCAAAACTTTTCTGGAAAATGACCGCTTGCAACAACGAAAAGCGTTCCTACAAACCTTCTGGCGTTTCTATAAAAGCCGAGATGTTGTGCCACTCTTCCAAGCCTTCGACAAAGAAAAAGAAGATGTTTTGCAACAACTCGAATGGCTCGAAAGTTTCTTCAACGATGCTCTTAAAGCCAAAATGAACATTACGCAAGGTTGGCTTAACCCAGATCTCCAAAACGGCATTATCCCATTTAGCCAACAGCTCACCACTCACGGCTTAATGCAAGGACACCAAATCCTCCAACAAACCCAACGGGACTTAGTAGAAGTGAATGCCGTTAATCAGGAATTGATGCTCTTGGACTGCTTGACGAAACTGGTTTTAATTTTTGAATAGAACAATAAAAGGAACAAATGAAAGACTTATTTATTATTGACTCACACTGCCATTTAGACTCTTTAGACTACGAAACCCGACATAAAAATATTGATGAAGTGATTGAAAATGCAAAAGCTCGCGGCGTTCATCATTTTCTTTCTGTTTGTACAACCGTTGGGCGTTTTGAAGCAATGAAAAACCTAACCGCTCATCGCAATGATGTATCGCTTTCTTGTGGTGTTCACCCATTAAATGTAGAAGATGAGCCTTTTGATTACGACAAATTGTTTGAATTTGCCCAAGATCCAAAAGTAGTTGCTATTGGCGAAACAGGGTTGGATTATCACTACACGCCGGAAACCAAAGCATTACAGCAATCCCTTTTTGTTCAACAAATTGATATTGCAAATAAACTGAATAAACCATTAATTATCCATTCTCGTTCAGCACGCCAAGATACTATGGATATGCTAGAACAAAACAAGGCAGAAAAATGTGGAGGTGTTTTGCACTGCTTTACCGAAGATTGGGCAATGGCAAAGCGAGCTTTAGATATCGGCTTTTATATTTCAATCTCAGGAATTATCACGTTTCGCAATGCAGAAGAATTACGAGATGTGGTCAGAAAAGTGCCATTGGATCGTTTATTAGTGGAAACAGATTCGCCTTATCTAGCTCCTATCCCTTATCGAGGAAAGCCGAATCAGCCCGCTTATGTGCGAGAAACCTGTGAGTATGTTGCAACATTAAAAGGGGTTTCAACAGAAGAATTTGCTCGCATTACAACTGAAAATGTGCAAAACTTATTTAAAATTCAATTATAAGGAACAGAATATGAGAACTATGCTCAAATATTTTCTAATTTTAGTCTCACTTGCCTTTTTTATTGTATTAGGTGGAGCTGTTAATTACGCAATGCCAAGCTATGAAGAAACATTAGTAACAGGAATGGAAGTTCGCAGAATGGATAAAGACGGCGTTATCAGCAAATCAAACCCTGCTGATGGTCAAGTACGTGATGTTTACTTCCTCTTTACCGAAGAACCTGAAACCAAGAAAGTGATGGTGTATCGTAACGAAGATACCGGCTGGGGGCTCCCACCCTATTTCAAATTCGGATCTGCGGATATTCAAGCCAAAGCTCAGGCTTACGCAAACGAAAAACAACGCGTTCAAATCAAATATTACGGCTGGCGTATCAACTGGTTAAATGAATTTAGAAACATTGTTTCCATTAAACCGCTTGCTGAAGCAGAAACCGTTAGCAAACCGATTTTCAGCTATGTCCTTTACGCTGTATTAGCATTCCTATTCTTCTTATCGGTACAGCTGATTCGCGGTATTTTTAAAGATTAAATTCAATAAATTCCTTTGACAAACGGTTCGATTTTGTAAAAAATTGAACCGTTTTCTTTTTCATACAAATACTCAATGACTTACTACTTTATTGCCGATCTTCATTTAAACGAAAATCAACCTGAAATTACCCAACACTTTTTGCAATTTATGCAGCAAAAAGCACCGCTTGCACAAGCGGTTTATATTTTAGGAGATCTCTTCGACTTTTGGATTGGTGATGATGAAGAATCCGAGTTAATTTCTACCGTAAAAGCAGCCATTAAAACCCTTACTACAAGCGGTGTAAAATGCTATTTTATTTGCGGAAACCGTGATTTCTTGATAGGAAAATGCTTCAGCCAACAAACAGGAATGGAAATTCTGCCGGATTATGAAGTAGTCGATCTATTTGGCAAACAAACCCTACTCTGCCATGGCGACACACTTTGCATTGACGATCACACATACCAAGCATTCCGTAAGAAAGTCCATCAGAAATGGCGACAAGCCTTATTCCTATGCCTACCACTTACTTGGCGTATTCGGATTGCAGAGAAAATCCGTACTAAAAGCCGACAAGAAAAACAGCATAAATCAGCTAATATTATGGATGTTAACCCTCAATTTACATCGGAAACCGTGGCAAGATTTAACGCTACCCAACTTATCCACGGACATACCCATCGCCAAGCTATTCACAAAGAGACTGACTTCACCCGCATAGTTTTAGGGGATTGGAAAACTGATTATGCTTCAATTTTAGAAGTAAGCGAACAAGGAGCAAAATTTATATGATAGATGTAATTATCCCTTGCTACAACGCTGAAAACACATTGGTTAGAGCGGTACAAAGTGCGATAAATCAGCCGGAATCAAACCTGATTTGGTTAATTGATGATGTCTCAACCGATGGTACCCTAGCACTTGCCCAACACTTGCAAGCTCAAGTACCCCATAAAATCCGTGTAGAACAAATGCCTAAAAACGGTGGTGCAGCTAAGGCCCGTAACTGGGGGGCATTACAGGTTGCAGAAAAAATTTTTAAGTTCAAACCGGAAACTGCACTTGTACGTTTAGCATTAAAACCGATTGATCTACCAGATCGATACGGCTTACATCCCAATTTTGAGCTGGCTTGGCAGACTATGCAAATGACAGGTGCAGGAAATAACGTATTCCGCCGTTCATTTTTTCTTGCTTGCGGTGGTTTTCCACAACATCAGCTTTTTCGTGAGTTAGGCGGAGAAGACGGAGCATTAGGCATAGCAACCACTCAAATCAGTTCCGTTGCAACAACATTTAATGATGTCGGTGTATTGCACTACTGCCGAGCTGGCGTACACGCAGAAAAGTTATTAAATGCAATTTTATTTAATGAAAAAGATCCTAATACTACCGAAGAAAAAATCAAACAAGCGAACCTAATTACCGAAAATATTGTTAATAATGTTAGAGCTCTACAGGATTGTCTTAATAGTAAAGAAATTGGTATTACGCCTTATACACTTGAATGGATTTAAAGAAGTAAGCTATAAATTTTCCTAAAAATAACTGCTTGCCTGTCTTAGCCTAAATAATAAAGAGTCATCCTCCTCCACTTTTGCATATCGCCAGAAGCTGATGAACAACACATTCTTTTCCTGCTCTTTAAAATAAGGCATAGTAGACAAAAGTGTTGGTAAAAAGTGGGTTAAAACCTTATAGTACAAGGCTTTAACCCACTTTTTTGAATTATGAACAAAAAATTGTCCTTTCTGCCAAAAATCGACTATACATAAACATGGTAAGAAAAATAACACTCAACGTTACAAATGCACTTCTTGTAATAAAACTTTCAGCTTTAATAAAAAATTAGATCCAATATCCATTTGGATTGATTACACATCAGGAAAACAAACCTACAAACAACTTGCCGATAAATATCATTGTTCAGTCAGAACAATTCAAAGATATATTGAAAAATCCCCTAAAAATAAATTAAACCTTCCCCAAAATAAAAAATTAAATAGTGTGATGGATACGACATTCTTTCATCGTGATTTTGGTATTTTAGTTTTGATGGATAGTAATATTAAAAAAGTCATTGCACATTACACCGTTAAAACCGAGAAAGATATTTACTACAAAACTGCTTTAAATCGACTACGAGAGAAAGGCTATATAATTCAATCGGTTACTTGTGATGGTCGGCGTAGACTGTTAAAAGATGTTTTTGATACACCAACTCAAATGTGTCAATTTCATATGATTGCGATTGTGATGAGAAAGCTCAGAATAAAACATAAATCGGTTGCAGGAAAAGAATTAAAAATAATCGTAAAAACGCTAACAAAAAGCACGAAAAATACATTTTATAAAACATTACACTTATGGTATTTAAAACATCAGGATTTTTTAAATGAACGATCAGAATATCCGAATGAAAAAGGTTATTATCCTTATAAACATAGAGAAGTAAGGGGAGCTTATGCGAGCTTGAAACGCTATCAAGATTATTTATTTTCGTTTGAGAAACATCCACATCTCAATATAGACAAGACAACCAATAGAATAGCAAGTCTATTTAAGGAACTTAAACAGAAATTAAGTAATCATAATGGATTAACAAAAAAACATAAGGTTATGTTTATAAAGGATTTTTTAAATAAAAAGAGTTGGTAATGATGAATAAAAATAATCAAAACCAACACTTTTGTCTACTTGGCATAGAAAATGCAAAAATCCCACACTTTTGCCTACTATGCCAATAAGAAGAAAATTTACAAATATTGAATCAAAAAACCGACTCAAATGAGTCGGCTTATAAATAATGGCAGGGGCGGAGAGGCTCGAACTCCCAACACCCGGTTTTGGAGACCGGTGCTCTACCAATTGAACTACGCCCCTGTTGATATTTTTTCTTTTTACACTTATAGGGGCGAATGATTATTCGCCCCTACAGGGTTAAATACTTGGCGGAACGGACGGGACTCGAACCCGCGACCCCCTGCGTGACAGGCAGGTATTCTAACCAGCTGAACTACCGCTCCACTAAATTCCTAGATTGATGATGCCCTACTCTCACATAGCGAAACACTACACTACCATCGGCGTTACTGCGTTTTACTTCTGAGTTCGGGATGGTGTCAGGTAGAACCACAGCACTATGGTCATCAATCAAATTCTTTCTATTTCCTGAATGCTCTCAATCAAAAATATTCAGGAAATAATACCCGATGATGCTCTACTCTCACATGGCGAAACACCACACTACCATCGACGTTACTGCGTTTTACTTCTGAGTTCGGAATGGTGTCAGGTAGAACCACAGCACTATGGTCATCGGGATAATTCAGTTAAAATCTAAAAACAAGCTGCTACTTTGAGTATTCTTCTCTTTGTTTGTCTTTTCTTCATTCGTCTTTTTTGTTTAGTCTTTACTTTACTTCGCCTTGTGTCTTCTTGTTTCTCTATAAAAACACTTGAGCGTTGTATAGTTAAGCCTCTCGGGCAATTAGTATGGGTTAGCTCAACGTCTCGCAACGCTTACACACCCCACCTATCTACGTCGTAGTCTCCAACAACCCTTACAGACTTATAGTCTGGGAGAACTCATCTCTTGGCAAGTTTCGTGCTTAGATGCTTTCAGCACTTATCTCTTCCGCACATAGCTACTCGGCAATGCGTCTGGCGACACAACCGAAACACCAGCGGTGCGTCCACTCCGGTCCTCTCGTACTAGGAGCAGCCCCAACCAATTCTCCAACGCCCACGGCAGATAGGGACCGAACTGTCTCACGACGTTCTAAACCCAGCTCGCGTACCACTTTAAATGGCGAACAGCCATACCCTTGGGACCTACTTCAGCCCCAGGATGTGATGAGCCGACATCGAGGTGCCAAACACCGCCGTCGATATGAACTCTTGGGCGGTATCAGCCTGTTATCCCCGGAGTACCTTTTATCCGTTGAGCGATGGCCCTTCCATTCAGAACCACCGGATCACTATGACCTGCTTTCGCACCTGCTCGACTTGTCTGTCTCGCAGTTAAGCTTGCTTCTACCATTGCACTAACCTGACGATGTCCGACCGTCATTAGCAAACCTTCGTGCTCCTCCGTTACTCTTTGGGAGGAGACCGCCCCAGTCAAACTACCCACCAGACACTGTCCGAGTACTCGTTCCGAGTACTTCGTTAGAACATCAAACGTTAAAGGGTGGTATTTCAAGGACGCCTCCACAATCACTGGCGTGACTGCTTCAAAGGCTCCCACCTATCCTACACATCAAAATTCAATGTTCAGTGTCAAGCTATAGTAAAGGTTCACGGGGTCTTTCCGTCTAGCCGCGGGTACACCGCATCTTCACGGCGATTTCAATTTCACTGAGTCTCGGGTGGAGACAGCCTGGCCATCATTATGCCATTCGTGCAGGTCGGAACTTACCCGACAAGGAATTTCGCTACCTTAGGACCGTTATAGTTACGGCCGCCGTTTACTGGGGCTTCGATCAGGAGCTTCTCTTTCGATAACACCATCAATTAACCTTCCAGCACCGGGCAGGCATCACACCCTATACGTCCACTTTCGTGTTTGCAGAGTGCTGTGTTTTTAATAAACAGTTGCAGCCAGCTGGTATCTTCGACCGGTTCAACCTTCATCCGCAAGGGACTACAATCTACGCCGGCGCACCTTCTCCCGAAGTTACGGTGCTATTTTGCCTAGTTCCTTCACCCGAGTTCTCTCAAGCGCCTGAGTATTCTCTACCTGACCACCTGTGTCGGTTTATAGTACGGTTTAGATAAACCTGAAGCT
Source organism: Mannheimia bovis (assembly GCF_014541205.1). Classification (NCBI taxonomy): domain Bacteria; kingdom Pseudomonadati; phylum Pseudomonadota; class Gammaproteobacteria; order Pasteurellales; family Pasteurellaceae; genus Mannheimia; species Mannheimia bovis. The sequence goes on along the minus strand of NZ_CP061280.1, from coordinate 680,515 downwards.
TAGTGGCTTTTCCTGGAAGCGTGGTATCGGTTACTTCAGCACCGTAGTGCCTCGTCATCATCTCTCGGTGTTAAGAATGTCCGGATTTGCCTAAACATTCCACCTACCAACTTAAACAGGGATATCCAACACCCTGATAACCTAACCTTCTCCGTCCCCACATCGCAGTTTATCCAAGTACGGGAATATTAACCCGTTTCCCATCGACTACGCTTTTCAGCCTCGCCTTAGGGGCCGACTCACCCTGCCCCGATTAACGTTGGACAGGAACCCTTGGTCTTCCGGCGAACGAGTTTTTCACTCGTTTTGTCGTTACTTATGTCAGCATTCGCACTTCTGATACGTCCACCGGACTTCTCAATCCAGCTTCTTCCGCTTACAGAACGCTCCCCTACCCAACAGTGTTACCACTGATGCCGCAGCTTCGGTGACTAGTTTTAGCCCCGTTACATCTTCCGCGCAGGCCGACTCGACTAGTGAGCTATTACGCTTTCTTTAAATGATGGCTGCTTCTAAGCCAACATCCTAGCTGTCTAAGCCTTCCCACTTCGTTTCCCACTTAACTAGTACTTTGGGACCTTAGCTGGCGGTCTGGGTTGTTTCCCTCTCCACGATGGACGTTAGCACCCACCGTGTGTCTCCTGAGTATCACTCTTCGGTATTCGCAGTTTGCATCGGGTTGGTAATCCGGGATGGACCCCTAGCCGAAACAGTGCTCTACCCCCGAAGGTGTCCGCTCAAGGCTCTACCTAAATAGATTTCGGGGAGAACCAGCTATCTCCCGGTTTGATTGGCCTTTCACCCCCAGCCACAAGTCATCCGCTAATTTTTCAACATTAGTCGGTTCGGTCCTCCAATTAGTGTTACCCAATCTTCAACCTGCCCATGGCTAGATCACCGGGTTTCGGGTCTATACCTTGCAACTACACGCCCAGTTAAGACTCGGTTTCCCTTCGGCTCCCTTATTCAGTTAACCTTGCTACAAAATATAAGTCGCTGACCCATTATACAAAAGGTACGCAGTCACAGAATTAATCTGCTCCCACTGCTTGTACGCACAAGGTTTCAGGTTCTATTTCACTCCCCTCGCCGGGGTTCTTTTCGCCTTTCCTTCACAGTACTGGTTCACTATCGGTCAATCAGGAGTATTTAGCCTTGGAGGATGGTCCCCCCATCTTCAAACAGGATATCACGTGTCCCGCCCTACTTGTTGTTAGCCTAGTACCACAATAAATACTTCGGATACGGGATTATCACCCTCTACGATTGAGCTTCCCAGCTCATTCTCCTGTATTTACTGCTATCACTAACTGGCTCTTTCGCGTTCGCTCGCCGCTACTAACGAAATCTCGGTTGATTTCTTTTCCTCGGGGTACTTAGATGTTTCAGTTCTCCCGGTTTGCCTCATTATCCTATGTATTCAGATAATGATAGTAGATTCTTCATCTACTGGGTTTCCCCATTCGGATATCTTGGATTAAACGCTTCTTATCAACTCATCCAAGCTTTTCGCAGATTAGCACGTCCTTCTTCGCCTCTGATTGCCAAGGCATCCACCTTGTGCGCTTAGTCACTTAACTATACAACCTCAAATGTTTTCTGTTATTTCAATCCAGAGAAAGAAAAAACAAAACACTTAAAGTTAGTTTTTAAACTAAACACTTAGCTGCTTTTGTTCAGCTAAGATTTTTGAACTACTCAGACTTTCTTTCGAAAATCTCTCAGTTTTTCAGCTTGTTTCTAAATTTTTAAAGAACATTAAGACAATAAAAATCATCTTTAAATGGCGTCCCCACGGGGATTCGAACCCCGGTTACCGCCGTGAAAGGGCGATGTCCTAGGCCTCTAGACGATGGGGACAACATTTAAAGATGCTTTCCACTTTTCCATTTTGGGTTAAACATTTTAGCGACATTTGCAAAATCTTGCAAGATTTTAACCGCTTGAATGTCTAAATCTCATTCATCTTGTCCTACTGCTTTATCAAACAATCTGTGTGAACACTTGCTGTCGTTTCTGCTCCACTTCGCTCTCGCTTAGCTTCGCCCTTGATTTTTGGTAAGGAGGTGATCCAACCGCAGGTTCCCCTACGGTTACCTTGTTACGACTTCACCCCAGTCATGAATCATACCGTGGTAAACGCCCCCCCGAAGGTTAAGCTATCTACTTCTGGTACAACCCACTCCCATGGTGTGACGGGCGGTGTGTACAAGGCCCGGGAACGTATTCACCGCAACATTCTGATTTGCGATTACTAGCGATTCCGACTTCATGGAGTCGAGTTGCAGACTCCAATCCGGACTTAGACGTACTTTGTGAGATTCGCTCACCATCGCTGGGTCGCTGCCCTCTGTATACGCCATTGTAGCACGTGTGTAGCCCTACTCGTAAGGGCCATGATGACTTGACGTCATCCCCACCTTCCTCCGGTTTATCACCGGCAGTCTCCTTTGAGTTCCCGACCTAATCGCTGGCAACAAAGGATAAGGGTTGCGCTCGTTGCGGGACTTAACCCAACATTTCACAACACGAGCTGACGACAGCCATGCAGCACCTGTCTCTAAGTTCCCGAAGGCACAAACTCATCTCTGAGTTCTTCTTAGGATGTCAAGAGTAGGTAAGGTTCTTCGCGTTGCATCGAATTAAACCACATGCTCCACCGCTTGTGCGGGCCCCCGTCAATTCATTTGAGTTTTAACCTTGCGGCCGTACTCCCCAGGCGGTCGATTTATCACGTTAGCTACGGGCACCAAGCTCAAAGCCCAATCCCCAAATCGACAGCGTTTACGGCGTGGACTACCAGGGTATCTAATCCTGTTTGCTCCCCACGCTTTCGCACATGAGCGTCAGTACATTCCCAAGGGGCTGCCTTCGCCTTCGGTATTCCTCCACATCTCTACGCATTTCACCGCTACACGTGGAATTCTACCCCTCCCTAAAGTACTCTAGACTCCCAGTCTGAAATGCAATTCCCAGGTTAAGCCCGGGGCTTTCACATCCCACTTAAAAGTCCGCCTGCGTGCCCTTTACGCCCAGTTATTCCGATTAACGCTCGCACCCCCCGTATTACCGCGGCTGCTGGCACGGAGTTAGCCGGTGCTTCTTCTGTAGTTAACGTCAATTGATTGCTCTATTAAAACAATCACCTTCCTCGCTACCGAAAGAACTTTACAACCCGAAGGCCTTCTTCATTCACGCGGCATGGCTGCATCAGGGTTCCCCCCATTGTGCAATATTCCCCACTGCTGCCTCCCGTAGGAGTCTGGACCGTGTCTCAGTTCCAGTGTGGCTGGTCATCCTCTCAGACCAGCTAGAGATCGTCGGCTTGGTGAGCCTTTACCCCACCAACTACCTAATCTCACTTGGGCTCATCTTATGGCAGGTGGCCCGAAAGTCCCACCCTTTAGTCCTTAGACATTACGCGGTATTAGCTACCGTTTCCAGTAGTTATCCCCCTCCATAAGCCAGATTCCCAAGCATTACTCACCCGTCCGCCACTCGTCACCCAAGGAGCAAGCTCCTCTGTGCTACCGTTCGACTTGCATGTGTTAAGCCTGCCGCCAGCGTTCAATCTGAGCCATGATCAAACTCTTCAATTCAAAAAGTTTAATCGCTCAATATGTACTGACATAAAATCGCACTTTCAAACTTAGCTCAACTTAAAAAAGTTCAGTTAAAAGAAAGTAATGAATTTCTAGTTAAGCACCTATTAAGACTTCAAAATTAAAAAAATAGTTTTAAATCAAGTCTATCAACAAGTGCCCACACAGATTGTCTGATAAATTGTTAAAGAGCAAAATAAAAAGTGGTCGGCGAGATAGGATTTGAACCTACGACCCACTGGTCCCAAACCAGTTGCGCTACCAAGCTGCGCTACTCGCCGTCAGCTACTCTAATTAAAGAGTATATTTGAAATGGGGTGGCTAATGGGATTCGAACCCACGACAACTGGAATCACAATCCAGGGCTCTACCAACTGAGCTATAGCCACCATTTTGTTGATAGTGCTGCATTGACAACTGGCGCGCTCGACAAGATTCGAACTTGCGACCTTTGGCTCCGGAGGCCAACGCTCTATCCAACTGAGCTACGAACGCTTTGATTTACATCAATAAGTTAATGCGTCGCAACGGAGGCGTATATTATAGATTTCCAACTTCCTTGTCTAGCACTTTTTCAAAAAAATTAAAAAAAACATCTTGTTTGGCTTTATTTTATTCAAAACGTGTAATAAATAGCAAATATGCTGATTTTTAGAGCTGATTCGTTACATAATAATAAGCATATTTAAGCAAATTGAGTTGTCGTTGCCAACGTGTAGGCTGACGTAATAAGCGATACAACCACTCCAGTCCTAAATTTTGCCAGATTTTAGGTGCTCTTTTTGCCTTTCCGGTAAAAACATCGTAAGTTCCCCCTACCCCCATATAGAGAGCCTGCGGATATTCTTTATAGACTTTTTGAATAAATAGCTCTTGCTTTGGCGTTCCCATTGCAACACTGATAAATTTCGCTTCACTTTGCTTAATTTGGGTAATAAGAGAGTGTTCATCTTCGGCATTAAAATATCCGTGATGCGTGCCGACAATATTAACATTCCATTTTGCTAACTTAGCTTCAATTAACGTTAAATTCTCAGAAGTGCTACCTACTAAAAAAACAGGTATATTCAACTCCCCCGCTTTTTGCATTAGCACTTCCCATAAATCTGCTCCCGCAATTCGTTCTATTTCCATATTGGGATATTTCTTTTTTATTGATTGAACAATGCTAATCCCATCTGCGTAGTTAAATTCAGCGTTATCAATCACTCTGCGTAGCTGAGGATTTTTTTCCGCATTAATCACTTTTTCCGCATTAATGGCGATCAACCTTCCTTGTTGAATACCCTGCTCATTCATTAAAAAATTTGCAAAAATTTTCTGATTTTTAACCGCTTGTAACCTAATTCCACGAATAATGACGTTATCGAACATCTTGTTTCCTACCTATTAACTTCGCTAATAGCCAACAAGCGGCAAAAACAATCGTAAAAAAGAGGAAGCGAGAGACAAAAGCGTCCATTCCCTCTCGGACTAAAACAATCAAGTTGAACAAATTACCGAAACAATATGCCTGAATTAATGCGGAATTGACTGCTTTTCCATAGGTAAAAAAGTTATCTAACATTTTAATCAAAAACGCCACAACCGCCATTCCAATCGCGATCAACCCAAATCCACCCATAATATAGAAAGAACCTAATAATGTGGGCGAAATAGCTAAGCCTGAATGATTCCCCAAAATCACTTTAGTGAAATAATTTGCCGTGTTCCAAGCAATATCGGGGCGTTCTTGCCAAACAGATTGCGGAATATAAACATAGAAATCCCGTATAATCGGCATCAAACCTTGATATTCCACATCAGAAGATAATAAGAGAGCAAGATTTTCCCAAGGCGAAAAAGTATCGCGGCTTAAATATAAGAAAGTGTAAATGGTTTCACCGACAGAAAGATCTAATTTATAGCGAGCGAGAGCGAGGAAAAACATTGCGATTACACCACTTAACCCTAGCCAAACTACAGTGGATAGCGAAAGATACTTTTGCTGCAAACCAATCAGCAAGAAAAATGCCACCGCCAATGCTAAATTTGCCCTTGTACCACCTACAGCGAAATAAGTTAATAAGCCAAATAATCCGCCGATAATCAGCACAGTCCACCACGCTTTTTTGTTCCTACATAAGAAGAAGAAAATCAGCAGAGCCGGCAATAAAAAGTAGAAAAAACGTTTTAATGCTGAAAGTACCACCCAATCTTTAGCGAACAGCTGGCTATACTTTTCTAATTTAAAGAAGAGGAAACCGTTTAAATAAAGGAAGTAGAATAACGTTGAAATGGCAACTAACGCCAACATACAAGCGGTTATTTTTGCCTGAAAATTTGCAGATGTAGTCTGAAATGGCAGTGAGAAACGGCAGCAGTAAGAATAAACCACATAATAAATCAAATAGCCTGCTCCACTTGTTGCGAACACCAACCATTGATGTTCAATGTTTGGGAGTAAGTAATCAAAGCCTAATGCCATTGCGAGAGAAAGCGGGAAGCCTGCGTAAAAGGTAATAAAATAGATCAGACTGAACAGTAAATGGAAAGTAAAGCCCGATTTCTGATAAAGCCGATAAAGTACGGTTAAAAATAGCCCTACGGAAACGAGGTAAAATCCGCCAAGAAACAGTAAATTATTCATTATGTATCAATTCAGTTAATTGTGTTTGCCATAATTTCAGATAAGTTTGAGGAAAAAACGCAATGTTGTTTTTATTTATATCACCTAATTGTTGTTTGGCAGCTTGAATTTTTGAAAATGTCATATTCTTCGCCAACAGATAAGGCACTTGCTCAGCTTGCATATCCAAACCAAACAGATTATTCGGGTGTAGCACGCAGGGAATATTCTGTTGGATCAACAAACAAATCGTACCAATGCCTTGCTGGCGTTCAAAGTTAAAATAGCCGAGATCGCATTGTGAAAGCAATAAAAGATATTCGTCAAAATCCAATTTTTCTCGCAGAATTTGCAAATTTTCCGCTAAAAATAACCGCTTGCCCTCAGCTTCCACTTGCTGAATATAACCTTCATTATTTGCCGGATAGCCCATTGGCACAATAATTCGTACGTTGTTGCCCAAACGCTGCTGGATTTCCTTTAATGCTTGAATATGATTATTAGAAGGATCGCCTGAATTGCCTAATAAAATAGTTAATTGATCATTTTTAACTCTCTGCACGCTATGTCGATCCGGCAATTTCGTTGCGAAATAGATTAACCGATCTTGTTCCGATCTTGATCTTATACGTCGCCAGACATAATCCAGATCACCCCTTGTTGCCCAAATCTGCTTTAACTTACGTTGAGCAAACCGCCTAATTGGATAAAATAATCTAAATTTCCAAGAAGCAGAGACCTCATATAAATCTGCTCCCCAAATATGCCAGATAATATTTTCTGTTGATAATTTTCCTAACACAATAGCAAACCAGATCCACAGATTAAACTGACCGTGTAAGATAAAACAAGCGGTCGGATTTTGCTGATTTTTTGCAATGAGTGCTTGAGCAATTTGTTTTTGAGTAGAAAAAGTGGTTATCTCCAAATCAGGGAAATAGGTTTTAAGCATATCCTTACCCACTACATAAAAATAATAGGAAGAAGACGGCAACGTAGGTAGCAACTCTTGTTGAAAAAACGTTAAAACACGCTGATTATGATGCGGAATATCCGAGCCTAAAATATGATAAATCGGTTGCATAACTTTGTTTCCTCTAGCCAAAAAATCCTTTTGATTTTAGCAAAAATTGACAATACTGCTGAAATTTCTTTTGTATAAATGCGACTAAAAAACATCACATTTTCAGCTAAAAAAATGCTATGATGTGCGAGTTTTTTATTTATTAATTTCGCTACGAGGAATACTTATATTATGTCGAACGCAATCGCTAACGTATCTAAACTAATTCAAGACAATGACATCAAATTTGTCTTATTAAAATTTACTGATATTAAAGGTAAAGAGCACGGAGTTTCATTACCAGTCAGTTTGGTCATCAATGATCTTGAAGACTTATTTGAGGAAGGCAAAATGTTCGACGGCTCGTCCGTTGAGGGCTGGAAAGCGATTAATAAAGCCGATATGCTTTTAATGCCAATTGCCGAAACTGCTGTTGTTGATCCTTTCGCTCGCATTCCTACCCTCACTATCCGCTGTTCAATTTACGACCCTAACACAATGCAGTCTTATGACCGCGACCCTCGCTCTATCGCTCAACGTGCAGAAAACTATTTAAAATCTACCGGTATTGCCGACAGCGTGATGTTCGGACCTGAGCCGGAATTTTTCCTGTTTGACGATGTGCGTTTCAGCACCGAGATGAACAATGTCTCATACAAAATTGATGATGTTGAAGCCGCTTGGAATACCAACCGTAAATTTGAAGACGGTAACAATGGCTATCGCCCATTGAAAAAAGGCGGCTACTGTGCGATTGCCCCAATTGATACAGCTCACGATATTCGCTCAGAAATGTGCTTACTGATGGAAGAAATGGGCTTAGTGATCGAAGCTCACCACCACGAAGTGGCAACTGCGGGTCAAAATGAGATCGCAACCCGTTTTAATAGCTTAACGTTAAAAGCGGACGAAACCCAAATTTACAAATACATCGTGCAAAATGTAGCAGTTGAACACGGTAAAACAGCCTGCTTTATGCCAAAACCGTTCGCAGGCGATAACGGTTCGGGAATGCACTGTAATATGTCGTTAAGCAAAGACGGCAAAAACGTCTTTATGGGTGATAAATACGCAGGTTTATCTGAAACTGCCCTTTACTATATCGGTGGTATCATCAAACACGCTAAAGCATTAAATGCGTTCACCAACCCAACCACAAACTCATACAAACGTTTAGTGCCGGGCTTTGAAGCTCCAGTGTTATTAGCTTATTCAGCAAGTAACCGTTCAGCCTCTATCCGTATTCCGGCAGTAACCAGCCCGAAAGCCACTCGTGTGGAAGCTCGCTTCCCAGATCCAATGGCAAACCCATACTTATGTTTTGCTGCATTATTAATGGCGGGTTTAGACGGTGTGATCAACAAAATCCACCCGGGCGATGCAATGGATAAAAACCTTTACGACTTACCGCCGGAAGAGCTGAAAGATATTCCAACAGTTGCTTCATCATTAGAAGTTGCCCTTGATGCCTTAAGCAATGATTTTGAATTCTTAACTCAAGGTGGTGTGTTCACTAAAGAATTTATTGATGCTTACATCGGCATTCGCCGTAAAGAAGTTGAGCGTGTGAATATGACCCCACACCCTGTTGAGTTTGAACTTTACTACGCTTAATAAACAAACTTAGGGCAAAAACAAACGGCTGAAAATTTCAGCCGTTTTTTATTAAATTAAGCTAGACTTGCAACCATCACCGCCTTAATTGTGTGCATTCTGTTTTCCGCTTGTTCGAATGCTACATTAGCAGGCGATTCAAATACTTCTTCAGTTACTTCAATGCCATTGGCTAATGCAGGATATTTTTCAGCAATCTCTTTGCCAATTTTAGTTTCACTATTGTGAAACGCCGGCAAACAGTGCATAAATTTCACTTTCGGGTTGCCTGTCAATTTCATTAATTCAGGCGTTACTCGGTAAGGCATTAATAAATCAATACGCTCGCCCCAGCTGTCTAATGGTTCGCCCATTGAAACCCAAACATCAGTATGCACGAAATCAACATCTTTAACCGCTTTCTCAATATCTTCAGTCACAGTAATTCTTGCCCCTGATTCTTCAGCAAATTTTTGGCACATTTCAACTAAAGCATCTTCAGGCAATAAGGCTTTCGGAGCACAAATACGCACATCCATACCTAATTTTGCACCGATTAATAATAATGAGTTCCCCATATTGTTACGGGCATCACCAATATACACATAGCTAATTTGGCTTAATGGTTTCTCGCAGTTTTCTATCATCGTTAGAACGTCCGCCAACATTTGGGTTGGGTGGAATTCATCGGTTAAGCCGTTGAATACTGGCACACCTGCATAATCAGCTAACTCTTGTACTACCGATTGCTTAAAGCCTCGATATTGAATAGCATCATACATTCTGCCTAGTACTCGGGCAGTGTCTTTCATTGATTCTTTATGCCCAATTTGGGAGGAAGTTGGGTCAATATAAGTAACGTGAGCTCCCTGATCGTAAGCCGCCACTTCGAAAGCACAACGGGTACGAGTGGAGGTTTTTTCAAAAATTAACGCAATATTTTTGCCTTTTAGCTTCTGCTGTTCAGTGCCTGCATATTTTGCACGTTTTAAATCACGAGCCAAGTCTAATAAAAAGCGAATTTCACGCTCGGTGTGATTTACTAAACTTAATAAATGTCTGTTTTTTAAGTTAAATGCCATTTTGTTTCTCCCTGTAAACATTAAAATAAAATATGCAAAATTATTGCATAAAAATTCAATTAGTGGCAACCAAAATTTTACGGTAAATAAAATTCTCCTTTACCCACTAAAATTGCTTTACCGCCAACGAAGATAGTGTGTTTCTCATCAACACTTAAAGACAAACGGTTCGGTCTATCTATTTCATCACCTTGAGAAATAGTAACATTCAATGGTGTTAGCCCTTTTGCAATATGCCACCCGCCCAAATTTGCCGCAGCTGAGCCTGTTCCCGGATCTTCCACTACCGCACCTTGTGCAGTAAAAAACAAGCGGGCTTTTACTTTATCTCCCATTCTATGCCAAATATAGAGACTATCTTTAATGGCTCTATTACCTATAAATAAATTTGCATTTATTTTGCAATTTTCGACCGCTTGTGGGGAGGATAACTCAATCAACAACTGCTCTACGCCGGTGTTTACATAGCAAGGTTCACAAGCGATATCGCTAATCTCAAGTCCTAAAATATCGGCACATTCGGCACGGCTTAGAGGGGGACTTTCCAACTTTGCTCCATTTTTTAATGCAAAGATAACTTCATTATTTTGATATTGAATTTCCACTAAACCTGCTTTGGTTTCAAGAAGGTATTCATCAGGCAGATTGAGTTGCGAATATAAAACGAAAGCTGCACCAATGGTTGGGTGTCCTGCGAAAGGCATTTCATAATCAGGCGTAAAAATTTTGAGTTTTTTGACCGCTTGTAAATAGGTAGGAGATTGAATAAAAACAACTTCGGAAAGATTAAACTGACGGGCGATAAGCTGCATTTGGCTGTCATCTAATCCATCTGCTTCATAAAATACCGCAACTGGATTGCCACCAAAATGGCTTTGTGCGAAAACATTAATTAATGAGTAAAAGTAGCTTTTCATAACACCTTTTAAAATGAATAATTATTCATTTTAGTTAAATTTTTGTTCCGCAAATTTTATCAGAGCAACCGTTTGCCTTCAAGTGAGTTATCTATTAATTGCTTAGTAATCTATTTTTCTAAGCAAAGAAATTAAATTTTCATCAAACCACCTCTTTAGAGTTAGTAATTTTTGATTTATTTCAAAGTTTAAAAAAATAATTCGAGTATACTTATTTCCAGTGATTATTTTTAAATTGAGGTTCTTATGCTTTATGCAGAATTTTTGCTTTTATTAGCATTTTTATACGCTGGTAGCCGTTACGGTGGTATCGGTTTAGGGGTTGTGTCAGGTATTGGGTTATTCGTTGAAGTCTTCTTCTTAGGAATGCCACTTTCCGCTCCACCAATCAGTGTTATGTTAGTGATTTTAGCCGTGGTAACCTGTGCTTCCATTCTTGAAGCAGCTGGCGGTTTAAAATTTATGTTGCAGATTGCAGAACGCATTTTACGCAACAATCCTAAACGTATTACGTTCTTAGGTCCACTTGTTACCTATGTGATGACCTTGATGTTAGGTACAGGTCATTCCGTTTACTCCATTATGCCGATTATCGGCGATATCGCCTTAAAAAATAAAATTCGCCCGGAACGCCCAATGGCAGCAGCCTCTGTCGCCTCTCAATTAGGGATTACCGGTAGCCCGTTATCTGCAGCGGTTGCTTATTATTTAACTGAAATTACTAAATTACCGGGCTTTGAAGGCGTTACGCTTTTAAATGTGGTAGGGGTAACTATTACCGCAACTTTCTGCGGTGTCATTGCGATGTCTTTATATAGCTTACGTCGTGGTAAAGAGCTTGAGGACGATCCTGAATTCCAACGTCGTATGCAAGACCCGGAATTACGCAAACAAATTGAAGAAACCAGTGCAACTTCGTTAGATGAACAATTACCGGCAAGTGCGAAAAATTCGGTTTACTTATTCTTAGCAGCAATTGCAACTATTGTGGTGATTGCAATGTTCCCAAGCATTAAACCAACAGTTGCGGCAACAGGCAAAGTGGCGGGAATGGATCAAATCATTCAAATCGTAATGCTGACTTTCGGTGGTTTAATTTTAGTGCTTACCAAAACCGACCCGAAAAAAGTGCCAAACGGTATTGTATTTAAATCGGGTATGGTTGCTGCAATCGCTATTTTCGGTATTGCTTGGATGAGTGATACCTACTTTACGTACGCAATGCCGGCATTTAAAGCAGGTGTAATGGAAATGGTTCAAGCCCAACCTTGGACATTTGCTTTCGCACTCTTTGCGGTGTCTGTGGTGGTAAATAGCCAAGCGGTAACAGCGAAAATGTTACTACCGGTCGGTATTGCAATGGGCTTACCAGCTCCGTTATTAGTGGGTTTAATGCCGGCTACCTATGCCTACTTCTTTATTCCAAACTATCCGTCAGATATCGCAACAGTGAACTTTGACGTAACAGGTACAACCAAAATCGGTAAATACTACTTTAACCACAGCTTTATGGCTCCGGGTTTAGTAGGTGTAATTACGGCTTGTATTGTAGGTATTACAGTCGCAAATGTGTTAATCTAGTTACATACACATAAAACAAAACACAAGCGGTCAGATTTAGTAAATTTTTTACAAAATCTGACCGCTTGTATTATAAGCTAATGAGAATTACGCTTTACCAAATAATTTTGCATCTAGCGAATATTTTCCTGCCCCAATAAAAATAAAAGTTAAGAATAAAACTGAGTAAAGACCTGCTAATTCACCACCGTTTAATAATGGAAGTAAAACATTACCTTGTGCACCGTGAACAATGAAAAACGCATACGCCATCATACCTGAAAGCAAAAATGCAGTTTGACGAGTGAATAAGCCTAAAATAAATAAAATACCACCTGCAATTTCTAAAATCCCTGCTGCACCGTAAATTGAGAAAAGAGGTACACTACCGTTGCCATTTGTCATCGACATCGGAAATTCAAAGAATTTTGCCGTACCGTGTAGCAAAAACATATAGCCTGCTACAATACGGGTAATTAAAAGGGCAAGAGGTTGTAAGTTGTTTAAAGTTGAGTTCATAAGCTTTCCTTAAAAAATAAAAGTAACTAAACAATTGAGGGCGTATTTTAAAGGAAAACATTTATTTGATAATCCATCAATTTTAAAATATATTATTTCAAATAAAGAAATAATACTAAGCTCTTGCTAACACCCAAACTTGAATTTCTTCAACATTCCATTTCAATAATTCAGCACAAATTGCATTCAACGTTGAACCTGTTGTAAGCACATCATCAACAATCGCCACTCGCTTATACCCTCTGATAGGTTGATAGCTAAAAGCCCGTTTCAAATTTTTACGGCGTTCCGCAGCGGTAAGATCTCGTTGAGAGATGGTCTTCCTCTGCCTTATTAAACTTTGATTATCCAGCGGAATATTGAGCCATTTAGCTAACCAACGGCTTAATAATTCACTTTGATTAAAACCTCTCTGCCAATATCGCTGCCAAAATAACGGTACTGGCATAATCACTTCCGGCAATCTTAAACCTTGCTCTCGTTGAGCTTGCTTTATAGCTAAAAGTAATTGCCGAGCAAGAGCCTGATCAAGCCAATATTGTTGCTGAAATTTAAATCGATGAACCCAATGAGAAAGCGGCGGCTTGTATTCTCCTACTCTCACTAATTTATGCCACTTAGGCTCACTTCTTAAACAATATCCACAATAATTACGGTACTCGATCGAACTCATTCCACAATGAGTACAGTAGGGCTGCCTTTTCATTTGTTTTTGGCAAAAACTACAAAATCCGTGAATACCAATCGCCAATGATTTATCACAGTGAAAACAACGAAAGCCGAATATATTCATTTCTGCTCCTTTTATTTGCAGATTATCAAACTTAAGTCGCTTTTTTCGGACTATTTTTGTGATCTTTCTCGAAAAAAGAGTAAAATCTTACTATTGGCAACATAAAGGAAAAGCAGATGAACACACCTCAAAAACCAATTAAAATTGTTTTTTTCGATATTGATGAAACCTTGTATGTAAAGCATAAAGCCTACATTCCTACTTCTGTTACCGAGCAAGTTTTACCTCGCCTAAAAGCAAAAGGGATTATTCCTGCTATCGCCACAGGCAGAAATCACGGTTGTTTCCCTGCAGCCTTGAAACCCTATTTAAATCCCGAAACAGGTTTTGAATTATTCGTTACGATTAATGGGCAATATAATTTCTATAAAGATCAACTCATTAGCGATTATTCTCTCAGCCGTGAGCAAATCGATCGAATTATTCGCAAAGCTAATGAATTAGGCATTATTTATGCCTTCGTAACACCGATGACGATTGCGGTTTCTGAAACTAATCCTATCGTTCACGAAGCGGTTTTACCGATTACGCCGAATTATTTGATTGATCCGCACTACCACGAAAAAGAGCATATTGTGCAAATGCTGCTGTTTTATACCAAAGAGCAACAACAAGCGGTCGAAAATAGCGGAATTTTTGCAAATGATTTAAAAGAGGCTCGCTGGCACCCGAATGCGGTGGATATTCTAAGAAAAGAGAACTCAAAAGCCCGTGGTATTCAAGATGTGCTGACAAAATTTGGGATCGATATTGAAAGCTCAATGGCATTTGGCGATGGTATCAATGATTTGGAAATGTTACCGACGGTTGGATTTGGTGTCGCAATGGGAAATGGCGAACCTGAGCTAAAAGCAGTGGCTGATTTCATTACAAAACCGATTGAAGAAGATGGTATTTTATACGCATTAGAAACACTACACATTATTTAAATAAAAAGCGGTTGTAAATTTTTATGGATTTACAACCGCTTGTAATCAAACAATCACATCAATAAATATCAGAGCAGTTTTGCTCTAAATACACAATTGAAGATATGAAAAAACCTCGCTTAAAGCGAGGTTTTCTTATTTTCATTTTGAAATGATTAGTCAGCAATGATGCTTACATATTTACGGCTTTTCTCACCTTTCACTTCAAATTTAACTTTACCGTCTGCAGTTGCAAATAAAGTGTGGTCTTTACCCATACCTACATTTGAACCTGCGTGGAATTTAGTACCACGCTGACGAACGATAATGCTACCTGCTAATACAGATTCACCACCAAAACGTTTAACACCAAGGCGTTTAGCTTCAGAATCACGACCGTTACGAGTTGAACCACCAGCTTTTTTAGTTGCCATCTTCTAGATCTCCTCTGAAATTATGCTTGAATCCCAGTGATTTTCACTTCTGTGAACCACTGACGATGACCTTGTTGTTTACGGCTGTGTTTACGACGACGGAATTTAACGATTTTAACTTTCTCGCCACGACCTTGTGCTACAACTTCAGCCACTACTTTCGCACCAGCAACTACCGGTGCACCGATTTTAACATCTTCGCCATTAACGACCATTAAAACTGAATCGAATTCAACTTTCTCACCAGTTGCGATTTCAAGTTTTTCTAAACGAACTACTTGACCTTCGCTTACACGGTGTTGTTTGCCGCCACTTTGGAAAACTGCGTACATATTTACTCCGCTATGTGCCATCTGCTTTTGCGTTTAGGCACTTAATTAATTCATAAAAATAGGGTTGCAATTCTACGGAAAAACATTCAAAAGAGCAAGCAGGATTTTAATAAAATCTTTAAAATTTTGTTATCTCGCTTTTTAGACTAACTATTTTGATCTTTTTTCTGATCTCACAACCCCAAAGATCGTTATTTTAGTTCAACCGCATATTCTTCCAGTTTTGGCATTTCTTTGACTAAGCCTTGCGATTTTAAAAATTCTGCCATTCTAGTGTAACGATGAGCATCTAATGCTCTAGGGCGATGTGCAAGACGAGGTAAAGTATCAGCCCACGCACGGCGGTTTAATTCATTATTTAACTCTTGTGGTTTATAACTGACAAACTCTTCCCACGCAGTTTGTGGGTGATTGAGCGTGTAGATGGTAGCTTTCTCTAAAGCGGTCAAAAAAGCAGAAAATTTTGCATCTTGTGCTTTGTCTTTATGAGCAACTAAAATCAATTCATCATAAGCAGGTACACCGTGTTCTTCAGGGAAGAAGGCTTTCCCTTTTTGATGTTCTAATGCAAGTTGATTTAGCTCGAAATTACGAAAAGCCCCAATTACCGCATCAACTTGCCCCGAAAGTAATGATGGTGAGAGCGACCAGTTCACATTAATCAGCTCAACATCATTTTCTTTCAAATCAACCGAAGAGAGCATTGCTTTAAGTAACGCATCTTCAAATCCGCTAACGGAATAACCAATCTTCTTACCTTTCAGATCGGCAATGGTATTGATCTTGCCGTTATCCAGCACGACAAGACTATTCAGAGGAGTGGCAACCAATGTACCTATACGGCTTAGAGGCAAACCTTGTGCCACTTGTTGTTGAAGCTGCGGCTGATAATCCACCGCTAAATCTGCCTTACCTGCGGCAACTAATTTAGGTGGCATAGAAGGATCAGCTGGTTCAATAATTTCAACCTCCAAACCTTGTTCGGCAAAATAACCTTTTTGTTGTGCCACAATAATAGCAGCGTGATCAGGATTTACAAACCAATCTAACATTAAGCTGATTTTTTCTTTTGCCATTAGGCTATTTGCTGAAAGCAGTGCTGCAATAGCAAATAAAGTACGATGAAGTTTCATAAATGTCTCCTTTTTAGTTAGCTTAAATCCAGCCCCATTTGCCAAAATGCGGCTTCCATACGGCTGGCGGTATTGAAAATTTGTTGTAATTCAGCTTTTCGTGTTTCATTTAAAGGTTCATAGAGTTTAGTCAAATAATCAGCAAAGGCTTGGCTGTCTTGCTGAAACCCACTTGATGCGTAAGTATCAATCCAACTTTGATAAGGATTATTCGCTACAGAATAAGGAGCAATGCGGCGAGCAATTTCAGCATAGCCAATCGTACAAGGAGCAAGTGCGGTATAAAGCTCCGCTAATCCACCTTTCATTCCGCAATCTAAAACATAACGAGTGTAGGCAACACAAGCGGGAGATTCTTCCGTTGCAAAAAGCTCTTCCTCTTTAATGCCCCATTGCTTGCAATAATCAATATGTAATTGAATTTCGCTCAGTAGTCCTTCATTCATTTTTTGGGCGAAATGAATATCTTCAAACCGTTCAGCTTTGAAAATACCGATTGAAATTGCTCGGCTATATTGAAATAAAAAACGATAATCTTGCTTTAAATAGTGTTGAAAACAGTGTTTGGGTAACGTGCCATTAGCAAGTTGTTTCACAAAATCGTGATCAATATAATCAAGCCAATATTGCCCTGCTTTTTCGGTCAATGTTTGAACAATAGACATAAATTCTCCTTTTTATTAATGTAAATGTGCAGCCCAAGGTACAAGGCGTTTAAGTAATTTATCGGTAACAAAGTAGAGTAATAATGCAATCACAAGCAAAATAAAAAGAGCGGCAAACATCAAGTCTGTCTGCATACGAGCGTTAGCGTGGAGCATTAAGTAGCCTAAACCTTGTGATGAACCTACCCATTCCCCCACAATCGCCCCAATAGGTGCAACTGACACTGCAATACGTAAACCTGAAGCCAGTGATGGCAAAGCAGCAGGGAGCTGAACTTTAAATAACATTGCAATAGGTGAAATCTCTAAGGTTTTTGCCAAATCCAACCAAGTTTTTGGTGTATTGCGTAACCCATCAAAACAGGCAGCAGTTACAGGGAAGTAAATAATCAGCACCGTCATCACAATTTTGGAAGCAAGCCCATAACCAAACCACAACACGAGCAGAGGGGCAATGGCAAACACAGGAATAGCTTGAGAAATAACAAGTAAAGGCAATAAGAATTTAGACAACTGCTTATAGCGAGTCAGTAACAATGCTGAGCCTAACCCGAACAAAAAGCCGAGCAACAACCCTAATGCAATTTCCAATAACGTGATTTGAGCGTGAGTTGCAAGAAGCGGAGCATTTTCAATTAACTTTTGCCAAACCGTAAGCGGTGAAGGCAACATATAAGCAGGCATTCCACCAAAACTAACCGCCCCTTGCCAAAGAGCAAGCAAGCTAAATGCAATCACAAGCGGTCGAAAAAGTGAAATTTTTTGCAAAAAGGAACGCATTATTCTCCTCCGCCGGTTAATTCATTAAATAATTGTTGCTGTAATACCCATTGCCGGTGATTGTTAAGTTCTCGTGGTCTGCCGCCCTCTAGGGCAATAGTTAGAGCAATTTCAGCAGGTTGATGACGTAAAATGCGAATTTCATCGCTTACACGAATTGCTTCTTGCGGATCGTGCGTAATCAACAACACCGTTTTATCTCGCAAAAACTCAACGGCAAGGGCTTGTAATTGATGGCGAGTTACTGCATCAAGGGCGGAGAATGGCTCATCCATTAAAATGAGATTTGCCTCTTGCATTAACGTGCGAGCTAACGCCACTCGTTGCCGCTGACCGCCCGAAAGTTGATAACAACGCTTATGCAAATGCTCACCTAGCCCGACTTGCTCAAGCAGGCTTATCGCTTTTTCTTGACTTTCTGCTGATTTTTGACCACTTAAATGAGCCTGTAACTGAACGTTGTCAATCATTGATAACCACGGATAAAGCGAGTCGGTTTGAGCTAACCACGCAATACGAGTGTCGGGAGCAAAAGAGATTTCACCCGCTTGTATCGCCTCATTCTCTAACCCGGCAATAATGCGTAAAAGTGTTGATTTTCCAACACCACTTGCTCCTAACAGACTGGTCCAACTTCCTTTTTTAAGTTGAAAGTTAAAATGTTGAAATAGCACTTGCTCGCCAAATGTTAAGCAAAGATTGCGGATTTCAATGTGCATAATGCCTCCAAATCAACGATTTAGAGTACGGCTAAAAAAGGCGGAAAAAGATGAAAGAATAAAGATAGGGATTGAGTTTGGCATAATTAGTTTCCTACGGCAGTATTAACTGAATCAGGTTCACGGGTATTATCTCAGCTGCAAACAGCACCCCGACTAAAATTAGTTCAAGTCTAAGAAAATTTAGCCTGATATGCAAATACTTTCTAAAATTATTCTTTTTGAAGACAGGCTGATTTAGGGTAGAATGTGGAACAAGTTTTACCTCTTAAATGGAAACAAATGGCTACGCAATTAACTCTCGAACAAATCCAAGCCCTTGCAAATGAAGATATGCAAGCGGTAAACGCAGAAATTTTGGCTCAACTTAATTCGGAAGTCTT
This sequence comes from Mannheimia bovis, assembly GCF_014541205.1. NCBI lineage: Bacteria > Pseudomonadati > Pseudomonadota > Gammaproteobacteria > Pasteurellales > Pasteurellaceae > Mannheimia > Mannheimia bovis. The sequence continues at coordinate 661,424 of NZ_CP061280.1, read as the reverse complement.
ATTGATTAACCAACTTGGGCATTACATTATCGCAGGCGGTGGCAAACGCATTCGCCCGTTAATTTCGGTGCTTGCTGCCCGTGCGTTAGGTTATCAAGGTAAAAAACATATTACAGCGGCAGCCTTTATTGAGTTTGTACATACAGCAACATTATTACACGATGATGTGGTGGACGAATCAGACAAACGTCGTGGGCGAGATACTGCAAATGCGGTGTTTGGCAATGCAGCAAGCGTGTTAGTGGGCGATTATATCTACACTCGTTCTTTTCAAATGATGACGGATTTAGACTCGCTTCGTGTGTTAAAAGTAATGTCTTCAGCAACCAATGCGTTGGCAGAAGGTGAAGTTCAGCAATTAATGAATGTGAACGACCCAAACACCACAGAAGCAAACTATATGCGTGTGATTTACAACAAAACCGCACGTTTGTTTGAAGCTGCGACTCAATGTGTGGCAATTGCCGCACAAGCAAGCGAAGAAATCGAAAACGGCTTAAAAGAGTACGGTTGTTATTTAGGCACGGCATTCCAACTTGTTGATGATATTTTAGACTACTCCGCCCAAAGCGAGAGTTTAGGTAAAAACGTGGGCGATGACTTTGTGGAAGGCAAACCAACGCTTCCGCTCTTACACGCAATGCACGCAGCGGAAAAAGCAAGCAAAACCGCTCAAGTGGAGCTGATCCGCAATGCAATTGAAAACGGTGGTGAATTGGAGCAAATTCCAGACGTTTTAGCCATTATGACGGAACACAAATCTCTCGACTACGCAATGCAAAAAGCCCGAGAGGAAGCCCAAAAAGCGGTTGATGCGTTAGCCGTATTGCCTGAGAGCGAATATAAACAAGCATTGATTTCATTGGCATATTTGTCGGTGGATAGATCCTATTAATTTGCAAAAAATCAGATAAATTTAACCACTTGTAGGGGCGGGTTCTGTGCCTGCCCTAATATTTACGATAATTTATGGGTGGCACAGAACCCGCTCCTACGAAAAATGACAGAACAAAACCAACAACCCCAAGAACACATTGAAAGCGTGCGTGCTAGACGCAGAGCTCAAAATCAAAAAAAAGACCCAAACGCCCCGTTTGTGCGTGAGAAATTAACTCTTCCGAACGGACACAATAAGTTGCTGTTGCACTCTTGCTGTGCCCCGTGTTCGGGCGAAGTGATGGAAGCAATTCACGCCTCCGGCATTGAATTTACGATCTATTTCTATAACCCGAACATCCACCCACTCAAAGAGTATCTAATCCGCAAGGAAGAAAATATTCGTTTTGCTGAAAAGTGGAATATCCCGTTTATTGATTTGGATGATGACTACGAAAACGACCGCAAAGAGTGGTTTAAAAAAGCCAAAGGGATGGAATGGGAACCCGAGCGTGGCATCCGCTGCACAATGTGTTTTGATATGCGTTTTGAAAAAGCGGCAGAATACGCCCACAACAACGGCTTCCCGGTCTTTACCAGTTGCTTAGGTATTTCTCGCTGGAAAGATATGAACCAAATCAACGACTGCGGACACCGTGCGGCAGCGAAATTTGATGATGTGGTTTACTGGGATTACAACTGGCGAAAAGGCGGCGGCTCACAGCGAATGATCGAAATCAGCAAACGAGAACGCTTCTATCAGCAGGAATATTGCGGTTGCGTTTATTCCCTGCGTGATAGCAACAAATGGCGATTAGAAACTGGGCGTGAGCGAATTGAGATCGGCAAGCTTTATTACTCGCCGGATTAATTTAAACGTAGGGGCGAATGGCAATTCGCCCTTACAAGCGATCAGATTTCACCAAAAATTTGCAAGATTACATCGTAGGGGCACATTGCAATTTGCCCCTACAGGTTACAATTTATAAAGAGGAATAAAAAATGTCAAAATTCGCTATGGTTTTCCCAGGTCAAGGCTCACAAGCAGTTGGAATGCTTGCTGATCTTGCTCCACAATTCGCAATCGTTGAAAAGACCTTCGCTGAAGCCAGTGAAGTGCTAGGCTACGATTTATGGGATTTAGTTCAAAATGGTACTGCCGAAGAGCTAGGGCAAACTCAACGCACTCAACCTGCTTTATTAGCCGCATCGGTGGCGATTTTCCGTGTATGGCAAGAAAAATACCCTGAATTAAAACCGTCTGTAATGGCAGGTCATAGCTTGGGAGAATACTCTGCCCTAGTTTGTGCCGGCGTGTTAAACTTCCAAGATGCCATCAAATTAGTTGAATTACGTGGTAACGCAATGCAAGAAGCCGTGCCGGCAGGCAGCGGGGCAATGTATGCGATTATCGGTTTAGACAATGAAGCGATTATTAAGGCGTGCGAACAAGCCACAACTGAAACAGGTGAAATTGTTTCAGCGGTAAACTTTAACTCGCCGGGTCAAGTGGTGATTGCCGGTACAAAAGCGGCAGCAGAAAAAGCAGGTGAATTATGCAAAGCTGCAGGAGCAAAACGTGCGTTACCATTAGCAGTGAGCGTGCCTTCACACTGTGCGTTAATGAAACCAGCGGCGGAAAAATTAGCCGCAGCATTGCAAAATATCACGCTAAATCAACCGCTTGTACCTGTTATTAACAACGTGGATGTGGCAGTTGAAAGCGATGCAGATACCATCCGCAACGCACTTGTTCGTCAGCTTTATAGCCCCGTGCGTTGGACAGAAACTGTTGAAAAAATGGCACAAGATGGCATCACAACGCTTTATGAAATCGGTCCAAACAAAGTATTAACCGGTTTAACAAGCCGTATTGTGAAAGAGTTATCAGCACAAGCGGTAAACGATGTTGCCAGCCTTGAGGCAGTTCAAGCCTAATTTAAATGAGCGATAAAATGAGCAAAGAAACTTTATTTATGCTGTTCAGCGTATTGATTGCCTTAGTCATAGTGCCTGCCAGCTATATGTTTAGTAATGTCGATCCGCTTGAAAGTAGTTCCATATTTAAACAATTTGGTATGCTTTCGGTTGCCGCTGCTTGCTCATTTTTAGCTTACTTTTTGGCTATTAATCCGAAAATTCGCCGAGCTTTTATCGGCGGGGCAGCACTTACTACCGCGGTTATTCAAGCGTGGGCTATTTATGGCGTGCTATTAAGCAAAGGTGATCCAAAAGGTGCGGTCGTTTTATTTCAAATTTATTTATTAAGTAGTTTAGGATTATTGGTAGTCTCAACAATATGGGCGTTTGCTCGCCCACGTTGGATTTATCCGCAGCAAGGTTCAGCCGTTAAATACGCTTTATTTGGTGGCTCAACTACAGTAATAAACTACTTTATTGTTCTTTTTATTTTTTATATTTTCACGCTTTAATCGTCTTTTATAGGAGAATGTATGAGCAAAATCGCATTAGTTACAGGTGCAACTCGTGGTATCGGCAAAGCAATTGCTGAAGAATTGGTGGCAAAAGGTTACACAGTAGTTGGCACGGCGACCTCTGAAAAAGGTGCGGAGTCTATTTCTGCTTACTTAGGCGAAAATGGTAAAGGTTTAGTACTAAACGTGGCAGATGCAGAATCTATTGATTCTGTGTTAAAACAGATTAAAGAAACCTTTGGTGATGTGGATGTGTTAGTGAATAACGCTGGCATCACCCGTGATGGTTTATTAATGCGTATGAAAGATGATGATTGGTTCGACATCATTCAAACTAACCTTACATCAGTTTATCGTTTGTCTAAAGCTGTTTTACGCCCAATGATGAAAAAAGGCGGACGTATTATTAGCATTGGCTCAGTAGTAGGTTCAATGGGTAACCCGGGTCAAACAAACTATTGTGCCGCCAAAGCAGGTTTAGTCGGTTTTTCTAAATCCCTCGCAAAAGAAGTAGCAAGTCGTGGCATTACAGTAAACGTGGTTGCTCCGGGCTTTATTGCAACCGATATGACCGATGAACTAAACGAAGATCAACGCAATGCAATCTTAAGCCAAATTCCGGCTGGCGAACTTGGCTCTCCACAAGATATTGCAAAAGCAGTAGCATTCTTAGCCTCAGATGATGCACGTTATATCAACGGTGAAACCATTCACGTGAATGGTGGGTTATATATGAGTTAATATTTCCTTTCTATTTTGTTAAAAGTCGGCAATTTGCCGACTTTTCTTCTCTAAAAACGCATTTTTCCACAATATCAAGCGGTCTTTTTTTGCAAGAAGTTTGCAAATATGGCAAAATCCCCCCTTATTTTTTAATGTCTTTCCTTTTAATTTTAAGTAGTAATTATTATGACTAAAAATACCTTCATCGTGGGCTTTATGCTCTTTGCGATTTTCTTTGGGGCGGGTAACTTAATTTTTCCGCCAAAACTCGGTTTAGATAGTGGCGTTGATTTTCTACCTTCTATTATTGGCTTCGTACTTACCGGTGTTGGTTTGCCACTGCTCGGAATTGCCGTGAGCGGTTATTATCAAGGTGGTTACAAAGAAGCGTTGAGCAAAAATGTTCACCCTTACTTTTCTCTACTGTTTTTAATGGCAATTTATTTAACTATCGGACCATTCTTTGCAATTCCTCGTACAGGGGCAACGGCTTACCAAATGGCGGTTGTACCCTTTATTGGCGAAAATAGCACAGTTTCTTTATTGATATTTACACTCGTTTATTACTTGATTGCGGTATGGTTCAGCTTAAACCCATCAACGGTAGTAGATAGAATCGGGGCAATTTTAACCCCTGTATTGTTAGTTGCGATTTTAGCATTAGTTGTTAAAGCGGTTATCTTATTAGGCGGAAATGAATTGCCTGTAGCAGCAACTAAAGCTGATCCTGAAACCCCTCTCTTTACAGGTATTGTTGAAGGTTATTTAACAATGGATGCTCTAGCCTCAATTACTTTTTCTGTGATTGTGATTAGTGCAATTAAGGCGAAAGGTATCGGCGGTAAGGACTTAATCAAGCAGACTTCAATGGCTGGGGTAATTGCAGCTATTGCATTAGCAGCAATTTACATTTCTCTTGCGTGGATTGGTAATCACTATCCGATTAGTGCAGAAACTCTCGCAGAGCTGAATGCAAAAGGTCAAAACATCGGTACATTTATTCTTAATAGTGTCGCAACTGATACCTTCGGTGAGTTTGGTCGTACGCTACTGGGCGTAATTGTAACTCTTGCCTGTTTAACCACTTCAATTGGGTTAATCGTAACCACAAGCGAATATTTCAATGAAGTATTCCCGAAAATTTCCTATAAAGTGTATGTATTGATTTTTACGCTTATTAGCTTTGGCATTGCTAATCAAGGCTTAGATTTTGTTATCTCAAAATCAGTGCCGGTGTTGTTAGTGCTATATCCGATTGCGATGACGGTTATCTTCCTAATGTTTATTAACATCTTTATTAGACTGCCATTACTGGCTCAACGCTTACCATTAGCACTGGTTACTATTGTGTCCATTTTATCCGTTGCCGGTGTGGAAGTGATAAACGCTCTGCCGTTGAAATCTATTTCAATGGAGTGGATTCCGTTTGCAATTGCAGGTACAGTAATTGGTTATCTATTTGGTAAAAAAGCCTAATTAACAACATTTAGGGTGCGTTTATAAACGCACCTTTTTACTATAAGGAGTAAAAATGCCTGAATTACCCGAAGTTGAAACCAGCGTGCGAGGCATCGAGCCTTATTTAAAAGGACAAACAATTAAGCAAATAATGGTCCGCCAACCTAAACTACGCTGGGCAGTGAGCGATGAGCTTTCCGCAATGCAAAATGCAAAAATCGAAGCAGTAGAAAGACGGGCGAAATATCTGATTATTCGAACCGACAAAGGTGATATTTTAGTCCACTTGGGAATGTCCGGCTCACTTGGCATTTTGCAAGAAAACCAACAAAAAGAAATTGGCAAGCACGACCACGTCGATCTTATTACCCAAAACGGCACTGTTTTACGCTATAACGATCCTCGCAAATTCGGCTGCTGGCTATGGGCAGAAAAGGCTGAAAATCACGAACTACTACGTAAACTTGGACCTGAACCGCTTTCAGACGATTTCACACCCGATTATTTATTTGCAAAAAGTCGTAAAAAAACGACCGCTTGTAAAACCTTTATTATGACAAATGAAGTAGTTGTGGGCGTTGGAAATATCTATGCGTGCGAAAGTTTATTTATGGCTGCTATTCACCCTGAGCTTGCAGCACAAAATCTGACTAAAAAGCAATGCGAGCGTTTAGTGAAAACCATCAAAGAAGTACTAACTAAAGCCATTATTCAAGGCGGCACAACGCTCAAAGATTTTATCCAACCTGACGGTAAACCTGGCTATTTTGCTCAAGTGCTGCAAGTATATGGCAGAAAAGGGAAAGCCTGTAATGATTGTGGAAAACCCATTGAAACCAAAGTGATTGGGCAACGTAACACTTACTTCTGTCCGAAATGTCAGAAATTGCCTAAATAACCAAAAAGAGAGCAAAAGCTCTCTTTTTTCTTACCTAAACCTGCAACCAAAACGTAACAGGTCCGTCATTTTGTAAGCTAACTTGCATATCTGCGGCAAACTGCCCTGTCTGGGTATGAATTTTTGCCGCTGCTTGCTGATGAAAATAGTCGTATAAACGCTCAGCATCAATTGGAGCAGCTCCCTTTGAAAAACTTGGGCGTAAACCTTTGTTCGTATCTGCCGCAAGGGTGAACTGCGAAACCACGAGCAGGCTACCGCCAGCTTGCTGAACATTCAAATTCATTTTGTCTTGCTCATCAGAAAACACTCGGTAATTCAGCACTTTTTCTAATAGTTTATCGGCTTTAGCTTCATCGTCATCTTTTTCAACGCCAAGCAGAACCAATAAACCGTGCTGAATTTCGCCAACGGTTTGATTTTCTACTTCCACTTTCGCCCATTTAACTCGCTGAATCAATCCGATCATCTCTTTCTTTACCCTCTTCAATTTCTTTTAATATTGCGGAGAACTGACCGCCCAATAATACAACTTGCCAGCTTAACTGAATCCACACTAACATAATCGGTAACACTGCCAAGGCTCCGTAAATCGCTTGGTAAGATGGAAAAGCCGTGATATACCAAATAAAGGCTTGTTTACCCAAGGTAAAGAATACTGCTGCCAGTAATGCCCCAATGGCTGCGTGCTTAAATTTTACCTTTGTGATCGGGATAAATTTATACACCAAGGTAAACAGCAACCAAATCAAGAAAAACGGCATTAATTCTAATAAATGCTGCCCTAACGACAACGCCCCGGAACCACTAAAAATCGCTAATGACATCACATAAGTGCTGATCGCAATACTAGCTCCTGCCAACAAAGGTCCAAAGATTAAAATTAAAAAATAGAGCAAGAAAGAGAACCACATCGGTCTATTCTTATTGTTATGCCAAATAGTATTAAGAGCTTCATCAATGCTTTTAATCAGCATCAGTGCAACCACAAATAAACCGATAATACTGACGAGCCCCATTTTTTTTGCATTCGCCACAAACAGCTCAAGATATTCTGATACGGTATCACTTGCACTTGGGGCGAAGTTGTCGTAAATAAACGCCTTTAACATTTCACTGGCTTCATAAAACAGAGGGAAAAGCGTAAAAATGGAAAACAGCACGATAATTGACGGCACAATGGCAAGCATTGTGCTGTAAGTCAGATAACCTGCTGAAATCGCAATTTTATTTTCCGAATAACGCTTCGCAAACAATTTAAAAAATTCAAAAATCTGCTTCAGCATTCTAGCTCCTCACCAAATAATCGCTTTCGCACACCCATTTGTAGGTGGTGAGAGCCTCCAAGCCCATCGGGCCTCGGGCGTGTAATTTTTGCGTGCTAACCGCCACTTCCGCTCCTAAACCGAACTCGCCACCATCGGTAAAGCGAGTGCTAGAGTTAATGTAAACCGCTGCCGCATCAACCTGCTGCACAAATTGGCGAGCGGTTTGGTAATCGGAGGTTAAAATTCCCTCTGAATGTTGCGAGCCGTATTGGCTGATATGTTCTACCGCTTGTTGTAAATTATCCACCACGACAAGGTTTAGATCGAGGGAACCCCATTCTCTAGTAAGTTCTTCCTCTACAAGCGGTTCAATTCCGTCTGTTTTTTGCAAATCGTTGGTATGTAAAGTCACTTTTAATGCTTTCATTCTTTCTGCAAGTTTTGGCAAAAATTCGACCGCTACCGCTTTATCTACCAACAAGGTTTCAAGGGTATTACAAGTGCTTGGACGCTGGGTTTTCGCATTCGCAATCACCTCAAGCGATCTTTCCTGATCAGCCGTTTTGTCCACAAATAAATGGCATACACCAATGCCGCCCACAATCACCGGAATAGTCGAATTTTCTTTACAGAATTGATGCAAGCCCGCACCGCCACGAGGGATCACCATATCAATGTAACGATCAAGTTTTAGCAATTCCAATAATAAGGCACGATCAGGATCGGTCACTGCTTGCACCGCTAATTTCGGCAAACCGGCTTTTTCCAGAGCGGCTTGCACCACGTCCACCAGCACCGCATTGGTAAATTTGGTTTCCTTACCGCCACGTAAAATCACCGCATTGCCCGTTTTCAAGCAGAGCGAAGCGACATCAATAGTTACGTTCGGGCGAGCTTCATAAATGGTTAAAATCACACCCAGCGGCACACGCTGGCGTTCGATTTTCAAACCGCTGTCTAGCACACCGCCATCAATTATTTGCCCGACCGGATCGGCGAGTTTCGCCACATTTCGCACGTCGTTCGCAATGCCTTTTAAGCGGCTTTCGTTTAATAACAAGCGGTCAATAATCGCCGCTGAAATCCCTTGCGACTGGGCAAACTCAATATCTTTCGCATTCGCTGCCAAAATTTCCGCCGCACGTTGTTCAAGGCTATCGGCAATTGTTAGCAAGGCTTGATTTTTTTGACGATTTCCAAATTGTGCCAGCTCAAAACTGGCTTGTTTTGCTTGTTGAGCAAGGTCGATCATTTGCATAAATTTTTTCTCGTTTTTGTAAAATAAGTGTTAATCTACCATTTTCTTTTCTGAGAAGAAATATGCAAAAGGGAAGAAAATTGGATAGAATGGGGTTAATTTTTAGAAACCACCAAGGCAGAAAATGACAACCACCACTCCAAATCAACTTATCCATATCCTCCCCCCTCAACTGGCGAACCAAATTGCAGCTGGTGAGGTAGTGGAACGCCCTGCGTCCGTGGTGAAAGAGTTGGTGGAAAACAGCCTTGATGCCGGGGCGGACAACATTCAAATTGATATTGAGAAAGGTGGCTCACAACTGATCCGCATTCGAGATAACGGCTGCGGCATCAGCAAGCAAGATCTGCCGTTGGCACTCGCTCGCCACGCCACGAGCAAAATCAGCAGTTTGGAAGATTTGGAAGCCATTTTAAGCCTAGGCTTTAGGGGCGAGGCATTGGCGAGTATCAGCTCGGTTTCCCGTCTAACCCTCACCTCTCGCACCGCAGAGCAAAGTGAAGCGTGGCAGGCTTACGCACAAGGGCGAGAAATGGCAGTGGAAATTCAACCGGCTTCGCACCCTATCGGCACAACAATTGAAGTCGCTAATCTGTTTTTCAACACACCGGCACGCCGTAAATTTTTACGCACCGATAAAACCGAGTTCGCCCATATTGACGAAGTTATCCGACGCATCGCCCTGGCTAAACCGAACGTGAGTTTTACCTTAAGCCACAATGGCAAAATCGTACGCCAATATCGCAAAGTTGCCGATCAATCCGTAGAGCAAAAACAGAAACGGGTAGCAGCGATTTGCGGCGAGGAATTTATCCAAAACGCCAATTATATTGACTGGCAACACGGCGATTTGCACTTACACGGCTGGGTTGGCTCACCGATGCTTGCTCGTCCACAAAACGATCTTTGCTATAGCTATGTAAACGGGCGAATGATGCGAGACAAAACCATCAATCACGCAATCCGCCAAGCCTATGGAGAGAGCATTGCAACAGGAAACTACCCAGCGTTTGTGATTTTCTTAGATTTAGATCCTACAATGGTGGATGTAAACGTCCACCCGGCTAAACACGAAGTGCGTTTCCATCAAGGAAGGCTGGTACACGATTTTATTTTGCAAGGTGTCAGCAATAGTCTACAACAAGCACAGCCCACACTTGAACTACGGAACGAACTCAATGAACCAATGCCGGCTTATGCGAAAGACACTAACCGCCAAGCCGCTGGGCAAAATGTATTTACACAGCCCAAAGAGCCAATACAAGCGGGCGAATTTTCACAACAAAATGCAAATCGCTCTACTCACTCGCCTTTTACGCCGAAATTTGAGCGAAGTAGTAGTTCTCAATCAGCTCAAAAATGGTATAACGAACTCCTGAGTGGTTCAGATATTCGAGCAGAAAAAGTAGAAAGAACCGCTATTCAAATGCCAACATTTGAACCAAAAGTGGAAACAAAACCCGAACCTGTTTTGCAAAAAATGGAGCAAATTACACCGCTTGCAACCAACCATTCTCAAGCTTTAGCTATTGTGAAAAACCAAGCGGTATTAATGAAAGAAGGGGACGATTTTTACTTAATTCCACTAGCAAAACTTGCCGAGCTAAAATTTACTTATCAACTCAGTAAAGGGCAAGCTCAAGCCTTGCTCATTCCTCTTAACCTCACTTTAGATGAACCACAAACGGAACGCTGGCAACAATATAGGGAAGGATTATCAGAACTTGGCTTTTCGATTACCGAAAAACATTGGCAGGAGCAAACAAGGCTAACGCTTCTTTCCGTACCTCAAGCAGTAAGAGAGCAAAATCTGCAACAGCTACTCTTTGCATTATTCAACCAAACACAAGCGGTCAATTTAGCCGAATTTTTTGCAAAAAAATGTGAAATGCCAACCGCTTGCACTTTAAGTGAAGTGATTGCTCTGCTCTCAGAAATTGAACTTTATGCTAATGGGAAGAAAGAGGTTGAAAAAATCCGAACATATATTGATTTTTCTAGCTATTTATAAAAATGATAAAACTAAATAAACCCCTCGCCCTTTTTTTAATGGGTCCGACTGCCTCAGGCAAAACAGATTTAGCCATCGCTCTCAGACAGGAATTACCGGTTGAGGTAATTAGTGTGGACTCCGCCTTGATTTACAAGGGAATGGACATCGGTACGGCGAAGCCAAGTAAAACTGAATTGGAACTGGCTCCGCATCGCTTAATTGATATTTTAGACCCGGCGGAAAGTTATTCGGCGATGAACTTTCACGCCGATGCGTTGCGTGAAATGGCGGAGATTACCGCACAGGGCAAAATTCCGCTCTTGGTGGGTGGCACAATGCTTTACTACAAAGCCTTGTTGGAAGGGCTTTCACCGTTGCCGTCTGCTGCTCCAACTATTCGTGCCGAAATTGAAGCAAGAGCAGAGCAACACGGTTGGGCGGTTCTGCACCAAGAATTAGTAAAAATCGACCCTGTTGCTGGAACAAGGATTAATCCAAATGATAGCCAACGTATTAACCGTGCGTTAGAAGTGTTTTACATTACAGGTAAAACAATGACAGAACTTACTGCCCAACAAGGCGAAACGTTGCCGTATAACATTCTGCAATTTGCAATTGCACCACAAGACAGAGCTGTACTTCATCAACGCATTGAACAACGTTTTCATAAAATGATCGATCTGGGCTTTGAAGAGGAGGTCAAGCGGTTATTTTTGCGTGAAGATTTGCATATCAATTTACCGTCAATTCGCTGTGTGGGTTATCGCCAAATGTGGGAATATTTACAAGGCGATATTTCACTTGATGAAGCGATCTTCAAAGGGATTTGTGCTACCCGCCAACTAGCAAAACGACAAATTACCTGGCTTCGTAGCTGGCAAGGCGAACTGACCTGGCTAGATAGTCTAGATCCGACCAGCTCCAAAGAAAAAATGGTTGAAAAGATCGATCATTATTTAAATAATTGTGATAATATCTAAATGCCTTTGGCACTTATAACATAATTTGCTGTCCTAATATCAACACAAAACAATAAAAAGGAAAAATAAAATGGCAAAAGGTCAATCTTTACAAGATCCATATTTGAATGCACTTCGCCGTGAGCGTATTCCGGTTTCAATTTATTTAGTGAACGGCATTAAATTACAAGGTCAGATCGAATCATTCGACCAATTCGTGATCTTGTTAAAAAACACGGTGAGCCAAATGGTGTATAAACACGCTATTTCAACGGTTGTTCCTGCTCGTGCGTTATCGCATAACAACAATAACAACCAAAACCAGCACGCTCAAGCTGCAACAGAATCTACTGAATAACGGAATAATCAACATTATCAATCAAAAAATGTTAAATGAATCATTGCCAAACTCAGAAGAAGATGCTGGGTTTGGCTTTGCTTTATCTGAAGCAAGCCAAATTTCAGAAATCAACGAAGCTGCCGAAGACGGCAGAGATAAAGCTATTCTTGTGCATCTCTATCTTGGACAATATAAAGATGTCGAAAATCTGCTTGAATTTCAAACATTGGCAGAATCTGCGGGGGTTGAAGTACTGGCAACTCTAACTACAACTCGCCCAGCCCCCCATATCAAATATTATGTCGGACAAGGTAAAGCAGAAGAAATTGCTGAAGCGGTAGAACAACTTGAGGCAACCGTTGTGCTCGTAAATCATCAACTTAGCCCGGCTCAAACACGGAATTTGCAATCCTTATGCAACTGTCGTGTGGTGGATAGAACAGGCTTGATCCTCGATATTTTCGCCCAGCGTGCAAGATCACACGAGGGGAAACTACAGGTAGAACTGGCACAGCTTCGCCATTTATCAACCCGCTTAGTTCGCCGTGTAACCAATCAAGATCAGCAAAAAGGGGGAGCTGTTGGCTTACGAGGTCCGGGTGAAACTCAGCTGGAAACAGATCGCCGTTTGATCAAAGTGCGAATTCAGCAACTTTTAAGCCGTTTGGAAAAAGTCAGCAAGCAACGAAATCAAAATCGGAAAACACGTCAAAAAGCGGATATTCCAACTGTCTCCCTTGTTGGCTATACCAATGCAGGCAAATCTACCTTGTTTAATGCCATCACCCAAGCGGGTGTTTATGCGGCAGATCAACTATTTGCGACACTTGATCCGACGTTACGTCGCATTCAGGTGCAAGATGTTGGCACAACAATTCTTGCCGATACGGTAGGTTTTATTCGCTTTCTGCCACACGATTTGGTTTCTGCGTTCAAATCGACCTTACAAGAAACCACCGAAGCAACATTACTCTTGCACGTTATTGATGGTTCAGACGATCGCAAAAATGAAAATATTGATGCGGTAAATCAAGTGCTTGATGAAATTGGTGCACTGGAAATTCCAACACTTTTAGTCTTTAATAAAATAGATAAACTAGAGGGAGTCGAGCCACATATCGAACGTAATGATGATGGTATAGCTATTGCGATTTATCTTTCCGCACAAGAAAATCAAGGAATTGAGCTCTTATTCCAAGCAATACAAGAAAGGCTACGAAGTCATTTAGTGCGTGAAACGCTACTCCTCCCTGTTACTGCAGGGGCAATTTATGCCCAGTTTAAAGCTGAAAATTGCATTAAAACAGAACATTTCAACGATTTTGGTGAGCGTATTATTTCTATTGAAGTAAACGAAGTGCAATGGAATAAATGGTTGAAGCAGTTTCCTGAAATAAGCGAATACGTAGAACTTGCTAAATGGGCATAAAAATGAATAAGAGGCATTAAATGCCTCTTTTACCCTTTCAAGCGGTCAAATTTGTCAATTAATTTACAATTATTGTTGCAATACCAATCACCACTGTAAATATGCCTAACCAGATAAGTTGTAATTTTACACTTTTACGATTCACTTCTTGGTTGTGTAATCTACGTTGTTCGAGCTTCTTACGGTAAATTTCTAAATCCGCTTCTTTAAACGAGAAGCCACAATGTGGGCAACTTTCTACACTGTCACTAATCCGTTTTCTGCACTCCGGGCAGCGATGTAATGCCATAATTCTCCCCTTACAAGAATTGTGAATAATTTATTGCGAAAATTTTTCAATACAGATACGGTAATAATTTTGGTTATCTCGATTAAAAAAGATAAAGCTATCATTATCTTGTAACTTTTCACCCATAATATACCCGTTATCGCTATTGGTTGAGAGAATATAATATTTTTGGCTATCAATTTCTATATAATCGTAAGTTGTACGTAATCCTGCCCGAACATAGCCGATATGCAGAGAAAGCAAGCTAAAATAGAGAAAAATAAACAGATTGAAGAACCAAAAGTTTTCTCTTAATACCATTTTTCTGAAATCGAGGTCGAAAGCGGTATTGTTCCACCTATTCTGAAAAAAGAAAACGCTAAGGCACGTTATCAGAATGTAAATAATAGGAATATAAATCGGCACGAACCCAACAAAGAGATAAAAACTGAGCATAACCGGTGCGGCAAATACCGAAACAAGCACTATTACCCTTAGCCAGCCAAGATATTGGAAATAACTCAACTTAAATACTTTGTATAATAAATAATAACCAAGTGCGTAGCATAAAAATAAGACTACAGAAGTACCGAACACATAGGCAAGGCTTCTTGCCATACTGGCATTACCTATTTCAACGTGCCACCAAGGGTAGCCGTGAAAAAGTGCTTGCCCCCAGCCATAACAATAAGCGGTAGCGAAGCTGGTAATAGTAAAAAATGCAAGAGAAAATGAAGAATTGATAATTTTATTGATGTGTCTATAAAGCATAATCAGTTATACACCCCTCATTTAAGTTTACCTATTTTAGGGGGTAAAATGATAATATTTATTCTCTTTAAAGTGAATATTTAATTGCCTTCATTACTTAAACAATGTCTTTTTAGATTAAAAATACTTCATTTACTATACATTTATTTAGACAGCTTCATCATCAGTTTCACCCGTACGAGTACGAATGACTTGTTCAATATTCGCAACATAAATTTTGCCGTCGCCTACTTGCCCTGAATAAGAGGCATTTAAAATTGCATCAATCACCGCATCAGTTTGATAATCTGAAACTAATACTTCAACTTTAATTTTAAGACGAAAATCAATAGTATTAATTTGCGAAAGCTCTTCTTCGCTATGTCCATATTGCCGACCAAAGCCTTTTACCTCCGTTATAGTCATACCTTGAATGCCGATTTCTGAAAGAGCATCTCGCACTTGGTCTAACCTTGAGGGTTGGATAATGGTTGTGATGAGTTTCATTTGTTCTCCTCTTTTATTCGCTTACAGTAAGTATAAAAAGCTATATCTATGTGTGCAAGAAATATCATTTGATAACACTAAAACCATATTACAAGCGGTTGTTTTTTCAAAATTTTTTACACTTTTTTTGAAAAATGCGGCATAGAACACATTTTTCATTTTCGCTTACTGGTAAAATTTAGTGAGTTAAAATTTATGAAAATTTGAATAGGCACATAAGAATGAGCGAACAGTTTGAGTTGCCGAAAAATGGCACAGTTCGGTTATTGCAGATAACCGATCCGCATTTGTTTTCTCACACAGAGGAAACTCTGCTCAATGTTAAAACAGTCAAAAGTTTCTCAGCTGTCATTGAGCAGATACAAAAACAAATTGAGCAAACGCAACAAGGTTTTGATTTAGTTCTTTCAACGGGGGATTTAATTCAAGATCATAATATTGCCGGATATCACTATTTTGCCCAACTGACCGAGCCATTAAAAACACCGGTTGTATGGCTAGAGGGTAATCACGATGTTCAACCGAATATGGCTGAAATTTTAGGTGAGTATTCGCATATTTTACCGCAGAAGCAGATTTTAATCGGCGAGAAATGGCAACTTCTTCTATTAAATACACAAGTTGCCGGTATGCCTTATGGTGAACTTTGTTACCACCAACTAAAGTGGCTAGAAGAAAAATTAAATGAATACTCGGAACGTTTTACGTTAATCGCATTGCATCATAATATTCTGCCAACAAATTCTGCTTGGCTTGATCAGCACAGTCTAAAAAATAGTGATGAATTAGCAAAAATTTTACAGCCGTTTGATAATATCAAAGGGATTGTACACGGACATATCCATCAACAGGTAGATGATGTTTGGAATGGTATTCCTATTTACGCTACACCTTCGACTTGCATTCAATTCAAGCCGAATTGCGATCAATTTACCTTAGATTTGTTGCCTCAAGGCTGGCGAGAAATTATACTCCACGAAAATGGTGTGATAGAAACTACCGTCAAGCGGTTAAATTGCAATGATTTTTTACCAAATCTGAATGCTCTTGGTTACTAAAATAACCCATAGCCAGTTCAAAATAAAAGCCCTCAATTCTTATTTGAGGGCTATTTTTTTAGATGTTATTTTTTCTCTTCTGATTTTTTGATTAAATCATCTGGAATAAAGTTTTTCTGAATCGCTTCCATATGCGGAAGATTATGTGCAATACCTTTGTGACAGTCGATACAAGTTTTACCTTGTTCTTGAGCCAATGTGTGCATTTGCTGTGCCACTGTTTTTTGTTGGGTAAAGTCCATATCCTCGAAGTTGTGACAATTACGGCACTCTTGTGAGTCGTTAGCTTTCATACGCTCCCATTCACGGATTGCCATTTCACCACGGTGAGCTTCAAACTTCTCTTTAGTATCCACTTTACCGGTGTAGTGAGCATATACTTCTTTAGCCGCAATAATTTTACGTTGCCATTTCGGGAAGAACTCGTGCGGAACGTGGCAGTCTGAACAGATTGCTTTCACACCGCTACGGTTTGAGTAGTGAGCTGATGCACGATACTCCGGCACTACATCATTCATATGGCAGCTTGAGCAGAACTCTTCGGTATTGGTATAAGCAAGACCTGCGTTGAAACCACTCCACGCAAAAATACCACCTAATGCTGAAATTAGAATTACCGCACCAATCGCCATTTTACTTGGGCTACGAAGCCACTTACAAAATTTTCCTAACATATTTTACTCCTTACTTGTTTTCCACATATCCACGTACAGATTCAAATTTATTTTGAATAATCGGATTTACATCTGTTTGTTGCACGTGGCATTGCAAGCAGAAATAACGTCGAGGTGATTCATTCTCATATACTTTACCATTACGATCCATAAAATGGCTTGCAGGTAAACGTGTTGCACCTGTTGTTTTTGACGGCTCGATTGCGTGACAACCTAAACAGTGGTTTACATTTTTGCTCACTTGTAAGCCACGAATGCTATGTGGCACGAGAGGCGGTTGAAACGGGAAAGTTGTCGGAATATTGCCGGTATCTTTCTTCGGATTATGGAATCCAGGGGCAATACTTTCCGTTGTAGCATCAATACCACCGGAAAGTTTTGGTGCTTCTGCCGCTGCAAAACCGGTTAATGCAGCTAAAATTAAGGCAAGATATTTTCTCATTTGAGGTTCACTCCATTAGAATTCTTGTTTTTAAAGTAAAAACCAAGATAAAAATTTAAATATTTTTCACATCAATGCTGCCTTGAAAACGGGTTCCAAAGGCAAAGACATTTTCCGCACACACATCAATGCAACGTCCGCAAGTAATACAATCTTTCGATAAAATAACAGTACTTTCTTCAGGTTTTCCGTGTAGCGGCACTCGAAGCACTTGTGGCTCAGGGCAAACGTTGTAGCAATCCATACAGTTATCACAACGGTTACGATCAACCACCTTAACCTTTATCAGGCTTTTTGCTCCAATTAACGCATAAGTTGCACCAATCGGGCAGAGATGCCCACACCAGCCGTGTTCAGCCACTAAAAGATCGAATAAGAACACAACTAACACAAGCCATAGCGTTGCACCCAGTCCGAAAACAAAAACACGACCTAAAGCAGCAACAGGATTAATCCATTCCCATAATAGTGTGCCGGAAATCGCACTACCAACTAAAATCACCGCTAAAATCACATAACGCAAATTGCGGGAAATTTTGGCAGTTTGGCGAATGCCTAATTTTCGTCTTAACCAAGCAGCGGCATCAGTCACGATATTCATCGGGCAAACCCAGCTACAAAATAACTTGCTCCCGACAATCGCATAGAATGCAACAATAACTAACGCCCCGACTAGTACCGTCCATTCCGGGCGATAGCCTGTGGCTAATACTTCAGCTGCCATTAACGGATCAGTCATCGGCACGGTATCAAGCAATAAACTGCCGCTATAGTTGCCTTTTAAAATCCACACATTCCAAAGCGGACCGCTGATAAACATTAAAATAATGCTAAGCTGACTTAAACGTCTCAGAATTAAAAAGCGGTATGCGTGCCACCAACCTAATTTCTGACGTGCTTCTAAACCTGCATTTTTAGGAGAATTAGCTGACATTATTTCACCCCCTTCAAATTCAAGTCTAAATCAGGGAAATGTTCCGGTGCTTCAACAGTTGTGGAGCTTGGTACATAATCTTGAGTTGCACGACTTGGTGTTGACACTTTCACATCAGGTTTCACCTGCATATGTTGATATACAGGCTCGTGGTGACCTTCCGGCATTCTTGCCTCATAGGCTGGGCGTAAGCCATCCGGATGCACATCTTCAATTAATGATTTACCTGCGTTTTGTTTTTCTTTCCAGCCTAAACGGTAGTGACGACCAAGTAAGCCTTTCGCTAAATCCATTGGCAATACTTTGATTGCAGCCTCTTCCAATACGCAAGCCTGCTCACATTTTCCGCAACCTGTACAGGCATCAGAATTGACCGTTGGAATCAGTTTTGCGTGAATCACAGTACGGTCGTTATGAATTTCTTCGAGCGTGATCGCTTTATCAATTAAAGGGCAAACTCGATAGCACACATCACAACGCAAGCCTTGCCAGTTAAGGCAGGTTTCGTGGTCTAATAAGACCGCCAAGCCCATTCGAGCATCATCAATGTCTTTTAGCTCTTCACTTAACGCCCCGGTCGGACACGCGTTCATACACGGAATATCCACGCACATTTCGCAAGGTTTATCACGTGCGATGAAATAAGGTGTACCGGCTTCCAGAGGGGAAATTAGTGAAGCTAAGTGCAACATATCGTACGGACAAGCTTGTACGCACTGCCCGCAACGGGTACAAGCACTTAAAAAGTCTTGCTCCGGCAAAGCACCGGGTGGGCGTAATGCCACACCTTGGCGTGCTAAACTTTGTTTCTGCTGTAGCCCTAAAATCATGCCTACACCACAAACACCGGCAGTGGTGCGAGTCACATTTTTTAAGAACTGACGGCGATTTGGATCCATTTTCATTGAGGGTTCCTCTTATCTAAGCGGTTATTTTTTCCAATTTTTTTGCAAAAATTTAGTGAAATTTAACCGCTTGTTGCATCACCCTCTCCCCATCAAGGAGGGAGAGCGATCAATTAAGCCTTAACCACTTTAACCGCACATTTTTTGAAGTCGGTTTCAAATGAAATTGGATCTGTTGCGTCTAACGTCACTTTATTAATTAACTGTGCCGCATCGAAGAAGGTTGAGTAAATTAAACCTTCCGGACACTTGTTACGTCCACGAGTATCTAAGTTCGATACATACTCCCCACGGCGTGAAATCACTTTCACTTTGTCACCGTGACGTAAACCGCGTTTTTTCGCATCGTTCGGGTGCATCCAAACCAAGTTGGTTGGGAATGCTTTGTGTAACTCAGGAACACGACGGGTCATTGTACCTGTGTGCCAGTGTTCTAGAACACGGCCGGTACAGAACCATAAATCGTATTCTTCATCCGGTGCTTCCGCAGGTGGTTCATAAGGCACGCCTAAAATCACGGCTTTCTTATCTGGGTTGCCGTAGAATGAGAAACCTTCGCCCGGTTGAACATACGGGTCGTAACCTTCGCGGTAACGCCATAAGGTTTCTTTGTATTCGCCTGTTTTCTCATCTTTCACTACCGGCCAACGTAAACCGCGTAATTTATGGTAAGTGTCGAAATCCGCTAAGTCGTGTGCGTGACCACGGCCGAACTCTGCATATTCTTCAAATAAACCTTTTTGAATGTAGTAACCGAAGTGCTCTGCTTCATCATTCATATAGCCCGGAATATTAGTCGGTACTTGGTAGCTGTCCACTTTACCGTTGGTGTAAAGGATTTCATATAACGTTTTACCACGTAATTCCGGGGCTTTAGCCAATAACTCTTCCGGCCATACTTCTTCTACTTTGAAGTATTTGGAGAATTCTACTAATTGCCATGTATCTGAGCGAGCATTCGCAGGTCCTTTAACCATTTGACGCCAGAATTGTGTGCGGCGTTCAGCATTACCGTAGCCACCCTCTTTCTCTACCCACATACAGGTTGGAAGAATTAAGTCTGCAGCTACCGCTGATACTGATGGATATGGGTCAGATACCACAATAAAGTTTTCAGGATTACGCCAGCCCGGGAAGATCTCTTCGTTAATATTCGGACCACCTTGCATATTGTTGGTACACATTTGCCATAAGAAATTGAGCTTACCGTCTTTTAATGCACGGCTTTGTGCTGTAGCGTGGAAGCCCGGCACATCAGGAATCGCACCGGCAGGTAATTTCCATGCTTTTTCTACGATCTCACGGTGTTTCGGATTAGTTACCACCATATCTGCCGGTAAACGGTGAATGAAGGTACCCACTTCACGTGCCGTACCACAAGCGGACGGCTGACCGGTTAATGAGAACGGTCCATTACCTTCTTGTGAAATCTTACCGGTTAATAAGTGTACGTTGTACATCATATGGTTCACCCATACACCACGTGTATGTTGGTTAAAGCCCATTGTCCAGAACGATACTAATTTTTGATCCGGATCTGCGTACATTTTCGCTAACGTTTCTAACTGCTCTTTCGGCACGCCTGAAATGCGGTGTGCTTCTTCTAATGTATAAGGTGCAACGATTTTCTTAAATTCTTCGAAGTCACTGTCATACATTTTGCCTGCAGTTTTCGCATTGGTATTTTGTTGTAATTTGTGCTCCGGACGTAAACCGTAACCGATATTAGTTTCACCACGTTTGAATTTGGTGTGTTTGTTTACGAAATCCCAGTTCACTTTATCGTTTTGGATAATGTAGTTAGCGATATAGTTTAAGATCGCTAAATCTGAGTGAGGTTTGAAGATAATCGGAGTATCTGCCAATTCAAACGAACGGTGTTCGTAAGTAGACATTACCACCACACGCACTTTGTCATTCGATAAACGGCGGTCAGAAATACGCGACCATAAAATCGGGTGCATTTCCGCCATATTTGAGCCCCAAAGTACAAAAGCATCGGTTTTTTCGATGTCGTTATAGCAACCCATCGGCTCATCCATACCGAAAGTACGCATAAAGGCAACTGCGGCAGACGCCATACAGTGACGTGCATTCGGGTCGATAGTATTTGAGCGGAAACCGCCTTTCCAAAGTTTAACTTTTGCGTAACCCTCAAAAATGGTTGTTTGACCTGATGAGAACATACCTACTGCATTCGGACCTTTAGCTTTAATAATGGCTTTGATTTTCTCTGCCATAATAGTAAAGGCTTGATCCCAAGAAACCGGCGTAAAATCACCGTTCTTATCAAATTTACCGTCTTTCATACGAAGCATCGGCTCTTGCATACGGTCTGCACCGTACATCATTTTCGATAAGAAATAACCTTTAATACAGTTTAAACCACGGTTTACTTCTGCATCCGGGTCGCCTTGTGTTGCCACCACTTTGCCATCTTTTGTACCCACAAGTACACTACAACCTGTACCGCAATAACGGCAAGGGGCTTTGTCCCAACGAATACCGCTATCATCAGCTTGAACGTTCTTCACAGGAATCACAATTCCTGCCGCAGCAGCTGCAGCCACCGCTGCATTTGCTTTCATAAAATCTCTACGATTGAGTTCCATAACACTGTCCCACGTTTGCTTCAAAAATAACTCTACTGTTCATCGATATAGTTTGAGATTAAGGAGACCACAATCACACCTTTAATATCTCTTACCTGATCGATACGATCTGAAAGAGCTAAATGCACATCACTTTCGATCGTTACGACTAATTTGCCTTCTTCCGGTTTTTCCCCGTGAATTTCGGTATAAGGAATTTTCAGGATCTCAGCCTTTACGTCTTCCAATTTTTCCGGCTTTGCTTGCACCACAAGGCTACAAACATACCAGTTTTCGTTTTCAGATAATTTTTCACTCATATTTATTTGCCTGTATTGTTACTGCGGCTGATTTTAATTGCACTTGTCGGGCAAACGCTCAAACAAGCCCCACAGCCGTTACAGCTTTCTAAATTTAATGTCATTTGAGCAATGCCACCTAAACTTGGGCGAAAACGGATTACTCGCATCTCACAACTGTCGCCACAACTTCGGCATTCTGTTCCCTGTTTCAATAAACAACTGTCTTGAATTTCAATTTTGTGGCTCCAAGCCTCTTCCGAAACGGCTCGGAAAACATCAGCTTCGCAAGATTGCACACATTTTTCACAGAACGTACATTCGCCTTTGCTAAAATCAACTTCCGGATAACCACCAGCCCCTTTCACAATAATGCTTGTTTCACAAGCCTGAATGCAGTTATCACAAGCGGTGCATTTTTCTAAAAAATTTGCTAAATTAGCCCAAGGCGGACGAATTGGCTCATACCCTTGCCGACTGACTTTTTCACTTTTTAGTGAATCTAAAAATTGCCCTCGTAAAAAGTTGCGGCGAGGAAGTGATTGATTAGGATTATTGGTCAAGAAAACACCATTTTTAATGCCATTATCATAGGCTAAATTATCCAATGTTCACCGATTATCGTTCATTCCTCAAACGGGGTATTTGCTCCAGTATTCGCCAAAACATTGATTTCCATCAAAGAAATTTTCATTAAGATCCTCTATTAGCCAAACAAAAGAAAAGATAAAAGGTAAGAAATAGTGAAACATCTCATTATCTACGCTCACCCCGCAAATCACAGTTTTAACCACGCCATTTTGGAAAAAGCGATTGAAGCATCACCAAATAATGTGGTGGTACGAGATCTATATCGGCTGAATTTTGACCCTGTTTTAACTTGGCAGGAATTTTCTCAAACCTTATCTCAGCAATATTCACCAGACATCTCAACAGAGCATCAATATTGGCGAGAGGCTGATGTCATCACACTGATTTACCCGCTTTGGTGGATGGGCTTTCCTGCTATTTTGAAAGGCTATCTAGATCGTGTACTAAGTTACGATTTTGCTTATCAAAATGGCGAAATTGAAAGTATCGGCTTGCTTACAAATAAAAAAATGCAACAATTTGTTACGCTTGGCAATCCGAATGAAAAATATGAAAGAAAAGGCTTTTTGGCTGCCTTTGAACACACTTTGGGGAAAGGGTTATTTGAGTTCTGCGGCATTAGTGAAGTACAAATGCACTATTTTGGTGATATTGGCTTGAAAGAAACCGATTATGCCGCCATCTTGCAAGAAGTGGAGCAATCTTGCAGGGAAATATTGAAATAAACTTGCAAAAAATAAGATAAAAATAACCGCTTGCAGGCTGATTTGAGGCTTACAAGCGGTCGAATTTCAAAGAAATTTTGCAAATTGTTTAATCAATCGGAGGAACGTAAGTCCCGTTCACAATTGAATCTTTAATGCGATCTGCCTCTGCCAACACCTGCCCTAACAACGCTTTCACGTTCTCGAGGGTGGCAATCGGGCTTAAGGTCGTCATTTTTAACGATTGATTATTGCCGACTTTGGTTACGCCAATATTCGCCTCACCACGAGCAAACAGCTCATCAGCCACGTTTTGGTTCAATGTATCCACAAATTCTGCCGGATAGCCTTTCGGCACAACACGGAATAAAACTGAAGCAAATTGTGCCGGCACAAGCATTTCCAAGCCTTCGGTTGCGGTGATGTAAGCCTCAACCTCTTTGGATAAATACACACCGTGGTCAATCATTGAGGCATAGAGTTCTTCGCCTAACGCCTCTACTGTAAACCACAATTTCAACGCATCAAAACGGCGGGTAGTTTGCAATGATTTCGCCACCAAGTTAGGCACACCGTGTTCTTCATCATATTCTGAGTTGAGGTAATCTGCTTTGTAATCAATAAAGCGATAGTTCGCTTGATCTTTTAACAAGAATGCCCCACAGGAAATCGATTGGAAGAAATGCTTGTGGAAATCGAGCGTGATTGAGTCTGTTAATTCGATGCCGTCTAAGAAATGACGGAAATCTTTCGATAATAATAACGCTCCGCCCCAAGCGGCATCAACGTGTAACCACGCTTGGTATTCATCGGCTAATTTGCGGATTGCTTTGAGATCGTCAATCGCACCAGCATCGGTTGTACCTGCAGTTGCTACGATACAGGCAACGATTTTACCATCAGCTTTCAAGTCTGCTAAGGTTTTGGCTAACGCCTCTAAGTCCATTTGAGCATTAGCATTTGACGGCACAGTGACTACCGATTGGAAGCCCATTCCCATCATCGCCATATTTTTTTGTACCGAGAAGTGGGCATTTTCCGAGCAAACTACTTTCACATTTTTCATTGCCTCAGCAGGAATACCATTCGCTTGCACCGACCACTCAGAGCCATCTTCGTTTTTCCAACGGTTCGCAATCGCCCAATCACGAGCCAACAACACGCCCATTAAATTCGACTGCGTACCACCTGAAGTAAACACTCCAGCAGTACCTTCGCCATAGCCGACTTTTTGGCGTAACCAGTCAATTAAATGCTCTTCCATAATCGACCCAGCCGGGCTTTGATCCCAAGAGTCCATTGATTGGTTAGTCGCATTAATCAACACTTCGGCAATTTGGCTGGTAACCATTGTCGGGCAATGTAAATGAGCCAAAGAGTGTGGGTGGTGAACCTTAAGGCTTGGGTTGAGAAAAATCTCCACTAAATGCTCAAGAGATTTTTGCACCCCCACGCCCTCTTTAGTAGGCTTGAAGCCGTCAATCAAGGCTCGCATTTGCTTGATTGAACCGCCGGTGTACATTTTTTCATTTTTTAACCAATTTGATACCGCTTGCACCGCATTGTTCATTGCGGTTTCATAATCTGCAATGGATTGTGGATCGCTACAAAATAGCGATTGTCTGTGTTTGGAAATATCTGTCATTTTTATTATCTCATTCAATGCTATATACAATTCAAGCGGTCAAAATTCGCAAATTTTTTGCAAAATATGACCGCTTGCATTATCAAAAATTAACCACGTACCGCTTTAACAGCTTCGGCTACAGATTGTTTGAAGCGTTTGATAAACTCTTCACATTCTGCTTGGGTAATATTTACCGCACAAAGCACACGCACAACATTACCACCACGTCCGCCACGTTCTAGTAATAGACGGTTTTTGAAACAGTATTTTTGAATCGCTACCGCTAAATCACAATCACGTGGATAAGCTCCTGTTGCATCTTTTGGCTGGCGTTCATCAACAATATCGATCCCCATCATTAAACCTTTGCCACGTACATTACCGATACAAGGGAATTCTTGGCTTAATTCACGTAAGGCTTGGGTTAAGTATTCGCCTCGCTCTTTCGCATTTTGAGCAAGGTTTTCTTCACGCATAATTTTTAACGATACATAACCGGTCGCCATCGCTAATTGGTTACCACGGAATGTTCCCGTGTGCCCTGCCGGCTGCCACGCATCAAACTCTTTTTTGATCGCTAATACCGCTAATGGCAAACTACCGCCAATCGCTTTTGACATCACCACGATATCCGGCTCAATGCCTGCGTGTTCAAAGGCGAACATTTTACCTGAACGGCAGAAACCGGCTTGAACTTCGTCCACAATCATTAAAATGCCGTGTTTTTTCGTTACTTCACGTACTTTTTGTAAGAAGCTAATTGGTGCTGGTACAACACCACCTTCACCTTGGATTGCCTCTAAAATTACGGCTGCCGGTTTTACCACACCACTTTCAACATCTTCGATGAAGTTTTCAAAATAGTGCTCAACTGCTTTTGCACCTGCTTCACCGCCAATACCAAACGGACAGCGGTATTCGTGCGGATACGGCATAAATTGTACGCCCGGCATTAAGCCTTGCACTGCATTTTTCGCACTTAAATTACCGGTTAAAGATAATGCACCGTGTGTCATACCGTGGAAACCACCAGAGAAAGCAATCACGTTGCCACGACCGGTGTAAGTTTTTGCTAATTTGATTGCCGCTTCGTTAGCATCAGCTCCTGTTGGACCGGTGAATTGCAGGATATATTGATCTTTCGGGAAAAATGAAAGTAATTCTTCCGTGAAAGCATCTTTTAATGGTGTAGTAATATCTAAAGAGTGTAAAGGTAAACCACTGTCTAAAACATCTTTAATCGCTTGGATTAATTTAGGGTGGTTATGCCCTAATGCAAGCGTTCCTGCACCTGCTAAAAAATCGAGGTATTCATTGCCTTCAACATCAGTTACCCAAACACCCTGTGCTTTTTGGTAAGCAAACGGCAATTTACGTGGGTAACTACGCACATTTGATTCCATTGCATCTTGGCGATCTAAAAAGTACTGATTTGAAGCCAGAACGGCTTGAATAGGAGTTTTAATTGTCATTGAAATAAACCTTCTAAAAGAGGTGAAAAAAATAAGTCGGGTGCCTTGCGGAGGAAGCCTAAGCTCTCGAATCCTGAAAGACTCGGTGCCTTGGGGCATTTGACTCGCTACTTATTAAAAAAAGCGTTTCAGCTTTTTTGTTTTTACCCTATATACCCGAAAGAAAGGATGGGATAGGTTGGAAACAGACTTAAAATGTAGGGCTACATTTAAGAGGCGTAATAATACCTTTTTTTTCTGAAAAGGGAAGGTATTTTTCTCTAAAAGTAAAAAACCCAGCATTCGCTGGGTTTTAAATCTTAAAGCAAAATTATTTGATTTTTGCTTCTTTGTAGATAACGTGTTTACGCACAACTGGATCAAATTTTTTGATTTCCATTTTCTCAGGCATATTACGTTTGTTTTTATCTGTTGTGTAGAAATGACCTGTTTCTGCTGTAGAAACTAAACGGATTTTCTCACGAGCACCTTTAGCTGCCATTTGTTAGCTCCTTAGATTTTTTCGCCACGAGCACGGATCTCAGCTAATACTGCATCAATGCCTTTTTTATCAATAATACGCATACCTTTCGCTGTTAAGCGTAAAGTTACGAAACGGTTTTCGCTCTCAACCCAGAAACGGTGAGTGTGAAGGTTTGGTAAGAAACGACGTTTAGTCGCGTTCATTGCGTGTGAGCGGTTGTTACCAACTGCTGGACGCTTGCCGGTTACTTGGCAAACTCTTGACATTTGAATTTCTCCAATAATTTTAAGCTTAAAAATGGTTCGGGCTATCTCACAAAAGGCGTTGCTCAACCAACCCCTCCGATTTTGATTGCCTCGTCAGGCATTAACCCAACCACAGTCTATGTAATAAAGACTGCGGATTATACAGTCTTCATTTGTTATATTCAAGCAGAATTTATATGCGTATCTTTTTACTATATTCAGAAAAAATGTTCAAGTTCGAACAAAACAAGCGGTAATTTTCTAACAAAATTTTGCAAAAATTTAATGGGTTTGAATATCTAACTTTTCTTCCTCAAATGAAAAATAGTCTCCTTTCCCTACAATAATATGATCCACAAAACGAATATCGACCAGCTCACACGCCATTTTTATCTTTTTGGTTAAACTTCTATCCGACTCGCTAGGTAAACAAGAACCAGAAGGGTGATTATGTGCCACAATAATTGCCGCTGCATTATATTTCAAAGCTCTTTTAATAATTTCTCGCGGGTGAACCGCTGTTTGGTTTATCGTACCAAAAAACATCTTTTCTTTATAAATCAAACGATTTTGATTATCCAAAAACAATACCATAAACACTTCACGCTCTTCTTCCTCCAATTCCGTTTGAAAATACATTATTGCCATATAAGGGGCTTGAATCATCTCACTAAATTCCATTTGTTGAGCCAAATAGCGTTTAGTCATTTCTTTGGAGGCTTGTAGCTGAATATATTTCGTTTTACCTAATCCATAAATTTTACAAAATTCATCAATATCGGCATTGAGTAATTGACGCAATGAACCAAACACCATTAATACGCTTTCTGCCAATGTCATTACAGGGACATCTTTTGTACCTGTCCGTAAGAAAATTGCTAATAATTCCGCATCTGTTAAAGCTGCTGCCCCGTGAGTTAATAATTTCTCACGCGGCATTATCGTTGGCTTTTGAGAATCTTCATCAAAAAAATCGTTCATTTTTTCCTCCATCAATTTCGTTAAGCATAAAAGAGCCAACCTTTGCAGACAAAAGGATTTATTCAATTTTTCGAGCCAGATCGCAAAAATAGTTTTGTTGTGAGCAATTACTTATTCCGTTAAAATAGGCAAAAAATCCAAGTCAAAGGAAATTAGGATGTTACAAAATAAAAAAATTTTAGTGGGCATTACAGGCGGAATTGCCGCTTACAAAACCATTGAATTTATCCGCCACTTAAAAAAGGCAAATGCGGAAGTACGAGTAGTCTTAACTCCTGCCGCAGAGGCTTTTGTAACGCCTTTAACCTTACAGGCAATTTCAGGCAATGCCGTTTCTACTTCCCTACTCGACCCTCAAGCCGAGCTGGCAATGGGGCATATTGAATTAGCGAAATGGGCGGATTTAGTGGTAATTGCCCCTGCAAGTGCTGATTTTATCGCTCGGCTGCGAGTGGGAATGGGAAATGATTTGCTCTCCACCATTTGCCTTGCGACTGCAAGCCCTATACTGCTTGCTCCTGCAATGAATCAACAAATGTATAAACAACTGGCGGTACAAGAGAATATCACTACGCTCATCTTTCGTGGGATGCAATTTATCGGTCCTAACAGTGGCTTCCAAGCCTGTGGTGATGTAGGAGCCGGGCGTATGTCTGAACCCGAAGAAATCTACCAAGCCGTGCTGGCTCACTTCGCTAAAAATCAAGATTTACAAGGTTTGAATGTAACTATTACCGCAGGTCCGACTCGCGAAGCTATCGACCCTGTACGTTATATCAGCAATCATAGCTCCGGCAAAATGGGCTACTCCATAGCCAAAGCCTTTGCCGAACGTGGGGCGAACGTAACGCTGATTAGTGGACCGGTGAATTTACCGACACCCGATAATGTTGAACGCATTGATGTGCAATCCGCTTTAGAAATGGAGCAGCAAGCGGTCAAATTTGCTCAAAAATCTGCAATTTTCATCGGCTGTGCGGCGGTGGCAGATTATCGAATGGCGGAAGTTTCCAACCAAAAAATCAAGAAAACCGATGACAGTGATGAACTCACACTCAAACTAGTCAAAAACCCCGATATTATCGCTAATGTCGCCAATCTTGCAGAAAATCGCCCCTTTGTGGTTGGTTTTGCAGCAGAAACACAAAATGTGGCGGAATATGCCAAATCCAAACTCGAACGCAAAAATCTTGATATGATTTGTGCCAACGATGTCTCGGGTGGACAGGTGTTCGGGCAGGATCAAAACTCGCTTCATTTGTTCTGGAAAAACGGAGAGAAAAAATTACCGCTAGCGGATAAAAATAAGCTGGCGGAAAATTTAGTACACGAAATAGTAGAACGTTATCACGAAAAATCTAAATGAAGCTAAAAATAACTGTAGATCATAAAGGCGAAGGAGCATTCCCGCTTTTTAAACAAGGAAGTAAAATACATCTTGGGAAAGAATGCGACCGTTATCCCAACTGGTTTAGTTGCGAAATTGCCGGTTACACTACCTATGTGCCTCGTCATTTTGTTGCACAAGGTAAATTGCTTTGCGATTACAACCCAACGGAATTAGCCGTAAAAAAGGACGAAATCGTTAATCTGATAGAACTCTGTTACGGCTGGGCAATAGTAGAGCGAGATAAAGACGTTGGCTGGTTGCCCTGTGATATTTTAATATCAAACATATAGCTGTTTATCAATAATCAGAAAAAATAACCGCTTATAAAAGCCAGGAGTGAGAATGTTAGCTTCCAACCACTACATTCAAGAGATCAAACAGATTTTAAGCCAAGCTCGCCAAAAGGCGTACCAAGCGGTCAATTCCGCAATGGTTGAAGCCTATTGGAAAATCGGTGAGCAAATTGTACAAGAAGAACAAAACGGGCAGAGCCGTGCGGAGTATGGCAAGGAGATCATTAAAAATCTCTCGGCAGAATTAACAGCGGAATTTGGTAAAGGATTTACCGAACGCAACCTACGCAATTTCCGCCAATTTTATATTGAATTTACCGATCTCAACATTTGGAAATCAGTGATTTCCAAATTGACTTGGACACATTTCCAACGGGTCTTAAAAGTCAGCAATCCACAGGCTCGTCACTACTATTTAACCGAATCGGCGGAGAATGGTTGGTCGGTTCGTACACTCGATCGGAATATCTCCACGCTCTACTACGACCGCCTGTTGGCAAGCCAAGACAAAGGCTTGGTTGAGCAGGAGATGAAAGAAAAAACGGCAACCTTGCAGGCGGCAGATTTCATCAAAAGCCCGACCGTGTTGGAATTTCTGAATTTGCCGACTTCAATGGCATATAGTGAAGCAGAGTTGGAAAAAGCGTTAATTGATAATTTACAGCAATTTATGTTGGAACTCGGCAAAGGTTTTGCTTTCGTAGCACGCCAGCAACATATTCGCACTGAACTGTCGGATTTTTTCGTGGATTTGGTGTTTTACAATTACATCTTAAAATGTTTTGTGATTGTGGAACTGAAAACCGATAAACTGACTCATCAAGACATCGGGCAATTGGATATGTATGTGCGAATGTATGACGATTTGCACCGCCAGCCAAGCGATAACCCAACCATCGGTTTGCTGCTCTGCACTGAAAATGACAGCGTGGTGGCGAAATACTCGGTGTTGAACCAAAATCCGCAACTGTTTGCCAGCAAATATGTGCATTATTTACCAAGCGAGGCGGAATTGGTGGCGGAAATAGAACAGCAAAAATATATTTTTGAACAGCAACACACCAGCGATTAAGTGGTAAAAAATCGTTGAAATCGACCGCTTGCAAGCGGTCAAAAAAGATAAAAAATTTACAAAAGGACAAACAATGAAACAGATCGATTTAAAAATTTTAGACAGCCGTATCGGCACGGAATTTCCTTTGCCAACCTATGCGACAGAAGGCTCGGCAGGCTTGGATTTACGAGCGTTAATTAATGAACCGCTTACGGTTAAAGCAGGCGAAACGGTTTTGATCCCAACAGGAATTTCAATTTATATTGCCGATCCAAACTTAGCTGCGGTGATCTTACCCAGATCGGGCTTAGGGCATAAAAACGGGATCGTGTTAGGCAACTTAGTCGGCTTGATTGATAGCGACTATCAAGGTCCGCTAATGGTTTCACTTTGGAACAGAAGCCAAGACGATTTTACCGTGAATATTGGCGACCGTATCGCTCAGCTTGTTTTCGTCCCAGTAGTTCAGGCAAATTTCAACATCGTGCAAGATTTTGAGCAAACTGAACGTGGTGAAGGTGGTTTCGGGCACTCTGGCAAGCAGTAAGTAGCAGGGTGAGCAATGATGGAACCTAAAATTAAAATGCCGAAAAAATCGGTAGTGGAACGTCGCCAGCAGGTACTGGAAGTGTTAATCGGTTTGTTAAATTCTGAAGATGGTATGCAGCGTGTTACAACCGAGCGTTTAGCTGCGGCGGTGGGCGTATCGGAAGGAGCGTTGTATCGCTATTTTCCAAGCAAAACAAAAATGTTTGAAGCACTTATCGAGAAAATCGAGCAAACGCTAACCAGCTACATTCACGCCAATAAACGCCAAGATAGCAGTGCAAATTCAGTACGTGCCATTCTTTACACTATTTTGGAATTTGCTCGTAAAAATCCTGGCGTAACCCGTATTCTGACAGGGCACGCCTTAATGTTTGAAGATGATATTCTGAAAGTTCGTGTCGCCAAATTCTTTGATAATTTGGAATTACAATTTTCCAATATCTTGCAACTCAGCAAGCTGCGTGAACGTAAATCCTTTGAAGATGAAAGAGCGTTGGCAGGTTATTTGGTAAATTTCTGCGAAGGGCAATTTTTACGTCTGGTTCGCTCAAATTTCAGCTATAACCAGCATCAACATTTTGAAAAACAGTGGGCATTTATCAAGCCTTTATTTGATTAATTATGATTATACCTTGGCAAGACTTAGAAGAATCCACATTGCATAATGTGCTGGATTCTTTCATTTTACGAGAAGGCACAGACTACGGTGAAATCGAGCTTTCTTTGGAAGAAAAAAGAGCACGCTTACTCGCCCAACTAAAGGCAGATAAAGTAGTCATCGTTTGGTCTGAATTGCACGAAAGCCTTGATATTAAAGACAAAAAATCTTTCTTAGGCTAATAGTTAATTTCGTGCTAGAATCTCGAAAATTTAACCTAGTATAAAGAGTTATAGGAAATACTATGCAAGATATGACGCTCTCAACAGCACCACTTGAAAATGTAACACCTCCGCCCTCGATTCACGATCCTGCGGTTGAGTGGTTTTTAACGCATTGTCATATCCATCGTTACCCTGCAAAATATACACTAATCCACGCAGGAGAAGATGCTCAATCACTTTTTTATATTGTTAATGGTTCGGTATCGGTTTACATTAAAGATGATGAAACCAAAGAGATGCTTTTAACCAATTTAGGTACGGGTGAATTTGTAGGTGAATTAAGTCTGTTTGAAGAAAAAGTGCAACAACGCACCGCTTATGTTCGAACTAAAGGAGCGTGCGAAATTGCGGAAATTTCCTATAAAAAATTCAAACAACTTGTGCATTTAAACCCTGATATTTTGATGTATTTATCGGCACAAATGGCTCGCCGTTTACGCCAAACTTCACGCCAAGTGGGAAATCTTGCCTTTTTAGATGTGGCAGGACGTATTGCTCAAACATTACTCAACTTAGCCAAAATGCCTGATGCAATGACTCACCCACAAGGTATGCAGATCAAAATTACCCGCCAAGAAATCGGGCAAATGGTCGGTTGCTCGCGTGAAACTGTTGGACGCATTATGAAAATGCTGGAAGACGAAGGTTTAATTTCTGCACACGGCAAAACCATTGTCGTATTCGGAGCAAGGTAATACTAAATGTAGAGGTGGGTTCTGTGCCTGCCTCAAATTTCAATTGCAAAATTTGATAAAAATATTACCGCTTGTAATTCCCACTTCTTAACGTAACCTAATAATGATGAAACACAGTTTAAGCTCTTTTCACACGTTCCACTTGCCTGCAAACGCCACGCAAATTATTGAATTTACCAGCGTTGAACAACTACTCACAGAATGGCAAAAAGCTTTTAATGCGCAAATGCCGATTTTAATTCTAGGGCAAGGTTCTAACGTCTTGTTTTTAGAAGATTTTGACGGTGTAGTCTTAGTTAATAAACTAAAAGGGATTGAACACCGTGAAGATGAACAATTCCACTACTTGCACGTTCAAGGTGGGGAAAATTGGCACGAATTAGTGAAGTGGACATTAGCACGTAACATTGCAGGCATTGAAAATCTTGCGTTAATTCCCGGTGTGGTAGGCTCTGCCCCAATTCAAAACATCGGAGCTTATGGCGTAGAGTTTGAGCAAGTATGTGATTTTGTCGAAGTGATAAATTTATGTACAGGCGAACGCTTTACGCTTTCAAAAGAAGAATGCGGTTTTGGCTACCGTGAAAGTGTATTTAAACACCAATATCGTGATGAATTTGCGATTATTTCCGTTGGTTTAAAATTT
This sequence comes from Mannheimia bovis, assembly GCF_014541205.1. Taxonomy (NCBI): domain Bacteria; kingdom Pseudomonadati; phylum Pseudomonadota; class Gammaproteobacteria; order Pasteurellales; family Pasteurellaceae; genus Mannheimia; species Mannheimia bovis. Next base: position 627,767 of record NZ_CP061280.1, on the reverse strand, counting down.
GCTAAAGCGTGGCAACCGGTACTGACTTACGGCTCGCTTACTCAATTTGATCCGCAAACCGTTACGCCCCAACAAATTTTTGATGAAGTTTGTGCCGTTCGCTCCTCAAAACTACCGAACCCGGATGAATTTGGTAACGCAGGCAGTTTCTTTAAAAACCCGATTATTTCACCTGAGCAATTTGCAGATGTACAAGCAAAATTCCCAACTATTCCAAGCTATCTACAGCCCGATGGCTCAATCAAACTAGCTGCAGGTTGGTTAATTGACCAAGCAGGCTTAAAAGGCTTACAAATTGGCGGTGCAGCGGTGCATACTCAGCAAGCCTTAGTCTTAATCAACAAAGGAAATGCCACAGGAAAAGACGTTGCGGAATTGGCAAAAACTGTTCGCCAACGTGTGCGTGAAAAATTTGGGGTGGAAATCCAGCCTGAAGTACGTTTTATTGGCAAAAATGGCGAAGTGGATAGCGAGCAAATCACTCGCTAAGAGAGGTAAGAATGAAGCTCAACCAAGCCCAAATTCAAGAAGCACTACTCTGTGGACAAGCCATTGTATTTGATGAAATTGGTTCAACCAACGAGTATTTACTCACTCATCATCAAACATTAGAAAATGGCTCAATCTGCCTTGCCGAAAAACAGACTGCCGGGCGTGGTAGACGTGGGCGAACGTGGTATTCTCCGGAAAGCGAAAATCTCTATTTTTCCATTTTATGGCATTATCCAAATGAAGAAGCAGCAAATCTGCCATCACTTAGCCTTGTAGTAGCGTTAATTATTGCCGAAAGCCTCTGTGCACAAAATGTGGATGATATTCAAATCAAATGGCCAAATGATATTTACTATAAAGGTAAAAAAATGGGTGGTATTTTGCTGGAAAGCCAAGCCACTCGCAATAGCTTAAATTTAGTGATTGGCATTGGTTTAAATTTGGGTATGACAAAAGTGGACGAAACCATTGTTACCCAAGCGTGGGCGGATTTATCGCAATATCATTTCGACCGCAACAAACTAGTCTGCCATTTAGCCTTTGAGTTGCAAAAAAATCTCAAAATTTACCCGCTTGTCGGCTTCTCTCACTACGCTGAACGCTGGCAAAAATTCGATATTTTCTACAATAAACCGGTGAAATTAGTAACAGAAACCAGCGAAATTCACGGCACCTCACTCGGCATTAACGAACAAGGCGAGTTAATCCTCCGACAAGGCGAAACCATTCAATATTTCGGTATTGGAGAAATGTCGCTTCGGGCAGATTAGCTTCTTACAAGCGGTTAAATTTTCCATATTTTTTGCAAAAAATAGGAGAAATATGACCGCTTGCAGTCTCTATTTTTATATCTTTTCGTTATAACAACACACCTTTTGTTCTTTACTCTCAATATAAGAAAAGGTACTCTTTGTCGGTTAGCTCTAAGATAACGGAGAAAAATATGAAATTTTCAACTTTAACGAAAGTAAGTGCAGGCGTATTTGCAGCTTTAGCATTAGCCGCTTGTGATGATAAAAGCGAAAACAAAGCAACTACGACTGTAGCAGCAAAACCAGCTGTAGAGAAAACTTTTGTAAACTGTGTGAGCCGCTCGCCAACTGGCTTTAGCCCTATTTTAATGATGGACGGTTTATCTTATAACGCCAGCTCGCAACAAATTTATAACCGCTTAGTAGAATTTGTGCCGGGCACAACGGATATTGAACCTGCATTAGCAGAAAGCTGGGAAATCAGCGAAGATGGTTTAACTTACACCTTCAAATTACGTCAAGGTGTGAAATTCCATTCAAATAAAGATTTCATCCCAAGCCGTGAGTTCAACGCAGATGATGTGGTGTTCTCATTTAACCGCCAGCTAGACAAAAATCACCCATATCACACGGTTTCTAAAGGAACTTATCCGTACTTCAATGCGATGAAATTCCCAACGTTATTAAAATCGGTAGAGAAAGTGGACGACAGCACGGTGCGTATTACCTTAACCAAACGTGATGCCTCGTTCTTATCGAGTCTTGGTATGGATTTCACTTCGATTTATTCTGCGGAATATGCGGATAAAATGATGAAAGCCGGCACGCCTGAAGCAGTAGATACCACACCAATCGGCACAGGTCCGTTTGTATTTAGTGGCTATGTATTAGACCAAGCAAGCCGTTATGTGGCAAACAAAGAGTATTGGAAAGGCAAGCCGGATATCGACCGCTTGATTTTTGAGATTGTGCCGGACGCAACCGCTCGTTATGCGAAATTACAGGCTGGTCAATGTGATTTAATGGACTTCCCGAATGCTACCGACATTGAGAAAATGAAAACCGATCCAAAGGTGAATTTATTATCTCAACCGGGTTTAAACATTGCTTATGTGGCGTTCAACACCGAAAAAGCTCCGTTTGATAACGTGAAAGTTCGCCAAGCATTGAATTTAGCGGTAGATAAAAAAGCAATTATTGATGTGGTTTATCAAGGCAATGGTTTTGCGGCAAAAAACCCTCTTCCGCCAACGATCTGGGGATATAACGACAGCTTACCTGAGTCTGAATACAACATCGAAAAAGCGAAACAATTATTAGCGGAAGCGGGCTTCCCGAACGGTTTTGAAACCGATTTATGGGTGCAGCCTGTTGTCCGTGCTTCTAACCCGAACCCACGCCGTATGTCAGAAATTATTCAAGCGGACTGGGCGAAAATCGGTGTGAAAGCAAATTTAGTAACCTACGAATGGGGTGATTACATCAAACGTACCAAAGCAGGTGAATTAACTGCGGGGACTTACGGTTGGTCTGGCGATAATGGCGATCCGGATAACTTCTTATCTCCACTGTTCGGCACGCCAAATGTGGGCAACAGCAACTACGCACGCTTCAGCAATCCAGAGTTAGATGCGTTATTGGAAAAAGCATTAGGCTCATCTGATAAAGCAGAACGTACTAAGTTATACGAACAGGCTCAAGTGATTTTAAGAGAGCAAGCACCTTGGATTAACGTAGCTCACTCCATTAACTTTGCCCCAACCAGCAAACGTGTTGAAGGCTACAAACAAAGCCCATTCGGATATACTTACTTATATCCTGTGAAGATTGTAGATTAATGAAATCAGAGATAAACAAAAGCCACCGAAAGGTGGCTTTTTTCTACTTAGTAGTCTTTAATGTCAAATTCTCGTTGTAGCTTTTCAATGCGTTCAACTTGTTCGAAATCATTGAACTTCGCTACATCTTCTGCTTTGGTTTTTGTGCCGACAGCTTGGCTAACGAACACTAAACCTTGCTGTTCTATCACCGCCTTTTGATAAAATGCCACAATATCTGCTTTGGTAAGCCCTTTCGTTAGCTCAATAACCTGTTGCAAGCGGTCAAATTTTGCATTATTTCTGCTAAAGTCTGAACCGAATTCTGCAAACTCTTCTGCTAAAGATTCAGGCTTATATTGCAGTTTTTCAACCAAGCTATTGCGATATTTTACAAATTCATCATCAGATAAATTCTGTAAACGCTCGAAGCTTTCTTTAAAGAAACGCTTGTTATGTTCTAAAATCCCTGCCGGCGTAGTATTCGGACTTTGCACCATAAACTGAATGCCTGAGGTTTTACCAACAGCCGTATGAGTTGCATACACCACATAACCAAGTTGTTTGTCGGTACGCAAATCATCGAAATACCAGCGAGACACAATATCCCTAATCAATCTTGCTCTTACTACACCCTCTAACTCTGCATAGCCATTTGGCAAGAATGCCATTAACAATGCGTTGTCTTCATTCGGTACGTTTTTAATGAAATTGATCTTACGATTGCTTTCATTAATATCAAGATACTGCCCTGTTGCATTTGCAGATTTTTGATTTTTTATGACCGCTTGTACTTCGTTTGAAAGTGCAGAAACCTGATCATTCGACAAATTCCCAACGGAAAGTAACTTAAAGCCTGTCGCATCATTTAAAATACGCTGACGTAATTTTTGCACATCATCAAGCGTGATTTGGTCGATCATCTCACGTTGTTTCGCTATCTCAAAATACGGATAGCTTGCAAAAGAGGTTAATGCCGCATTCGCTTGATTAAGGCTATTTTCTTTCTCGCTACGATCTAAAACTTGGTGTAAACGTTGTTTAGCCTGAGCTAATACGTCTTCATCAAGCTCAAAAGTGCTGAATTGTTTGATACTGTCTAAAATCAACTTACTTAGATTTTGTGTATAACCTTCTGCACTCGCCACCAGACCATTGGCTGCCGGGGCTAAACTTAAATTCATTCCTGCTGTGGAAGATTGAAAATCCAGCTTCGTTTGTGCCAAGTTATTCATATAACCCAAAATTGATGCCGCAATCGCGGTTTTTAAATCGTCCTGTCTTGGGAGAATGTTATATGTCATACTGATTTTCGCTTTCGGATCGGTAGCAAAATTCACACTCGGCATCGCATAAATCAGCTCGCCTTGTTTTTCAGCTAATAATTTTGGCTTAGTCAGCCCTTTTTCTACCTCATTTAACGAGAAATCTGTGGTGAAATAAGGATTTAACTCAGGTAAATTGAGCGGTGGATTCTGGCTGAAATCAAACCATTTTTGCTTTTGTCCGTTTGTGATTTTTGCCACAGAATAGCCAGCCTCAAAATGTGGCGTTTTCTTATCCGTTACGGCATTATCGCTCACGAGTATAATGCGAGCATTGTCGATATTCATTTCCGCCAATTTCGCTTTAATTGCCTCATTATCCATCGTTTCCGCCACATAAGGTTGGTCGATAACGTGTTCTAACGGAAAATAAAGCATTTGGTCGGTAATGAACTCCACAAAGTCCATATTTTTCTCAACTTGTAGATGTTGAAAATCTTGCTTCAGGCTCTCTTTTACCTCATTGAAATAGCTTTCTTGAATGCCCTCTTGCTTGATTTTTTCAATTTGTTGGAACACGAGAGAAATCACTTTATCTTGCTCAGCCAAGCCTTTGTCAGTTAGCTCAATATAAATATCGAATGAGCTACGATCACGCCCAATGTTTGCGGTATTTACCGCTTCAATGCCACCATCAGATAAGCCTTGCTTGATTAAATAATCTGACAATGTGCCATCGGTACTATTATTCAGTACATAAGCGATATACTCGCCGGTTTTGTGCTTAAAGTGCATTTCATCATTTGGGAAATCAAAGCCAATCACAAGCATTTTAGTGGATTTCACCGGCTTATATTGAATGAAAACGGATTTATCTTCCGCTCGGTAACGTGGTTCAGCCGTTTGAGGCACACTTAGATTTTTGTTTTCCATTTTGCCTAACGTATTTACTGCCAATTTCGCCATCTGCTCAATCGACTGATTTGAATAAAGCACCACTTTAAACAAATTCGCCGAATAACGCTCTTTGTAGAATTTCTCCAGCTCGGTTTGTAATTTGCTATCCGGCTTATCAGATAATGTATCTTTGTTTCCAACCGCAAATTTTGTGGCAGGGTGAGCCGGGTTTGCAGTGGCTAAATTCACACTGTGTAATAAATGTCCATCGTGGGATTTCGCTCGCACCATCTCGGCATTCACCGCATTCACCTCTTTTTTCGCATTCGTTTCCAGCAATAATGGGAAGGCAAGCGTATCCGCCAAACGAGTAACCGCCTCACTAAACGCCTCATTATTCACTTGTAAATAATAAGCGGTGCGATGAGGGGCGGTAGACGCATTATTCATTCCGCCATTTTGGGTTAAAAAGCCGTCTAAACTGTTGGTTTCAGGGTAGTTTTTTGAGCCCATCAAAATCATATGCTCAAGATAGTGAGCTAACCCTTGCTGAGAAACCGGGTCATCCATTGAGCCAATCGGAATAATGGCGGACATTAGCGATTTATTCGCTTGGCTATCTGAAATAAGTAGTACCTCCATACCATTATTCAGTTTGATACCTTGATAAATCGCCTTATCATTCGGGCTTTTATTAATGCTTTGCTTAATTAACTCAAAGCCTTGCTGGCTATGGGATTGCATTTGACTAGCGGTCGTTTTTTCCGCATTTTTTGCAACATCTGCAAAGGCTGGATAAGTCATTACATTAGCAGCAAAAGCGGCTGCCAGTAATTTAGTTAGAATAGATAATTTCATACATCTCCTTTTGAAATTAAATCGGTTGTCTTTCATTGACAGTAAAATGAGGGAAAAATTCTATTTGCAAATTTATCAACAAAAACAACCGCTTGTATTTAGTTATTTATCACGACTTTCTCATTCATCAACCCAAACCAACTTACAGTACGTTGATAAATGTTATCTGTATCTATCTCTGTTGTTTGTGAAAGAACACGGTTGATATAACTGCCTTCGCGATCTTCTGCAAGGAGAGAAAGAGCCTGTTCGCTGTTTTCACTGCCTTTTTTGAGATACTCTTCAATTCCTTGATAAATCACCAGCTGAGCTTGCGATAAGCCTGCCAAGTAATCCTTCACATAAACAGTTAATTGAGCTAAAGCATCTTCCGGTAAAAGTGTTTCAAAACTCAGCTGCCCTGTTTGCTCGCCTTCACGATAATAAAACTTCACGGTTTTTTGAGGGAAATAAGCACAAAGTAATAAATGATAAATCCAGATTTCAATCTTATCTTTATCTCGTAATCCGCCCACTCGCCACAGCACCATTTCATTACTATATAAATTTGGCATATTGCCGTTAAGTTGGAGCACTTTCTCATCAATGGCAATGCTGTGGTTTAGCGTTAAAATTGTGCTTTCTCTTGCTAAATAGTCCGCTAAAGTCGCTCGCATATCACTGATTTTACCGATTAAATCTTGCTTGGTTGTTGTGGCAAAATTAGATGCCGGTAAGTTGCCTTTAAGCTGTTCTTGCTCAAAAAATTGCTCTTGCTGTTCAGGTTTAACGCTTAATAATTCATTTAAGATAGCGTAATTATCCAGCCCAGACATCGTAAAAATTTCGCTTTCATCAATCGTATCATCGTAAGTGTTAAAAGAGATACCTAGTACATTAACGAAGAAAAATTTAATCGGGTTCTGCACAAAGCGAATGAGGTTTTCGATCTCAATATCAGTTACCATTTCCGTACTTAAGGGCTCACTCAAGAAATTTTGTACGGAATTGTTTGAGTTGATAATCCACTCTGCGTTGTAGGCATAATCTCTTGGGTGAGTGAAGTTCTTTTTGCTAAACACTGTAAGCGGTTGTTTTCTTACTAAGATTTGCTCAACTTCCGCTCCGAACATTGATTTAAATTCAGGTGTTAAGTAATCGCTAATGGTATCAAGCAGCTGAGAAACCAAAATAGAAGGCAACATCTCTTTGCCGTCTTTTTGCGATTGCCCGATGTAACTGATGTAAAACACATTTTGTGCAGAAAGCAAGGCTTCCAAAAAGAGATAGCGATCATCATCTCGTTTCGCACGGTCGCCTTTTTGTGGAGCGTATTGCATTAAATCAAAACTATTGATCTGTTGCTGACGAGGAAAATCTGCCTCATTCATTCCTAACAAACAAACCACCTTAAACGGAATGGCTCGCATTGGTAAAAGTGTGGCGAAATTGACCCGCCCAACCAAGAAATTGAGCTGCTGGGTATGTTGATTTAATTGTTGGTTAAATAACAACGCTAAAATCTCAATGTGGAGATCTTCAGCAAAATCTGTTGCGGAAATTAATGCTAAAATTTCATCGTTTACCGTATTGAGTAACAAAATAGAGGCGGCATTTTCAGCATTTTCTTGATATAAATCTGTAATCAGCATTTTTACCGCTAAATGCCATTGCTCTAAAGATTGTGGCGACTGAATCAGCTTTACCCATTCCAATAAAGCTGAAATAAACGACGCCAATCGCCCAACCAGCTCTGCATTTAAGCCGTAGCTATCACCAAATGCTAATGTGTTTTCCCAAATGCCGTGAGCCTCTTTTAAGCTTGAGCCAAGCAGTAAACGATTTAAACCGTTTTCCCACGAGTTGTAGTTCTGCCAATGAGGTTGTTGAATATCAATGCCTGAACGTACGCCTGCATTTTTCGCCCATACTCGTAACGTGTGAATATCTTCCGCACTAAAGGAGAAACGGGATTGAATTGCCCCAACCTCCAATAAATCAAATAGATCTTCGGCATTAAATTGGTTCTCTTTCATCGCAAGTAGCTGTAAAAAGCTATTGATGATGGGATCAATTTTGGTAAACGCCTGATCCGATAACGAAAACGGAATATAGCGTGGATCTCGACTCCCCTTATAGCGAGAAAACACCGCATCAATATAAGGAGCGTATTTATTAATATCCGGCGACATCACAATGATGTCTTTTGGCAGTAAGGTTTTGTCTTTCTCAAATAAATTCAGTAGTTGGTTATGTAGAACTTCTACTTCACGCATTGGGCTATGGCAGGCGTGAATTTGAATAGAGTGATCATTGGCTAAATTCTCAATAGTGGCGTTATTCGCAGAGCTAAAAATCTGCTTTTTGAGCTTGTTGAGGTTACTGTTTTCTTCAGGTTCGAGGAATACATCAATAGTATTTGGCTCAAATTCCATCAGCTGTGCTAAGAAATCACGCCCCTGTTTTCCCCAAAGGGCAAGTAGTTTATTGCTCTGCTCTGCTAACAAATTTTCCAGATCTTCAGGCGAAATTTTATGTGTTAAGGCGAGCTTTTGCCATACTTTGTCTTCTACGCTATCGCCCCAATATTTTTCGCTTGGGTTGAAAAAAAAGATGTGAATATCGCAATGCTCACTTAATTTTTTAAACACCGCTAACTGCAACGGCGAGAACGCAGAAATACCAAAAATAAAAATACGCTTTGGCAGTTTTGCTTTTTCCGCTTCGGTGAGATTATCTAGCTTTTCAAAATAATTTTGTTGCAAATACGCACGATGCGAGGTGGTGAATACCCGATCATCTGCCCCGGCTTGCAGATCTTGAATAATCTTCAACCATAATTGGCTTTGCCATTTAATATCGTTTGAAATCAAATTCAGATCGACATTCTTTGCAGAAATTGCAATTTTTAGTTCATTTTCGACCGCTTGTAAGTTTCCCTCTTCCCAGTGCACCAACCAATGTGGGCGATAAACTAAGTATTGGTCGAACAATTCGGCAATTTTGGCAGAAAGTTGATAGAGTTTAAGTTGATACTGCTCCTCGTTTGGCTGATTTGCCAAATACCGCTGAAGGGGCTTAAATTCACCTTGATTTAAGCAATCCGGGAGCAAACGCATAATCCGCCAAGTCATTGAATGGCGTTCAAAAATATTCTCTTTCGGTAATTCAGGAAACAGTACACGATACTGCTGCCACAAAAAAGTGGTTGGATAAAGAAAATTGCAGTTGCCCATAATGCCGTTTAATTCTGCAATCTGCATTTGCAACCATTGTGCCATTCCTTGACTTTGGATCAAAACCGTTTCCGGTTCAAATGGATCTTCAAGCGGATTAACTTGCTGAACTTTCACCAGCATTTCAGCCAGTGAAGAAATTTGGTTGGATTGGTAAAGTGTAAACATAATAACGCCTCGCTAATGAATTATTGTCCAACAAAGCGAGGGGGGATTCAATCATTATTCAGCTCAATTTTCCCAAGTGGAAAACGGATACTGAGCTTATTCCCTGAGCATTGAATGTCATAACGAATATGATTTTGCTCTATTTGCCGTTCGCAATCTAAACCTGCCAACTGTAATGCAATCTGATTTTCTAATATCACCGCTGCCTGCTGTTGCTGGAAATGAGTATTCACTCGCCTATTTTGCTCAGATTGCCAATAACTAAAACTCAGCATTACAATTGCCAATAAAGCTACCGCCACTAAAAGTGAAATAGTACTTTCCGCCTTATATTTATTCATCAATTGCCCCTATGGTATTTTCGGAATGAGGTAAATATTGCCAGTAGGAATATTTCGCTTCAAGCTGGGCGATAACCTCTTTCTTAAAGGTTAAATTGCGTTCTTCTCTTGCGTTATCAAAAGAGGAATACAAAGAACCATACATTTTTTTGCCTGTAATATCAAAGAGATAATCAGTAATCACAATACCATAAAAATCCTGTGGGAGATTTTCATTAATCTCATTTTGAGCAATAACAATTTTCGGATTTTCTTCACTACTAGAAGGCAATTCTGATAAGCTGCGAATGGTATAAATCTCTTGTGCCGGTACATTCGATAAATCTAAATAATCTGAAAGTTGCACAAATGGAATATATTTCTCTTTAGTCGGTTTTTTATCTCTAAACAAGCTGTTAAATTGGCATTCAAATTGATATTGCAAGAAATTTAATTTCTGAGGTGAGAAATCAGATTGAATAATCATATCTTTTTTTAATTTTTGGCAAAGTTTATTTTTATCTTCTTTGTATAAAGCGAGAAAGTGATATTTATCTGCAAGATATTTTTCACTATAAAACTGAGTAATATTCTGCTGACTAATCCATTTCTCTTTTGTTAAAAATAATATAGCCAAAATAGAGGAGATTAGTATTAATGAAACTAATAATGCACTGGCATTTTCCTGAACTTTCATTTTTACCTCTAATAGTTTAGTAGAAAAATATAACTTTTTGCAGAGTAAATCAGATTACGTTCTTTTACCGATTCTAATTCTATTTCCACTTCAAGTAATATATCCTGCTTCTTCCAATTAAAATTTAATTTATTTACTTTAACGCTATTTATTTCAGTAAACTTACTCCAAGCACCATTACAACTCTCTAATAATTTTAAGCAACTCTCTTGCACACAATCATCTAATTTCTGTGAGAATGTATAAATTTCATTATTCTCTAACTTAAAAGCAAATATCTCTTTTAATATATCACGGGTATTGTTCAGATCTCCCAACTTACAAGCGGTCGTTTTTGTTCTGCGTTTTCCCAAACAGCCGTCTTGGTTTACATCATAAAAACTCATTATGCAATGCTTATTCGGTATATTCACACTTTTTCCATTGAGCTGAAATAAATCAAAATTACTATCTCCTCGCTTGCTACCTTGATAGCCAATATGTTGAAAATGTTGCTGAAAGTAGTTTATTATCTGGTGAGCATCTGCTTGCAGAGCTAATAACTCCCGTTGTTTGATTTGAGAACGATAAAAATCGGTATAACTAGAAGCAAAAACCAATAAGACAAAAGCACCAAGTGCGGTGGTAATTAAAATCTCAAGCAAACTAAATGCCGATAAATTAATCTTTACAGGTACTACGTTTATTTTTGGCAGCCACATAAACCCGTCCTAATTGCTCAAGTTGTAAAATATCGCTCTCTGTATTCAAATGAAGCTTAATACATTTAGATTCTAACTGACCACTTGCTCCATCAATATTAATAAACGCATTCGGATATAAACTTTTATTTATTAACATAATATTTCGATTATTCGGATGATAAATATGATACTCTTCCACAGAAGAACAACTATTTTTAGTTAAACAATCGCAAATAACTTGCTTAGTATTATTTATTGGTTTTATTGCTGCCACTATACACCACCGATTATTCCGCTGAGAGATAGTTAATGTATAATTTCGTTTACTATAACGAGCTTTAGTTTGAATTTGATAAATAAAAGATTGGATATTTTCAATTTCACTATTGAGTGCAACTCTATCTTGAAAAATAAAAAGAATAGGAGAGATAAAATAAATAGCAATCACCATAATCGCTATAGCCGTTAGCATTTCAATTAATGTTATTGCTTTATACATAAAAACACCCTCTTTAACAGAGGGCATCTTATAATTTAAGAGGATTTTGTAAATGAAAAAAATTTAATTTTTCGACACAGATCGCAAAATTAGTTTCTACTAGAAAGAGGCTGTATCTTGGAATAAGCCAACTTTTAAATCGGTTGCGGTGTAGATTACACGTCCATCAACCTCTACTTCACCATCAGCCACACCCATCACTAATTTACGGTTTACCACACGCTTCATATGAATACGGTAAGTTACTTTTTTTGCTGTTGGTAAAATCTGACCGGTAAATTTTACTTCTCCTACGCCTAATGCACGCCCTTTGCCTTCACCACCAATCCAGCCAAGATAGAACCCAACCAACTGCCACATTGCATCTAAACCTAAGCAACCAGGCATAACAGGATCATTAATAAAATGGCAATCAAAAAACCATAGATCAGGCTTAATATCAAATTCTGCCTCAATATAACCTTTTTCAAAATTACCTTTTTCTTGATTCATTTCAATGATGCGATCCATCATCAACATAGGCGGAGCAGGTAGTTGAGGACCTTTTTCGCCGAACAATTCGCCTTTGCCAGAAAGTAAGAGTTCTTCGTAAGTGTAGCTTGGTTTAATGATTGGTGTACAAGTGTTCATTATTTTTAAAATCCTGTAAATAGAAAAAAGCCTGTTATATCAAGACCTGATAAACTAGGTGGATAGTAACAGACTTTTAATTCAGTGAACAGTTGTACGCTAACTTGTCGGATCAGTCAAACCTCAATTTTTTGCAAATTTTTCTAAAAAATGAACCGCTTGTATCCTCATTATCACGCTCTTCCAACTGCTGATGGATAAGCGAGAACAGTGATGTTTGCTGAGCTTCTGGCAATTTCTCATCATCATAGAAATTGCGGCTGAATAAAATTGCAATCGCATCAAAGACACTTTCAACCGCCCAAATTTTAAATTTATCTTGGGCTACCGCTTCCACAACTTCAGCTTTCAAGCTCAAATGGCTCAAACAAGCCGCAGGAATTATCACACCTTGCTTACCTGTTAAGCCACGAGCCATACAAATATTAAAAAAGCCTTCAATTTTTTGATTCACACCACCAACACTGAGCACATTTCCGAACTGGTCTATTGCCCCCGTTACTGCAATAGATTGTGGCAGAGCCACTTTAGATAACGCACTCACTAACACGTTAAAAATAGCTAAGGAAGAGCTATCTCCATCAATTTCGCCATAAGACTGCTCAAAAGCAATAGAGGCAGAAAATGGTAATTGGGTTGGCAATTCCAATAAATTAGCCAAGCAGGATTGAGCAATAATAATCCCTTTGGAATGAATATTTCCGCCTAACTCTACCTTGCGTTCAATGTCGTGAATTTCGCCATCACCGTATTGCACATTACAACTTATACGCAAAGGTTCGCCGAAGCTATGTGGCACACCTTCAAAATCAATGACTGATAAACCGTTTATTTGCCCAATTTCTTCACCTTCTGTTTCAATATAGAGTTGATTACTGAGGATATCTTCTACGGTATATTCATTCAGAATAGAAGATTGTTGCTCCAAATAATCAAAATAGCTTTTTACTTCATTAATTTCTACTGTATCCGCATAGAAATTCTGAATACCTAACAAATGTTTTCTTAATAATGTAGGGGAAATAGAAATTAAATCTCGGCTCTCGCTTTCTCGAATATAAGCCTGTAAAAATTGATTAAGAGCAGCAGGTGTTAATCTTTTATTAATTATATTTTCTGCATAAGTCTGAATATAATTCGCCCATTCCTCTACATTATTATTTAAGGATAAATATGATTTAATTTCAGTATATTGTGCTACTTGATATAAGCTGTCATCATAAGCAGAAAGGGTTGAAATATCTTCTCTTTCGCCAATCAAAACTAACTTAAATGAGGATTTTTCTTTGGCTAGGAAATGCGGTAGATCATTAATAGAATGAGGTTCATATTCTCCAAATAATAATGCCTGCTTTAATTTATCCCATTGCGTAATATCCAATAATAATGAATTAATATTTACAATTAAAACACCATTATTAGCTTCTTGAATTGCTCCTGTTACATATTCTGTTTTCTGTTCTCTTTCTAAAAACATATAATAACCAAACAAATTATTTTTATTAAAATCCATTTTGGTTACTATAGAAATACTTGAATTATCTTTTTTTAAATAATCCGTCAGCTCATTAATAAATTCAGGAAAAAGCTCAGATTTAAGCACTAGCAAAGATCCAAACTTCGCTTGCATAAATTGATCTAGAGCTTGTTTTGCTTTAGGTTGGAAATCTAAAAAATTGACTTTCTTATCTAAATCAGAGAAAGGGTATTCCACAGTTAATGCCGGGCTATTAAGTAGAAAAATGGTCACAGATATGCCTCTTTATCGAAAATTTGGTTTATTATACAGAATTCCGCTATACTTGCTAAATATAGCTTATCTTTTTCAATATTATTTACGATTATGCGATACCAAAAACTCATTACGCAAGAAACTACTTGGAAATGGAAATATCTTCTCAAAAAGCATCGGGAAGGGGAAAACATTACTAAACACGAAGAACAAAGTTTAGTTGATTTAAAGGTTCAATTTCTTTCCACCTTACAAGAATCCCCAGAAGAAGTAGAAAAATGGATTAAGTCAGAAATGACAGCTGAGCAACGAAAAAAAATGCGTCAGTCTATTCGAGCAAAGCGAAAACGCTTTTTTAATGCTGAAAAACAAACAACTAAGAAAAAATCTATTGATTTAGAATACGCCAGTTGGTTAAGACTCTCTAAATATGCAAAAAGCCAAAACCTCACATTATCAGAAGCTATTATTAAATTAACTGATGAAGTTGAAAACAAACAGCTTTATTTAGAGCAAGTCGCAAAAATGAAATCAAGTTTAAAAGATTTATTAAAGTAAAAAAGGAAAATGCCCGCTAACAAGCGGGCATTTTTTTATTCAATTTTACAATTGAAGAAACTATTACATAGTTACTTCTTTTGAACCTTGAACTTGGATTTCAACACGACGATCCGGTGCTAAACAAGCGATTAACGCTTTACGACCTTTAACTGCATCACAAGTATTACCAGTTACCGGGTTTGCTTTACCGTAACCTACAGCTGTTACGTTAGCCGGGTTAGTACCTTTAGAAACAATGTAGTTAGCTACTGTTTCAGCACGACGTTGTGAAAGTTTTAAGTTAAAGTCTTCTTTACCGATACGGTCTGTGTAACCATTAACTTGTACTGCTGGGTTAGCTAAGCCTAAGTTGCTGATTTCTGTGTGAGCTGCATCTAAAGCTGTTGCTGCTGCCGGTTTTAAGCTTGATTTACCGAAATCAAATAAAACATCTGAGCTGAATGCAAAGTTTTTAGTTACTACTTCCGGAGCTGCAACTGGTGCTGCACCTTGACCAAAACGGTATGTTAAACCAGCAGATACTGAGTGAATCTCAGGGCTATATTGTGAGTTAATCCAACCTAGGTTCGCTTTTTGACGAGCTTTATCTAAGTTACCCGCAGCCTGTAAATATTGGTATTCAACACGAGCTGCTAATTCTGGAGTAATTGCGTACTCTAGACCAGCACCTAATAATAATGAAGTTTTTAAGTTGTGAGCACGTTGTTTTTCATAACCGTTGTAACCTTTGTAATCGTTACGAACTAATGCAGCACCAACTTTACCATAAACATCTAAGTTAGGAGCAACTACGAAGCTTGGTTTTAAGCTTAAGTGAGTACCGTGAGAAACGTGTTTAACTGCTTTCTCTTCACCTTCGTTACCACGAGCACGACCAAAGTAGTCATAACCTAATTCTACTGCTAAACCAGCATTGTTTTGGTTTAAGATTTGGTAACCACCGAATACACCGTAAGTTACAGAGTTACGGTTGATACCGAATTTACCATTGTGCCCATTGTTTTTGTGGTCAAATTGAGTTAAACCGTCGTGGAATGATGCCCAACCAGCTTTAGCACCTGCATAGAAAGTGTTAGCTTGTGGAGCTGCTTGAGCTACTGCCGCAGCAGATAATACTGCTAATGCAACTAATGTTTTTTTCATTTTGATGATCCTCTTAAATATTGTCATCGATTAAAATAAACTCTTAATACTCTTATAAAGTATTAAAACTTTAACTTTATGCTTCAACAATCAAGAAGCAAGAGAGCTAATGTCAGAGATATTATACAACAAAAAATACCCTAAAAAAGTACTTTTTGTATAAAAATTATCATCTGAGTAACATTCTTGTTCTAATTTAGTTTGAGCAAGAATATTTTTATTATCTTTCTTCGTTTTTGAAAAATCAATTATTTTTTCCTAATAAAATGTATAGAATTGTATAGATGTGATTACTTTTCAACCAAAAAGCCATTTTCTGAATGCTATCTAGTCAAATTATCATCCATTCCCAATTATCTGAAATCTTGTTAAGATAACTAAAACTCTACTATTTATAACTTCATAAAACCAAACACAACTATGATACCTAGACTTTCTGAAGTACCCCAATTAAATGCCACAACACAGGCGTATTTAGATGAGCTAGTCCGCCAGCATTTTAGTGGCGATATTGCCTCAAGCTATGCCGATCGTTTATCGCTTGCAACCGATAACAGTGTTTATCAGCAAATTCCGCAAGCAATTCTGTTTCCAAAATCGGTATCTGATGTAGTGATCCTGACCAAACTTGCCCAAAAAGCGGAATACCAACACTTAACCTTTACCCCTCGTGGCGGCGGTACCGGCACGAACGGGCAATCGCTGAATAATAATATTATTGTGGATCTCTCCCGCCATATGAACCACATTTTAGAACTCAATGTGGAAGAACGCTGGGTGCGTGTGCAAGCCGGCGTGGTAAAAGATCAACTCAACCAATTTTTAAAACCTCACGGCTTATTCTTTTCGCCGGAGCTTTCCACCAGTAACCGTGCAACACTAGGTGGAATGATTAATACAGATGCCTCCGGTCAAGGTTCACTACAATATGGGAAAACTTCTGCACATATCCTTGAGATCAAATCGGTCTTAATTAACGGCGAAATTTTAGAAACACAAGCGGTCAAATCTGAGGATTTTTTTGCAAATTTAGAAAAGTTAAATCTTTCCACTTTAGGCAAAACCCTGCACAGCGAAATTTTCACCCGTTGCAAAGCCTTACGCCCAACCGTATTAAGTGAATTGCCACAACTTAACCGCTTTATTACCGGCTACGATCTGAAAAACGTTTTTAACGATGATGAAAGTGAATTTAACCTCACTCGCATCCTGACAGGCTCTGAAGGCTCTCTTGCTTTTATTTGCGAAGCAAAACTGAATTTACTCCCAATTCCAAAACATCGCACCTTAATTAATATTAAATATAA
The DNA here is from genome assembly GCF_014541205.1 of Mannheimia bovis. Lineage (NCBI taxonomy): Bacteria > Pseudomonadati > Pseudomonadota > Gammaproteobacteria > Pasteurellales > Pasteurellaceae > Mannheimia > Mannheimia bovis. The sequence goes on along the minus strand of NZ_CP061280.1, from coordinate 610,731 downwards.
CTCCTTTGATGCTGCCCTCCGCTCCGCCCCTTTTATGTTAGAGGCAAAAGCATTGTCGGTGGAAACGGTGGATTCCAAAGTGCTGAATCTTGCCAAGCAAGATATTGTGTGGCACTCGGTATCGGATCTCTTAACCGAAGATCCGAACAACCCGATTCTCGGTATTAATATTGTCGAATATGCCTCTAATGACCAAGCTCAGATTAAGGAACAAGTTCGAGCATTGTGCGAAAGCCTCGATCAAAAAATTGTAAATAACGAGGCAGGAATTATCGGCTATCAACTCACAAGCGATGTCAATTCCATCGAAAAAATCTACGCAATGCGGAAAAAAGCGGTGGGCTTGCTTGGCAACGCCAAAGGTTGGGCAAAGCCGATTGCCTTTGTGGAAGATACCGCAGTGCCGCCGGAAAACTTAGCCGATTATATCGCTGAGTTCCGTGCATTATTAGATAGCCATAATTTACCTTATGGAATGTTCGGACACGTTGATGCCGGCGTACTACACGTTCGCCCGGCATTGGATTTATGCGACAAAACCCAAGTGGAAACCTTTAAACAAATTTCCGACCAAGTTGTCGAACTTACCGCTAAATACGGTGGCTTGATTTGGGGCGAACACGGCAAAGGAATGCGTTCTTATTATGGTGAGCGTTTCTTTGGCGAAACCTTGTGGCAAGAACTCCGCTACATCAAAACCTTATTCGACCCGCAAAATCGCCTGAACCCCGGCAAAATTTGTACGCCATTAGAGAGCGAGGCAACTCTCTACCCGATTGATTCCCAAATGCGAGCCGATTTTGACCGCCAAATTCCAATTCAAGTGCGTGAGGAATTTAAAGGTGCGATGAATTGTAACGGTAACGGCTTGTGCTTTAACTTTGATGTGCATAGCACAATGTGTCCCTCTATGAAAGTGTCGGGCAACCGCCTATATTCACCGAAAGGGCGAGCGACTTTAGTGCGGGAATGGTTGCGTTTATTAGCGGAGCAAAAAGTTGATCCAAATGATTTAATCTTCAACGCTAACAACAAAACCGCCTCGCTCACGGATTTTGTGGCGAAAGTGCGAAACTCGCTCAACAAAAAGAAAGAGTACGATTTTTCCCACGAAGTGAAAGCGGCAATGGATACCTGCCTTGCTTGTAAAGCTTGTGCCAGCCAGTGTCCGATAAAAATTGATGTGCCGACTTTCAGATCGCAATTTAATGAGCTTTACCACAGTCGCTATTTGCGTCCGCTGAAAGATTATGTGGTCTCCAATTTGGAATTTGTTGCCCCAATAATGGCGAAAAAACCGCAGTTTTTTAACTTTTTCAGCACATCAAAACTGGCGGAAACCGCTGCAAATAAAACATTGGGAATGACTTATTTGCCGGCATTGTCTGTACCAAATCTACAACATCAATTAGTGGAAATCGGCTATCAAGGCGAGAGTTTGGAAAGCCTTGAACAGCAGGCTACAAGCGGTCAATTTTCTGCAGAAAATCGCAAAATGCTATTTATTGTGCAAGATCCGTTTACCTCTTATTACGATGCTAAAGTGGTGGCGGATTTTGTCGCCCTCACGCAAAAACTTGGCTTTAAGCCGATTGTGCTGCCATTCAAGCCAAGCGGCAAAGCTCAACACGTTAAAGGCTTTTTGGCTAAATTTGCTAAAACAGCCAAAAACCAAGCGGATTTCCTAAACCGTGTGGCAAAACTTGGCGTGCCGATGGTATCGGTCGATCCAGCCTTAACCCTCATTTACCGCCAAGAGTATAACGAAATCCTCAAAAAGCAACGGGGCGATTTCAAAGTGCTATTAGCTCACGAGTGGTTGAAAGAGATGATGCAAGAAGGCGAGTTGGAAAATTGCAAAAAAACTGCGGATTCCGACCGCTTGCAATGGCATTTATTTGCTCACTGCACCGAATCGACCTCACTCCCCAACTCAATGAACGAGTGGAAAACTATTTTCGCCCATTTTGGCGAAACATTAGTGGCGGAAAATGTCGGCTGCTGCGGAATGGCAGGCACATTCGGGCACGAAACCAAACATTTAGCGATGTCAAAAGCGATTTATGAACAATCGTGGCAGAAAAAAATCAATGGCAAACCGCTCGAACGCTGCCTAGCGACAGGCTATTCTTGCCGTTCACAAGTGAAACGCTTTGAGCAACAGGGGATTAAGCACCCAGTTCAGGCGTTATTGGAAGTGATTTAAGGTTGAAATATCAGCAGAAAGGGCTTAGAATAAAAAGTGAGGCAGGTAGCTATCCTGCCTCTGTCTAGTACATATAGGTTATTTAGCTAATAACCCAGCTAGCAAATTAAGTACAGCTAATACTTTAATGCTAGCGGATGTTGCTATTAAGACTAGCAACGCAACCAGAAAGAAAACTTCTGATTTTTTCACATAAATCACCTCCTTAGTGCTATTTGACTAAGGCGACCAGACAAATGTGCTATTGGCGTAGCACACTGTCCGCCCATAGCACGGGAAGGATTATACAAAAAAGCTGTCTATTTAGACAGCTTTTTTATTAAACAGGAAATGATAATGACCATTTGGAAACAAACTGCAACGTGCGAACAATTAAATGCTCTTAGCCAAAAATCGGCAGTAGCACATTTAGGTATCGAATTTACGGCTATCGGTGAAGATTGGATTGAAGCACAGCTGATGGTGGATGAACGTACCCAACAGCCGTTTGGTGTGTTGCACGGTGGCGTTTCAGCCGCCTTGGCAGAAACGACTGCTAATGCGGGGGCGTTAATGGTGTGTGAAGCTCATCAAATTGCAGTCGGAATGGAATTGAATATTAGCCATTTAAAATCAATCCCTGCTGGAACAAAAGCGATGGCACGAGCCACGCCTCTGAAATTAGGGCGTGAAGTGCAGGTGTGGAATATTGATATTAAAGACGAGCAAGGCAACCTGTGTGCGGTGGCTCGTCTTTCCACCAAAACCTTAGATAAACGTTAATTTCTTATCCGCAACAAGCGGTCGGATTTTCAGAGAATTTTGCAAAACTTTGATTAAATCCGACCGCTTGTTTATAAAAGGCGTTTGGAAAACACGCCAACCTATTATAAAATACCTTTCTTTTTATCCATTACTAACAAGAGAACTTCAAAATGAATAATCGTGGCTTACTGCTAATGGGTTTGCTTCTTGTGTCTGTGCTTATTTTTACGCAATGGCAGCAAGATTTTAACCCTGAAATTCAAGCTCAAAAACAGGCTCAAGCGGCAGCTCAAACCCAACAACAGGCGGGTGATGTTCCAGCGGCTTCTAATGCTAATAATCCAATTGCAGACAGCATCACGCAAGGCAAAACCATTACGGTGGAAAGCGATGTGTTACGCCTAACCATTGATACCTTAGGTGGCGATGTGGTAGGTTCAGACTTATTGAAACACAATGCGGAATTAAACTCTAATACTCCATTCAAATTATTGCAGCAAGACGGTACTAAAACCTATGTGGCTCAAAGTGGCTTAGTAGGTAAAAATGGGATTGATACCAATGCTGGTCGTCCACAATATGCAGTAACGGCGGACAGTTTCAAATTAACTGATGATCAAAACGAACTTTCTGTACCACTAACATTTGAGAAAGATGGTGTAGTTTATACCAAAACTTTCACCTTAAAACGTGGTAGCTATGATGTTGGCGTAAATTTCAACATTAAAAATAACACCGCAGAAGCGATTGAAGTTCAACCTTACGGTCAGTTAAAACACTCCGTCATTGAAAGTTCTGGTAGTTTAACAATGCCAACTTATACAGGTGGTGCGTACTCTTCTTCAGAAACTAACTACAAAAAATACAGTTTCCAAGATATGGAAAAAGCGAACTTAAGTATTGATACCAAAGCAGGTTGGATCGCAGTATTACAACACTACTTCGTGTCTGCTTGGGTACCAAACCAAGATGCAGATAATAACCTTTATTCACGCACCAACAACGGTGTTGCAACCATTGGTTATCGTGGTCCATTAACAACCATTGCCCCAAATTCTGAAGCAAATTTAAGCAGTAAACTTTGGACGGGCTCTAAAGACCAAAAAGAGATGGAAGAAGCTGCAAACCACTTAGACTTAACCGTAGATTACGGTTGGGCGTGGTTTATTGCTAAACCATTGTTCTGGTTATTAACCGCAATTCAAAAAATTGTCAGCAACTGGGGCTTAGCGATTATTGGTGTAACGATTGTGGTAAAAACCATTCTTTACCCATTAACCAAAGCACAATACACTTCAATGGCAAAAATGCGTATGTTACAACCACGTATTACAGAAATGCGTGAGCGTTTTGGCGACGACCGCCAACGTATGAGCCAAGAGATGATGAAGCTCTACAAAGAAGAAAAAGTAAACCCGATGGGTGGCTGTTTACCGATCCTAATCCAAATGCCGATTTTCATCGCGTTATATTGGACATTTATGGAAGCAGTAGAACTCCGCCACGCACCATTCTTCGGTTGGATTAAAGACTTATCGGCACAAGATCCGTACTACATTTTGCCTCTATTAATGGGTGCATCAATGTTCTTGTTGCAAAAAATGTCGCCAACACCGGTGGCTGACCCAATGCAACAAAAAGTAATGACCTTTATGCCGGTGATCTTTACCGTATTCTTCCTATGGTTCCCATCAGGCTTAGTACTTTACTGGCTAACCTCTAACTTAATTACCATTGCCCAACAGTGGTTAATTTACCGTAACTTAGAGAAAAAAGGCTTACATTCTCGTAAGAAATAATTTACTTATAACCACACCGTAGGGGCAAATTGCAATTTGCCCCTACATTATGGTTTCTTGGCAAAAAGCCCGTTGATTTCACTCAATGGGCTTTTTTATGCTCTACAAGCGGTAATATTACTTAATAATTTTGCAAATTATAGCACCGCTAAAGCTGCATCGTAATCCGGCTCTTGCTTGATTTCCGGCACTAATTCGCTGTGTAAGACTTTGTTGCTCTCATCTAAAATAATCACAGAACGAGAGGCTAAGCCAGCGAGTGGACCAGAGGTAATATCCACACCAAGTTTGTTATGTAATTCACGGTTACGGAACGTTGATAATACTTTCGCATTTTCAATGCCTTCTGCTCCACAGAAACGTGCTTGAGCAAAAGGTAAATCAGCTGAAATACATAATACAACCGTGTTATCTAAACTTGTTGCTTTTTCGTTAAACACACGCACAGACTTCGCACAAATACCTGTATCAATACTTGGGAAAATGTTTAACACTTTGCGTTTACCATCAAAATCAGACAGTGAAACGTCCTCTAAATCACTGTTTACCAGCGTAAAATCTGCAACCACATCGCCTTGTTGTGGAAATGCACCTGCAACCTCAATCGGGTTTCCTGCTAAAGTTACTTTACTCATTCTTTTCTCCTTATGAATAAACAAGCGGTCTAAATATACCGATTTTTTGCAAAATAGGAAACTATCAATTTAATTATGATAATCTTTAGAAACTAACCTGATTTTGCTATACTCATAGACATCTCATTTTTAAGGTTATCATTATTATGTTAAAAATTTTTCGTGTCTTTTTAGTTGCAATAGCGGCTATTTTAATTTCTCTTGTCGGTACACTTTATGCGTTAGTGCGTTTACGCCACCCGAGCAGTGTGGGCGTTGTGGCACGTTGGTTCGGCTTATTACATAAATTGATGGGCGTAAAACTGATTACTCGTAAAAAACCTGAAATCAACTACCCGGTTATCTACATCGGCAACCATCAGAATAACTATGATATGGCAACGATTTCTTCAATGGTAGCAGAAAACACCGTGAGTATCGGCAAAAAAAGCTTGATTTGGATTCCGTTTTTCGGCTTAGTTTATTGGGCGACCGGCAATATTTTTATTCATCGTGAAAAGCGTTCAAGTGCGATTGAAACAATGAATAAAGCAGGGCAAATCGTCAAAGAGCGTCAAGTATCTGTTTGGATGTTCCCTGAAGGTACTCGCAGTCGTGGACGTGGCTTACTGCCGTTTAAAACCGGAGCTTTCCATTTAGCAATTTCCGCAGGTGTGCCGATTGTGCCGGTTGTCTGTTCCAACTTACATAATAAAATTGATTTGAACCGTTGGGATAACGGCGTTGTGATTTGTGAAATGCTTGAGCCTATTGATACATCAGGTTACAGCCGTGAAAACGTGAAAGAACTAATGGAAAAATGCCACCAAATTATGCTCGCTAAATTTGAAGAGCTTAATCAAGAAGTTGAAGAACTAGAAAAAACGAAAAACGCCTAATATGAAAAAAGCGATAACCCGACGCCAATTTTTACAAGGTTCTGCCCTAGCGGGTGCATTAGCTACATTACCTCGCCCTGCATTAGCGGCTGATCGTCCTTCCCTTAATATTCCACCCCTTATGGACATTGGACGAGGTAAACCTGTTCGGCTTGATTTACGCCCTGCTCAAACCCAATTTGATAAAGGCAAACTGGTAGACGTTTGGGGTGTGAATGGACAGTATCTTGCCCCTACTGTGCGGGTAAAATCAGGAGATTTTGTTAAATTAACTTATCTCAATAATCTGCCACAAAAAATCTCAATGAATATTCAGGGGCTACAAGCCTCAAGCGATATGATCGGCTCGGTGCATCGTTCTCTCGACCCCAAAAGCAGTTGGTCGCCAATTGTTTCAGTTAATCAACCCGCTTGTACTTGTTGGTATCACGCCGATACGATGCTCAATTCAGCGTTCCAAATTTATCGAGGCTTGGTTGGCTTATGGCTGATTGAAGATCAACATAGCAAAAATACCACTTTACCGAATAAATATGGCATAAATGATATTCCGCTGATTTTGCAAGACCAACTTCTCAATAAAGAAGGCGTACAAGTTTTAGATAAAAACACGCCCCAATTTTTAGGCAAACGCCTGTTTGTAAACGGGCAAGAATCGCCTTATTTCAATGTTCCACGTGGCTGGGTGAGATTACGTGTTCTCAATGCTTCTCTCTCTCGTGCTTATGAATTAAGGCTAGATAATGATCGACCACTTCAGTTGATTGCGACAGGCGTGGGAATGTTAGCCGAGCCTGTGGAGATGGGTGTTATACATCTCGCTCCGAGTGAGCGAGTGGAAGTGCTAATTGATTTAAGCGATGGCAAAACAGTTTCACTGATAAGCGGTCAAAAAAGAGATATTTTTTACAAAATCGGGCAAGTTTTCTCAAGCGACGATGAATTAACCGATAATGTGATTTTAGAACTCAGACCTGAAGGAATGGCGGCGGTACTAAATACAAAACCCAACTCACCCGCTTTTTCACTAGATGAATTTAATTTGAAAATCAGCCAAGAACGCCGATTTATGCTTCGTCCGTCTGATTACTTAATCAATCAAAAACGATTTGACCCAAAACGAATTGATTTTACCGCTCAAAAAGGCAGTGTTGAGCGTTGGTATTTACACAGTACACAAGCGGTCGGATTTACCCTGCAAGGTGCAAAATTTATTATTGAGACTCAAAACCGTAAACCATCCCCAATTAAGCAACTTGCTTGGCGAGATACGGTTTGGTTAGAGGCTGAACAAGAGGTAACTCTTTTAGTTCGCTTTGACAATACCGCTTCTGAGCAATTGCCTTTTACCTTTGGCGTGAGCGATTTTATGTTGCGTGATAGAGGTACGATGGGTCAATTTAATGTAATTGAAAATGGACAATAACCCCTTGATAAGCGATAATGCCTAACAATTTTGCCCATAAAAAGGAAAAAATAATGAGCCAAGAATTTTTAGATTTTGAAATGCCGATTGCCGAACTTGAGGCTAAAATTGAGTCTTTAAGAGCGGTAAGTCTGCAAGATAACATTGACCTTGATGATGAAATCAAGCGTTTACAAAAGAAAAGCGAAGAATTAACCAAAAAAACCTTTGCCAATTTAGATGCGTGGCAAATTTCCCGTATGGCACGCCACCCAAACCGCCCATACACATTAGACTATATTGAGCATATCTTCACTGAGTTTGATGAATTGGCAGGCGATCGTGCATTCGCTGATGATAAAGCCATTGTCGGCGGAATTGCTCGTCTTGATGGTCGCCCGGTGATGATTATCGGTCATCAGAAAGGTCGTACGGTAAAAGAGAAGGTAAAACGCAATTTTGGTATGCCTGCACCGGAAGGTTATCGTAAAGCTTTACGCTTAATGGAAATGGCAGAGCGTTTTAATATGCCGATTATCACCTTTATCGACACACCGGGAGCTTATCCGGGTATTGGTGCAGAAGAGCGTGGTCAGTCAGAAGCAATCGCTCGTAACCTGCGTGAAATGTCTCAGCTTTCAGTACCTGTCATCTGTACCGTAATTGGTGAAGGTGGTTCAGGCGGTGCATTAGCCATCGGCGTGGGCGATAAGGTCAATATGTTGCAATATTCAACCTACTCGGTAATCTCTCCTGAAGGCTGTGCATCAATCCTGTGGAAAAGTGCCGATAAAGCCTCCACTGCGGCAGAAGTAATGGGATTAACCGCCCCACGCTTAAAAGAGTTGGAGTTAATCGACAATATCATTCCTGAGCCGTTAGGCGGTGCACATCGCAATGTTGAAGAAATCGCACAAAATCTTAAACAACGTATTATGGAAGATTTAGCGGAATTAGATCAACTCAGCAAAGATGATTTATTAGAACGCCGTTATCAACGCTTAATGAACTACGGCTACGTTTAATTCATTTTTAATGAGCACAAGCGGTAAGATTTTGTAAAAATTTGCAAAATCTTGCCGTTTTGCATTAAGGGAATAAAAAGATAAAAGTGATTTGAAAATGGTGCCGACTACCGGAATCGAACTGGTGACCTACTGATTACAAGTCAGTTGCTCTACCTACTGAGCTAAGTCGGCATATAGACAGGTTTTAACGAGGGAGAATTATAGCGATTTCTTTCCCTACTTCAACCCTCAAACAATTCAAATGACTAAAAATAGCACACATTGAGCTTTTAAAGGAGCAAGCGAATGAAAAACATACTCTCCATTCAATCCCACGTTGTCTATGGCTACGCAGGTAACAAAGCGGCAACTTTTCCAATGCAACTTTTAGGGGTTGATGTATGGGCATTAAACACAGTGCAATTTTCTAACCACACTCAATATGGAAAGTGGGGCGGAATGGTAATGCCAAAAGAACAGATTGGTAGTATTGTAGACGGCATTCACAATATCGGCGAACTTCATCGTTGCGATGCTGTTTTATCCGGTTACACCGGCTCTGCCGAACAAGTTAAAGAGATTATCAATGCATTCCACAAAGTCAAAGTGGAAAACCCGAATGCAATTTATGTGTGCGATCCTGTAATGGGGCACCCCGATAAAGGCTGTATTGTGGCAGAGGGGGTAAAAGAAGGCTTAATCAATCTAGCGATGGCACAAGCTGATATCATCACACCAAATTTAGTGGAATTGCGAGAGCTAACAGGCTTAACCGTAGAAAACTTTGAGCAAGCCTTAGAAGCCGTAAAAGTCATTTTAACTAAAGGTCCGAAAAAAGTGCTCGTAAAACATTTAAGCCGTGTAGGTAAAGATAACAACAAATTCGAAATGTTGTTTGCTAACCAAGAGGGCATTTGGCACATCAGCCGTCCGCTTTACGAATTTGCCAAAGAACCCGTTGGCGTGGGCGATTTAACTGCCGGATTATTTGTAGCGAACTTATTAAATGGGAAATCTGATCTGGAAGCCTTTGAGCATACTGCCAATGCAGTAAATGAAGTGATGGAGCAAACCTCAAAATCAGGGCTTTATGAGCTACAAATTATTGCCTCACGAGATTTAATCATTAATCCACAATGTAATTATAAAGCTGTAAAAATTGCTTAATTAAAATTGTAAAATATTAATAGAAATCGACCGCTTGTAAATATCCCTTACTACAAGCGGTCTTTTTTCATCTATATTTTGCAAATTAAGCTTTATCCTATTCTCCCTTGAAGCAATAAAAAAGAGGCATATCTTTCGATATACCTCTCTTTCGCTTTGTTCGCTTATCTCAAATATAAACTTGCGTTTAATTATTTGATGATTTTCGCAACAACACCTGCACCTACTGTACGACCACCTTCACGGATAGCGAAGCGTAAACCTTCGTCCATCGCGATTGGGTGAATTAAGCTTACAGTCATTTTGATGTTATCGCCAGGCATTACCATTTCTACACCTTCCGGTAACTCGATAGTACCAGTTACGTCAGTTGTACGGAAGTAGAACTGTGGACGGTAGCCTTTGAAGAATGGAGTGTGACGACCACCTTCTTCTTTTGATAATACGTAAACTTCTGATTCGAAGTCTGTGTGTGGAGTGATTGAACCCGGTTTCGCTAATACTTGACCACGCTCGATTTCTTCACGTTTAGTACCACGTAATAATGCACCAACGTTCTCACCCGCACGACCTTCGTCTAATAATTTACGGAACATCTCAACACCGGTTACTGTTGTTTTTGTGGTATCTTTGATACCTACGATTTCAACTTCATCACCAGTACGGATGATACCACGCTCAACACGACCTGTTACTACTGTACCACGACCTGAAATTGAGAATACGTCTTCGATTGGTAATAAGAATGGTTTATCAATCGCACGCTCAGGCTCTGGAATGTAAGTGTCTAAGTGGTTTGCTAATTCAAGGATTTTTTCTTCCCATTCTGCAACGCCGTTTAATGCTTGTAATGCAGAACCACGTACGATTGGAGTGTCATCGCCCGGGAAGTCGTATTGAGATAGAAGTTCACGTACTTCCATTTCAACTAATTCTAATAACTCTTCGTCATCTACCATATCGCATTTGTTTAAGAATACGATGATGTATGGAACACCTACTTGGCGACCTAATAAGATGTGCTCACGAGTTTGTGGCATTGGACCATCTGTTGCTGCTACTACTAAGATAGCACCGTCCATTTGTGCCGCACCGGTAATCATGTTTTTAACATAGTCCGCGTGTCCCGGGCAGTCAACGTGTGCGTAGTGACGAGTTGCTGTATCGTACTCAACGTGTGAAGTGTTGATAGTGATACCACGTGCTTTCTCTTCTGGTGCGTTATCGATTTGGTCAAATGCACGAGCTGCACCACCGAAGTGTTTCGCTAATACAGTGGTGATTGCTGCTGTTAAAGTTGTTTTACCATGGTCAACGTGGCCGATTGTACCCACGTTTACGTGCGGTTTTGTACGTTCAAATTTTTCTTTAGACATTTTCTAAAAGCCTCTTAAACAAAAACGGTTACAATGGAACAAAAGAACCCATTAACCATAATGTAGAAATTAATACTAATTGAAACTTATAGGAAAGAGTGAAGTTAGAAGAAGTGGTGCTGATAGGCGGATTTGAACCGCCGACCTCACCCTTACCAAGGGTGCGCTCTACCAACTGAGCTATATCAGCGCTTGGAGCGGGCAGCGGGAATCGAACCCGCATCATTAGCTTGGAAGGCTAAGGTAATAGCCATTATACGATGCCCGCTGTTCTAAATTCGTCTGTCCTGCACGATTCAAAAATCAGAAATGGTGGAGGGAGAAGGATTCGAACCTTCGAAGGCTGAGCCAACAGATTTACAGTCTGCCCCCTTTGGCCGCTCGGGAACCCCTCCACGATATTTTGAATACTTATTTACTCTTTAGCGATAATGGTGCCGACTACCGGAATCGAACTGGTGACCTACTGATTACAAGTCAGTTGCTCTACCTACTGAGCTAAGTCGGCGTTGCTATGTCGTAAGCAAGTGATGTGCATTATAGGGAAATTTTAACGTCGTGCAAGTATTTTTTTTAAAAATATTAAAAAAATCAATCTTTCGACTTTTAAATATACAAAATGGCTATTTTTTGTAAAAAACAGGCGATTTTATGTCAATATATACGGCAAAAGCAGCTCATATATTGTATAGTTACGCCCTTAATTTGAGTATTAAACTGATTTATTCATCATCAAAAAATTGAGATTTTGGCTATGAGCCTTGAAAAAAACACAAAAATTACTCCTTTTCTCACTTTTGATCGCCAACAATGGGCAGATTTACGCAAATCCGTGCCATTAAAGCTCACCGAGCAAGATTTAAAACCATTATTAGGCTTTAATGAAGATCTTTCTTTAGAAGAAGTACGTACTATTTACCTTCCGCTTGCTCGTTTAATTCAATACTATATAGAAGAAAATCTAAAACGTCAGACCGTTTTACATCGTTTTCTTGGCATTGAAACACCGAAAGTACCTTATATTATTAGTATTGCAGGTAGTGTTTCGGTTGGCAAAAGCACCTCTGCCCGTATTTTGCAAGCTCTACTCTCACATTATCCTAAAGAGAGAAAAGTCGATTTAATTACTACTGATGGTTTTTTATATCCGCTTGCAACGCTTACTGAAAAGAACTTACTCAAGAAAAAAGGGTTTCCGGAATCTTATGATATTCACAGTCTCATTCGTTTTGTGTCTGACATTAAATCAGGCGAGCGTAATGTGAAAGCCCCAATCTATTCCCACTTAACTTATGACATTATTCCTGATCAGTTTAATGTAGTGGATCAACCCGATATTGTAATTTTAGAAGGGCTAAACGTATTACAAAGCGGAATGAACTACCCTTCTAGTCCACATAATGTATTTGTATCTGATTTTGTCGATTTCTCAATTTATGTCGATGCAGAAGAAGCACTCCTAAAGAAATGGTATATCAACCGTTTCTTAAAATTTCGTCGCAGTGCCTTTGCTGATCCGAACTCTTACTTCCACCATTATTCACGCTTATCGGAGCAAGAAGCAATTGATACTGCCTCAACCATCTGGGAAGAGATTAATGGTTTAAATTTACGCCAAAATATTTTACCAAGCCGTGAACGTGCTAACCTCATTTTAATAAAAGGGCGAGACCACGCCATTGAAACAGTAAAACTACGCAAATAATTCAACTTTTCCAACCGCTTGTAGTACCCTAAAATCCGTTGAATACAACTCAACGGATTTTTTATTTAAATCAATGCTTATTCGGCTATTTTTTGGTAAGCTAACAACTTTGAGAGTGATTGATATTAGGCATAAACAATGAACAAAAAATTTCTACTTCCTTTAATTCTCTTTTTAGCATTATCTGTGGCATTTTTGGTTCAACTTGCTCGCAACTCGCAAGGCGATGATCCGAAAAAATTAGAATCTGCCCTCATCGGTAAAACCATTCCTAATTTCAGTCTAGAATCTTTGCTAGATGAAAAAGAGCAAATTAATCAAGATGTGGTTAAAACAGGCAAGCCTCGCCTATTAAATGTGTGGGCAACTTGGTGTCCCACTTGTTACGCTGAACACGAATATTTAACTATTTTAGCAAAGCAAGGCGTGGAAATTGTCGGCATTGATTATAAAGACGAACGCCCGAAAGCAATTAAATTCTTAGCCGCTTACGGCAACCCATATAAAGCGGTTATTTTTGATCCTAAAGGTTCACTCGGCTTAGATTTAGGCGTTTATGGTGCACCGGAAACCTTTATTATTGATGGCAATGGCGTAATCAAATACCGCCACGCTGGCGATGTAAACGACCAAGTGTGGAATAACGTACTGAAACCGATTTATGACAAATTAAAAGAGTGATGAAAACAATGAAAAAGTTTAGCTTATTCTTTATTTTTGCAAGCTCTGTGGCTATTTCTGCCCCTGTTGAGCTTCACGAATTTGATAATCCAAAGCAAGAATCGGATTACCGTGCGTTAATCCAAGAACTACGCTGTCCACAATGTCAAAACAACAATATTGCGGACTCGAACGCCACTATTTCGACCGATATGCGGGCAAAAACCTTAGAATTACTCAAAGAAGGCAAAAGCAAAGATGAAGTGGTGGATTATATGATTGAACGCTACGGCAATTTTGTTACCTACAATCCGCCAATGACACCTGCGACTATTATGCTTTGGGCTCTGCCATTAATTTTAATTGCATTAGGTCTTGGTATTGTATTACGCCGCAAAAAAGCGAAGCCGCAAGCGGTCAATTCTTCGCAAAATTTTGCAAGACTGCCCCAACAATTAAACCAAGATGAGCAAGAGCGTCTTAACCAAATTTTAAATAAGGACAACAAATGAGCTTTTGGATAGCAATTCTCTTTATTACTTTAATAGTTTGTATTGTGGCGTTTTATCCTTTGCTTAAAAAGAATAAGCAAATTGATGCCACTAAACGTGATAGCTTAAATAAAGCCTTCTATTTTGACCGCTTAAAAGAAGTGGAAAACGAAGCAAATGAAGGCGTTATTGACGATCCTGAGCAAACAAAATTAGAGCTACAACAAAATTTATTAGACGACATTCCTGAAACCGCTCAGCCCGTACAAGGTGAAAAATTAAAGCTCGGCAAGGCGTGGTTTGTTTCATTGATTTTGTTTGTAGGCGGCATTAGTTTTGCGATTTATAGCAATGTCGGTTCGTGGCTTTCGAACTCAATGCTAGACACTACCCATCAAAAATTAGACTATTTTTACGAACGCTTGAAATCAGAAGATAAAAATCCGCTTTCAACCGAAGAGATGAACCAATTTGCAATGGCATTACGCGTTGATTTGCAGAAAAATCCAAACGATGATCAGAAATGGTATATGCTCGGGCAAATCGGTATGGCGTTAGATGACGGTCAATTAGCTCACGATGCGTTTAGCAAAGCCGCTCAGCTAAAACCTGATAATTTAGCTTACAAATTAAGCCACGCTCAGCTTCTACTTTTCTCTGAGGCACAGGAAGATAAAACACAAGGCGAAGCGTTGTTAAAAGAAATTATCCGTCAAGATCACACCAATTTTGATGCATTAAGCCTACTTGCTTTCCACTCGTTTGAAAAAGAAGATTTCAAAATGGCAGCGATGACGTGGGGAATGATGTTAAAGCTCTTGCCAGATGAAGATCCTCGTAAAGTTACGGTTGAGCGTAGTTTTAATATGGCATTATCAAATTTAAGTGAACAAGATAAACAAGAGTTACAATTGCAAAAAGGCGAGAAAAAATGACCGCTTGTAAATCTCCAAGTAAAGAAAAATTGAAAATAGGTTTAGTGTCTGTTTCTGACAGAGCCTCACAAGGGGTTTACCAAGATCAAGGTATTCCCGAATTGAAGGCTTGGCTAAAAACTGTATTATGCAATGATTTTGAGGTAGAAAGCCGCTTGATTGCCGATGAGCAACCACTCATTGAGCAAACTTTGATTGATTTGGTGGATAACCACGCTTGCCATTTGGTTTTAACCACTGGCGGAACAGGTCCGGCAAAACGTGATGTTACCCCTGATGCTACGCTTGCCGTTGCTCATCGAGAAATGCCGGGCTTTGGCGAACAGATGCGACAAGTAAGCCTTCACTTCGTGCCAACCGCCATTCTCTCTCGCCAAGTGGGTGTCATCCGCCACGAGAGTTTAATTCTCAACTTACCCGGACAACCGAAAGCAATTAAAGAAACGCTTGAAGGGGTAAAAGATGAAAACGGCAAAGTGTTAGTCAAAGGCATTTTCAGTGCCGTACCGTATTGCCTACAACTTTTAAGTGAAATTTATGTCGAAACCAATCCGCAAGTGTGCGAAAGTTTCCGTCCAAAATCAGCTCGTAGAGAAAAATAGGAATAACGATGAAAAAAATTGAAGCAATCATCAAACCTTTTAAATTAGATGACGTACGTGAAGCCTTAACAGACGTGGGCATTAGCGGTATGAGCATTACTGAAATCAAAGGCTTCGGCAGACAAAAAGGACATACCGAGCTTTATCGTGGAGCGGAATACGCCATTGATTTTCTGCCAAAAGTAAAAGTTGAAATTGTGATTCCTGATGAGCTGGAAGAACAGTGCATTGAAGCGATTATGGAAACCGCTCAAACCGGCAAAATCGGTGATGGCAAGATTTTTGTCTATGATGTTGGACGTGTTATTCGTATTCGTACAGGCGAAGAAAACGAAGAGGCAATTTAATTTTGCAAAAAATTTTGTAAAATAGACCGCTTGCAGGGCGTATAACATACGCTCCAAAATTAAATGGGCGTACGATGTACGCCCCTACATTTGGAATATGGAATGAAAACCGGACTTAAATTTCTTTGGATTAGCTTAGTTACTATCATCATCGACCTTTGGTCAAAATATATCGTTGTACAACATTTTGAATTTGGCGAAAGTATTAATATCTTGCCTATTTTTAACTTAACTTATGCACGCAATTATGGTGCAGCTTTTAGTTTTCTCGCTGATCATTCCGGCTGGCAAAAATATTTCTTCTTAGGGCTGGCAATTGTGATTTCCCTCGCCTTAGTTGTGGCATTATGGAAAAATCAAGCGGTCAAAAAATTAGAAAATTCTGCGTATGCCTTAATTATCGGCGGTGCAATTGGTAATGCGATTGACCGTGCTTATAACGGCTATGTAGTGGATTTTCTTCATTTTTATTGGGATATTTACCATTATCCCGTCTTTAATGTGGCTGATATTGCCATCTGTGTGGGAGCAGGCTTACTGATTTTAGAAGCCTTTATAACGAAAAAAGAAAAGACAAAGTAAGAGTGATTAGATGAAAGTTTTATTAGCAAACCCTCGTGGTTTCTGTGCCGGTGTAGATAGAGCCATTTCCATTGTAGAACTCGCATTGGAAATTCACGGTGCACCGATTTATGTTCGCCACGAAGTGGTTCACAATAAATTTGTGGTGGATGGCTTAAAAGCAAAAGGGGCGATCTTCGTTGAAGAGTTGGACGAAGTGCCTGATGATGCCATCGTCATCTTCTCTGCTCATGGGGTTTCTCAAGCGGTCCGCCAAGAAGCCAAACGCCGTAATTTAAAAGTGTTTGATGCAACTTGTCCGCTGGTAACCAAAGTCCATATGCAGGTTGCTCGAGCCAGTAAAAAAGGCACAAAAGCCATTCTCATCGGGCACGAAGGACACCCGGAAGTCATCGGCACAATGGGGCAATATAGCAATGAAGAAGGTGGCATTTATTTGGTGGAATCGGTAGAAGATATTGCGGAGCTGCCGGTATCCAACAACGATGAGCTTACCTTTATGACGCAAACAACGCTTTCTATTGATGACACAATTGGTGTGATTGATGCGTTAAAAGAGAAATACCCTGCGATTCAAGGTCCTCGCAAAAACGATATTTGTTACGCTACTACCAACCGCCAACACGCAGTGCGTGAATTAGCGGAGCAATCGCAGCTAGTGCTTGTAGTTGGCTCGAAGAATTCATCTAACTCAAACCGTTTAGCAGAACTCGCTTCTCGAATGGGCGTGATGTCAAAACTGATTGACGGTCCGCAAGATATTGATCCGAAATGGCTTGAAGGAGTTGAAACTATCGGCATTACTGCCGGTGCTTCTGCTCCTGAAGTATTAGTGCAATCTGTTATCTCACACTTAAAAACATTAGGTGTAACAGAAGTAGAAACCCTTGCTGGCAATGAAGAAGATGTTGTCTTTGAAGTGCCGAAAGAACTCCGCATTCACGAGGTAAAATAATGACAGAAATTAACCGCTTTAAACTTGAATGGGAATGCCGTCGTGGTATGCGTGAGCTCGATAAAATGATTATGCCGTTTTATAAAAATCATTTTGACGATCTCAGCGAAATCCAACAACAGGCATTTGTTCAAATGCTAAGCTATACCGATCCTGAACTCTTCCGCTGGGTAATGTTGCAAGAAAAAGCCCCTAACCAAGCGATTTCAGATCTGATTGAGCTAATGCGTTCAAAAATCGAACGCTAAATCGCAAATCGCCTGAATTTGCAAAAAATCAGGGAAATTTGACCGCTTTTTGCATTAAATCATTGATTTATTCGCCATTTTTGTTTAATGTATGCCGATTTTCTTTTCCCTAATTTCAAACAATGAGGCATATTATGGCAGATAGTTTTAGCGTTACACGCCGTTTTTTCGATGATAAAAATTACCCTCGTGGCTTTTCTCGTCACGGTGATTACACTATTCGTGAATCACAAACTTTAGAGCAGTTCGGTCAAGCGTGCTTGGCTTTAGAAACAGGCGAACGTAAACCTAAAACCGCAGAAGAAAAACGCTTTGTTGCTGTAATGAAAGGTGAAGAAATTGCACAAAGCGATATCGAAAAAGCGTGGTTAAAATACCGTACACTGACCAGCAAAACTAAACGTATTTATACGCTTTCAGGTAATGCAGGCAGCGATGCTGGCGATGATTTCAGTGCGGCTGAATAATCTTAAATTTATGCTATAAAACCACGAAGCAATTCGTGGTTTGTTTTTTCATTTTCTGTTTGTGGTAAAAAATGACACTTCCGATTGAACAATATTCCGATCTTCTTGCAAAAAAAACCGAAAATTTGACCGCTTTACTCAAGCCTTTTAATGCTCCTGAATTAGAAGTGTTTGCCTCCAAGCCCAGCCATTTCCGTATGCGTGCGGAATTTCGGGTTTGGCACGAAGAAGGTTCTCTTTACCATATTATGTTCAACCCGGAAACAAAAGAACGTTATCGTGTAGATAGCTTTCCGATTGCAAGCAAGCTCATCAACCAAATGATGCAGGCGTTACTGGCTGAAATCAAAGGCAATGAAACCCTCACTCGCAAACTGTTCCAAGTGGATTATTTAAGTACACTAAGCGGTGAAATCGCTGTATCAATGCTTTATCACAAAACACTCAATGATGAATGGATTGCACAAGCCAAAGCCTTAAAAAGTCGTTTGGAGCAACAAGGTTTTAAGGTGCAAATCATTGGGCGAGCGAACAAACAAAAAATTGCCTTAGATTTTGATTATGTAGAAGAAATATTGCCGATTGATGGCAAGAACTACATTTATCGCCAAGTGGAAAACAGTTTCACTCAGCCGAATGCAGAAATGAATATCAAAATGCTAGAATGGGCGAGACGTTGTACCCAAAATAGTGAGGGCGATTTACTTGAGCTTTACTGCGGTAACGGCAACTTCTCTATTGCATTAGCGGAAAATTTCCGCAAGGTTTTAGCGACTGAAATTTCAAAATCATCGGTGCAATCTGCACAATATAATATTGAGCAAAACGGCATTGATAATCTGCAAATTATCCGAATGTCGGCAGAAGAATTTACCCAAGCGATGAATGGCGTGCGGGAATTTTATCGCTTAAAAGGGATTGATTTAAAAAGCTACGATTGCAATACGATTTTTGTCGATCCACCAAGAGCCGGACTGGATCAAGATACGCTTAATATGGTGCAGGCTTACGATCGCATTCTCTATATTTCGTGTAATCCAAATACGTTAGCGGATAATTTACAGCAATTATGCCAAACCCACCGTATTGAAAAAGCGGCATTGTTCGATCAGTTCCCTTACACCCACCATATCGAAAGTGGTGTTTGGTTGATAAAAAAATAATTTATGCTGAAAAAAAGAACGAACAAGCAGAATTTAATATTTATTGCTTGACGATGATTGCAATAATCTCTATTATTGCAAGCGTTTTCAACGGAGGAATGGCAGAGCGGTTGAATGCACCGGTCTTGAAAACCGGCGAGGGTTAACGCCCTCCGTGAGTTCGAATCTCACTTCCTCCGCCATCAAATTTAAGTCTGCTGATATTTATCAGCAGATTTTCTCTTTTAAGAGAACAAAAATTTAACATCAGACTTTCAACCCGGAGGAATGGCAGAGCGGTTGAATGCACCGGTCTTGAAAACCGGCGAGGGTTAACGCCCTCCGTGAGTTCGAATCTCACTTCCTCCGCCATATTTAACCTGTTGATTATTCAACAGGTTTTTTTATTTCTTTTTACAAAAAATCTGAAAAAAGAAACCGCTTGCTATCATAGAAATAGTTTGAAATCATTTTTGGCTTCCTTTAGTATAATTGCGATTTATTCTCAAAAACCAAATTACCATAAATTACAATGAAATTACTGTATATTATCTGCGGTTTTATCTGCATCGGGCTTGGGGCTATTGGTGCAGTTTTACCAGGGTTGCCTACTACTCCCTTTTTACTATTAGCCTTATTCTGTTTTACCAAAGGCTCGGAAAAAATACACTTGTGGTTTATTCAAACCAAGCTGTATAAAAAATATTTGCAGGAATATGATGAGAAGCGGGCAATGACGATGAAACAAAAAATTACGATTTTAGCAATTTCCTTTCCGTTTACGCTATTTGCCTTTTTAACCTTACCACATATTGGTGGAAAAATTGCTGTTGCGGTATTAGTTGTTATTCAATATTGGTATTTCTTCTGTAAAATAAAAACCCTTGAGCCGAAAAAGGCTTAATCCTCTTTCTTTCTTCTCGCCCTTGGGTGTGCCGAATCATAAATTTTGGCAAGATGTTGGAAATCCAAATGGGTGTAAATCTGCGTAGTCGAAAGGCTACTGTGCCCTAATAATTCCTGTACTGCCCGTAAATCGCCGCTCGCTTCTAACATATGAGTAGCAAACGAATGGCGTAATTTATGTGGATGCAAATGGCTTTCTAAGCCTTGTCGTTCGCCCCATTTCTGCATTGCTAACTGAATAGAGCGGTGCGACAAACGCCCCCCTCGCTTATTCAAAAATACGGCATTATCTTGTGGCTTAAATTGTGAGCGAACCGCAAGCCAACGGTTAAGTGCATTTAACGCCTCAGAACCTATCGGCACAATTCTCTCTTTGCTACCTTTACCCTGTACCCGAACCTCTTTCGCCGATAAATCCATATCGCCCAAATCCAGCCCCTGTAGCTCAGATAATCGTAAGCCGGAACTGTACATCAGCTCCATCATTGCAAGATCACGCAAATCACTTGGCTCATCGCTTTCAATTGCAAGTAGCTGCCCGACCTGCTCGGCATCAATATTTTTCGGTAAATGCTTACCCACTTTCGGCGATTTCACGCCCAAAGTCGGGTTCGCACTCATTCGCCCCACGTTAATTAAATAGACAAACCACTGCCGCAATGCTACCAACCGCAAACCGATACTTTTCGCACTCAGCCCCTGTTTATGGCTTTGGCTCAGCATCCAACGCACCGAGCTACTGTCCACCTCTTCCCAACGCTCAATACCTGCCTGCGAAAACAACTCACTCACCGCTGCTAACTGACGTTGATAATTGCTCAACGTATGTGGGCTGACCTGCTTTTCAATTTGCAGAAAATCCCAATAAGGCTGAGTTTGTTGGAAAAGGGGGTTATTGGTTTGCATAGGCTGGTTTACAAGCGGTAGGATTTTAACGAAATTTTGCAAATGGGCAGATAATCTGCCCATTCAGTGTATTTATCAGTAATTAAGCCAAACCTAATCGACCGATACGCACGCCGACATTACCAAGTGCAACAGGGCTTAAATACTCGCCTAAAAACTCAAATAATTCATCAATATCGGTAAAACTACGATGAATTTTCACATCATCTTCCACCTTGCGAGTAAATTCATATTGCACACTTTCCTCGTTAATATGAGCCTCAAGCGTAATATAAACGGTTTCAAAATAATGGCTAATGGAACCCTCAAAGCCCGGATCGCTCACTCGCACATTCCAATGGTTACTAAATAAAACTTCGGTTTTTACTGACATTGTGTTTTCCTTATTTTTATAAAATCTTACTGCATTTTAATCAAGCTAGGCAGAATTTACTAGCTTTGATTACGGAACATATTTATTCGACACCTCAAATAACCATTCCGCCAAATCATCAGGAATCGGCTTCACATCATTCGTTGAAAGTTGAGAAATGAGAGAAGTAACATCTTTTTCACACTCTTGATATTCCAACACTTGTCCGGTTTTCGCATTACGAACCACCAACTCAACGTGGGTAAAACCAGTGGTTGCTTGGGTCTCTTCAAACAGATACCATTTACCGTTATGTGGAACCATAAGCTGTGTGCCATTGGCGTATTGGTGCAAATAGGCTTTATCAACATCTTGCTGATATTCCACCTCGCCCTGCCGCATAAAATTCAATATAGGACCTTTTGAGGCAATCAAACTCAAATGCTGCTGTTTATTCGTAGTGCATTCAAATAAGGTAATAAGCGTCTCATTTGCCGAACTGAAAGAACTAAACCCAAGTAAAGCGAACGAAATCAAATAACGTTTCATCGTAAATTTCCTTATAAAAAAGACCGCTTGTAAGCCCTATTTTTATCGATACAGCTTCATAAAATCATCCAACACTGTTTTGGCATCAGCTTTCTCTTTCTGAAAAAGTTGCTCCGCTTCTTCTTTGGTTTTAGCCAGTTTTTTCAGCCAGTAGTCTGCTTTTTCAAATTCCTGCTGTTCGGTATAAATTTTCCACAGCAAAACCTGTTCCCATTCATTATATTTAGCCGATTTTTTCAATAAAGGGATGACTTTCGGGTTAGATTTAGCAAACTCCAGATCTTGGGTAATCACATAATAGAAATGAATTTGCGAACCGGCGTGTCCACGTTCGGCAAGGGGGAACCAAATTTCCGCGGCTTGTTTTAAATTATTTTTCTGCAAGGCTTTTGCGGCACGGGCAAAGCCGTCTTCAATCGGGTCGAACGCAATGGCCTGTGCAGAGAAAAAGAATGTGAGCAAGAACAGTAATTTTTTCATCTTTTTTCCTTTTGCAAATTTTGATACAAAATAGACCGCTTGCAAGCGGTCTATTTTCAGGAAAATTTTACAAATTATTGTAATAGCGAAATATCCGCCACTTGCAGGAACAAGCCTTGTAGTGTGCTTAAAATCGCTAAGCGGTTTTGGCGCAGTTTTTGATCTTCGGCATTCACCATTACGCCATCAAAGAATGCATCCACAGGCTGACGTAAGTTCGCCAGTTTATCAAGCACCGCCGTGTAGTCGCCGTTAGCAATCAGCGGTTGAACTTCGGTTCTTAACGCTAACACGCTTTCCGCCAACGCTTTTTCTGCCGGCTCAACGCAAGCGGTCAAATCGATTTCGCCAATTGCAATATCCGCTTTCGCTAAAATGTTGCTCACACGTTTGTTTGCTGCGGCGAGAGCTTCGGCACTGTCTAATTCACGGAAGTGCGACACCGCACGCACACGGGCATCGAAGTCTGCCGGTTTGGTTGGACGGCGAGCAAGCACAGATTGGATTACGTCCACCGCAATGCCTTCGCTCTCATACCACGCACGGAAACGGCCGAGCATAAAATCAACCACGTCATCGACCACGTTTTTGTTGGTCAGCTTATCGCCGAACAGAACAGCAGATTTTGCCACGATTTCGGTTAAATCAAGCGGTAAATTTTTCTCTACGATAATCCGTAACGAACCTAATGCCGCACGGCGTAGGGCGAACGGGTCGGCGCTGCCTTTTGGTGCTTGTCCGATACCGAAAATCCCCGTGAGCGTGTCGAATTTATCAGCCAACGCCACCGAGCAAGCCACTAGGCTGTTCGGCAAGTTATCGCCCGCAAAACGTGGCATATATTGCTCGTTCAATGCCACTGCCACTTCTTCATCTTCGCCGTCGTGACGGGCGTAGTGCATACCCATTACGCCTTGGGTGTCGGTAAATTCAAACACCATATTGGTCATCAAATCGCATTTTGACAGCAAGCCGGCACGTTTCGCTTTGGTTTGATCCGCACCGATTTGTGCCGCAATTTCGCCTGCTAATGCTTCAATGCGAGCGGTTTTATCACGCAATGTGCCGAGCTGTTGTTGGAACAACACGGTTTCAAGGCGTGGCAGTTGGTCTTCCAACTTCTGTTTTAAATCGGTTTTGAAGAAGAATTCCGCATCGGTCAAACGTGGGCGAACCACTTTTTCGTTACCCTCGATGATTTTGCTTGGATCGTCCGGATTGATGTTCGACACAAAAATAAAGTGCGGTAGCAATTTGCCGTCTTTTGAATAGATCGGGAAGTATTTTTGGTCGCCTTTCATCGTATAAACCAAGGCTTCCGCAGGCACAGCTAAGAAACGCTCTTCAAATTTGGCGGTAAGTACGTTTGGATACTCAACAAGTGAGGTGACTTCATCAAGCAAGTCTTCTTCAATATCCGCCACGCCGCCCAAAGCGGTCGCTTTTTCTTGGGATTTTGCAAGGATCAACGCTTTACGCTCATTGAAATCCGCCACCACAGAACCACGATCTTTCAGCAGTTGTGGGTATTGATCAGCGTTCTCAATGGTAAATTCACGCTCACCTAAGAAACGGTGACCACGAATGGTACGACCGCTCGCCACACCTAAAATTTCGCCCTCAATCAGTTCCGCACCGAATAAAAGGGTAACAGTATGCACAGGACGCACGAACTGCTCGCTCTTATCGCCCCAACGCATTGTTTTAGGAATTGGCAGGTTCGCCAGTGATTTAGCGATAATATCAACTAGCAGATTTTTGGTCGGCTGACCTTCAATCACCGCACGATGCACCAGCCATTCGCCTTTGTCGGTTGCAATACGCTCGGCTTGTTCAACAGTGATTCCACAGCCTTTCGCCCAGCCTTCTGCCGCCTTAGTCGGTTTTCCTTCGGTATCAAACGCTGCTGACACCGCCGGGCCACGCTTCTCGATTTCTTTGCTCGGTTGAGCGTCCGCCAAACCCAGCACTTTCACCGCAAGACGGCGAGGGGCTGCAAACCATTCGACTTTCTCGAAAGCAAGCCCGGCTTGGTTCAGCTCTTGTTCAACATTCTCCGCAAATGCGGTCGCTAATTTTTTGAGTGCCTTCGGTGGCAGCTCTTCTGTGCCGATCTCGGCAAGGAAGTTTTGTGTTGTCATTTTGTTCTCTTAACTATTTAAATACTCTATAAATTTTATCCGAATAATCCTTATTCTGTCTGAAATTTTATTCTCTAATGATACTATCACGAGTAGCGATATAATCTTTTTCAGTCACATTTGGACTAGTAAAAGCAATATATGAAGCATATGTAATTATTAAACTTAAAACCCCACAAATAAAAATTGCGATGTCTAGGATATGCTTATCTTGGCTATTTAGTAGCGTATATATAACCGCTAAAATTAATAAAATAAACGGTATTGCGATAAGAGATATTATTCTTCTCATAACATTTTGCCGTTTTTGCCTTCTTTCTTGTTTAAAACGCTCTGCTATATCTAATCCATAATCTAAAAGTTCTTCATCGGAACAATCAATAAATTTCTTTGAGTTTTTTCCCGTATTCTGTAAATTTATATTACCTTGTATTATATTACCACTAATAATTGGAGAGTGACTTCCATTTGTTTTATTATTGAATGTAGTCATATTCTTATTCCTTTGCTAATGAAAATAACCATTTTTCTTTTTTATCTTTAGTCTAATTTACTTCTCACTCCACTTTTACTGCTGACAATCCCCCTAGTTCCTCTTTGATAAAGAGGGGAGGGGGAGATTTGGCAGACTATATTTCAGAAGAAAATACCCTATTTTCGTCTACTGATTGAATATAATAAGGCTGCATTTTGCAAAATTTCCGCTAAATTTCACCGCTTGTTAGCCCAAAATCCCTTCCAGCTCGGTTAAATCCAACACCACTTTGTCGCCTTCCAACAGCAACGCCGGAATACCGATGTAACCGTTGGCTTTGGCGTTATCGAATGCGGGGTGGCGGTCACGCAGGCGTAAAAACGGTTTTAGGGTTGAGCCGCCTTTGGTGATGTCGCATTCGTCAAATTCCACGCCCAAACGTTCTAATTCTGCTACAAAGGGGTCGGTGTCAGGGCACCAGTGGGCGAAGTATAAAATTGGTTTCATCGCAAATCCCTATCGTAGGGGCGAATTGCAATTCGCCCCTATATTTATCACACAAATTATTTTTTACAACCCGGGAACCCCAACGCCTCGCGGCTGGCATAGTACGCTTCCGCCACGCCTTTGGTTAAGGCACGGATGCGTAAGATGTAGCGTTGGCGTTCGGTCACTGAAATCGCTTTGCGTGCGTCTAACAAGTTAAAGCTGTGAGCTGCTTTTAAAATGCGTTCGTAAGCCGGCAGTGGTAACGGTTTTTCTAAACCGAGCAAGTATTGGGCTTCTTTTTCGTACTGTTCGAAACATTGGAAAAGGAAATCTACATCGGCGTATTCAAAGTTGTAGGTGGATTGCTCCACTTCGTTTTGGTGGAATACGTCGCCGTAGGTGGTTTTGCCCAGTTCGCCGTCAGACCAAACAAGATCATACACGCTATCCACACCTTGAATGTACATTGCCAAACGTTCTAATCCATAGGTAATTTCGCCCGTAACCGGTTTACATTCTAAGCCGCCGACTTGTTGGAAGTAGGTAAATTGGGTAACTTCCATCCCATTCAACCACACTTCCCAGCCTAAACCCCACGCACCCAGTGTTGGGTTTTCCCAGTTGTCTTCCACGAAACGGATATCGTTTTGGGTTGGGTCGAAGCCAAGCATTTTCAGGCTCTCAAGGTAAAGTTCTTGAATGTTGTCCGGCGACGGTTTGATCACGACTTGGAATTGGTAGTAGTGTTGCAGGCGGTTAGGGTTTTCGCCGTAGCGACCGTCTGTCGGGCGGCGGGACGGCTGCACATAGGCAAACGCCATCGGCTCAGGACCTAAGGCACGCAAACAGGTCATCGGGTGCGAAGTACCTGCCCCCACTTCCATATCGAAAGGTTGAACCACAGTACAACCTTTGCTTGCCCAGTAATCTTGCAGGGCTAAAATCATTCCTTGGAAAGTTTTTACATTAAATTTTTCGCTCATTACTATTTACTCTTTAATTTGAAAAACGGTAGAAAAATGCTGGTTATTATAGCCTGTAAGCGGTCATTTTTTGGGATTTTTTTGCAAAAATTTTATAAAAGCGGTTTTATGATGTAAATCAACACTTTTTTGCTCAATTTGTGTAAGATATAACCTAGTTTTCTCGTCTGATTTAAGTGTGGGGTTTATGATGAAATCATTATCGAAAATCGTTCTCTACCTATTGGGGTTACTCACGCCAATACTCTCTTTTGCCAGCCCAACAAGTTACACCACTGAAATTATCCCCTTATTTGCCGATAAAAATTTAACGCAAAAAATCGGTCAGTTAGAAGCAGGAGCTGAAATTAAGCTAGTGCAAACAACGGCAAAAGCCTCCGAAATTGAGCTAAATTTATGGCGAAAAACTAAAGGCTTCGGGCGAATTTGGTATCACGATTTTGCTAAAAATATTACCGATGCTGTCTTTGAAAAATCTTTTATCAGCAATAACCCACCATTAGATATTTTGGCAGATAAAGAAGATCCGAACACAGGCTTAATCTGGCAGAGGGTAAAAATGAAAGTATGGGTGGAAAATTCAGAATTTACCCAAGATTTAACTGATTTCTGGGCAAACGCACAAAATACTTATAAAACGGAGTGTAGTGTTTGCCACAAACAGCGTGATACCAAAATGCACGATGCAAACGAATGGATTGCTGTATTTAACGGTATGGTTGGCTTTACTGATATGGATGAAGCCACACAGAAACAAGTGCTTCGCTATCTTCAAATGAATGCTTCTGATGCCAATTCCACAAAATAGAGAGGAAAGATTATGCTACATTCTCGCCGTCAGTTTTTAAAAAATATGTCGATTATGGCTAGTGCATTTGCAATGCCGAATTTTCTTGTTCCTCGTGAAGCCAAAGCCAATAGTACGCCAACAAGTGAGTGGAAAATCACAGGTTGCCAATGGGGTGCGGTGCGTGCCAAAGTGGAAAATGGACGATTAACTGAAATCAAGCCTTTTGAGTATGATAAACACCCATCTGAAATGATTAACGGCATTACAGATCTACTTTATAGCGAAGCTCGTGTGCGTTATCCAATGGTACGTGTGGATTGGCTTAAAAACCGCCAAAACAGCAATCGTACACAGCGTGGCGATAATCGCTTTGTGCGTGTGAGCTGGAAAGAAGCATTAGATTTATTCTATGAAGAGCTGGAACGTATTCAAAAAGATTATGGACCTTGGGCGTTGCATACGGCGAATGTGGGTTGGCGTTCTTCCGGGCAGTTCCACAGTTGCGGAAATCATATGATTAGAGCCATTGCAATGCACGGTTCAAGTGTTAGTGCGGTAGGTGATTACTCCACCGGTGCAGGGCAAACCATTCTGCCTTATGTACTAGGCAGTACAGAGGTTTACTCGCAAGGGACATCTTGGGAGATTATCTTAAAAGAGACGGAAAATCTGATTTTCTGGGCAAGCGACCCAGTGAAAAATTTACAAGTGGGTTGGAACTGCGAAACCCACGAAGCCTATGGATATTTAGAGCAACTCAAACAAAAAGTGGCGGAGAAAAAAATCAATGTGATTTCTATTGATCCGGTTAAAAGCAAAACTCAAAATTTCTTAGGTTGCGAGCAACTTTATGTTAATCCACAGGCAGATATGCCGTTTATGCTGGCAATTGCTCACACTTTATATAAAGAAAATTTATACGATAAAGCCTTTCTTGATGTCTACACTTTAGGCTTTGAAAAATTTGTGCCTTATTTGTTGGGCGAAACGGAAGATAAAATCGAAAAAACACCTGAATGGGCTGCTCCAATTTGCGGCATTTCTGCGGATAAAATCCGTGAATTTGCCCGTATGCTGGCAGGAAAACGTACACAACTGATTTTCGGCTGGGCAATTCAACGCCAACAACACGGCGAGCAGCCTTATTGGATGGGAGCAGTACTGGCAGCAATGTTAGGACAAATCGGCTTGCCGGGCGGTGGAATTAGTTATGCTCATCACTATAGCTCGATTGGTGTTTCCAGCTCCGGTGCAGCAACGCCCGGTTCTTTCCCGTCTAACCTAGATGAAGATCAAAAACCAAAATACGGCAATAAAAACTATAACGGTTACAGTGAGGTTATTCCTGTTGCCCGTGCCACAGACTCTTTACTACACGCAGGTGAAACCATTGATTACAATGGCAAAAAAATTGTTTACGCCCCTTATAAAATGGCAATTTTCACAGGTTGCAACCAATGGAGCAGACAATCTGATCTCAACAAAATGAAAAAGGCATTCCAACAACTCGAAACGGTGGTTACTATCAACTACAGTTGGACGGCAACTTGCCGCTTTGCCGATATTGTGTTGCCTGCTTGTACGCCATTTGAGCGAAACGACATTGATACCTACGGCTCATACAGCAATAGAGGTATTATTGCGATGCAAAAACTGGTTGAGCCAATGTATGAATCTCGCTCTGATTTTGAGATTTTCAAAGATTTATGCAGCCGTTATGGCGAAGGAAAAGCGGAGGAATATTGCCAAAACCTTGATGAAAAAGGCTGGCTAAACCGCTTATATACCGAATGTCGCCGAGCTAATCGAGGCAAATTTGAAATGCCAAAAACCTTTGATGAATTTTGGCAAGCGGGCTTTGTGCTATTCCCTGAAGGTAAAGCTTGGGTTCGGCATCAAGATTTCCGAGAAGATCCTGAACTGCACGCATTAGGAACTCCATCGGGCTTTATCGAAATTTACAGTACCAAAATTGCCAAATATGGCTATGATGACTGCAAAGGACACCCAATGTGGTTCGAAAAAGCAGAACGCTCACACGGCGGACCGAAATCGGATCAATATCCTTTCTGGTTACAATCGTGCCACCCCGACAAACGTTTGCATTCACAGCTTTGTGAATCAAAAAGTTTACGTGAAACTTACAGCGTACAGGGCAGAGAACCATTTTATATGAATCCGCAAGATGCAGAAAAATTAGGCATTAAAGACGGTGATTTAGTGCGGGTTTTTAATGAGCGAGGACAAGTTTTGGTGGGAGCGGTACTGTCAGACAACTTCCCCACCGGCGTGGTTCGATTACAAGAAGGGGCTTGGTATTCCCCTGTTGATGAAACCATCGGTGCATTAGACACCTACGGCAGCCCAAACACACTCACGCTGGATATTGGCTCATCTAAACTCTCTCAAGCAACTTGTGTAAGCACCTGCCTAGTGAATGTAGAAAAATGGCAAGGCGAAGCCCCAGCACCGAACAGTTTTAGCGGAGCAATTGAGGTCGAGCGTTTATGATGCCATTAGCAAAAGAAGAAAAATTGCTACTGCTACAATGGCTGCGTAATCTGCTTGCCCGAGAGCTCTCACACGAGCAATTGCACGCCTTACAAGCGGTCGAATTTCAACAATTTTTTGCATTTTTGGCTGAACTGGGATTTGCCTCTCACAGTAAAGCCTTAGCGGAGGAAATTCAAAAGCTCGGCTTATTTGAAAATCCACGTTTAGAATTAGCTGCTGATTTCGCCCAATGCTTTTTGCTTGAAGGTAGATCCTCAGCTCTACCCTATGCTTCTGCTTATTTAACTGATCCTACTCTCTCCGAAAATTTAGCGAAAATGGATCACTATTTAGATCGCTTCAAACTCCAACTCAACCGAGAAATCAACGAACCTAGCGATCATCTTGTGGTGTATTTGGAAGTTTTGATCCAACTTATTGAGCAAAACAAGCACCAAGAAGCGAGTGATTTCATCAAAAATCAACTGCTGACTTGGCTACCGCAGCTGGCAGAAAAAACGGAAAAGACGAACATCACAACAAGGTTTTACCCGATTTTGGTTCGTTTTTTGTTAGCGGTTTTAAGATAACAAAATTCCCTCAAAGCTTATCTCTGAGGGAATTTTGTTACTGTATTTGATCGAAGTAATCAAACAAACGCCCTGAATTTTCTTTGGTGCGTTTTTCGATTTTTTCGACTTCTTTTTGTGCCGCTTCACGGTTTACAGGCTTACCTACTTGGATAATTCCGCTCATATTCATTGTGCGGTGTGGCGGGCAATAGTAAACATAGACACCCTCGTGGGTAAGCGTAAGAGTAAATTTTTCATCTTCTTTAGAGAGAAATTTTTCCGCCCCTTCCGGAATCGCACGGCTTTCCACCCAATGCCCTTTATCGGTTGGGATAAAAGTTATTGTATCGCCCACTTCTGCTTTCAAATAACCCGGTTCAAATACCATACCGCCTTCTGCATTGTTATCGAGCATTCTGATTTCGTGATGAGCAGCCAATGTTGAAACCGAAAAAAACGCAAGCGATAAAAATGCCAACTGCCCTAACTTAGTTTGCTTAACCATATATCTCTCCTATGTTTTCAAACAAGCCTGTCTAGCACTTTAATCCAGCCGAAAAGTATTTGCAAATTTTTCCTCAAATATAACCGCTTGCATAAAAAAATAAGGGGCAAATTCCTTTGCCCCTGTACTTCTTCAATCAATATAAATTATTTTTTCTTCGCGTATTTGAGTGAGTCAATCGCAACAGCTAAGATGATGATGCCACCTTTGATAATGTATTGCCAGTAAGGGTTTACCCCTATGTAGGTTAAGCCGTAGTTGATAACAGTGAAAATAAGCACCCCGGTTACTACGCCGATGATTGTACCCACACCGCCTGCAAATGATACGCCACCTACTACGCAAGCTGCGATTGCATCCATTTCATACATAAAGCCTAAGTTGTTGGTTGCACTACCGATACGACCTGCTTCCAACATACCACCGAATGCATAGAAGATACCGGAAATCATATAAATACCCATTAAGTTAAGCGGTACGTTTACGCCTGAAACGCGTGCGGCTTCCGGGTTTCCACCAATCGCAAATACGTTTTTACCGAATCGGGTTTTATTCCATAACGTCCACATAATAATAGTAGCAATTACGGCATAAATAGTGATGTAGGAGAGTCTAAAGTCGCCAAAGCGGAAGAAACCTTGTGCAAAACTTGAGAAGTCATCGCTAAAACCAGCAATTGGCGATGAGCCTACGGCATCGTAGTAAAGCGAGTTAATCCCATAAACAATAATCATCGTCCCCATTGTGGCAATAAACGGTGTTACGTTGAGATAAGCTACCACAAAACCATTAAATAAGCCGATAAGTCCACCAATCACACAAACCGTTAAAACTACAACAGGAATTGGAATTTCGGATAAGTTCGGGAAAACTTTGTTCATATTTTCCATTGATTGTAACAAGGTGGCTGAGATTACCGCCGCTAAGCCAACTTGGCGACCGGCGGATAAGTCTGTACCCTGTGTTACAATCAAGCCTGCAACACCTAGTGCAATGATAAGACGCACAGAAGATTGCGATAAAATGTTACTGAAGTTACGCAAGCTCAAGAAACTTGGGTCTTGCACAATAATCACAATAAGTAAGATCAATAATACAAAGTAAATCGCATTTTGTTTAAAAAAATCGAGTGTTCTATTTTGTTGTAAAGCAGACATACTTCACTCCTTGTCTATAAATATTTTGCTGCGAGTTGCAAGATTTCTTCTTGCGAGGTGTTGGCAGTTTCAACAATGCCCGCCACTTTACCGTTACTCATCACTAAAATTCGGTCTGTTACCCCTAGTAATTCAGGCATTTCTGACGAGATCATAATAATCCCTTTATCTTTATTGGCTAACTCTAAAATCAGCTGATAAATTTCAAATTTTGCCCCGATATCAATACCGCGGGTTGGTTCATCAAGCATCAGAATTTCAGGTTGGGTTAAGAGCCAACGCCCGATAATCACTTTTTGTTGGTTACCGCCGGAAAGTGAGCCAATATGCGTTTGATGCGATGGGGTTTTTACATTCATCGAATCAATTACCCATTGGGTGTCGCTTTTCATTTTTTTATTGCTCAGCAAACCAAATTTTCCTAGATAAGACTTCATATTTGAAATCAATGAGTTAAACTCAATACTTAGGTTTGCATAAATCCCCGTTGAGCGACGTTCTTCTGTTACGAGAGCAAAGCCGTTATTAATGGCATCAAAGGCATTGCGGTTATTAATTTCTTTGCCGTTTAAGGTAATTTTACCGCTTGCTTTATCTCGCACACCGAAAATAGTTTCAACAATATCAGTCCGTTTTGCCCCAACTAAACCTGCGATACCTAAAATTTCCCCTCTGCGTAAGCTGAAGCTAACATCTTGGATAGAAGGTTGATTTTTTGCCGTTAAGTTCTCTACTTCAAGAATTACTTCTTTTGGTAGATTGGTTTTTTCCGGGAAACGTTGAGTTAGCTCACGTCCTACCATCATTGAAACCACTTGATCCATTGAGGTATCTTTAATCGCAACAGTGTTTACCCATTTACCGTCTCGCAAAATGGTAATTTCATCACAAATTTTAAAAATTTCGTCCATTTTGTGAGAAATATAGATAATGCCACAGCCTCTGTCTTTCAGTTTTTGGATAATTTTAAATAAGTGTTCTACTTCTTTTTCTGAAAGCGATGAGGTTGGCTCGTCCATAATCACAATTTTGGCATCATAAGAGAATGCTTTAGCAATCTCGATCATCTGCATTTGTGAAACAGATAATTTTGCTACTTTATCACGCGGATCAACATCAATATCTAATTCATCAAAAATCGCTTTAGTATCGCGATACATTTTATCGTGATCCACAAAAGGACCTTTTAACGGATAACGTCCTAGCCATAGGTTATCCATTACGGTTACTTGTTTTACCAGGTTCAACTCTTGGTGAACCATTGAAATCCCGTTTTCTAAAGCCTCTTTTGAGGTTTTAAAATTCACCGGTTTACCGAGAAAAAGAATCTCGCCTTCATCTTTGGCATAGATCCCAAAGAGACATTTTAGCAAGGTTGATTTCCCTGCCCCATTTTCACCCATTAAGGCGTGAACACTATGGGATTTTACCGTTAAGTTAGCTCGGTCTAACGCTTTCACACCCGGAAACGACTTGCTAAAGTTCGTCATTGTGAGTAGTACTTCGCCTGTCATATCTCACCCTGTTATATCGAAAACTCGAAAAAAAGGCACGAGTATCATCACTCGTGCCATAAAGTGCTAATTATTTTAAAAATTCGGATAAGTTGTCTTTATCAACACCAACGTAAGGAATACGCACTACGCGGTTTTCCAATTTCCATTGTGTACCTGCAACTGCATCTTTACCATCTGCTAAGTTTGCAGAAAGTTGAACAACCGCTTTACCTTGGTTTACGCCGTCATTTAATACTGTACCTGCAATTTCACCTTTGCTGATTAATTGAAGTACTTCAGGTAACGCATCAACACCGAAGATTGGTAATTTCTTACCGTGTGCTTTGGTTGCTTCTAATGCACCTAACGCCATACCATCATTGTTAGAGATGATCACTTCAATGTCTTTCGCTTTACCGCTTGATAACCACGCATCTACTTTATCTTTCGCTTGAGCTGCGTCCCATAACGCCGCATCCATAAAGATTTGCTCACTTTCAATGCCTTTTTCTTTTAAGCCCTCAACAACATATTTGGTACGAGCTTCCGCATCCGGATGCCCCGGTTCGCCTTTTAATAACGCAAATTGGATTTTACCGTCTTTGTTTAAGTCTAACGCTGGGTTTGCTTTCCACTGTTTGGCAATCAAATCACCTTGGATTAAGCCAGATTCTTTCGGATCTGTACCCACATAGTATGCTTTCGGATAGCTATCAATTGCCGCTGCACCCGGGTCTTTGTTAAAGAACACAACAGGTACATCTTCGCCTTTCGCTTTTTGGATAATAGTTTTATACGCTGATGGGTCAACTAAGTTGATTGCTAATGCTTTAACGCCTTTAGAAAGCAATACATCAACTTGGTCGTTTTGAATAGATTGGGTGTTTTGCGAGTCGTTCATTAATAACTGAACTTTTTGAGCTTGACCTTCTTTTTCAATCTCTTTACGCATTAATGCCATAAAGTTATCGTCATATTTATAAATAGTTACACCAATACGATTTTCAGCTTGTGCTGTACTGATAGTCGCACCTAATGCTACTGCCATTGCCACTGCACTTAATACTGCTTTCTTCATAGAAATCACCTCTTTTGATATGTTTATCCTGACATATTCATTGCTTACCATAAGCAACTTGGTGAGAAGAATAACCCATTTTTGTAAAACAATCCGTGATCATTCTCACAGAATTAAGACAAAGTGGAGGATTTTTTAATTCTATGGCAGCGTTTTGAATATTTACTCTATCAAGAGATAGTAAATTTTTACGAAAAAATGACCGCTTGCAATGTTGTTTGTAGATTACAAGCGGTCGCTTTTATTAAAATTTTTGCAATTATTTTAAAAACTGCTCCAAATTTTCTTTATTTACGCCAATATGTGGAATATAAATGGTTTTAGATGGGCTATTTTCCCACTCTGTGCCCTGTGTAGCCGGCTTACCTTGTGCTAAATTCGCGGCAAGTTGTACCACGACTTTTCCTTGTTCGACACTATCGTTTAACACCGTACCGCTCATCTGCCCTGATTTAATTAAAGCTAGAGCTTCCGGCAGGGCATCAATACCGAAGAGAGGCAGTTTTTTCTCGTGAGCATTTAACGCATCTAATGCCCCTATTGCCATTTCATCATTATTTGAAATGACTACTTCAATCTCATTGGCACGTTTTGCGACTAACCACTCGTTCATTTTATTGCGAGCAATGGCGGAACGCCACATTGCTGTGTCGCTATAAACTTCTTCTGTTGCAATGCCTTGACGATTAAGCTCATCAATAACGGCTTGAGAACGCAAAGTACTCACTTCGCTCAATTCGCCTTTTAGCAATACAAACTGCAATTTTCCATCTCTATTTAAATCAAAGTGAGGGTTAGCTCTCCACGCTTTTGCAATGAGTTGTCCTTGTATTTCGCCTGCTTCTTGCGGGTTACTACTGACAAAATAAGCCTTTTCATAACTTTCCATTGCCTGTTTACTCGGATCTCGATTAAAAAATACAATCGGTACATTATTCGCTTTCGCTTTTTCCACAATGGTTTTTGATTCGTTAGGGTGGACAATATTTACCGCCAATACATTCACTTTATGATTGAGTAAAACTTCGACTTGATTTAATTGCTTCACTTGTGAATTTTGAGCATCGTTCATAAACCATTTCAGATGACGGAAATTTTCTATCTCCTTATTCATCGCTTTACGCATCAACATCATAAAGTTGTCATCATATTTATAAATCGTAACGCCAACTCTAGGTTCAGATTGAGCATAGCTCATATTCACCCCGAGCATTACAGCACATACAAAAGCATTTAATAGACTACGTTTCATAGAATGTCCCTCTTGCTATGTTAATACGTTAGTTAAAGCATAACGAATTTAACTAAGAGAAACCGTGATCAGCTTCACAGATTAAAAAAGATTTTCATTGGTTTGATTTAATAAAAGCGGTCATTTTTCCTCCAAAATTTGCAAAACCTTTAGGGCTGAACAAGCCTAAGTGAGTAAAATTCTATCTAAATCAAATTCTAGGCGATTGAAGATTGCACCTGCTCTTATTTAGTTTTAAAGTAGCGATATTATTTATCAATTATGAGGATTAGCCAATGAAAAACGATAAACCCATTGAATGTGAAGGCTGCAACACCTTTGACGTCGGCTCAATTTTAGATAACAGCGAAACGGTTGCAAACATTAAACGCACTTATGAAACAGAAGCTGAAGCTCAAGCTGCACTGGAAAGATTTACTCAAAAAGCTCACGATGTTGAATCCGAACCTTGTGAAATTGAGAGTGAAATCTACCCGGTACAAGGTGGTTTTGAACTTAATGCAAATTTTAAGTTTAGTTGCCAAGCTGAAGTGGTTATCTTCCAATTAGGTACAAGAAATTAATAGCAAGGCTGGTTTAAACCAGCCTTACCTCTCTTAAAAGCACTTCACTCCACTTCAAAAGTAAAAATAATGTAAAAAAATTGAGATATATGTCATATTTTTAAAAAATTGTTGTTTACTTTTCTAAAAAATCAGGCAAATTATGAACAATTTTTGCAAACACTAACTATTTGGAGTGAATTATGTTAAAACCATTCAAGAAACTTGCTGCAGCATTAGCAGTAACCGCTGCATTTTCTGTATCAGCTTTTGCTAACGATCCAATCGTCATCAAATTCTCACACGTTGTAGCAAATGAAACCCCGAAAGGTCAGGGTGCGTTAATGTTCCAAAAATTAGTGGACGAGCGTTTGAACGGCAAAGTGAAAGTGGAAGTCTATCCAAACTCATCACTTTATGCAGACGGTAAAGAGATGGAAGCATTATTGTTAAATAACGTACAAATGCTTGCTCCATCACTGGCAAAATTTGATAAATATACACCAAAAATTCAAATTTTCGATTTACCGTTCTTGTTTGATGACATCAAAGCGGTTGAACGTTTTGAGCAATCTGAAGCAGGTCAATCATTGTTAAAATCAATGGAAGACAAAGGTATTACAGGTTTATCTTACTGGAACAACGATTTAAAACAACTTTCTGCGAACAAAGAGTTACGTGAGCCGAAAGATGCTCGTGGTTTGAAATTCCGTGTACAGGCTTCAGAAGTGTTAGATGCACAGTTCAAAGCATTAAAAGCTGTACCGCGTAAAATGGCATTCGGCGAGATGTATCAAGGTTTACAAACAGGCGTTGTAAACGGTGCGGAAAACCCGTATTCAAACATCTACTCACAAAAAATTCACGAAGTACAAAAATTCATTACTGAATCTAATCACGGCTTATTATCTTATATGGTTATCGTGAACACCGAATTCTGGAACAAAATTCCTGAAGATGTGCGTGTTGAGCTAACCAAAATCTTAGATGAAGTATCGGTTGAAGTGAACAAACAATCTCATGATCTCAACCAAAGCGATAAGAAGAAAATTGTAGATTCAGGTGCTTCACAAATCATCACTTTAACTAATGAGCAACGTGAAAAATGGCGTGAAGCTATGCGTCCTGTGTGGAAACAGTTTGAAGAAGCTATCGGTGCAGACTTAATCAAAGCGGCTGAAGCATCCAACAAACAGTAATTCCAATAATTATTCAATTATCAGGGCGGACATAACAGTGTCCGCCCAAAACGATCTACATTTTGCAAAAAATTAAATAAATCTGACCGCTTGTTGGCACGCAATTAGCCCTCTCGGTTTTCTATTTTAGGATTATCCTATTTTCGGAGTAAAAAATGTCTTCTTTAAAATGGTTCTGGGAGCGTTTTGAGGAGTGTTTTATCGCTATTTTGTTGATGGTAATGACGCTTGTTACCTTCGCTTATGTGATGTTTAACAACCTTTATAACGTTTTTTTTGATTTAGCCGAAGCTGTACCATTTACTGCAGGTTTTGCCGAACCACTCGGCGAGTGGATTATGGAAGCCGCTCAAGAAATGACTTGGAGTGTGGCTTTGACTAAGGCTTGCTTTGGTTGGTTGATTTTCTTTGGTGCATCTTATGGGGTGCGTACCGCAGGGCATATCGGTGTTGATGTGTTAGTAAAAAAACTATCACGACACGGGCAAAAAATTGTAGGTATTATCGCTATTGGTGCTTGTTTAGCCTATGCGATTTTAATTGGTTCAGCCAGTTATGAGTGGATTTCAGCAATGTATGTTGCTGACATTGGTGCAGAAGATTTACACCAATTCCACCTTAAACAGTGGCACGT
The DNA here is from genome assembly GCF_014541205.1 of Mannheimia bovis. Lineage (NCBI taxonomy): Bacteria > Pseudomonadati > Pseudomonadota > Gammaproteobacteria > Pasteurellales > Pasteurellaceae > Mannheimia > Mannheimia bovis. The sequence goes on along the minus strand of NZ_CP061280.1, from coordinate 572,381 downwards.
AGGTTTAATTATGCCTGTTGGTTTTGCCTTAATCGGTATCCGTTTTATTGAAATTTTAGTGCGTATTTTACAAGGCAAACAAGTTGGTCTTGGCTTAGCAGATGAAAGTGAAGACGCAATGAAACTCGCACAAGGAGAAGAATAATGACAATTTTAGTGCTATTTAGCTTGTTATTTATCTTAATGTTTCTTGGTGTACCCATTGCGATCTCACTCGGTTTGGCGGGTGCAGTTACCATTATGTTCTTCAGCCAAGATTCCGTAAGTTCATTAGCAATCAAACTGTTTGAAACCTCAGAACATTATACACTGCTTGCAATCCCGTTCTTCTTGCTTGCCGGTGCATTTATGACCACAGGCGGGGTAGCAAAACGCCTAATTGACTTTGCAAATGCAACCGTAGGTCATATTCGTGGTGGTTTAGCTATTGCGGCGGTACTTTCTTGTATGCTATTTGCGGCTCTTTCAGGCTCAAGCCCTGCAACAGTGGCGGCAGTAGGCTCAATTGCAATTGCCGGAATGGTGCGTTCAGGCTACCCGGTAGGCTTTGGTACAGGGATTATCTGTAACGCAGGTACGCTTGGTATCTTAATTCCGCCATCAGTCGTAATGGTTGTGTATGCAGCTTCAACCGAAACTTCCGTAGGTAAATTATTTATGGCAGGGGTTGTACCGGGTCTGATGCTTGGTGTGGCATTAATGATTGCTATCTATATTGTTGCTCGCATTAAAAACCTACCTGCCCAGCCTCGTGCGACAGTAAAAGAGTGGTTTACCGCCGCCCGTAAAGCGATTTGGGGCTTACTGTTGATGGTGATTATTTTAGGCGGTATTTACAGTGGCATCTTTACCCCAACCGAAGCGGCAGCGGTCGCAGCAGTTTATTCGTGGTTTGTTGCGGTATTTATCTATAAAGATGTAAAACTGCGTGATTGCCCGAAAGTATTGCTAGAATCTGCAAAATTAAGCGTAATGTTGATGTTTATCATCGCCAATGCGATGTTATTCGCTCACGTTCTGACTACCGAGCAAATTCCACAGTTAATTACCGCCACTGTAGTGGAATGGAACTTACAACCGTGGACATTCTTATTGGTCGTAAATATTGTGCTATTAATTGCAGGTGCATTTATGGAGCCTTCTGCGATTATCTTAATTCTTGCACCAATTTTATTCCCAATTGCAGTACAACTCGGTATTGACCCAATCCACCTTGGTATCATTATGGTGGTAAATATGGAAATTGGCTTGATTACACCACCAATCGGCTTGAACTTGTTCGTTGCCTCTGCGGTATCGAAAATGCCTCTTGCAGATGTAGTCAGAGCGGCAATGCCGTGGTTATTACTATTACTGACATTCCTAATCTTAATTACCTACATTCCGGCAATTTCATTAGCGTTGCCGAATTGGATTGGAATTAATTAATACAAGCGGTCGTTTTTTGTAAATTTTTTACAAATTCTTTTACCGCCCAATGCTATTAATCGGCATTGGGCGGTAATTTTATTAAAAATTCACTATTTTGCTAAAAACTTACCAAAATAATTTAACTTTTTGCTACAATTTGGGCTATTTATCGAATTTATTAATAAGTAGAGAAGAATATGAGTGTAAGTTCTTTTAACCGCACTTGGGCAAAAGTGATTTTAAGTGCGTTAATGCGTTATGGCGTAAAGCATTTTTGTATCGCACCGGGTTCTCGTTCCACCCCATTAACCCTTGAAGCGGTGCAACTTCAACAAACCCAATATGCAGAGTGCCACACCCACTTTGATGAGCGAGGTTTGGGCTTTTATGCGTTAGGGGTTGCTAAAGCAACCAATAGCCCTGTTGCGGTAATTGTTACCTCAGGCACAGCGGTTGCTAATCTTTATCCTTCAGTGATTGAGGCAAGCCTTACTCATCAAAAACTGATTATTCTTTCTGCTGATCGCCCAACTGAATTGATTGGTTGTGGAGCAAACCAAGCAATTGCTCAACAAGGCATTTTTGCTAATTATCCTGTTGCGAGCGTAAACTTACCAAAAGCAAATGAGGCTTATAATGCGAGTTGGCTGGTTTCAACTATTGAACAGGCTTGCACAACTCAAGCTCAACAAGGCGGTGTATTGCACATTAATGCCCCTTTTGAAGAGCCACTTTATGAGTCTGATATTAACGAAATTCTCAATACACCGTGGTTACGCCCAATTCAAGGTTGGTTGAATAATTCACAAACCAAATGGATTGACCAACAAACCATTCAAAGTGAAGTGTCGATGCACGAAAATTGGGATTACTGGCGAACCAAACGTGGCGTAATTGTGGTCGGTAAATTACCACCAGAACAAGGCACAGGCTTAAAAAACTGGGCTGAAACAATGGGCTGGTGTTTATTAAGCGATGTACAATCTTGCATTGAAGCAAGCCTACCGTTTGCGGACATTTGGCTTTCAAATGAAACGGTGAAACAACGCTTATTACAAGCGGATATCGTTATCCAATTCGGTACGCAAATTGTAAGTAAGCGTGTAAATGAGTTCTTAAAAGCTTATCAAGGTGAATTTTGGTTGGTTGATGAATCGCAAGATTACATTAATCCGAATGCACATCATCAAACCCGTTTTGTGGCGAAAGCTCATCACTTCTTGCGTGTTCATCCGCCACTTCGCCAAAAGCCGTGGTTACTTGAGCCGTTAGCTCTTTCGCAATTCTGTGCAACCTTTATTGAGCAGCAAGTAGGTGGAAGTTTAAGTGAGGCATCACTTGCACACAATATTCAAGATGTTTTAGCAATTAATGGCAACTTATTCATCGGTAATAGTTTATTTGTTCGTTTAGTTGATGCGTTATGCAAATTACCTGAAGGCTACCCTGTTTATACTAATCGAGGAGCAAGTGGCATCGATGGTTTAATTGCGACAATGGCAGGTATTGCGAAAGGTAGCGACCGCCCAACCGTAGGCGTGGTGGGCGATATTTCTGCTCTGCACGACTTAAACTCTATCGCCTTATTAACTAAAATTACCCAACCGACCATTTTATTCGTGGTGAATAACAGTGGTGGTGCATTGTTTGATATGTTGCCTGTTGATAGTAAAGCGAAAGATCAATACTACCGCCTCGCTCATAACTTTGAATTTGCTCAAGTCGCAACAATGTTCGGGCTTGAGTATATCCGCCCGTTTACTTGGGCAGATTTGAAAACCAAACTCAAACACGCCTATGCTCGTAAAGGTGTTACCATTGTGGAAATCAAAGTAAACGAACACGACGGCAGCAATATGTACAAATCATTGCTGAAACAAATTTCACAGGCAGAAATTGCCTAGTTACAACGATAGCACCAGCCTATGCTGGTGCTTTTATTTATAGATTTAATCAATGCTCTCATATCAATGGCACGCTAAACAAGGTACTCCTGTTGTTTTCTTACACGGGCTACTCGGCTCACAACAAGACTGGCAAAGCGTTCTTCAACATTTGCAACATTTTCCCAAAATTCGACCGCTTACTATCGACCTTCCATTTCACGGACACAGTGAACACATTACCTGTACCGATTTTGCTGAACTACGAATGCAACTCCATACCACTTTAGAAAAGGTAATTGACTCACAGCCATTCTATTTAGTGGGTTACTCGCTAGGTGGGCGGACTGCTCTTGATTATGTACTGAATATCCATAATCCCAATCTACTGGCTACGATATTAGAAGGGGCGAATATCGGGCTTGCATCAACAACTGAACGCCAAGCACGCCTGCAAAATGATTGCCAATGGGCGAACCGTTTTCGCCACGAACCAATTGAAAAGGTGCTGGAAGATTGGTATCAACAACCTGTATTTGCCGATTTAAGCAATATGGAAAGAGAACGTTATATTGATAGTAGAAAGCATAATCAAGGAGAGCAAATTGCTCAAATGCTTGAAGCCACCAGCCTTGCCAAACAGCCTAATTATGCAGAACAATTAAAACAAACGAATAAAAACATTCTCTTTTTCATCGGGGAAAAGGATAACAAATTCCGCCAGATGGCAGAGCAACACCAACTGCCTGTGCAGATTATTTCAAACACAGGGCATAATGCACATAGGGGGAATTCGGAGGATTTTGTGAAGAAATTGCTTGCGTTCATCTCCACTCAACAAATCTAACTCTCCCCCTGCAATCGTTGCAACAACCTATCCATTGCCCGATAACCTAAGGCTTCGGCTAAATGAATTTGCTTAATCTCCTTCTCTCCGGCTAAATCTGCAATAGTGCGAGCAACCTTTAAAATGCGGTGGTAAGCCCGAACTGACAAACCTAATTTGGTTAAGGCATTCTCCAGAAATAACGCATCTTGTGCGGATAGGTTACAATCTCGCTCAATTTCTCGTGTGGTAAGTTGTGCGTTAATTTTGCCTGCTCGTTCAAATTGCATTTTTCGGGCAAAAAACACCCGCTTGCGAACTTGTTCTGTGGTTTCACCCCGATTTTCCGAGCTACTTTGTAATGCCCCTTGCGGTAAAAGCGGCACTTCAATAGAGAGATCAAATCGGTCTAAAAACGGACCTGACAAACGATTTAAATATCGCATTACTTGCTGGGGTGAAGTGCGATTATGCGTGCCTTGATAATGCCCTGTCGGGCTTGGGTTCATTGCTGCAATTAACTGAAAACGGGCAGGAAATTGCACTTTGGCATTCGCTCTGGAAATAATAATTTCGCCTGCCTCTAATGGCTGGCGGAGTGCGTCTAACACTTTTCGCTCAAATTCAGGTAGTTCGTCTAAGAAAAGCACGCCGTTATGGGCTAAGGAAATTTCACCTGGTTTTGGGATTGAGCCACCGCCAACTAACGCCACCATTGACGCACTATGATGGGGAGAACGAAATGGGCGTTGTTTCCAGTTCTGAAAATTCAGTTCATTCTGTACAAGGCTGGTTACGGAGGCAGTTTCGATTGCTTCTTCATCAGACATTTCAGGCAATAAGTCAGCCAAACGGCTGGCAAGCATTGTTTTCCCTGTGCCGGGCGGACCAAGAAAAAGCAAATTGTGTTGCCCTGCTGCGGCAATGGTTAAGGCTCGCTTCGCGTGCTGTTGCCCAATAATATCAGTAAGATCTCGGCTGACAAGCGGTCGATTTTCGGCTGAATTTTGCAAAACTTGTTGGCAAATAGGCAGTTTGTCTCGCTTATTTAGCATATTCACCACATCAAGCAACGACTTCGCAAAATAAGTTGTGGCATTTGAAACCAAAGCCGCTTCATTCGCATTTTGCTGAGCCAATATCATTTGGCGTTTCGATTTTTCGGCTGAAATCACGGCAGGAATTGCTCCGTGCACACCTCGCAAATGCCCTGTGAGTGCCAACTCGCCTAAAAATTCAAACTGCTTTAATAAATCCGCATCAATCTGCCCTGAAGCAGCTAAAATGCCTATGGCAATCGGTAAGTCAAATCGCCCACCTTCTTTGGGTAAATCAGCCGGAGCAAGGTTAATCGTAATCCGTTGGGGTGGATAGATAAAATTAGCGTTAATTAACGCACTTCGTACACGATCGCCAGCCTCTTTCACGGTAGCTTCCGGCAAGCCGACAATAGTTAGTCTTGGCTGACCGTTGCTGATATGAACTTCAATCGTAACTAATGGAGCTTCCACACCAATGGAGGCTCGGCTGTAAACTATGGCTAATGTCATTATGTTGAGAAATAAGAAATCAATGACGAGAGAATAGAAGGAAAGAGAAAAAGAGGGTAGAACAAATATTCAAATTTTCGAGCGAGATCGCAAAAATAGTTTATGGGAGGTCAAAACCTCCCATAAAATAACCTTATTTCACAATCTCAACCGGTCCGTGATCATCACAATGATCACCGTGCTGATGATGTAAACGACCATCTACAATATAGTCAATATGATCGCCGTGTGGTACAGCTTCGTGTCCACAACCTTCGCCGTGAACGTGGTCGCCACAACAATGAACAGCATTGCATTCTGCCGGGTTGGTTTCATTTACTTCTAAAACGTGTTCATCATAGTGATCGCCGTGTTTATGGTGTAAATGCCCATCGTGTAAATAGTCGATATGGTCGTTGTGTTTAATTGCAGTATGACCACAACCTTCACCGTGTTCGTGCTCGTGGTTTGCGTGAGTTTTGCAAGACATAAAATGCTCCTTTGAATAAACGAATAAATCGGTTTTATCCTAATCTGAAATGCAATACAATTCAAGGCGTTTCAGCGGTATATGGGCTTATTTAATGAGGAAAGAAAATGAATACTGAATTAGATATGATTGTTGTTGGTGGTGGTATGATTGGGGCAGCAACTGCATTGGGATTAGCCAAACAAGGATTTAAATTAGCCGTGCTGGAGAAAAATCCGCTCCCGACTTTTGAGGCTAATTCCGCTTACGATCTACGCATTTCTGCCATCAGTATGGGGTCAATTCAGTTATTGGAAAAATTAGGCGTGTGGGAGCAAATTGTCTCAATGAGAACTTGCCCTTATACCCAACTTGAAACCTGGGAAATAGAGGGCTTTAACACCGTATTTTCCGCCGCTGAATTAGGGCTGGCAAAACTGGGCGATATGGTAGAAAACAACCTAATCCAAATTGCGTTATGGGAGCAGTTAAAACAATTTCCAAATTGTGTGCAAGCGGTCGGATTTGAGCAAATTTTTGCAAAAAGAGAGGAAAACCGCTGGAAAATTCAAGTCGATAGCCAAACTTTTTCTGCCCCAATCATCATTGCCGCAGACGGGGCAAATTCTCAAGCCCGCCAATGGGCTGGTATTGGCTTAACCAGCTGGCAATATCGACAACATTGTTTGCTGGCAACAATTAAGACAGAGAAAATCGCTCCATCAGCCACTTGGCAACAATTTTATGCAACAGGTCCTCGTGCTTTTTTACCCCTTTCAGGCAACAGCGGCTGCATTGTTTGGTACGATTCACCACAACGCATTGCGGAGCTAAAAAATCTTCCTACAGAAAAACTAACAGTTGCCATTGAGCAACATTTCCCTGCTCGTTTAACAGAAGAATTAGGCAAGATTAACGTGCAGGCGTCAGGTGCATTTCCGCTGACTCGCCAGCACGCTCAACATTATGTAAAAAATGGCGTGGTGTTAGTAGGTGATGCAGCTCACACCATTAATCCGCTCGCAGGGCAAGGCGTAAATTTAGGCTTTAAAGATGTAAAAGCACTACTTGAAGTGGTGGAACAAGCGGTCAAAAAAGGTGAAAATTTTGCGAGTGAGGAAGTATTAAAACGTTACGAGCAAAAACGTAAGCCGGATAATTTATTAATGCAAACGGGTATGGACGTCTTTTATAAAACCTTCAAAACCGAACTTCTACCACTAAAAATTGTGCGTAATTTAGGGTTGGTGATTGCCGAAAAAGCAGCACCACTAAAAAAACAGGCATTGAAATATGCGATAGGGATATAAAAAAGAGAGAGCATCTTTGCTCTCTCTTCTTTCTTCAACATTTACATCGCTACAATCACACATTCCGCTACACTACGAGCGTTTGACTGTGCTCTTGAAGTAGCAGCTCTGTCTCCAATTGGACCTACAAAAACACGATTCCAATCTGCACTGCTGGCAATTCGAGCATTAAATCCTGCCATTGCAAGACGTGCTTGCATATTTTCTGCTTGAGCTTTATTTTTAAACGCCCCGCATTGTAAGCCAAATTTACCTGCTTGATTTGCTGCTTTATCTGCTGGCGTTGCTGCACTTGCCACAATTTTAGCCTGTTGCTCTTTTTTCGCTTTTTCTTCTGCTAACTTAGCTTGCTGTTTTTTTAGCTCATCTTGCTTACGTTTCTCTTCGGCTTTCTGCTTAGCTAAGGCTTCCTCTTCCGCTTTTTTCGCTGCCAACTCTTCTTCTGTTAATGGCATTTCTTCAGTTGTTGCTACTGTCTCTGTAGTTGAATTTTGCGGTGCTTGCTCTGCTAAACGGGTTTCTTCCTGTTTGCGTCTTTCTTCAATTTGTTGCTTTTGCTGAGCAGTTAATTGTGCTAAACGTTCTTGTGAAGTCTGACTGTTATCGGTAATCACAGTACGAGTTTCTAAATCACGAATATAACTCCAACTTTCTTCTGGTCGGCTTGGCAATTGACTTTTCGGCTGTTGTTGAACAGGTGGTGTTGCATTCGTTACAGTTGGAGCCGGTGCATTTGCTTTTAAAAGCCATAAAGCAATCCCACAACCTAAAATCAAACCAATAATCAGAATTAAGACCTTTTTTAATGCACTTTCTTTTTGTGTTTTTTTACTTTTTTTCTCGTTCGAACGAGCAACATAATCACGTTGTGGCACAATCACCGCCTTCCATAAATGAAAAAATAAACTAATTTGTAAATTTTACTGTAAAAGTCACCGCTTGCCTATCTTATATACCGTTTTCTGTATTTAAAGTTTTGTAAAAATAGCAAAAAGATACTTATTACTCACTTTTTCGATGGGAAAGATAAATATCAAAACGATGATTTTTTGTCGTGTGAGAAAAATCCGGTTTTTGATCCGCTAAAAAAGGGGCATAATCGGGGCGTTTTACCACTACCCGTTTTTTCGCCAACGCCTTTGCCGGCAGGAAAAAATCATCGGAATCTAAATCCGCCCCGACTAAATGCTGAAACACCCGCATCTCTTTTTTCACTAATGCACTTTTTTGTTTGTGCGGATACATCGGATCTAAATAGACCACATCTGCCTTATGAATAGTTGGATCTAGCTGCGATATGTTACGAACATCCGCCAAAATCATTCGTTCTTGCATAAAATCGCCGATTTCCGGATCTTGATAGGCTCGATTCAATCCATCTTCCAATAAGGCGGCAACTATCGGATTTCGTTCAACCAACAACACCTTGCAGCCCACAGCAGTCAATACGAACGCATCTCGCCCTAAACCTGCGGTGGCATCAATCACTGTGGGTAAATAGTCGCCTTTAATACCGACAGCTTTAGCAACCGCCTCACCTCTTCCACCACCAAATTTACGGCGATGAGCCATAGTGCCGTCCACAAAATTCACCACTATCGCCCCGAGTTTAGGCTCGTCTAACTTGCGTAATTCCAAACGCTCCGCAGTTAAAACAAGGGCTAATGGGCTATCGGCTTGATGAACAAGCTGCCATTTGTCGCAAATTTGTTGGAATTTTTCGTGATTATCGGTTTCGTTAATTAATTGGATCATTTTAATAATTCATCAAAATGGGCAAGTAAACATTCTTTGCCCGCAACATCTTCGCCTTGCCAAGCGGATTTTAACATTTCATCGGTGAATAATTTTTCATAGTCTGCTGAAATCGGGCGGTAGCTGATGTGCCAAGGCTCGAATCCTACTCGGCAATGTGTACCGTCAAAAGGGAAATAAAAGCCAAACTTTTCCGCATTGATATGCAACCAAGTTGTCAATTCGGCAAAATAACCACTAGCTAAATATTCCCAAGGTTCAAGCAATAATGGCGTGTTTTCCGGTAATAAATCCGGGTCAAAAATATCAATTTCTGTTCCCCAATGATGGCGGCTTGAACCGGGTACGGCAGACCAACGTAGCATTGCTTTACATTTTTCCAAATCAGAGAGCTTGCTCATCTCAATGGCTGTACCATTATCATCGTGCACTTTACGCTCGCCGTTGAACTTTGCATTCCAGATTAGCTTTTGTCGCTCAAAATCACGGAATGTGCTGGCAGGCTGTAGATTAAAGCCCGCAGCCTTTGCCGCTTGCTGTAATGCTAAAAATGCCTCAACCACTTCGGGCTGAAGAGCGTGTTTATCCGAAAGTGGATTAGGCAAAGTAACCAAATGCTCACGCGTTTTTCCGGTTAGAATTTTGGTAAAATTTTCCACAAAAATGACCGCTTGTATTGAAAATAAAGCAAATTATAAACGAAATTCGTATTATCTGCTGGTTATTTGATGTGAAATCACGCGTTGAATATGAATCATCAAATAGAGTTGTTCATCTTCATTAAGTGATTTTTGATAATGCGTGGTTAAATATTTGTTGATCTTTTCCACACATTGATAGGCTTTCGGGTAAGCAATCTTGGTTTGTTGATAGAGAAAATCATCACCTGATGTAGGTGTAGAATTAACAAAAAATCGCTGTGCGAAATGCTGTAAATGGGTTAAAAAACGAGCGTAATCATAGCTTTGTTCATTAAGTTTTAAATTGAAATGGTAACCGACTATATTCAAAATATCTTTAATAACTTGAGTAGCTCGGTAGGTATCTGTCATTGTTGAGCCATCAGTGCGGGCATTAAAAATGTGTAATGCAATAAACCCTGCTTCATCTTCTGTCATTTTAACATTAAAGCATTTTTCAATCTGTTCTAAAGCATATAAGCCAATGGCAAATTCCTGTTTATATAGACGTTGAATTTCAAACAGTAAATCATTTGGAATAGCTCGTTGTTGTTTTGCTCGTTCAACGGCGTGAAAAATATGATCCGGTAAACTGACAAAAATACTATTCGAAAGTGTTGTGCCTAACTGCTGATGAGCTACATTCACAATATGGTTCACAAGTTGGAAATATTCTTGGGGGATTTCATTTAAAATTTCGGTTAAGCGTGTAGCAAAGAGGCTTTTATTTAAACTAAACGTTTTTTCTATAAGATCTTCATTAACTAAATCGCCGACTTTTTTACTAAAAGCAACGCCTTTACCCAATATAACCATTTCTGCCTGAAATTCGTTTTCAGCTTGAATAGCATTATTATTGAAGATTTTAGTTATTTTCAGCATAGAAAAACCTCATACAAGCGGCTGTAGAAATTTTACGAAAAACAACCGCTTGTATTAATTATAAATTAACCAAGATCTGCTCCATTCGTAGCGATCACTTTTTGATACCAGAAGAAGGAATCTTTGCGGATACGCTGACGGGATCCATTGCCATCATCATCAATATCCACATAAATAAAGCCATAACGTTTTGACATTTCAGAGGTAGACATACTGACTAAGTCAATCGCTCCCCATTCTAAGTAACCCCATAACTCCACACCGTCAGTAATGGCTTCTTGCATTTGTTCAATATGAGCTTTGAGGTAGTTAATACGGTAGCTATCGTGGATTTTTCCGTTTTCAACTTTATCATAAGCACCTAAGCCATTTTCAACGATAAATAAGGGTTTTTGATAGCGGTCATACATTTCATTGAGGGTTAAACGCAAACCGATAGGATCGATTTGCCACCCCCAATCAGAGGCTTGTAAATAAGGATTTTTCACGCCTTCAATTAGGTTACCGCCTACTTTTTCTGCTTTATCATCGTGCTGAGTTACGCATACCGACATATAGTAACTAAACGAAATAAAATCAACAGGATATTGCTTCAAAATCGCATCATCTCCCGCTTCTTTTTGAATATTTACATTATTTTCTGCCCAGTGGCGTAGCATATATTTCGGATATTCACCACGTACGTGAACATCGGTATAGAACAGATTCTGTTGATTACCCCATTGTGCCAGACGTTGATCTATCGGATCTGCGGTTAACGCATAGTGCAACATTCGTGCAAGCATACACCCCATCTTCCCATCAGGAATGATCTCGTGTAATGCTTTAGTTGCAAGTGAGCTTGCAATAAATTGATGGTGCAATGCTTGATATTTTGCATTTTCGTGTTCACTTTCTGGAATACGGTCTAATACCACACCAGCTCCTGTATATGGGCTGTGCATTGTTACCATATTAATTTCATTAAATGTAAGCCAATATTTCACTTTGTCTTTATAGCGTTTAAACACAGTTTCAGCGTATCGAACAAAATGTCCGATTGTTTCACGAGCTAAGAAGCCGTTATATTTTTGCACAAGCCCCAGAGGAATTTCATAATGGCAGAGCGTAACCATTGGTTGAATGCCGTGTTTAAGCAATTCATCAAATACACGATCATAGAATGCTAAACCATCTTCGTTAGGCTGTTCATAATACCCATTTGGGAAAATTCTAGCCCAATGAATAGAAATGCGGAACATTTTCAAACCCATTTCAGCCAGCAATGCAATATCTTCTTTATAGGTATGATAAAAATCAATGCCGTCTCGTTTTGGGAAACGAGCTTGAAACTTGCCTGACAGAATATCTTCAATACGTTGTGATGAAATTTCAATGGAAGCACTATTTGCTCCTCGCTCGTGTTTTGGCACATATGCGACCATATCCGCACTAGATAAACCTTTTCCACCTTTATCAAAACCGCCTTCAATCTGATTAGCAGCAGTTGCTCCACCCCATAAAAAATCTGCCGGGAAGGGTTTTAAATTACTCATATATTGCTCCTATTGGTAAAATTTTCTGGTTTTTTAACCGCTTGTACTAAGCGTTATGCTCAACAACTTTTATTAATTGTTCCCCGTGCCGAATTTGACTATTGCTTGAGGCGATAACATCTAAATAATCATCACTATTAGCGATAATAATCGGCGTCATCAACGAGTAACCGGCTGCTGAAATTTTCTCTATATCAAAACGGCTTAATAACTGCCCTGCCTCAATATGATCATTTTCTTTCACGAATACCTCAAAATATTCGCCACCTAGTCTTACGGTATCAATACCAATATGAATTAAAATTTCCATTCCTTCATCAGACACAATATTGATAGCGTGTTTGGTCGCAAATACGGAACTTACTGTTCCCTTCACAGGCGAACGCAGTTCACCAATACTCGGCAAAATAGCGACACCTTTACCTAACGCCTCAGAAGCAAACATTGGATCTAAAATGGTACTGAGTTTATGGACTTCTCCTGCAAGCGGACTGATTAAACTAAATTTTTGCAATTCAACATTTGTAAATTTCTCTGTTTTTTCGACCGCTTGCTCTTGAGTTTCTGGATCTTTATAGCCAAACAGATAAGTCAGCACAAAACCGATGACAAAAGCACTCAGCATACCCAGTACATACGCCCATATATTACTGCCCTCACCAATAATTGCAGGAAAACCTAACAAGCCACCAAAACTAAACGTAAAGGCTTTTGCTCCTCCAACAGCAATAATTGCACCGCCAACCGCTCCTGCAATACACCCAAAAATAAATGGCTTTTTAAAACGTAAGTTTACACCGTAGATAATTGGTTCAGTAATACCAAATAAACCACCAATAGATGCAGAGCCTGCTATACTTTTTAAGGCTGCTTGGCGAGTTTTAAAGAATACCCCTATTACTGCTCCAGTCTGCCCTAAAACGGTTGCTCCACCGATAATCGGTAGAATAATGTCTTGCCCCGCAGCAAGGTTATTTAGAATAACCGGTGTAATGCTCCAATGGATACCAAAAATGACCATAACCTGCCAAATCGCTCCTAATACTAAACCTGTTAGTAAGGCACTGCTCTCATAAAGCCAATTAATACCTGCAACTAATGTATCGCCAAGCCCGACACCAAATGGTCCAATAATTAACAACGTAATCGGTACAACAACGAGCAAAGTAAAAAATGGTGCTAAGAAATTGCGGATCGATTCGTGGAAGATATTTTCAAACCAACGCAACACATAAGATTGCACAAACACCGCAATTAAGATCGGCATCACGCTATAAATATAATTCATCTGTAGCAAGCTAAACCCTAGAAAATCCATTGCTTTACCGTCGCTGGTAGATGCAATCATTGTTGGGTGAAGCAACATTGCAGCAATGGCTACTGCCAGATAAGGATTAGTTGAGAGTTTATTCGCAGCCGTGAATGCCAGCACTATTGGTAGGAAATAGAAAAAACCATCACCAATCGCATTGAATACGGTATGTGTACCTGTTTGCGGTGTAAGTACACCACTTAATACCAAAATTGAGACTAGTCCCTTAAACAACCCAGTGGCAACTAACACCCCCATTAATGGGCTAAACGAGCCTGAAATAAAATCTATCACTTGATTGAGTAATGAAGGTTTCTCTACATCAGCTTCATTACTACTCTCAATCTTCGCTATTTTCATTATTTCTGTATAAACTTTCGGCACATTATTGCCAATTACAATTTGGAATTGTCCGCCACTTTCAACGACACTAATCACGCCTGCTGTTTGGTTCAGCGTGTCTTTATCAGCTTTCAGAGCATTTTTCAGTACAAAACGTAAACGGGTTGCACAATGCGTTAACGAGTGGATATTTTGCTCGCTACCAACTAATTGGAGAATACTTTGGGCGAGTTTGCTGAAATCTTTAGCCATAATCGTTTCCTCTTACTTTTCAAATTTTGAGGCAATAAAAAAAGCCTAAGCAAGATAAAATATTAGAATCAATACTTTATCTTGCTTAGGCTTGCCGAATTAACGTAACACCCTAAGTGTTTTTTTAACTCTTGCAAATCTAACGGAAAAAATGACCGCTTGCAAATAGAAATATTCATTTTTGTGATCTTATTCACATTTTAAAACCCGTCTTTTTTGTTTATTTCGTTTTTTTCTTGTGGAAATAAACCCCTTTCTATGTTAAAAAGTGTGCCGAATTCCCTTTAAATTTTTTAACTTATTAAGGAACACAACAATGTCTTTACAAGCAATTATTGAAGCTGCATTTGAACGCCGTGCGGATATTACCCCTAAAACAGTAGATGCAGAAACCAAAGCTGCTATCGAACAAGTTATCGAAGGCTTAGATAACGGTTCTTTACGTGTCGCTGAAAAAGTAGATGGCGAATGGGTGGTAAATCAGTGGGTGAAAAAAGCGGTATTACTTTCATTCCGTATCGCAGACAACCAAATCATTGATGGTGCAGAAACCAAATTCTACGATAAAGTGCCAACCAAATACGGTAACTACACTGAAGAGCAATTCAAAGCAGACGGCATTCGTGCTGTGCCGGGTGCAGTGGTGCGTAAAGGTTCACACATTGAGAAAAACGTGGTGTTAATGCCATCTTTCGTAAACATCGGTGCATACGTTGGCGAAGGTACAATGGTGGATACTTGGGTAACAGTGGGTTCTTGTGCACAAATCGGTAAAAACGTGCACTTATCAGGTGGCGTGGGCATCGGCGGCGTGTTAGAGCCGTTACAAGCAAACCCAACGATCATCGGCGATAACTGCTTCGTGGGTGCACGTTCTGAAATCGTGGAAGGTGTAATTGTGGAAGATAACTGCGTGATTTCAATGGGCGTATTTATCGGTCAATCTACCAAAATCTACGACCGTGAAACCGGCGAAGTGCATTACGGTCGCGTACCGGCAGGCTCAGTAGTGGTTTCAGGCTCACTTCCATCGAAAGACGGTTCACATAACTTATACTGTGCAGTTATCGTGAAAAAAGTAGATGAGAAAACACTTAGCAAAGTGGGTTTAAACGACTTACTACGCTCTATCGAAGAGTAATCATTTTTCCCTCACTTTGCAAAAGTGAGGGATTTTTTTACCGCTTGTAAGGAAATATATGGCAATAATCGTCCGAAAAATGGCGGAACAAGATACCGATCAAGTTTTCCCTCTAATGCAAAAACTGGCTGAGTTTGAGCATTATATCGATTCATTTGCAATTACACCTGAGGTTGTAGTTGAATCTGGCTTTCGAAAAAATCCGCCTGATTTCTACTGTTTAGTGGCAGAAAATGAAGGCAAGATTGTAGGAATATTAGTCTATTACTTCCTGCCTTATACCGCTCAAAATCGTCCTGCTATTTATATGAAAGAGTTGTATGTTGATGAAACGGCTCGTAATCAAAAAGTGGGCGAAGCATTAATGGAAGCCTTAAAAGCGGAGGCAAAAGCACATCGCTGCACAATAATCAAATGGACAGTTGCCCCTTGGAACGAGGGAAGTATTCGTTTCTATCAACGTTTAGGAGCAACCGAAAATCGTGAATGGTTAAACTACGAATTAAGTGTGGAGTAGGTAATGAAAAAAATCTTACTATTAAACGGTCCAAACCTGAATATGCTTGGCAAGCGTGAGCCTGAAATTTACGGTTCACAAACGTTAGCGGATATTGAAAACCATCTGAAAACTTTAGCCTCATCGCAAGGGGTAGAACTAGATTGCTTCCAAGCAAATGGCGAAGAACCAATCATCAACCGTATTCATCAAGCTTTTCAAAACACCGATTTTATTATTATTAACCCCGGAGCGTTCACTCACACCAGTGTGGCAATTCGTGATGCGTTACTCTCAGTTTCCATTCCGTTTATTGAAGTACATCTTTCTAATGTACATAGTCGCGAACCTTTCCGCCATCACTCCTATCTAAGTGATATAGCAAAAGGCGTTATTTGTGGCTTGGGTATAAAAGGCTATGAATATGCGTTGGATTTTGCAATACAATTCTTAAAACATCACTAAATTACCCAATATTGATAATATAAAGGCACTTTAATGGATAAATTCTCTATTATCTCGTTATCCCTTATTCATCTGGGACTATTTTTTTATTTTGCGATGATTTTTATTATTACGCGAGAAGTAATGATAAGAAAATTTGTGGATAACAATATCCTAAAAGCACCACAAAATAATGAAGCTATCAAAAGAATGAGAAACCTTGGCTTACGTTTTGATTTAAAAATTATTGCATTATTTTTAGCAATACCTTTTTTAATCTCCGCTCTTTGCTCATTTTTCATTTCAGCTCAACCTATTCTTCTAGGTTATGCCGGGTATGTATTGATTATCGGTTTCTTAGTTGTACTTACCGTTATTTGTAATATCTATTATTTTAAAACCTACAATAATTATTATGATGTTTTTATTTTTGGTTTAGTAGAAGAAGATACTCAGGCTGTATTAAAAAATATTCTTGATGATTACCCTGTTTTCGCTATCACTATAATGAGCCTTACGCTAAGCCTAATACCTGCCTATGTGATATATCAGCTGAAAACAACATATTGGGAAGCAAATAACTGGGTAGAAATAGCTCTATTTATAACTATCTTTGTGGCTATGTTTTTTGCAATGAGAGGTACCATAAATTCTAAACCCTTAGGGCGGATTCACGCTCAGATCTCATCATTAACTATTCTAAATAAAATGGTACCTAATGGCATTTTAGCAATTCGTTGGGCATTTCAGGATAGAAAACGTAACGTGAGTTTTAATGCTGTAAATAAATCGGAGGGTGAGCGATTAATCCATGAGGCATTGGGCGAAAAAACTCTCTATTCCCAAACCCCTAGAAACGA
This sequence comes from Mannheimia bovis, assembly GCF_014541205.1. Lineage (NCBI taxonomy): Bacteria > Pseudomonadati > Pseudomonadota > Gammaproteobacteria > Pasteurellales > Pasteurellaceae > Mannheimia > Mannheimia bovis. The sequence continues at coordinate 555,255 of NZ_CP061280.1, read as the reverse complement.
ATGGCTGGAAAATCATAAACCGAATGTAGTATTAGCAATAATGGAAAGCTTTGGAATAAATGGGCTTATCACTGATAACAAAGAGAGTAATGATTTACTCGGTTCTCTAAGACCTTATTTTGACACAGAATTTATTTTTAAACGGTTTTTATCGTCCTCTGACGGCACAATGAGTTCTTTAGCATCCATTTATTTTCATAGCCCGATACAAGAAGTAACTCAATCTGTTGCTCAAAATTTTAAGCTAAAAACAACACCATTTCTTGTCTATAAAAAGCAAGGATATAAAACGATTTTTATCTCTGCCGGTAATATGATGTGGCGAAACCTTGCAAATTACTTACCTCTTCAAGGTGTCGATGAATTATATGACCAAAATGATTTGATGGATCGATACCCTGAAGCCAAACAGACTCTTTCTTATTGGGGAGTGGCTGATGAATTTGCTTTTAAATTAGCCAATGATTTACTGGAAGAGGCAAAAGAGCCAATCTTTATTAATATTTTGACAATTACCAACCATCCGCCATATAAAGCACCGAATACCTATGTACCGAATAAAGTAAAGCCGCAAGTATTGGAAAATAAATTTGGTGAAAATGAAAATGAACGCCGTAACATTCTAGAAAGTTTCCAATATGCTTGCCATACTTTGGGTAACTTTATCACGGACGTAAAAGCTGGTAGCAAAAAAGACAACACCATTATTGCCGCAACGGGCGATCACCATATTAGAGGAATGAAACATAAATTTCCGGAAGAGATATTTATGTCGCATTCAGTTCCTTTTATTTTGAGCGTACCGACAACTATCAAAGCTCAGTTCAGTATTGACTATTCTCCAACAAAATTAGGATCGCATAAAGATATTATGCCTACCCTTTACCATTTAAGCCTTTCTAATGCGGAATACTTAAACTGCGGAGGGGCAAATTTATTGTCTCAAACTACAGAAGGCTATTTCGCTTACCATCCTCATGTTTGGGCAGATAAATCAGGTGTCGTTGATTTAACTACAGCAGAATTTATCAAATATGAATGGAATGAAGAAAATAACTTTTTCATAAAAGATGTGACGTTAAATCATAATGAACATAACCGAATTCGTGCTTATCAAAATCTCATTAATTGGCAAATTAATTATTTGATCAAAGGATATAGTGAAGAAATACAGTCATAAAAGCTCACAATCCAACTGGTACGATGAATGCAAAAATAGCCAATTTTCGCCAAAATTAGAAGATTTTATTCGCAAAATTAGCGAAATTCGGGTATTCTACGCCTAGATTTTTTTAGCTCTGCATTCTCATTTTATAAATGCAGAGTTCTATTTTTTAATTAATCACATACGGAATCTTATTATGGATATTCGCAAAATCAAAAAACTTATCGAATTAGTTGAAGAATCTGGCATTACTGAATTAGAAGTGTCTGAAGAAGAAGGTACAGTGCGTATTAGCCGTGCCGCACCAGCAGCCGTTGTTGCCCCTACAGTTCAATATGCTGCCGCACCTGTTGCTGCACCTGCTCCTACAGTAGCTCCACAAGCTGTCGCACCAGCCACATTCCCTTCTAATGCCGCGACAGAGCAAGTAAGTGGACACGCTGTACGTTCTCCGATGGTTGGTACGTTCTATCGTAGCCCAAGCCCAGATGCAAAAGCATTTGTGGAAGTAGGTCAAACCGTGAAAATCGGCGATGCACTCTGTATTGTTGAAGCAATGAAAATGATGAATCGCATTGAATCAGATAAAGCAGGTGTAGTTAAAGAAATTTTAGTTAATGATGGCGAGCCGGTTGAGTTCGACCAAAAATTGTTCATCATCGAATAATCTATGTTTGCCCTTATTTTCTAATAGGGGCATCTTTCCAACCAATTCACTTCAAGGGAATCTCCCAATGTTAGAAAAAGTTGTTATTGCAAACCGTGGCGAAATTGCCTTACGCATTTTACGAGCCTGTAAAGAACTAGGCATTAAAACGGTTGCCGTTCACTCAACAGCAGACCGTGAATTAAAGCACGTGCTATTAGCAGATGAGACTATCTGTATTGGTCCTGCACCTTCTGTTAAAAGTTATTTAAATATCCCAATGATTATTGCCGCAGCAGAAGTAACAAATGCAGATGCAATTCACCCGGGTTACGGTTTCTTATCAGAAAATGCTAACTTTGCAGAACAAGTTGAAAAATCAGGTTTTGTGTTTATCGGTCCAACAGCTGACGTAATCCGTTTAATGGGCGATAAAGTATCTGCAATTAATGCGATGAAAAAAGCAGGCGTGCCTTGCGTACCGGGTTCTGATGGTCCAATTGGTACTGATCCGAAGAAAAACAGAGAAATTGCCAGTCGCATTGGCTACCCTGTTATCATCAAAGCCTCCGGCGGTGGCGGCGGTCGTGGTATGCGTGTTGTTCATCACGAGAAAGATTTAGAAGAATCTATCGCTATGACCAAAGCGGAAGCAAAAGCAGCATTCAATAACGATATGGTTTATATGGAGAAATATTTAGAAAATCCACGCCATATTGAAATCCAAGTATTAGCAGACACTCACGGCAATGCTGTTTATTTAGCGGAACGTGATTGCTCAATGCAACGCCGCCACCAAAAAGTGGTAGAAGAAGCACCTGCACCGGGTATTACTGAAGAGTTGCGTAAATTCATTGGTGAACGTTGTGCAAATGCTTGTCGTGAAATCGGCTATCGTGGTGCAGGTACATTCGAGTTCTTATATGAAAACGGCGAGTTCTATTTCATTGAAATGAACACACGTTTACAGGTAGAACACCCTGTTACAGAGATGATCACAGGCGTGGACTTAGTGAAAGAGCAACTGCGTGTTGCAGCCGGTTTACCACTTTCTATTAAACAAGAAGATATTAAAGTGAAAGGACACGCTATTGAGTGTCGTATCAATGCGGAAGATCCTCAGACTTTCTTACCGTCTCCGGGCAAAATTACACGCTTACACGCACCGGGTGGTTTGGGCGTACGTTGGGATTCTCACATTTATTCAGGCTATAGCGTACCACCGCATTATGATTCAATGATTGGTAAGCTAATCACTTTTGCAGAAGATCGTGATATTGCTATTCGCCGTATGGAAAATGCGTTATCTGAAACTATTGTTGATGGAATTAAAACCAATATTCCACTGCACACACAAATTCTTTCTGATACCGAATTCCGCAAAGGTGGCACAAATATCCACTATTTAGAGAAAAAACTCGGTCTTAAATAACCCTCAAAGGCGAACAATGTTCGCCTTTTTCATTATTTTCTTACCCAAAATGTGAATGATTTCGCTAAATCATAAAAAATTTCACGTTTTCTGCGATTTCTCAGGTAGAATATTAAACAAACTAAAGCAACACAATCGCAAGGAGCATTTATGAACATTCCATTCTGCTTACCTGAAAACATTAGCCCTGATACATTTTTGCGTGAATATTGGCAAAAACGCCCTCTTTTAATTCGTAATGGCTTACCTCAAATTGTAGATTTATTTGAGCCGGAAGATATTATGGAATTAGCCTTAGAAGAGGAAGTTACTGCACGCCTTATTCAATGCAAAGGGGATAAATGGTCTGTAAAAGCAAGCCCGATTGTAGAAGAAGATCTACAGAATCTGCCGGAGCAATGGTCTGTGATGGTGCAAAATCTTGAACAGTGGTCGCCAGAACTGGGAGAATTATGGCAAGCCTTCAGCTTTATCCCACAATGGCAACGTGATGATATTATGGTGTCCTGCTCGCCATTAGGTGGCACTGTAGGAAAACATTATGATGAATACGATGTTTTCCTCGTTCAAGGCTATGGACAACGCCGTTGGCAGCTTGGCAAATGGTGCGATCCAAGCACAGAATTTAAACCAAATCAGCCTATCCGTATTTTTGATGATATGGGTGAATTAGTATTGGACGAAGTAATGAACCCTGGTGATGTGCTTTATGTGCCGTCCAGAATGGCTCATTACGGCGTATCAGAAAGCGATCAAGGCTTAACCTTCTCGTTTGGTTTACGTTATCCGAATGCAACGGATTTATTAGAAAACCTCTGTAAAACTATTGAGCAGCAAGCAGATACGATTAATTCATCGGAATTTTATATCCCATTCCGTTTAAATCCGAATGAGCAACCTAGTGCATTACTTGATCCGAAAACAGTTAAAACCTTTAAACATTATTTAATCGATCTACTACAAAATTCCGATCAATTTGACGATCTGCTTACTCATAGTGTTGCAACAGCCGTAAGCTCACGCCGCTATGAATTGTTACAAACAGATAATGAATATTATCCGGATGAAGTGCAAGAAGTGTTAGAAGCAGGTGGTTGGTTACAACAAGATACAAATGTAAAAATTCTTTATACTGAAAGCCCTCAACGTGTTTATGTGAATGGTGAATGGATTGATGAGCTAAATGAAGCAGAGATCGCATTACTTATTCGTATCGCAAATGGCGATTCAATTTCGTGGAATAAGCTCGCCTCCAAAGTGCAAGATCAAGCTGAACTGGAGCTCATTCTAGACACCATCTGCGATTGGTTAGACAGCGGTTGGATTATTTTATCTGAAGCAGAGTAACAGCTAAAATCTTACAAGCGGTTAAATTTGCAAAAAAATTTGTAAATTGAACCGCTTATTCATTTGAATAAGGAATAAAAATGCAAATTGAACAATATCAGCAATGGGTTCGACAATTCTATCAACAACAAGGGTGGTATGAACGCAACCCTTTTATGCGAATGACTTATCTGACAGAAGAAATCGGCGAGGTTGCCTGTGCAGTAAGAGCCATTGAAATCGGGCGTGAGCGACCTGATGAAAGCGAAGCCTCCCACCAACAGAAACGGGAAAATTTGATCGAAGAGCTAGGCGATGTAATGGATAATCTATTTGTACTTGCCGATAAATACGGCATCTCAATGACAGAAGTGGTTGAACGTCATCAAGCAAAATTTGAGAAACGTTATTTGCAAAAGAATGTGGAAAAATGACCGCTTGTCATCATCAAAAACAAAAGCCTTGAGTTTCCTCAAGGCTTTTGTGCATTTCACACTGCGTTGTAGCAAATTAGTCGCCAAGACGCTCTTTGATACGTGCAGATTTACCAGAACGCTCACGTAAGTAGTAAAGTTTAGCTTTACGTACCGCACCTTTACGTTTAACAGCAATGCTATCAATTACCGGTGAGTGAGTTTGGAATGTACGCTCAACGCCTACGCCGTTTGAAACTTTACGTAGTGTGAATGCAGAGTGCAAGCCACGGTTACGAATTGCAATAACCACGCCTTCGAACGCTTGCAAACGTTTTTTACTACCTTCTACTACCCATACCTTAACTTCTAATGTATCACCTGGACGGAAGCTAGGTAAATTTTGTTTTAACTGTTCTTGTTCAAGTTGTTTGATGATGTTACTCATTTTAAAAACCTTCTATAATCCTAGAATTAACTGATTTTGTGTTGTTTTTTAATTTGATTCAACAACACTCTCTGTTCGTCAGTCAGAGCTAGGCTATCCAATAGCTCAGGGCGTCTTAACCACGTTCGTTCAAGCGATTGTTGTAACCGCCATTTGCGAATTTGCTCGTGGTGTCCCGACATCAGCACTTCTGGGACAGGCATACCGTCTAACACTTCAGGGCGGGTGTAATGTGGGCAATCTAATAAACCTTCTGCGAAAGAATCTTCTAACGCCGAAGCCTGTTTGCCTAATACACCGGGAACAAACCTTGCAACAGCATCAATTAATGTCATTGCAGGCAGTTCTCCCCCTGTCAGTACGTAATCTCCGATTGACCATTCCTCATCAACTTCAGTTTGAATCAATCTCTCATCAACCCCTTCATATCGTCCACAGATTAAAATCAGTTTCTGATTTGAAGCTAACGTTTGCACGCCGGCTTGATCAAGTTTACGACCTTGCGGTGAAAGGTAAATTACTTTAGCCTCTACACCGTCTGCTGCTCTGGCTGCCTCTTTAGCTGCGTGAATTGCATCACGTAAAGGCTGAACCATCATTAACATTCCCGGACCACCACCGTAAGGGCGATCATCCACGGTTTTATGTTTATCTAATGTGAAATCGCGAGGATTCCAACATTCTATTTGCAGCAGATTTTGTTTAACTGCACGTCCTGTTACCCCAAAATCGGTGATTGCTTTAAACATTTCAGGGAATAGTGAAATGATACCAATCCACATCATTAATGCCTCAAATGCTTTTAAAAGCTAACCGCATACCTGAGGTTAGAAACCAGCATCCCACTCCACCGTAATGGTTTTGGTGGCGAGATCTACTCTTTTAACTACTTGTTCGTATAAGAACGGAATTAATCGTTCTTGTTTACCAAAAGCATCTTTGCTGTTTGCACGCACCACTAACACATCGTTTGAGCCTGTTTCCATCATTTCAGTAACAGTTCCCATTGTGTAGCCTTCCAAGTTTACTACTGTACAACCGATTAAATCGTGCCAATAGTAATCCCCCTCTTCCAATTCAGGAAACACAGATAAATCCACACCAATTTCGGCATTAGTTAATAACTGTGCAGCTTCACGGTCTTCTGTACCCTTTAATTTCACAATCAAATCATTGCTGTGATAACGCCAAGCTTCGAGCTCGACTGGCTGCCATTGCCCTTTGATTTTTAAGAACCACGGCTGATAGTCGAAAATACTTTCAGATTGTTCTGTTGATGAATAGAGGCGTAACCAGCCACGGATCCCATAGGTTGAACCTAATTTCCCGACAACTTCAATTTTTTGCTCGCTCATACTCACCTACTTATTTAATTTTGGCTTAACAATTAAGCTGCTTTGCGAGCTTCTTTAACTAAAGAAGCAACACGGTCTGATAAATCAGCACCTTTAGCAACCCAAGCATCTACTTTAGCCACATCTAAACGTAAACGTTCAGCTTGACCTGCTGCTAATGGGTTGAAGAAACCGATACGCTCGATAAAGCGACCATCACGAGGTGAACGGCTGTCCGCTACCACGATTTGGTAAAATGGGCGTTTTTTAGCTCCGCCACGAGTTAAACGAATGGTTACCATAACCTTTCCTCTAAATGTTGATAGTAAAAAATAAACCCTCGTTCGAGGTGAGGGTAACGAACTTGCTTCAAAACAGAAAACAAGCGGTCAAATTATACAGATTTTTTGCAAAAAAACAAGTTTAGATAAAATAAAACCCCGATATAACATCGGGGTTTTAAGTTCAAACTTAATTAGATTATTCCGCTGCTGCTTCTGCTGCAACTTCCGGACGATCTACTAACTCAATGTATGCCATTGGTGCATTATCGCCTGCACGGAAACCACATTTTAAGATGCGGGTGTAACCACCAGCACGATTTGCAAAACGTGGACCTAATTCATTGAATAATTTAGCAACTGTATCAACGTTGCGTGTACGGGCAAAAGCTAAACGGCGATTTGCAACGCTGTCTGCTTTAGCTAAAGTAATTAACGGCTCAACTACACGACGTAACTCTTTTGCTTTTGGTAAAGTTGTCTTGATGATTTCGTGTTCAACTAGAGAACTTGCCATATTGCGGAACATCGCTTGGCGATGGCTGCTGTTACGGTTTAATTGACGTCCACTCTTACGATGGCGCATAACCTATTCCTTCTTAGAAAATCTATACCTAACTAGTCTTCTGCAATGCTTGCAGGCGGCCAGTTTTCAAGGCGCATACCGAGTGATAAGCCACGTGAAGCAAGAACATCTTTAATCTCTGTAAGAGACTTTTTACCCAAATTAGGGGTTTTTAGTAATTCTACTTCTGTACGTTGTACTAAATCACCGATATAGTGAATTGTCTCTGCTTTCAAACAGTTAGCAGAACGAACTGTCAGCTCTAAGTCATCTACCGGACGAAGAAGAATCGGATCGAATTCCGGTTTTTCTTCTTTCACTTCAGGCTGACGAACATCACGCAAATCAACGAATGCAGCAAGTTGTTCTGCTAAAATCGTTGCAGCACGACGGATAGCTTCTTCTGGATCTAATGTACCATTAGTTTCCATCTCAATGACGAGTTTATCTAAGTCTGTACGTTGTTCAACACGAGCAGCTTCAACATTGTAAGCAATGCGATCTACCGGACTAAAACGTGCATCTACCAATAAACGACCAATTGGACGGTCATCGTTTTGAGTATGAAGACGTGCTGATGCAGGCACATAACCACGACCACGTTGCACACGAATACGCATACTAATTGATGCATTCTTATCTGTTAAATTACAGATAACGTGATCAGGATTTACGATTTCCACATCACCATCGTGTGTGATGTCGGCTGCAGTTACAGGGCCAATTCCAGATTTATTGAGTGTCAAAATAATATCATCTTTATTTTGCACTTTTACCGCTAGACCTTTGAGGTTTAATAATACCTCAAGAATATCTTCCTGAACGCCTTCTTTGCTGCTGTATTCGTGTAATACACCATCAATTTCAACTTCAGTAACTGCACAACCCGGCATAGATGAAAGTAAAATGCGGCGAAGTGCATTGCCTAATGTATGGCCAAAACCACGTTCTAACGGCTCTAATGTCACTTTAGCTCGAGTTGAACTAATTTGTTCAATATTCACTAAGTGCGGCTTTAAAAATTCTGTCACAGAACCCTGCATTTTTTCCTCTCTTTGCGGTTAAGCTAACTATTATTTAGAGTAAAGCTCAACAATCAGATGTTCATTAATATCTGCTGATAGATCTGAACGCTCTGGACGACGTTTAAATACGCCTTCCATTTTAGTTGCATCAACTTCTAACCAAGTTGGTTTCTCACGTTGAGTTGCTAACTCTAATGATGCCTTAATACGTGCTTGTTTTTTCGATTTTTCACGAACAGCAACAACATCATCAACAGAAACCTGGAATGAAGGAATGTTTACTACACGACCGTTTACTACGATTGATTTGTGGCTAACAAGCTGACGTGCTTCTGCACGAGTTGCAGCAAAACCCATACGATAAACTACGTTATCTAAACGACCTTCTAATAATACTAATAAGTTTTCACCGGTATTACCTTTTAAGCGGTTTGCTTCAGTATAATAGTTACGGAATTGACGCTCTAAGATACCATAGATACGGCGAACTTTTTGTTTTTCACGTAACTGACTACCGTAGTCAGATAAACGTGGCTTGCGAGCACCGTGTTGACCAGGAGCCACATCAAGTCTATTTCTACATTTTGATTCAATCGCACGAACGCCCGATTTTAAGAATAAATCAGTACTTTCACGACGGCTTAGCTTGAGCTTAGGACCCAAATATCTTGCCATTTTCTTTCTCCAATGATTCTAACGTCAATTATACGCGACGTTTTTTCGGTGGACGACAACCGTTATGAGGAATCGGAGTCACATCAGTAATGTTCGTGATACGGAAACCCGCAGCATTTAATGCACGGATTGTTGATTCACGACCTGGACCCGGACCTTTAACCATAACTTCCAAATTCTTTAAACCAAACTCTTTAACCATTTCCGCACAACGCTCTGCAGCAACTTGAGCAGCGAATGGAGTTGATTTACGAGAACCACGGAAACCTGAACCACCAGCAGTTGCCCAAGCAAGAGCATTACCTTGACGGTCAGTAATAGTAACGATTGTGTTATTGAAAGATGCGTGGATATGAGCGACGCCATCTGCAATCTGTTTTTTAACGCGCTTACGTGCGCGAACTGGTGTTTTAGCCATTATTTATCTACTCCGACTATTTTTTGATCGGTTTGCGTGGACCTTTACGGGTACGCGCATTAGTCTTAGTACGTTGACCACGTACCGGTAAACTACGACGATGACGTAAACCACGGTAGCAACCTAAGTCTAAAAGACGTTTGATGCTTAAAGTTACTTCACGACGTAAATCACCTTCGACAGTAAATTTACCAACTTCTTCACGCAGTTTTTCAATCTGCTCTTCAGACAATTCTCTGATCTTTACATCTTCAGCAATACCCGTTGCAGCACAGATGGCTTTAGCACGAGTTTTACCGATACCGTAAATTGCAGTTAATGCGATTACAGTGTGTTTTTGATCAGGAATGTTAATGCCTGCAATACGGGCCACTATGCACTCCTATTATTTAAGTTTATTGATATACTGATCTTGAAAAGCCCGTTTCAGGATACTCAAACAGTATATCAGGACGAATGAGCTGAGCAGTATAACTGCTCAGCGGGTTCTTTGCAAGAAATATGCGTAAAATTAACCTTGACGTTGTTTGTGTTTAGGATCGCTACAAATTACACGAACCACACCTTCACGCTTGATAACTTTACAATTACGGCACATTCTTTTAACTGAAGCACGAACTTTCATTGCTTATCCTTTGTTAAGGGCTTATTGACCTAAGCCTTTTAAGTTAGCTTTCTTCAACACAGAATCATATTGTTGAGACATTAAATGACTCTGAACCTGTGCGATGAAATCCATAATAACAACCACTACAATCAGTAAAGAAGTCCCACCTAATTGGAATGGAACTTTCCACAATGATGTAATGATGTAAGGAACCAAACAAACAAAAGCAATATATAACGCACCGATTAAGGTTAAACGTGTCATTACTTTATCAATATAACGAGATGTTTGTTCGCCTGGTCGATAACCTGGTACAAACGCACCTGATTTCTTAAGATTATCCGCTGTATCACGAGGATTATATTGCATTCCTGTATAGAAGAACGCAAAGAAAATTACTGCCATTGTAAATAATACAACATACAATGGTTGTCCTGGCTGTAATAGCTGTGAAAGATTAAATAACCACTCAAAACCTTCGCTCTGTCCAAACCACTGCGTAATACTTGCAGGGAATAAAATAATACTGGAGGCAAAAATTGCCGGTATCACACCTGCCATATTAACTTTAAGTGGTAAGTGAGAAGATCTTGCAGGTGCCATCATTCTACCTTGCTGACGGCTTGCATAATTCACAACTATTCTTCTTTGTCCACGTTCAACAAAAACAACAAAATAAGTTACTGCAAATGCAATTATAGCTACCAGTAATAAAACAATGAAAGATAACTCACCTTGGCGAGCTTGTTCAATTGTTTGTCCAATAGTTCCTGGGAGATCCGCAACAATACCTGCAAAAATAATCAATGAAATACCGTTTCCGATACCACGCTCAGTGATTTGTTCACCTAGCCACATTAAGAACATTGTTCCTGTCACTAAGCTGATTACAGATGTTACGTAGAATAAGATACTTGGATTAGGAACTAATCCTTGCACCATATTCGGCAGGGCTAATGAAATACCAATAGACTGAATAAATGCTAATAGTAATGTACCATAGCGGGTATATTTACTAATTTTTCTGCGCCCAGATTCACCTTCTTTCTTTAATTCAGCTAGAGGTGGGTGAATAGCTGTCAATAATTGAATAATAATTGAAGCAGAAATATAGGGCATAATACCCAAAGCAAATATAGATGCTCGGCTTAAAGCACCACCAGAGAACATATTGAACATATCAATGATGGTGCCTTGCTGTTGTCGAATTAATTCAGATAATACAGAAGCATCAATGCCAGGAACAGGTATAAAAGAACCGATACGGAAAACGATTAACGCACCTAAAACAAATAACAATCTTGATTTAAGCTCGCCAGTCCCTTTTTGTGTACTACCTTGGTACCCTGGTTGCTTTGCCATCTATTATTCCTCGATAGAACCGCCAGCAGCTTCGATAGCAGCTTTAGCACCTTTAGTTACACGTAAGCCTTTAACTACAACTGCTTTATCAATTTCACCTGCTAAAATTACTTTAGCTGATAAAATATCTTTAGTAATAATATTAGCTGCTTTTAACGCTTCTAAAGTTACTTCGTTACCATCTACTTTAGCTAAGTCGTTTAAACGAATTTCAGCTACATGGAATGATTTTAGTGATGTAAAACCAAATTTTGGTAAACGACGGTATAAAGGCATTTGACCACCCTCGAAACCACGACGAACGCGTCCGCCTGAACGAGATTTTTGACCTTTATGACCACGACCACCAGTTTTACCTAAACCAGAACCAATACCGCGACCTAAACGTTTTCCACTGTGCTTAGCACCTTCAGCTGGAGAAAGAGAATTTAAACGCATTCTATTACTCCTCTACTTTAACCATATAAGATACTTGATTGATCATACCACGCACTGCTGGTGTATCTTCAAGTTCTACAGTATGACGAATATGACGAAGACCTAAGCCCTTTAACGTTGCTTTATGTTTCGGTAAACGAGCAATAGAGCTACGAGTTTGAGTTACTTTAATTTTTGCCATATCCAATTACCCCAAAATTTCTTCAACTGTTTTGCCACGTTTTGCAGCAACCATTTCAGGTGATTTCATGTTTTCAAGTGCATCAATTGTTGCACGTACAACATTAATTGGGTTGGTTGAACCGTACGCTTTAGAAAGAACGTTACGAACACCTGCAACTTCTAATACTGCACGCATTGCACCACCTGCGATGATACCAGTACCTTCGCTTGCCGGTTGCATAAATACGCGTGAACCAGTATGAGAACCTTTAACAGGATGTTGTAATGTACCTTCATTTAAAGCTACATTAATCATATTGCGACGAGCTTTCTCCATCGCTTTTTGGATTGCTGCTGGAACTTCACGTGCTTTACCGTAACCAAAACCAACACGACCATTACCATCGCCCACTACTGTTAAAGCAGTGAAACTCATGATACGACCACCTTTTACGGTTTTTGAAACACGGTTAACCGCGATTAGCTTTTCCTGCAGTTCACCAGCTTGTTTTTCGATGTTTGACATCTCAAATTCCTCTATTAGAACTGTAGACCAGCTTCACGAGCAGCATCTGCTAATGATTGCACACGACCGTGGTATTTGAAACCAGAACGATCAAAAGCAACCGCTTGAATACCTTTGGCAATTGCACGCTCAGCTACGATTTTACCCACTACTGCTGCGGCTTCTTTATTACCGGTATATTTAACTTGCTCTTTAATTACTTTTTCAACAGTTGAAGCTGCTGCTAGTACTTCTGAGCCATTAGGTGCAATTACCTGCGCATAGATATGGCGAGGTGTGCGATGCACAACTAAACGTGTTGCACCTTGCTCTCTCATCAAATGACGTGCACGGGTTGCACGACGGATACGAGCTATTTTCTTATCCATAGTGTTACCTTACTTTACTTTTTCTTCGCTTCTTTAGTACGTACAACCTCATCAGAGTAACGTACACCTTTACCTTTATAAGGCTCAGGTTTGCGGTATGCACGAATATCTGCTGCTACCTGACCAATTAACTGTTTGTCAGCACTTTTCAGAATAATTTCTGTTTGTGATGGACATTCACCAGTTACGCCAGCTGGCAACTCATGTTCTACAGGGTGTGAGAAACCTAAACTTAAAGCAACAGCATTGCCTTTCATTTGAGCTCTATAACCAACACCCACTAATTGCAATTTCTTAGTAAAGCCTTCAGTAACACCGATAACCATAGCATTAACAAGTGCACGAGCAGTACCCGCTTGTGCATCTGCATTAGCAACACCTTCACGAGGTGCAAAAGTTAATGCGTTATCTTCATTTTTTACTTCAACTGCATTGTGAATTTCGCGAGATAACTCGCCATTTTTACCTTTAACTGTTAATAGCTGACCGTTAAGTTTTACCTCAACACCGGCAGGAATATTAACAGGTGCTTTTGCAACACGAGACATTCTTCCTACCCCTTTATTATGCTACGTAACAGATAATTTCACCGCCGAGACCAGCTTGGCGAGCTGCACGGTCAGTCATTACACCTTTAGATGTAGAAACAACCGCAATACCTAAACCACCCATAACTTTTGGTAATTCGTCTTTACGTTTATAAATACGAAGACCTGGACGGCTTACACGTTGAATACTTTCTACAACCGGTTTGTTTTGGAAATATTTTAAAGTAATTTCCAGTTCAGGTTTTGCACCCTCAACAACTTTAACGCTTTCGATATAACCTTCTTCAGCTAAAACATTTGCAATAGCAACTTTTAACTTAGATGAAGGCATACTGATTGCAACTTTGTTCGCAGCTTGACCGTTACGAATACGGGTCAGCATATCTGCGATTGGATCTTGCATGCTCATGTATTTACTCCCATGATTCCAAATTAAAAGAGGTTATTACCAGCTAGCTTTCTTAAGACCCGGGATTTCGCCACGCATTGCAGCTTCACGGACTTTAATACGGCTTAAGCCAAACTTACGAAGTACACCGTGTGGACGACCAGTTTGACGGCAACGATTACGCTGACGAATTGGACTAGAATCACGAGGAAGTGTTTGTAATTTTAACACTGCATCCCAACGATCTTCGTCAGAAGAATTTACATCAGAAATAATCTTCTTTAATTCTTCACGTTTTGCGTAGAATTTATCAGCTAATTTAGCACGTTTTACATCACGTGCGATCATTGATTGTTTTGCCACGATAACCTACCTTATTTACGGAATGGGAAATTGAAAGCTGCTAATAAAGCTTGGCCTTCTTCATCACTTTTCGCTGTAGTGGTAATAGTGATATCTAAACCACGTACACGATCTACTTTATCGTAGTCGATTTCAGGGAAAATGATTTGTTCACGAACACCCATACTGTAATTACCACGACCATCGAATGATTTCGCGTTTAAACCGCGGAAGTCACGAATACGTGGAACAGCGATAGTAATCAATCTTTCAAAGAATTCCCACATACGTTCACCACGTAGGGTTACTTTGCAACCGATTGGATACCCTTGACGGATTTTAAAGCCTGCAACAGATTTGCGTGCTTTAGTAATTAAAGGTTTTTGACCGCTGATTGCTGTTAAATCCGCTACTGCGTTGTCTAACAGTTTTTTGTCGGTCAATGCTTCACCCACACCCATATTAAGGGTAATCTTTTCGATTCGTGGGACTTGCATGACAGATGAGTAGTTGAATTTCTCTTTTAATTCATTAACTACTGTATCTCTGTAGTAATCATGCAGTTTCGCCATCACATTACTCCAGTTAATTAAATAATTTCATTATTAGATTTGAAGAAACGTACTTTTTTGCCGTCTTCAATTCTAAAACCTACACGGTCAGCTTTATTTGTTGTTGGGTTAAAGATTGCAACGTTTGATGCATCAATCGCAGCTTCTTTTTTCACTAAACCACCAGCTTTACCTAATGCAGGAACCGGTTTTTCGTGTTTAGTGATGATATTGATCCCTTCAACAACCACTTTACCATTTGGTAACACAGAAGTTACCTTACCACGTTTGCCCTTGTCTTTACCAGCAAGAACAATTACTTCATCGTTTTGACGGATTTTAGCAGCCATTACATTCTCTCCTTACAGTACTTCTGGAGCTAAAGAGATGATTTTCATAAACTTCTCAGAACGAAGTTCACGAGTCACCGGTCCAAAAATACGAGTACCGATTGGTTGCTCTGTGTTATTGTTTAAAATTACACAAGCGTTGCCATCGAAACGAATAACTGCGCCATCTGGGCGACGAACACCCTTCTTGGTGCGCACAACAACTGCTTTTAACACATCACCTTTTTTAACTTTACCGCGTGGAATTGCTTCTTTCACAGTAACTTTGATGATATCGCCGATAGCAGCGTAACGACGGTGCGATCCACCTAGAACCTTGATACACATTACGCTACGAGCCCCTGAGTTATCAGCAACATCCAGCATAGTCTGTTCTTGGATCATATTAGTGCTCCGTTAAAATAAAAAAACACCCTTTCGGGACGAACCTGTTTACAGAATATAAACAGGATGCAAAATATACTACAAAATAGGGCTAGAGATCAAGTGGTTTTTGAGGATTGTTTAAGTTATCTTTCATCTCATTCAGATGAACTATTCCAACGATAAAAATACTAACGCCCAAAAACCTTGATGAATCGAAAATCCCTTCTTAAGTGAGAAAGCGGGTAAAACAAGCGGTCAAAAAAATTAAAAAATTTACCAATCAGCTGTTATAAGCCTCATTAGTAAATAATGACCAAGCTATCGTACTCATTCTTTAAATAAAAAGCCTCAACAAATTGCTGAGGCTTTTTATTTCTAAAATAGTTAATTAAGCAACAACTGCTTTCTCAACTACACGAACTAAAGTCCAAGATTTAGTTTTTGAAACAGGACGACATTCCTTAATTTCAACTACATCACCTAATTTAGCTTCGTTGTTTTCATCGTGTACGTGAAGTTTAGTAGTACGACGGATAAACTTACCATATAAAGGATGTTTAACTGTACGTTCGATAGCAACTACAAATGATTTGTCCATTTTGTCGCTAACCACTTTACCTTGTACTGTACGAATTTTATCAGTCATTATTCACCCGCCTTTTCGGTTAATACAGTTTTCACTTGTGCAATACTACGACGCACTTGTTTTAACTGGTGGGTTTGTTGAAGCTGACCGGTGGCTGCCTGCATACGCAGTTTGAATTGCTCACCTAAAAGGTTTACTAATTCGCCATTCAGCTCTTCAACACTTTTGTTACGTAGTTCTTGAGCTTTCATTACATCACCGTTTTAGTTACAAATGTGGTTTTGAACGGAAGTTTAGCTGCTGCTAATGCAAATGCATTACGTGCAACTTCTTCAGAAACACCATCCATTTCATAGAGAACTTTACCCGGTTGGATTAAGGCTACCCAGTACTCAACGTTACCTTTACCTTTACCCATACGGACTTCTAATGGTTTTTCTGTGATTGGTTTGTCTGGGAACACACGGATCCAGATTTTACCTTGACGTTTTACCGCACGGCTCATCGCACGACGAGCTGCTTCAATTTGACGTGCTGTTAAACGACCACGGCCAATCGCTTTTAAACCGAATGAACCGAAGCTCACTTCTGTACCACCCGCGATACCACGGTTACGGCCTTTGTGTACTTTACGGAATTTTGTGCGTTTTGGTTGTAACATTCAGCGATCTCCTTATTTACGACCTTTGCGAGCTGGCTTTTTAGGCTGTGCCGCTGGTTCTTTTTCAGATTCAATCACTGCAGCCATTCCACCAAGAATTTCACCTTTGAAGATCCACACTTTTACGCCGATTACGCCGTATGTAGTGTGTGCTTCAGCAGTGTTATAATCGATGTCTGCACGAAGTGTATGTAGAGGTACACGACCTTCACGATACCACTCTGAGCGAGCAATTTCTGCACCACCTAAACGACCGCTAACTTCAACTTTGATGCCTTTAGCACCTAATTTCATTGCGTTTTGAACCGCTTTTTTCATTGCGCGGCGGAACATAACACGACGTTCAAGTTGAGAAGCAATGCTATCTGCAACTAATTTTGCATCTAGCTCTGGTTTTTTCACTTCAGCGATGTTGATTTGAGCCGGAACACCAGCAATTTTCGCAACTGCGTTGCGTAATTTTTCAACATCTTCGCCTTTTTTACCGATAACGATACCAGGACGAGCTGTGTGAATAGTTACACGAATGCTTTTTGCAGGACGTTCAATAGTGATACGAGATACTGAAGCGTTCGCTAACTCTTTGTTTAAAAATTGACGTACTTTGAAATCGCCATCTAAATTATCAGCGAAATCTTGTGTATTCGCGAACCAAGTAGAGTTCCAAGGTTTAACAATACCTAGGCGAATACCATTAGGATGTACTTTCTGACCCATTTGTTATTCTCCACTTAATTAACGATCTGACACAACCACAGTGATGTGGCTTGTACGTTTTAAAATGCGATCTGCACGACCTTTTGCACGTGGCATTACACGTTTCATGCTAGGACCTTCATCAACGAAGATTTTAGCAACTTTAAGATCATCGACATCTGCACCGTCATTGTGCTCTGCGTTTGCAATAGCAGACTCTAATACTTTCTTAACTAAAGCAGCTGCTTTTTTGTTAGTGAAAGTTAAGATTTCTAATGCTTGCGCAACTTTTTTACCACGGATTAAATCAGCAACTAAGCGAGCTTTTTGGGCAGAAGTACGAGCGTAACGATGTTTAGCAATAGTTTCCATCTTTTACCTTTTACCTCTTATTTCTTAGCTTTCTTATCTGCGGCGTGACCGCGGTATGTACGAGTCGGGGCAAATTCACCTAATTTATGGCCGATCATTTCATCGGAAACATAAACAGGAACGTGCTGACGACCATTATGGACTGCGATGGTCAATCCAATCATTGATGGAATGATCATTGAACGACGGGACCAAGTTTTAATTGGTTTTTTATCCCCGCTTTCCACCGCCTTCTCTACCTTCTTCAACAAGTGTAGGTCAAGGAAAGGACCTTTCTTGAGGGAACGTGGCATTGGTGTTTACCTTTTAGTTAATGAATAAAATTATTTGCCACGACGACGTACGATGAATTTATCAGTACGTTTGTTGTGACGAGTTTTCTTACCTTTGGTTTGAACGCCCCAAGGTGTAACAGGGTGTTTACCGAAGTTACGACCTTCACCACCACCGTGTGGGTGGTCTACCGGGTTCATCGCAGTACCACGAACGGTTGGACGAATACCTCTCCAACGGTTTGCACCTGCTTTACCAAGAACACGAAGCATATGCTCTGAGTTACCTACTTCACCGATGGTTGCAGTACACTCAGCTAAAACTTTACGCATTTCGCCTGAACGAAGACGTAAAGTAACATAATTACCTTCACGAGCGATGATTTGCACGTAAGCACCTGCTGAACGAGCAATTTGACCACCTTTACCTGGTTTTAATTCAACATTGTGAACTGTAGAACCAACAGGGATATTACGCATTGGTAATGCATTACCTACTTTAATAGGCGCTGAAGCACCCGCTTGAATCGTATCACCAGCAGATAAACCTTTTGGTGCTAAGATATAACGGCGTTCACCATCTTTATAAAGTACTAATGCGATGTTTGCAGAACGGTTTGGATCGTACTCTAAACGCTCAACAACAGCCGGGATGTCTAATTTATTACGTTTGAAATCAATTAAACGGTAGTGTTGTTTGTGACCGCCACCGATGTGACGAGTTGTGATACGACCTAAATTGTTACGACCACCAGTTCTAGATTTAGTATCTAATAATGGTGCATAAGGTTTACCCTTATGTAATTCTGCATTAACAATTTTAACTACGTGACGACGACCAGCGGAGGTCGGCTTACATTTAACGATAGCCATTTTATTTTATTCCTCCGTTTATTACTCTGCCGCACCTTCAACGAAGTCAAGTGATTGACCTTCTTGAAGAGTTACATAAGCTTTTTTCCAGTCACTACGACGACCCATTTTAGCACCACGACGTTTAGTTTTACCTTTCACGATCACAGTACGAACTGAGTCCACTTTCACTTCAAATAGTTGCTCAACTGCATTTGCAATTTCAACTTTGTTAGCATCTAATGCTACTTTGAAAACGATTGTGTTGCCTTTTTCAGCATTATTCGTCGCTTTTTCAGAGATATGTGGTGCTTTTAACACATTTAGCAAACGTTCTTGTTGAATCATGCTAACATCTCCTCAATTTGTTTCACTGCATCTACAGTAACAACCACTTTATCGAAAGCGATCAAGCTAACAGGGTCGATACCTTGAACATCACGCACATCTACTTTGTATAAGTTACGTGCTGCTAAGAATAGATTTTCATCTAAGCTTGCAGTGATGATAAGAGCGTCAGTTAACGCCATATCTTTTAATTTTTGTGCTAATACTTTAGTTTTTGGTGCGTCAATTTCGAATTTTTCAACAACAACTAAACGCTCTTGACGAACTAATTCAGAAAGAATGCTTTTGATTGCACCACGGTACATTTTTTTGTTCACTTTTTGGCTGTGATCTTGTGGTTTCGCAGCGAAAGTGATACCACCTGAACGCCAGATTGGTGATTTGATATCACCTGAACGTGCACGACCTGTACCTTTTTGACGCCAAGGCTTTTTACCTGAACCAGACACTTCAGCACGAGTTTTTTGAGCACGGCTTCCTTGACGAGCACCTGCTGCGTAAGCAACAACTACTTGGTGGATTAACGCTTCATTGAACTCACGTCCGAAGGTAGTTTCAGAAACAGTTAGTGCGTTTGCACCTACAACTTGTAATTCCATCTCTATCTCCTAGACTTATGCTTTAACTGCCGGTTTCACGATAACATCACCATTAGTTGCACCTGGAACAGCACCTTTAACTAATAGTAATTTACGCTCAACATCTACACGAACAACTTCAAGTGATTGAACGGTTACACGCTCAGCACCTAAGTGTCCTGCCATTTTTTTACCTTTAAACACACGACCCGGAGTTTGGTTTTGACCAATAGAACCAAGTACACGATGTGATAAAGAGTTACCGTGTGTAGCATCTTGAGTACGGAAGTTCCAGCGTTTAACACCGCCTTGGAAACCTTTACCTTTTGATGTACCAGTAACATCGACTTTTTTAACATCTGTGAAGATGTCAACATTGATTTCTTGACCTAAAGTGAATTCTTCACCCTCAGTACGAAATTCCCATAAACCGCGACCAGCTTCAACACCTGCTTTCACGAAATGACCTGCTTCTGGTTTAGTTACACGACTCGCTTTTTTAGAGCCAGTAGTAACTTGAATTGCAGAATAGCCATCGTTTTCAAGGGTTTTAACTTGAGTAACACGGTTGGCTTCGATTTCGATAACGGTAACTGGAATAGACACGCCGTCTTCAGTGAAAACGCGGGTCATACCAACTTTACGACCGATTAAACCAATCATTGTAATAACCTCTTAAAATTCCCAATTAACCTAGACTAATCTGAACGTCAACGCCAGCAGCTAGATCTAAACGCATTAATGCATCAACAGTTTTTTCTGTTGGTTCAACAATATCAACTAAACGTTTGTGAGTACGGATTTCATATTGGTCACGTGCATCTTTGTTCACGTGTGGAGAAATCAATACAGTGAAACGTTCTTTACGAGTTGGTAAAGGAATTGGACCACGAACTTGTGCACCAGTACGTTTAGCTGTTTCTACGATCTCCGCAGTAGATTGATCGATCAAGCGATGATCAAAAGCTTTTAAGCGGATACGGATTCTTTGGTTCTGCATTAGACCAGAGCTCCAATTAAAAAATTTAGCTAATAAAAAACCAAACTACCACTTAATAAATAAAATTAAGGGAGCTCAGTTAAACCTATATAGTTCCAAGATTAGGAACATTGTTTGCATTACAAAATCTGTAATGCCATTTGATAAATGATTACATCAAACGTCTTTAGCTACCTAAAGCTGAAATATCATACTCTTTTCATTATGATTATGCAAGTAATTTTTACTTTTTGTATTTTTATTATTCGCAAACAAAATTTTCCAAGATACCGAACGCCCACATCACTCCATTTGAAGAAAATCAAATAAACCGCATTTTCTGATTTTTTTATTCAAACTTTTCGAGCCACTTCACAAATCTAAAAAATCCTTGTTGAAATTTAATTCATAACAGTATTTATTGTTAATAAACACAATAATTACATAAACTTACATCGGAGTACAAATATGCAAACAGTCAATGAAATTAGGCAAGAAATCTCCCCTTTATTTGAGCCTATTCTTGGAGAATTTAGGGTAAAAACATACTTCTCTTATCATGCAATTTTCAAGAATAACTTGATGATTGCATTGTATCAAAATGGAGTAACTTACTTGCGTATTTCTCAAAAATATATGTCATATATAAGCAGCTACTCTGGAACATATAATCTATCTGATAATAAAATAGGTTTACAAAGCAGAAAGTTCTATTTTATTCCAAATAATATCTTATCTGACAAATCTCAACTTAGCATACTCATTCACTCCACCTTAGAAGAACTACAATCCGAAAAGGAAAAAATAGACAATAAGCGTTCAACTCAAATTCGTAATTTGCCTAATATGAATCTAAAGTTAGAAAGAATGTTGAAAAAAGTGGGTATATATTCAATACAAGACTTTGCTGAAGTTGGCTATATTTCGGCATTTATTAAACTGGTTATGCAAGGTTTTGATGCTACTGAAGATTTACTATTTAAATTAAATGGAGCATTAAACCATCAATATATCTACACATTTACAGAAAAGCAAAAACGAGAATTAATGCAAGAAGCGAATGAAGCCCTATATGCCTGTGGCTTACGAAAAAGATTTAACACTAATCATTTAATAATGTGATCCACATCATAAAATAGTAAAAAAACCAATGCGGAATTGCTTTTGTTAGTTCCTTTCTTTTTCCTTTCTATGCTAGTATTTGCCATACCTCTAAATAACTAGAGCTTATTGATTTTAACTTTTTAAAAATTAGGAGTAAACAATGACATTCCGTATCGAAAAAGACACAATGGGCGAAGTACAAGTCCCTGCTGATAAATATTGGGCAGCTCAAACTGAACGTTCTCGCAATAATTTCAAAATTGGCGAAGAAGGTTCTATGCCTGCCGAAATCATTGAAGCCTTTGGTTATCTAAAAAAAGCGGCAGCTTATGCGAACCACGATCTAGGCGTACTAGCGGTCGAAAAACGTGATTTAATTGCAAATGCCTGTGATGAGATTTTAGCAAACAAATTAGACGATCAATTCCCACTGGTAATCTGGCAAACAGGCTCAGGTACACAATCTAATATGAACGTGAATGAAGTCGTAGCAAACCGTGCTCACGTTATGAACGGTGGCAAACTAGGCGAAAAATCGATTATTCACCCGAATGATGATGTAAACAAATCCCAATCTTCTAACGACACCTACCCAACCGCAATGCACATTGCAGCATATAAAAAAGTAGTTGAACACACTCTCCCTTGCGTAAAACGTTTACAAAAAACGTTAGCAGAAAAAGCGGAAGCCTTTAAAGATGTAGTAAAAATCGGTCGTACACACTTAATGGATGCCACCCCACTTACACTCGGTCAAGAGTTCTCTGCTTATGCGGCTCAATTAACCTTTGGCATTAAAGCATTAGAAAATACCTTGCCACACCTTCGTGAACTTGCATTGGGCGGCACGGCGGTAGGTACCGGTTTAAATACACCGAAAGGCTATGATGTTCTTGTTGCTGAATATATTGCGAAGTTTACAGGTTTACCATTCGTAACCGCACAAAACAAATTTGAAGCCCTAGCTACCCATGATGCGATTGTAGAAACGCACGGTGCGTTAAAACAGCTTGCAGTTTCACTCTATAAAATCGCTAACGATGTTCGCTTACTGGCTTCAGGTCCACGTTCAGGTATCGGTGAAATCTTAATTCCTGAAAACGAGCCGGGCTCATCTATTATGCCGGGTAAAGTGAACCCAACCCAATGTGAAGCAATGACAATGGTTTGTGCCCAAGTGTTAGGTAACGATGTAACCATCTCATTCGCAGGCACACAAGGTCATTTCCAATTGAATGTGTACAAACCTGTAATGGCGTATAACTTCTTACAATCTGCCCAATTATTAGGCGATGCGTGCGTATCGTTTGACGAGCACTGTGCAGTGGGCATTGAGCCGAACTATCCTCGTATTAAACAACAGCTCGACCAATCATTAATGCTCGTTACTGCATTAAATACTCATATCGGCTATGAAAATGCAGCGAAAATTGCCAAAACCGCCCACAAAAACGGCACAACCTTAAAAGAGGAAGCGATTAACTTAGGTTTAGTTACCGCTGAACAATTCGATGAATGGGTTCGACCGGAAGATATGGTTGGCAGTTTAAAATAAACTGAAAATACTATAACGTTATTTACACCTCAATCTATTAAGATTGGGGTGTAATTTTTTATAGATAGGGCGATTATTTTGTTTTAGAATGAAGTATCTTTTTTAAATGGAAAAAGCAATGAAAAAACTACTTTTAATCACTTTAGTGGCGACTTTAGGCTTGAGTGCCTGTGGTGTAAAAGGTCCTCTTTACTTCCCTGAGTCAGCACCTAAACACGAACAAAAATAATAGTTGCAAGCGGTTACTTTTTACTTAAATTTTGCAAAAAATCGCTGAAAAATGACCGTTTGTACTCTCTTTTTCTTTAAAAATCCTCAAACACAACGGAATTTCAATGAACCACTTTGAATATAAAAACAACCAGCTTTTTGCCGAGGATGTCGCAATTAGCGATATTATCCAACAACACGGCACACCTGCTTATATTTACTCTCGAGCTACACTTGAACGCCATTGGCACGCTTTCAACAATGCCTTTGGCTCGCACCCACATTTAGTTTGCTTTGCGGTAAAATCAAACTCAAACATTGCTTTACTTAACGTGATGGCAAGATTAGGCTCGGGCTTTGATATTGTCTCGCAAGGCGAACTTGAGCGTGTGCTTGCCGCTGGTGGCGACCCTGCAAAAGTGGTTTTCTCCGGTGTGGCAAAATCTCATACCGAAATTAAACGTGCATTAGAAGTCGGTATTCGTTGCTTTAATATTGAATCTATTTCAGAACTTCACCGCATTAACGAAGTGGCTGATCAATTAGGCAAAATAGCCCCAATTTCCCTGCGTGTAAATCCTGATGTTGATGCCCACACCCACCCTTATATCTCAACGGGGCTAAAAGAAAACAAATTTGGTGTAAGCGTAACCCAGGCTCGTGAAGTTTATCGTTTAGCAAAAACTTTACCGAATGTAAAAATTACGGGTATGGATTGCCATATCGGTTCACAATTAACTGAATTACAACCGTTCTTAGATGCAACCGATCGTCTAATAATCCTAATGGAGCAACTTCGTAAAGATGGTATTGAGCTACATCACTTAGACTTAGGCGGTGGCTTAGGTGTGCCTTATAACGACGAAGAGCCTCCACACCCAACCGAATACGCTAAAGCGTTATTAGAAAAACTCAAAGGCTACGAAAACCTAGAAATTATCATTGAGCCGGGGCGTGCTATTACTGCCAATGCAGGTATTTTAGTCACTAAAGTAGAATATCTGAAACAGAATGAAGATCGTAACTTTGCTATTGTAGATACAGGTATGAACGATATGATTCGTCCTGCTCTTTATGAAGCCTATATGCAAATTACCGAAGTGGATAAAACCCTTAATCGCCAAACCGCTATTTATGACGTAGTAGGTCCAATCTGCGAAACCTCCGATTTCTTAGGCAAACAGAGAGAACTTGCAATTGCAGAAGGCGATTTAATCGCAATGCGTTCTGCCGGTGCTTACGGTGCAGCAATGTCTTCCACCTATAACTCTCGCCCGCAAGCGGCAGAAATTATGGTAGATGGCAATCAAGCCCACCTCATTAAAGCCCGTGCGAGTTTTGCCGATTTATGGCGTTTGGAAAAATTACTCCCTTAATTCAGAGGAAACAAAAATGAAATTATATGGTTTAGTTGGTGCTTGTTCATTCGTGCCACACGTTGCATTAGAATGGGTGAAATTGCACGCCAATCAAGATTACGAATTTCAAGCGGTTAGCCGTGAATTTATCAAATCGCCTGAATATTTAGCTCTCAACCCACGTGGTGCTGTGCCACTATTGGTTGATGGCGATTTAGTGCTTTCACAAAACCAAGCGATTGTGCACTATTTAGATGAAATTTATCCCGATGCAAAACTTTTTGGCAGTAAAACTGCTCGTGATAAAGCAAAAGCGGCTCGCTGGTTAGCTTATTTTAATGCTGATGTACATAAATCATTCGTGCCTCTTTTCCGTCTACCAAGCTATGCCGAAGGCAATGAGGAATTAATTAAAACCATTCGCCAACAAGCTGCAGAACAAGTTCTGGAGCAACTTACGGTGGCAAATGAACATTTAGAGAGCCACATTTTCTTTGGCGAGAGCATTTCGGTTGCGGATGTTTACCTCTACATTATGTTGAATTGGTGTCGCCGTTTAGGCTTAGATTTCTCTCATCTTCCACAACTTTCTGCCTTTATGCAGCGTGTTGAAGCAGATAAGGGTGTGGATAACGTGCGTGAGCAAGAAGGCTTAAAAGGCTAATTCTCGAATTACCATTTAAGACGGTAGATTTTGTGTTAAAATCTACCGTCTTTCATTTTTAGGAATCACAATGTTAAACAAGGTTTCAGATAGCTTGCTTGCACCAAGCGGGCTTGAATTATCTCACTTAAGCCAAGTGCTTGATCACTTTTCAGGACGTGATATCGATTACGCCGATCTCTATTTCCAGCTCAGCCAAGACGAAAGCTGGAGTTTGGAAGATAGTATTATTAAAGAAGGCGGATTTTATATCGATAGAGGTTTTGGCGTGCGTGCCGTTTCAGGCGAAAAAACAGGCTTTGCCTATGCAGATCAAATCACGCTCAAACAATTAGAACAATGTGCTGCTGCAGCTCGCTCTATCAGCCAAACAAGCGGTCAATTATTGGTAAAAAATTTCAAAAAAACGACCGCTTGCTCACGCTATGCGGCAATCAATCCGCTAGAAACCATTAGCCAAGAGAAAAAAGTAGAATTACTCCATTTGATTGATAAAACCGCACGTTTGGAAGATCCTCGTGTTATCCAAGTGAATGCTAATCTCTCTGCTGTTTATGAAGAAATGTTAGTGGCTGCCACAGACGGCACATTAGCCTCAGATATTCGCCCGTTAGTGCGTTTATCTATTTCTGTACTTGTGGAACAAAACGGCAAGCGTGAACGTGGTTCAGCTGGAGCTGGTGGACGTTTCGGATTAACGTGGTTTTTAGAGCCAAACGAAACCGGCTTTAGCCGTGCTGAATATCTCGCTAAAGAGGCAGTAAGACAAGCACTGGTAAACCTCACTGCTATTCCAGCTCCGGCAGGTACAATGCCCATTGTACTTGGTGCTGGCTGGCCTGGCATTTTATTACACGAAGCAGTCGGGCACGGATTAGAGGGAGATTTCAACCGAAAAGAAAGTTCTCTCTTTACAGGAAGAATTGGCGAACTGGTTACCTCTCCACTTTGTACTATTATTGATGATGGTACTGTGCCAAATATGCGTGGCTCAATTACCATTGATGATGAAGGTGTGCCTTCACAACGCAATGTGTTAATTGAAAACGGGATCCTCAAAGGTTATATGCAAGATAAACTGAACGCTCGATTAATGGGCGTAGAACCAACAGGCAACGGCAGACGAGAATCTTATGCACACTTACCGATGCCACGAATGACCAATACTTACTTAACCGAAGGCAACCACGAATTTGAAGAAATGATTGAATCGGTTGAATACGGCTTATATGCCCCGCACTTCAGTGGTGGACAAGTAGATATTACCTCCGGCAAATTTGTGTTCTCTACCGCAGAAGCCTACTTAATCGAAAAAGGTAAAATCACTAAACCGGTAACCGGAGCAACTCTTATCGGCAGCGGTATTGAAGCGATGCAACAGATTTCAATGGTAGGTCGTAAAATGGAACTCGATCCAGGTATTGGCACTTGTGGTAAAGAAGGGCAATCTGTGCCGGTAGGTGTGGGGCAACCAACAGTGAAGTTAGATAAGATTACGGTAGGCGGACGTGGATAGCCTTCGTCCAATTTACAAAATTTAGAGAAAATATTACCGCTTGTAAGCGATAAAAGGAAAAACAAAATGGCTTGGGTACAAATTCGTTTAAATAGTACAGACAAACAGGCTGAAGAAATCAGCGATTTTTTAACAGAGATTGGGGCAGTATCCGTTACCTTTATGGATAGCCAAGATACGCCTATCTTTGAGCCTCTCCCAGGCGAAACACGTCTATGGGGTAACACCGATGTGGTTGGTTTATTTGATGCAGAAACCGATATGAAAGCTGTGGTGGAGGCATTGCTTATCAGCACATTGGTTACGCCTGATTTCAGCCATAAAATCGAACAAATTGAAGATAAAGATTGGGAACGTGAATGGATGGATAATTTCCATCCAATGAAATTTGGCAAACGTCTATGGATTTGTCCAAGCTGGCGTGAAGTGCCTGATCCGAATGCAGTTAATGTGATGCTCGACCCAGGTTTAGCATTTGGAACAGGTACACACCCAACTACTTCCCTCTGCTTACAATGGTTAGATAGCTTAGACTTAGAAGGCAAAACCGTGATTGATTTTGGATGCGGTTCCGGTATTTTAGCGATTGCTGCATTAAAACTCGGTGCGAAACAAGCAATCGGGATTGATATCGACCCACAAGCAATTTTAGCCAGTCAAAACAATGCTAAAGCAAATGGAGTGTCGGAACGTTTACAACTATTCTTAGCAAAAGATCAACCACAAGAGTTACAAGCTGATGTTGTAGTTGCAAATATTCTTGCAGGACCATTAAAAGAGCTTGCACCAAATATTATAACCCTTGTAAAACCAAATGGTGATTTAGGCTTATCAGGTATTCTTGCAACTCAAGCTGAAAGTGTATGTGGTGCTTATAGATCTTCATTCCATCTTGACCCTGTAGTGGAAAATGAAGAATGGTGCCGAATCACAGGTCAAAAAATCTAATATAAATAAAGCCCTGTTATCAAAATAATAGGGCTTTTAATATCCTACGGTAACTAGCATTTTATAGATATAAGACCAAATACCTATCTATGCAAGTACAAGCGGTATAAATAAGAAGAAAATTTACAAATATTGAGGCATAGTAGACAAAAGTGTTGGTAAAAAGTGGGTTAAAGCCTTGTACTATAAGGTTTTAACCCACTTTTTACCAACACTTTTGTCTACTATGCCTAAAATAATAAAAACCCCTAAGTATCTCTACTTAGGGGCTCTTCTCTCTATCTATCTTCTCTTATGTATTCGGTAAAACCCGATGATGCTCTACTCTCACATGGCGAAACACCACACTACCATCGACGTTACTGCGTTTTACTTCTGAGTTCGGAATGGTGTCAGGTAGAACCACAGCACTATGGTCATCGGGATAATTCAGTTAAAATCTAAAAACAAGCTGCTACTTTGAGTATTCTTCTCTTTGTTTGTCTTTTCTTCATTCGTCTTTTTTGTTTAGTCTTTACTTTACTTCGCCTTGTGTCTTCTTGTTTCTCTATAAAAACACTTGAGCGTTGTATAGTTAAGCCTCTCGGGCAATTAGTATGGGTTAGCTCAACGTCTCGCAACGCTTACACACCCCACCTATCTACGTCGTAGTCTCCAACAACCCTTACAGACTTATAGTCTGGGAGAACTCATCTCTTGGCAAGTTTCGTGCTTAGATGCTTTCAGCACTTATCTCTTCCGCACATAGCTACTCGGCAATGCGTCTGGCGACACAACCGAAACACCAGCGGTGCGTCCACTCCGGTCCTCTCGTACTAGGAGCAGCCCCAACCAATTCTCCAACGCCCACGGCAGATAGGGACCGAACTGTCTCACGACGTTCTAAACCCAGCTCGCGTACCACTTTAAATGGCGAACAGCCATACCCTTGGGACCTACTTCAGCCCCAGGATGTGATGAGCCGACATCGAGGTGCCAAACACCGCCGTCGATATGAACTCTTGGGCGGTATCAGCCTGTTATCCCCGGAGTACCTTTTATCCGTTGAGCGATGGCCCTTCCATTCAGAACCACCGGATCACTATGACCTGCTTTCGCACCTGCTCGACTTGTCTGTCTCGCAGTTAAGCTTGCTTCTACCATTGCACTAACCTGACGATGTCCGACCGTCATTAGCAAACCTTCGTGCTCCTCCGTTACTCTTTGGGAGGAGACCGCCCCAGTCAAACTACCCACCAGACACTGTCCGAGTACTCGTTCCGAGTACTTCGTTAGAACATCAAACGTTAAAGGGTGGTATTTCAAGGACGCCTCCACAATCACTGGCGTGACTGCTTCAAAGGCTCCCACCTATCCTACACATCAAAATTCAATGTTCAGTGTCAAGCTATAGTAAAGGTTCACGGGGTCTTTCCGTCTAGCCGCGGGTACACCGCATCTTCACGGCGATTTCAATTTCACTGAGTCTCGGGTGGAGACAGCCTGGCCATCATTATGCCATTCGTGCAGGTCGGAACTTACCCGACAAGGAATTTCGCTACCTTAGGACCGTTATAGTTACGGCCGCCGTTTACTGGGGCTTCGATCAGGAGCTTCTCTTTCGATAACACCATCAATTAACCTTCCAGCACCGGGCAGGCATCACACCCTATACGTCCACTTTCGTGTTTGCAGAGTGCTGTGTTTTTAATAAACAGTTGCAGCCAGCTGGTATCTTCGACCGGTTCAACCTTCATCCGCAAGGGACTACAATCTACGCCGGCGCACCTTCTCCCGAAGTTACGGTGCTATTTTGCCTAGTTCCTTCACCCGAGTTCTCTCAAGCGCCTGAGTATTCTCTACCTGACCACCTGTGTCGGTTTATAGTACGGTTTAGATAAACCTGAAGCTTAGTGGCTTTTCCTGGAAGCGTGGTATCGGTTACTTCAGCACCGTAGTGCCTCGTCATCATCTCTCGGTGTTAAGAATGTCCGGATTTGCCTAAACATTCCACCTACCAACTTAAACAGGGATATCCAACACCCTGATAACCTAACCTTCTCCGTCCCCACATCGCAGTTTATCCAAGTACGGGAATATTAACCCGTTTCCCATCGACTACGCTTTTCAGCCTCGCCTTAGGGGCCGACTCACCCTGCCCCGATTAACGTTGGACAGGAACCCTTGGTCTTCCGGCGAACGAGTTTTTCACTCGTTTTGTCGTTACTTATGTCAGCATTCGCACTTCTGATACGTCCACCGGACTTCTCAATCCAGCTTCTTCCGCTTACAGAACGCTCCCCTACCCAACAGTGTTACCACTGATGCCGCAGCTTCGGTGACTAGTTTTAGCCCCGTTACATCTTCCGCGCAGGCCGACTCGACTAGTGAGCTATTACGCTTTCTTTAAATGATGGCTGCTTCTAAGCCAACATCCTAGCTGTCTAAGCCTTCCCACTTCGTTTCCCACTTAACTAGTACTTTGGGACCTTAGCTGGCGGTCTGGGTTGTTTCCCTCTCCACGATGGACGTTAGCACCCACCGTGTGTCTCCTGAGTATCACTCTTCGGTATTCGCAGTTTGCATCGGGTTGGTAATCCGGGATGGACCCCTAGCCGAAACAGTGCTCTACCCCCGAAGGTGTCCGCTCAAGGCTCTACCTAAATAGATTTCGGGGAGAACCAGCTATCTCCCGGTTTGATTGGCCTTTCACCCCCAGCCACAAGTCATCCGCTAATTTTTCAACATTAGTCGGTTCGGTCCTCCAATTAGTGTTACCCAATCTTCAACCTGCCCATGGCTAGATCACCGGGTTTCGGGTCTATACCTTGCAACTACACGCCCAGTTAAGACTCGGTTTCCCTTCGGCTCCCTTATTCAGTTAACCTTGCTACAAAATATAAGTCGCTGACCCATTATACAAAAGGTACGCAGTCACAGAATTAATCTGCTCCCACTGCTTGTACGCACAAGGTTTCAGGTTCTATTTCACTCCCCTCGCCGGGGTTCTTTTCGCCTTTCCTTCACAGTACTGGTTCACTATCGGTCAATCAGGAGTATTTAGCCTTGGAGGATGGTCCCCCCATCTTCAAACAGGATATCACGTGTCCCGCCCTACTTGTTGTTAGCCTAGTACCACAATAAATACTTCGGATACGGGATTATCACCCTCTACGATTGAGCTTCCCAGCTCATTCTCCTGTATTTACTGCTATCACTAACTGGCTCTTTCGCGTTCGCTCGCCGCTACTAACGAAATCTCGGTTGATTTCTTTTCCTCGGGGTACTTAGATGTTTCAGTTCTCCCGGTTTGCCTCATTATCCTATGTATTCAGATAATGATAGTAGATTCTTCATCTACTGGGTTTCCCCATTCGGATATCTTGGATTAAACGCTTCTTATCAACTCATCCAAGCTTTTCGCAGATTAGCACGTCCTTCTTCGCCTCTGATTGCCAAGGCATCCACCTTGTGCGCTTAGTCACTTAACTATACAACCTCAAATGTTTTCTGTTATTTCAATCCAGAGAAAGAAAAAACAAAACACTTAAAGTTAGTTTTTAAACTAAACACTTAGCTGCTTTTGTTCAGCTAAGATTTTTGAACTACTCAGACTTTCTTTCGAAAATCTCTCAGTTTTTCAGCTTGTTTCTAAATTTTTAAAGAACATTAAGACAATAAAAATCATCTTTAAATGGCGTCCCCACGGGGATTCGAACCCCGGTTACCGCCGTGAAAGGGCGATGTCCTAGGCCTCTAGACGATGGGGACAACATTTAAAGATGCTTTCCACTTTTCCATTTTGGGTTAAACATTTTAGCGACATTTGCAAAATCTTGCAAGATTTTAACCGCTTGAATGTCTAAATCTCATTCATCTTGTCCTACTGCTTTATCAAACAATCTGTGTGAACACTTGCTGTCGTTTCTGCTCCACTTCGCTCTCGCTTAGCTTCGCCCTTGATTTTTGGTAAGGAGGTGATCCAACCGCAGGTTCCCCTACGGTTACCTTGTTACGACTTCACCCCAGTCATGAATCATACCGTGGTAAACGCCCCCCCGAAGGTTAAGCTATCTACTTCTGGTACAACCCACTCCCATGGTGTGACGGGCGGTGTGTACAAGGCCCGGGAACGTATTCACCGCAACATTCTGATTTGCGATTACTAGCGATTCCGACTTCATGGAGTCGAGTTGCAGACTCCAATCCGGACTTAGACGTACTTTGTGAGATTCGCTCACCATCGCTGGGTCGCTGCCCTCTGTATACGCCATTGTAGCACGTGTGTAGCCCTACTCGTAAGGGCCATGATGACTTGACGTCATCCCCACCTTCCTCCGGTTTATCACCGGCAGTCTCCTTTGAGTTCCCGACCTAATCGCTGGCAACAAAGGATAAGGGTTGCGCTCGTTGCGGGACTTAACCCAACATTTCACAACACGAGCTGACGACAGCCATGCAGCACCTGTCTCTAAGTTCCCGAAGGCACAAACTCATCTCTGAGTTCTTCTTAGGATGTCAAGAGTAGGTAAGGTTCTTCGCGTTGCATCGAATTAAACCACATGCTCCACCGCTTGTGCGGGCCCCCGTCAATTCATTTGAGTTTTAACCTTGCGGCCGTACTCCCCAGGCGGTCGATTTATCACGTTAGCTACGGGCACCAAGCTCAAAGCCCAATCCCCAAATCGACAGCGTTTACGGCGTGGACTACCAGGGTATCTAATCCTGTTTGCTCCCCACGCTTTCGCACATGAGCGTCAGTACATTCCCAAGGGGCTGCCTTCGCCTTCGGTATTCCTCCACATCTCTACGCATTTCACCGCTACACGTGGAATTCTACCCCTCCCTAAAGTACTCTAGACTCCCAGTCTGAAATGCAATTCCCAGGTTAAGCCCGGGGCTTTCACATCCCACTTAAAAGCCCGCCTGCGTGCCCTTTACGCCCAGTTATTCCGATTAACGCTCGCACCCCCCGTATTACCGCGGCTGCTGGCACGGAGTTAGCCGGTGCTTCTTCTGTAGTTAACGTCAATTGATTGCTCTATTAAAACAATCACCTTCCTCGCTACCGAAAGAACTTTACAACCCGAAGGCCTTCTTCATTCACGCGGCATGGCTGCATCAGGGTTCCCCCCATTGTGCAATATTCCCCACTGCTGCCTCCCGTAGGAGTCTGGACCGTGTCTCAGTTCCAGTGTGGCTGGTCATCCTCTCAGACCAGCTAGAGATCGTCGGCTTGGTGAGCCTTTACCCCACCAACTACCTAATCTCACTTGGGCTCATCTTATGGCAGGTGGCCCGAAAGTCCCACCCTTTAGTCCTTAGACATTACGCGGTATTAGCTACCGTTTCCAGTAGTTATCCCCCTCCATAAGCCAGATTCCCAAGCATTACTCACCCGTCCGCCACTCGTCACCCAAGGAGCAAGCTCCTCTGTGCTACCGTTCGACTTGCATGTGTTAAGCCTGCCGCCAGCGTTCAATCTGAGCCATGATCAAACTCTTCAATTCAAAAAGTTTAATCGCTCAATATGTACTGACATAAAATCGCACTTTCAAACTTAGCTCAACTTAAAAAAGTTCAGTTAAAAGAAAGTAATGAATTTCTAGTTAAGCACCTATTAAGACTTCAAAATTAAAAAAATAGTTTTAAATCAAGTCTATCAACAAGTGCCCACACAGATTGTCTGATAAATTGTTAAAGAGCAAAAAAGAACGACGCACTGAATATTAACTTAACTGTTCACAACAGTGCGTCGTTGTGTGCGGTGCATTATAGAGAAATATTAAATCTACGCAAGTGTTTTTTGCAAAAAATTTTTAAAAAAGATCTTTTTTGAAGATATTTAATACAAAACGATCGTTTTATCAGCAAGATTTCTGATATCTGCAAATTTCTTTGTAAATTTTACCGCTTGTAGAAAGATAAAAAGACCATCTCTATACAAGATGGTCTTTCTTAACTTAAATCTGTACTACAGCAATGATCACTAGAATTGTGTATAGGATAGATAATCCATAGAAAATCACATTACCCGCCGGTGTATGTACTTTCAGATCGTGTAAGCCGTGATGGATACGGTGCATACCTGCCCACATTGGGAAAATCGCTAATACCATAATGGTAAGTTTTCCGATCCAACTCTGTGCAAAAGCAATAATGTTGTCAGGCGAAACTAATCCAAATGGTAGTAATAAACCGATAATAAAAATGACTACAGGGAAAAATAATGCACTAACCATACCGCCTGCACTGAAGAGTAACCAAACAGGTGGCTCATTTGAACGTTTTGGGTTTTGATCTAAACTCATTTTATTCCCCTTCTTAAATATATACTAAGATTAATGCAATTAAGCTAATTACACCTGTTGCAGCCCAAAGAATGTTTCTTCCTACATAAGCAGGTAAATGCTTACCTTTTACGATTATAGGCATTACTACGGGTGTCATTACATAGAGTGTTGCTGCGTGATAAAGCATTGCTGCAAGTGAGATAATGTTTAGTACAACTACAAATGGATTTTGTAAGAAGTCTACAAAGTCGGTTGCAAATGTGCCTTTACTTAAAGCAACTGCACCATAAAATAGTACGATACAGAACCAAACCGTTGGAAGACAGGTCGCTTCACGCACCATATACATTTTGTAGAAATCAAGTTTTTTCCACCAGCTTGCTTTCATTCCTCTAACATAAGGTCTACGTTTTGTCGCTGACATTTCTTCCTCCTATCTCGGTTTAATCATTGAGATAACATAATCTTTCGCACTTTCAAGCTTACCTTGGTTCACTGCTGAAGCAGGACCAACGTGTTTCGGGCAAACTTCTGAGCAGTAACCCACGAAAGTACAACTCCACACCCCATTTTTGCTGCTGAGCAATTTCATTCGTTCTGCACGTCCGTTATCACGGTTATCAAGGTTATAACGATGAGCTAATGTAATTGCCGCAGGACCGATGAACTCAGGGTTTAAGCCGAATTGCGGGCAAGCTGCGTAGCATAAGCCACAGTTAATACACATTGAGAATTGGCGATATTTCTCTAACTGTGCCGGCGTTTGTTTAGTACGCTGTCCTTCTGGTGCTTTGTTATCAATAATATATGGCTTGATAGCTTCGATACTATCAATGAAATGGCTTAAATCTACCACTAAATCACGCTCAATCGGGAAGTTAGCAAGCGGTTCAATTCGCATAAAGCCACTGTAATCACGTAAAAATGTTTTACACGCTAATTTTGGTTTACCGTTTACCATCATACCGCAAGATCCGCAGATCGCCATACGGCAAGACCAGCGATATGAAAGCTCCGGTTCTAGTTCATCTTTAATAAATCCAAGTGCATCTAATAGTGAAGTTTGGCTGTCATAAGGCACTTCATATCTATCTAAATGTGGCTCGCTATCTGATTCTGGGTTGTAGCGTAGCACCTCGATGGTCATTTTTTCTAAATTTGCCATTTTACTGCTCCTTCTCTATTGTTGTGCTTGAGCTTCTGCTGCTTTTCTTGCTTTTTCTTGTGCTTCTGCTTCTGCACCGTACACACGTTTTTGTGGTTGTGATTTAGTAATTTTCACATCACTGTATTTAATAGTTGGTGTACCATCTGCATTATAGAAAGCCTGTGTATGTTTCAAGTAATTCACATCATCACGTTCAACATAGTCTAAACGTTGGTGTGCACCACGAGACTCTTTACGTTCCACCGCAGAACAAGCAATAGATTGGGCAACATCTAAGATAAAGCCTAACTCAATTTTGTAAAGTAAATCAGTGTTGAATACACTTGATTTATCTTTCACGCTGATATTTTTATAACGCTCTTTCAACTCTTGGATTTTATTCACGGTAGCTTCCATACTCTCTTGTGTACGGTAGATACCACAACCTTCTTCCATTGAATCGCCCATTTCATTACGAATTTGCGACCACGATTCATTACCCTCTTGGTTCGCCAACGAGTGTAAACGAGCCACAATATCTTTTGCTTGAGCATCAATTTGTGGTTGGTTACGAGCTGTTACCTCTAAAGCACGACGGGCAGCATTTTCACCCGCTACTTTACCAAACACCACTAATTCTGCGAGGGAGTTAGACCCTAAACGGTTCGCCCCGTGTAAGCCTGATGATGCACACTCACCCACTGCAAATAAGCCTTTAATTGAGGTTTCTGCATTCATATCTACTTCAATACCACCCATTGTATAGTGAACAACAGGACGAACTGGAATTGGAGCTTTCGCAGGATCAACGCCTTCATAAGCTTTCGCTAATTCGCAAATAAACGGTAAACGTTCAAGTAAATATTTCTCACCTAAATGACGTAAATCTAAGTGAACTACATCAACACCTTTTGCAGTTTTTAAGGTATTGCCTTTACGCCACTCTTGCCAGAACGCTTGAGAAACTTTATCACGCGGACCTAATTCCATATATTTATTTTCAGGTTTACCGATTGGTGTTTCCGGTCCTAAACCATAATCTTGTAAATAGCGGTAGCCATCTTTATTCACTAAGATACCACCCTCACCGCGGCAGCCTTCAGTCATCAAAATACCGGTATTCGGCAAGCCAGTTGGGTGATATTGAACGAACTCCATATCACGTAAAGCCACACCGTGACGATATGCCATTGATAAACCGTCGCCGGTTACAATACCGCCGTTAGTGTTGAAACGATAAGTACGGCAACCACCACCTGTTGCAATCACAACTGCGTTTGCATTGATTTGCACTAAAGTGCCTTCCATCATATTCATCGCCACACAACCGCGAGCTTCGCCGTTGTCGGTTAAAATATCTAGCACAAAATGCTCATCAAAGCGGACGATGTTTGGATATTTAATCGAAGTTTGGAATAAAGTGTGTAAGATGTGGAAACCGGTTTTATCGGCTGCGAACCAAGTACGCTCAATTTTCATTCCACCAAAACGACGAACGTTAACCTCACCATCTTCACGACGACTCCACGGACATCCCCAACGCTCCAACTGTGTCATTTCAATCGGCGAATGCTCCACAAAATACTCCACAATATCTTGCTCACATAACCAGTCTCCACCGCCCACTGTATCGTTAAAATGATTATCGTAAGAATCGGTATCTTTAATTACCGCTGCTGAGCCACCTTCTGCTGCCACTGTATGGCTACGCATTGGATAAACTTTTGAAATTAAAGCAATTTTCAGATTTGGATTTGCTTCAGCCGCAGCAATAGCAGCACGCAAGCCACCACCACCGGCACCGATAATCGCCACATCAAAATTAACACTTTGCATAATGCACTCCGAAAGTTAAATAAACTTATTCATAAAAGTAATGCTATTGTGCCACTATTTAATCAATCAGATAAGCCGTTTTTACAATTTAGTAACATAAAAAGTGTGATTTTGTGATCTACCTCAAAAAAGGTAATGAAGCATAACAAAGGTATTGAGAATGGCTCTTAATTGGAGAGCGATAAAAAGAAAATTTCTAATATTTAAAATGAGAAAATATAATTTGTTGCAGAAAAGTTAAAAAAACACACTTTATTTTTTCTTGCTCAGTAGCTAGGGTGATGCGTTTTTTTAGGCTAAAATAGCGATACATTTTCAAGCGGTCATTTTTTATGAATAATTTACAACTCGATAACATTGATTGGCAACCTACCGCCTCAATCCCTCATCTCATTCAACGTGCTAAAATTATTGCTGAATTGCGTAAATTCTTTACCGATCGTGGCATTTTAGAAGTAGAAACCCCAATTTTAAGTGAATTCTCGGTTACTGACGTACATCTTTCTACGTTCAGCACACAATTTTTATCGCCGTTTAGCAGCGAGGCGAAAACACTCCATTTGATGACAAGCCCTGAATACCATATGAAGCGTTTGCTTGCAGCAGGCAGCGGTCCGATTTTTCAAATTTGCAAAGTGTTCCGTAATGAAGAAGCAGGCAAACGCCACAATCCTGAATTTACAATGTTGGAATGGTATCGTCCGCATTTTGATATGTATCGTTTAATCAATGAAGTGGACGATTTACTACAACAGATTTTAGATTGCGAACCGGCGGAATCTTTTAGCTACCAGTTTGTCTTCCAAACCCACGTTGGGCTAGATCCGCTTTCTGCCACTAAAGCACAATTAGTTGAAAAAGCGAGAAAGCACGGTTTGCAATGTGAAGATGACGAAAATCGTGAAACCTTGTTACAATTTTTATTCAGTGAAGTAGTAGAGCCGAATATCGGGCAAGATCGTCCAACGGCGGTTTATCACTTTCCTTCTACTCAAGCCGCATTAGCACAAATAAGCTCTGAAGATCATCGTGTTGCCGAACGTTTTGAATTTTATTACAAAGGTTTAGAACTCTGTAACGGCTTTCACGAATTAGATGATGCAAACGAGCAAATCCATCGCTTTGAGCAAGACAATTTACAACGAGAAAAAATGGGACTTGAACCACAACAGCTAGACGTGCGTTTCCTAGCGGCTCTCAAAGCAGGTTTTCCAAACTGTTCGGGTGTCGCACTGGGAGTAGATAGGCTCTTAATGCTTGCGATGAATGCAAAGAAAATTGAAGAGGTCATTTCGTTCGGTATCGAAAAAGCCTAGTTTTTTATGGCATTTTGTTATTTGCAATTTGCAAAAAAATCAACAAATATGACCGCTTGTAACCTCTCTTTTAGGAAAGCAAAATGAATATTTCAGGCAAATTACAAGGTTGGCACTATGCTCTACTATGTTATTTAACGTGGGGAACATTTCCGATCTATTGGTATCCGATTAATCAATCGGGAATGCCTGCTGAGCAGATTTTGGCTCAGCGTGTGGTATGGTCTGCCGTGTTTGCCATTATTCTATTGCTGATTTTCCAACAGGGGCGAGCAGTAATCAATGCCTTCAAACAGCCCAAAGTGTTGGGAATCTTCTTCCTTTCTTCTTTTATGATTGGCTTGAACTGGCTGGCTTATTTGTGGGCAATTACTAACGAGCACATTTTAGATGCCAGCCTTG
Source organism: Mannheimia bovis (assembly GCF_014541205.1). Classification (NCBI taxonomy): domain Bacteria; kingdom Pseudomonadati; phylum Pseudomonadota; class Gammaproteobacteria; order Pasteurellales; family Pasteurellaceae; genus Mannheimia; species Mannheimia bovis. Next base: position 515,847 of record NZ_CP061280.1, on the reverse strand, counting down.
GTTATTTTATTAACCCAATCTTCAATGTATTTGTTGGCTATTTGGTACTCAAAGAACAATTAAATAAAGCTCAATTGCTCTCTGTCGGTTTTGCGATAGCAGGCATTTTATGGCTGGCAATTCCTGCAGGGCAAGTGCCTTGGGTAGCACTCATCTTAGCCGCCAGTTTCTGTATTTATGGGCTAATCCGCAAACTCGCCCCAATGGAGCCATTATCGGGCTTAGCCCTTGAAACCTTGCTGATGTCGCCTTTTGCAATAGCCTACCTTTGCTTTTGTTATAACCAAAACATCTTAGTATTCGGCGAACTCAATAGTTTGCAAATGACAGTACTACTCTGCTCAGGAGCTGCCACCACCATTCCACTACTTTGGTTTGCAATGGGGGCAAGACGCATTTCAATGTCTTTACTCGGTATGTTGCAATACATCTCACCTTCATTACAATTTTTATGTGGCGTGCTGATCTTTAATGAAAAACTCTCTGCCGAACGTTCGGTTGGCTACATTTTGGTTTGGATTGGTGTCATTATTTTCTTACTCAGTATGAAAAAAACCAGAGCAAAAAACACTAAAAAGCATTAAATATTTCGTTTCGGCAATCCTAATGCAGCAAAGCCGAGCAACGGCAAATAGGAACAGGCTTTAAAAATAGCATCTAAGCCGTATCCGTCAGCAAAAAAGCCTAATACAGCAGCACTTAAGCCGCCAATACCAAACATTAAGCCAAACATTGTACCTGAAATCAGCCCAACTCTACCCGGCACCGCTTCTTGAGCATAAACCACCATTGCCGAAAACGCCGATGACATAATAAAGCCGGCGAAAATTGCACATACAATCGTCCAAAACAAATCGGCGTGAGGCAATAATAATGCAAAAGGTGCCATTCCTAAGAAAGAGAACCAAATTACCGCATTTCGTCCGATCTTATCGCCAATCGGTCCGCCGGCAAAAGTGCCTGCTGCCACCGCCCCTAAAAAGGCAAAAAGATAGAGCTGTGCAGTTGCCATATTCAACTGAAATTTTTCCATTAAATAGAAAGTGAAATAGTTGCTAAGGCTGGCGATATAAATAAATTTCGCTAACATTAATAAGGCAATAATTAATAATGCCCTAGCTAATAATTTGCCGTGCAAACGTTGTTGAATATGGTTTGATGAAACAACGAGCGGTTTAGCTTCATATTTTACCCAACGGCTCACTTTATATAAAATCCATAAGGCTAATAATACAAATACGACAACCCAAATCACCGCATTTTGCCCTAACGGTACAATAAATAACGCCACCAAGAGCGGACCTAACGCCGAGCCACTATTTCCTCCCACTTGAAAAAGAGATTGAGCTGTACCAAATTTCCCACCTGATGCCATTCGAGCCACTCGAGAGGCTTCGGGGTGAAAAATCGCAGAGCCAATACCCATTAACGCAGCCGCTATCAGCAATACCCCAAAGTTAGGAGCGAAGGCAAGTAAAATCACAGAGAAAAGCGTAATCAGCATACCAATGGGTAACAGATTTGGCTTTGGGTATTTATCGGTATAAAGCCCGATACCCGGCTGAATAATAGATGCGGTAATTTGGTAAATTAACGAAATCATACCGATTTGAGCAAAACTCAGTTGATAATTTTGTTTCAGCATCGGGTAAATTGAGACCATTACCGCCTGAATTAAATCATTCAGCAAATGAGAAAGGGAGATCAAAAGTAAAATGGGTAAAACCATTTTGGGAGCACTATGTTGTGTATGCATTGTCTTTTTGTTTTTATAAATAAAAAATATTCTACTCACAAATAATGAATGTGCAAGCGGTTGCTTTTTACGACTTTTTTACAAAAGTTATGCTTATTACAAATTCTACCTAATTTGTCATTTTTATAACTTTTTGCTATATTCGGACTTCTGAATAATAAATGATAGAGGTAAATACCATTGGATTTCATCAAAAAATTACAAACAGGAAGTACCTTTAAAGCACCTATCTTCCTTCCTAGTGTCTTTTTTGTCGGCTTTGTGGCGATATTCTGTATTGTCTTTCCTCAGACTGCACAAGCCTCCCTTGATGCAATTAAAAATATCCTTTTTAAAAATTTTAGTTGGTTCTACATTTTTGCCGGCTCAATCTTTTTTCTGTTTCTGATTTTTCTTTCTGTCAGCCGCTTAGGCGATATTAAATTAGGGGCAGATACTGATGAACCTGAGTTTAGTTTTGGCTCTTGGATTGCGATGCTATTCGCCGCCGGTATGGGTATCGGATTAATGTACTTTGGCGTTGCTGAGCCGATTCTGCATTATCTCAAGCCTGTACACGAAAATTTAACGCAAGCAGAACGAGCAAAAGAAGCGATGGTTACTACTTTCTACCATTGGGGAATTCACGCGTGGGCAATTTATGGCGTAATCGCCCTCGCTCTGGCTTACTTTGGTTTTAGATACAAATTACCACTTACGGTTCGTTCCGGCTTTTACCCACTACTAAAGCACCGTATTTCAGGCTTTTGGGGACATACGATTGATGTTATCGCCCTTTGTAGCACTATTTTTGGTTTAACTACCACGCTCGGCTTCGGGGTTATGCAAGTGAGTGCCGGCTTTAATAACTTAGGGTTAATTGAAAACAGTGGTTTTGCAGTGCTTGCGGTAATGGTTATTGTGGCGATGTCATTAGCCGTATTTTCTGCTATTACAGGAGTTGGAAAAGGCGTTAAAATTTTAAGTGAAATCAATCTAACCCTTGCGGGCTTACTACTGATTTTTGTCATTGTTACGGGTCCAACGCTATTCCTGTTCTCAAGTTTAACCGAGAATTTAGGCTACTACTTTAGCTCATTGCTAGAACTCAGTTTCCGAACATTCGCTTATGAGCCTGAAAGTCAAGGCTGGTTAAGTGGCTGGACAGTTCTCTACTGGGCGTGGTGGGCTTCTTGGGCTCCGTTCGTCGGCTTATTTATCGCTAAAATTTCCAAAGGCAGAACCATTCGTGAATTTATTTTAGGCGTGTTATTCGTACCATCGCTGTTTAACATTTTATGGATGACCAGCTTTGGTAGCTCTGCTATCTGGTTTGATCAACAAACCGCCGGAGCATTAGCTGAAGTAAGCAATAACACAGAACAACTACTCTTTACGCTCTTTGAGCAATTACCGTTTGGCATCATTGCCTCTTTCGTTGCGGTTGTTGTAATCTCTATTTTCTTCATTACTTCCGCCGATTCAGGTATCTTTGTGCTTAACAGCATTGCCTCACAAGGGGAAGAAAAAGCCCCGAAATGGCAGACTATTCTCTGGGGTGTGTTGCTCGCCGTATTGGCACTGTCATTGCTTTATTCAGGCGGTTTATCATCGCTACAAACAATGACGTTGATTATCGCTCTGCCATTTACGTTTATTATGCTTATTCTTTGCGTTGGCTTATGGAAAGGTTTAATGGTTGATAACCAATACTTCAATAAAAAACTTTCTCAAGGCAGCCAAAATTGGGCAGGTAAAGATTGGAAACAACGTTTGGAAAAAATTGTTAATCCAAGTAAACAACAAGATGTTCGCCACTTCTTTATTAAAGTCGCAAGACCTGCTTTCCTTGAATTAATTGAGGAATTTGAAAGCTATGGTTTAACCGCAAAAATGAATTTTACCAACCAGAATAACCCTAAACTAGAGTTTGAGGTGGTAAAAGAGAATTTACGTAATTTCATCTACGGTATTGAAAGTGTGCCACGTCAATTATCCGATTTAGTTGTAGGCGATGATAACTTACCGAATATTGAAGAAAATATGGTTTACGAGCCGATCACTTATTTCCTAGACGGGCGAGAGGGCTATGATGTGCAATATATGACCAAAGAAGAATTAATTGCCGACGTGCTACAACAGTATGAACGCTTTATTAATTTAGCGATGGATAACTCGCACAACTTAATGACGGCTGATGTCAATAATTTAGACTAAGTCTTCAACGATTAAACAAGCGGTTAGATTTTCGGAAAATTTTGCAAATTTCTATTAAAATCTAACCGCTTGTATTTTAAAGCCAGCGTCTCACCCGACTTGCATAATCTAAATAAAGTTGTCCAAATTTTTGTGTGAGGATTTGTTCTTCCGGTTTAATTTGAAAATGGGTAATTAGCCCAACGAATAGTGGCAGAACGAACCACGCAAAAATCGAACCAAGCCACAACGCCCACACAATTAAGCCTAACAATAGTGAAAGATACATCGGATTTCTGCTTTTACGATAAATCCCCCAATCTACAATCTGGCAGGTATGTTGTGGCTGAAAAGGGCTTGAAGTTGTCTCTGCTTTTCTCATCGTAACTACTGCTGATACGGCAATTATTAACCCGATTACTGCAATCAATGCCCCTAATATAAATATGATGGGGTGCTGATAATTGGGTAAATGGACCGGTAAAACTCGCTTAATCCCCCACATTAATGCCGCACAAAGTAGAAACCAAACCGGCGGTGGTATTTTTAATTTCAACATTTATTCTGCTGCTCTAAAATCTTTTTTGCGAATGCCTAAGGTAATAATTGCTACAAAATAGCTACCGGCGGCTAAAATCATCAGCCAAACCAGCCAGTAAATTTTCTGCCATAGTGTCATTAACACCCAAGTTTCAATGGCAGGTGTGAAATAAGCCAATAACGCCCCCATCACACAAGCAGCAATCAATAGTTTTAGCACAAAAATAATGGTGGTACGGCTCACTTTATAATATCCGTTTTTTGCTAGGTGGAAGTAAAGCAAGCTCACATTTACTAACGCTGAACAAGCCGATGCCAACGCTAAGCCGATATAGCCTAAAAACGGGGCGAATGCTAATCCGAAAAAAATATTGCTAATAGCGGCAATAATCCCCACTTTCACCGGCATTTTGGTATTTTGGTTAGCGTAAAAACCGTTTGCCAGCACGCTAATCAACATATAGCTGTTCAGCCCCAAGCACATTACGTAAAGCGGATAAGAGGTTGCCAGCACGTCCTCAAAGCCGAATTTACCTCGCATAAACATCGTCATAATGATCGGTTGAGCAAGCACCGCCATACCGATCATCGCCGGAATACCGAGCAATAACACCATTCGCACGCCCCAATCCATTGTATTTTGGAAGTTCTCACCCCGTTGTAATTCGGTCAGATCTTTATTTTTAGCAATTCGGGAAAGGCTTGGCAGCACTACAGTGGAAATCGCAATGCCAAATAAACCAAGCGGAAACTCAATGAGGCGGTCAGCGTAATACATCCAACTGATTGAGCCGGTAATCAAAAATGAGGCGATCACTTGATTGAGCAATAAGTTTAATTGGGTAACTGAAACTCCAAATAAAGCAGGAATCATTAATTTACGAACTTTCGTTACCCCTTCATCTTTCCACGCCCATTTTGGCTTAACCAATAATCCCTCTTTTTTCATAAACGGAATTTGGAACAGGAATTGCAATAATCCGCCTAAAAATACCCCCCACGCAAGAGCAACATCCGGCGAGTCGAAATAATCTCTACCCAGTAACGCCACACCAATAATTGCCACATTCAGCAATACCGGCGAAAACGCCATTACGCCAAACTTTCCGATGGTATTAAGCACTGCTCCGGACAATGCTACGAAGGTGATAAACCACAAATAAGGGAAAGTGATTTTCAGCAAAAAAGAAGCTTGGGTAAATTTCTCCGCATTTGGTCCATCATTCAACCAATCTAAAAACCAGCCTGTTCCGAATAGGGCAGCCACCACAGGCGAGGCAACCATTGCCACAAGGGTAACAATAGTTACTAAGCCTCCCAGTGTACCCGATACTTTGGCGATGAATTCTCTGGTTTTGTTTAGGTCATTATCGGCATTATATTCCGCCAACACGGGAACAAAGGCTTTGGAAAATGCCCCTTCGGCGAACAAACGACGGAGAAAATTAGGAATACGGTTGGCGAATAAGAAAATATCGGCACTCACACCTGTACCTAACAGGGTTGCTACCACAATGTCGCGAATTAATCCCAAAATGCGTGAAATTAAGGTCATTCCGCTTACGATCATTCCTAATCTTAAAAGTTTTTTGCTCATAATAATAGAGTGTAATATTGGTAAAATTATTGAAAAATCAGACCGCTTGTAGTGCGATCCTAAAAATCGATCATAATTTTAGCAGTTTGTTATAGGAAAATCAGAAAAAAACTGTTAAAATCTCGCCCTATCGTTTTCTATCAGAAAAACGGTGTTATTTTCAAGCACGTGTCTCGTTGAAAATGAATTAAAAACTATCGATAGGCAATATAAACCAAAACGGTTTATATCTAATTTTTACACAGATATTTTAGGAGTTTGACCTTGGCTAATATCAAGTCAGCAAAAAAACGTGCGGTTCAATCTGAAAAACGCCGCCAACACAACGCAAGCCAACGCTCAATGATGCGTACATTCATCAAAAAAGTATACGCAGCAGTAGCAACCGGTGATAAAGCAGTAGCAACAGCCGCTTTCGTTGAAATGCAAAAAGTCGTAGACCGTATGGCGTCTAAAGGCTTAATCCACGCTAACAAAGCCGCTAACCACAAATCTAAATTGAGCGCGCAAATCAAAAAATTAGCGTAATATCGAATAGATATGAAAAACCGACTAGCAATAGTCGGTTTTTCATTTTAGGCTTTCGGAAAAAGAAAAAGGACTGTTGTTACACAGTCCTTCCATCTTCAAATCTACAATTATTTTTTCAATAAATCTCGGATTTCGGTTAATAATTTCTCTTCTGCTGTTGGCTCTGCAGGTGCTTTTGGCTCCTCAACCGGAGCTTTCTTCAGTGAATTGAGTACTTTTACCATACCAAATACTGCAATTGCAATGATTAAGAAATCAAATACATTTTGGATAAATGCACCGTATTTTAACGTTACTGCTTCTGCTTCACCTTGTGCTTCTTTTAACACGATAGCGAGATCTTTAAAATCTACCCCACCAATTAACATACCGATTGGTGGCATAATAACATCACTTACTAATGATGAAACAATTTTACCGAATGCACCGCCGATAATCACACCGACAGCCATATCTACAACGTTACCTTTTACCGCAAATTCACGGAACTCTTTTAAAATGCTCATTTAGCTTTCCTTTAATTTAGAAATTAAGATTTTGAATTGTGACCCATCAAGGATCTGGTGGGCGGCTATTATAATCAAAATTGCTAAAATTTATATAAACTTTACACTTCTTTGATTTAGATCATATTTACAATCACTGAAAGTTTAATTTTTCACCAAAACTCTCCACTTTTTGCCAATCCGTATATTCATACTCTTTGCTGGTATCCGTTTCGCCTTTGGTGATCTTCATAATAAAGCGGATCATCACACGGTCGAACAGATTGTATCGTGGATAGAATAACGCTCCGGCGAACACTTCCACCTGTGTTGGTTGCCATTTGATTTTAGCGAGGAACTTTCGAATGTAGGTATTGGTTTCCGGCGTATTGCGGTTCGCTTTACGAGCGGTCAGATTTACGCCATAAAAAGCTGTTTTCTTCTGATTTAACACCACATAATGCTGTTCCACAAACTGATAAACCAGCGGGTTAAAATGCCCATAGCGAATGGAAGCACCAATCACAATTTGATCGGCATTTGCAATTTTTTCACCAAAATCGACCGCTTGATCTTTCAGAGAAATCAACTCAACGTCGTGCGTAATGCTATCTGCCAATCGTTCGGCAATCTTTTTTGTTTGACCATCGGTCGTAAAATAGAGAATTAAGGTTTTCATTAGTCTTTCCAAAATACAGGGCTTAAAATAACCAGTAAAGTAAATACTTCCAAACGCCCGCATACCATCGCAAAAGTGAGCACTAATTTTGCACTGTCCGGTACTTGGGTGAAGTTGCTACTCACATTACCTAATGCAGGACCTAAGTTGTTGAGCGTGGCAATAACCGCATTTAAGGCATCAAAGGTTTCCATTCCGCAGGCAATAGAACCTAGCCAGCAAATCACAAATACAAAAAAATAAGCAGAGAAAAATGCCCAGATGCCGTCCACAACACGTTCCGAAAGCACGTGTTTGCCTAATTTGATTGGTTGAATAACATTCGGGTGAATGTAACGATGGATTTCTCGCTTACTTTGTAAATAAAGCAGTAACACACGGATTACTTTCAAACCACCACCTGTTGAGCCGGCACAACCACCAATAAACGAGGCAAGCACCAATAAAGTCGGTAAAAAAGAAGACCATTGGCTGAAATCATTGGTGGTAAAACCTGCGGTGGTAGAAATTGAAACCGATTGAAACAACGCTTGGCTAATAGTTACCGAAGCGGTATCAAAATAACTGTACGCCATCAGCACTGTTGTACAAATCAAAAACAGTCCAAATTGCACAATTAAGAAGAAGCGGAATTCATAATCCCCCCAGTAAAGACGACTTAGGATATCCCCTCTTTTTCTGGATTGCTTATCACGCAAGCGGTCAATTACTGCAAAATGCAAAGCAAAGTTACAAGCGGAAAGCAGTAAGAAAAAGACAGTAATATAGTTAATCACCGGGCTGTTGAAATAGCCGATACTGGCATCGTGAGTGGAAAATCCGCCAATCGAAACGGTAGAAAAGCTATGTGAAATCGCATCAAAAGCACTCATTCCAGCCAGCCAAAAAACAAAAGCACACAATAAGGTTAAACTTAAATAAATGAGCCATAGTGCCTTAGCCGTTTCGGCAATGCGAGGTCGCATCTTTTGCTCTTTAAGCGGACCTGGCATTTCGGCACGGTAGAGCTGCATTCCACCAATACCCAGTAATGGGATAATTGCTACCGCTAATACGATGATCCCCATTCCGCCGAGCCATTGTAAGAATTGGCGGTAGAACAAAATCGCTTTCGGGAGACTATCTAGCCCTGTAATCACCGTTGCCCCTGTGGTAGTTAAGCCGGAAAAAGATTCAAAAATCGATTCCACTACGTTGAGATCAGGATTTTCTAAAATAATAAAAGGCACAGCCCCCAGTAGCCCTAGCACTACCCAGAACAGCACCACAATTAAAAAACCTTCTCGAGATCGTAGCTCATTTTTGTTATGGCGACACAACCACCAAAGCAGTGTGCCGACTAAAAAATTCAGCACAAAGGCTTCTAAAAAGGCTCGCCCACCGCCATCACCATAGATCAGGGCAACCGTTGCCGGCACAAGCATTGTGAACGAAAAGCACATCACTAAAATGCCGACAATACGAATAATGGAAAAAAATTGCATAACTTAGATGTCTTCTTTAATTAAAGTCAATTTGCCCGAAAAACGCTGGGTAAGCTCTTCAGAAAATGGCTCAAATTCTGTTGGGTTGAAAGCAAGCAATAAATCCACTTTCTCCCCAAAATGCTGCTCTATAATATCAATATCTCGTCCGCTAATTAGATGCGAAATGGTATTAAACTGCTCATATTCACACTGCAAGCGGTAGTTTTTTCGCAAAACTTTACGAATTCGTTCCAGCTGCAATAATGCCTGCTGAACACCGTTACCGTAGGCTTTCACCAATCCGCCCGTACCCAGCTGAATGCCTCCGTAATATCGCACCACCACCGCAGTAATTTCGCCCAAGCCTGAACCGAGCAAATAATTTAACATTGGTTTACCTGCCGTGCCGGACGGCTCGCCATCATCGGAAAAACCGTATTGTTGGGAATCATTCGGCGTACCGGCAACCGTTGCCCAGCACCAATGGCGGGCGTGTGGATGCAACACTTTCATCTCTTGCCAAAAGGCTTTAGCGTACTCCATACCCTCAGTATGGCGAATATAGGTAATAAAACGGCTTTTTTTGATCTCTTCTTCAAAAATTGTATCCGCTTTGGGGATAAAAAATTCCATTGTTTGCATCTCTTAATTTTAACCTTGTAATAATACCACATTAAAGCCACTTTTTATTTGTGCTGTTTAATGGTTTAATACCCCTTTCATTGATAACTTGAACAAATATACTATGTCAAAACTCAATATTATCTTTGCCGGCACGCCTGATTTTGCCGCTCAACATTTACAAGCTTTATTAAATTCCGAACATAACGTGATTGCCGTTTACACCCAACCGGATAAACCGGCTGGACGAGGCAAAAAATTACAAGCAAGCCCGGTAAAACAGCTTGCTGAAGCTCATAACATTCCGGTTTTTCAACCGAAATCGCTCCGTAAAGAAGAAGCTCAAGCAGAACTTAAATCCTTAAATGCAGATGTAATGGTGGTTGTAGCTTACGGTTTAATATTGCCTGAAGTGGTATTAAATGCCCCTAAATATGGTTGCTTAAATGTTCACGGTTCACTCTTGCCACGTTGGCGTGGAGCTGCCCCAATTCAACGTTCTATTTGGGCAGGAGATAAAGAGACGGGTGTAACCATTATGCAAATGGATATCGGCTTAGACACTGGCGATATGCTACATAAAGTAACAACACCGATTGAGCCTAATGAAACCTCCGCCTCACTTTACGCCAAACTTGCCGAGCTTGCTCCTCCTGCGTTACTTGAGGTATTAAATGGCTTAGAAAATCAGACATTCAAAGCACAAAAGCAAGACGAAAGCCAATCTAACTATGCGGAGAAACTTTCTAAAGAAGAAGCAAAATTGGATTGGAATTTATCTGCTATACAGCTAGAGCGTAATATCCGAGCCTTCAACCCGTGGCCTATTAGTTTTTTAACGTTAGAGGTGGAAGGAATTGAACAAAGCATCAAAATCCACCAAGCCAATGTTTTACCTCACCAAAATAAAGTAGCGGGTTCAGTAGTGAATGTAGATAAAACCGGCATTCAAATTGCCACTCAAGACGGTGTGTTGAATATTACCCAACTTCAACCGGCGGGCAAAAAACCAATGTCGGTACAAGATTTCCTCAATGGTAGAGCGGATTGGTTTAAAGTAGGCGAACAACTTTAATTTCAGAGAAAAATAAATATGCACTCACAACATTTAACCATTAAAGAGGCTCAGTTTTCGCTTGCTAAACATCAAAAGCTAACCATTGATGAACTCACTATTCAACCAAATACCTTTTGGGTGATTGTAGGCGGCAACGGCTCTGGCAAAACGGCTTTTTCTCTTGCCTTACAAGGCAAACTCTCGCTATATTCAGGGCAATATGAAAACCGCTTTCAAAATATTCAGCTACTCTCTTTCGAGCAACAACAAAAAATTATTGAGCAGATTTTCAAAGATCGTAACAACGATACTATCTCGCCCGATGATTTCGGCTTAACCGCACGCCAAGTGATTTTAAACGGTAGCTCTAAAACCGCATTATGTGAGGAATATGCAGCAAAACTGCATATTCAGCACTTACTGGATCGCCCTTTTATTCATCTCTCCACCGGCGAAAGTCGCAAGGTGCTATTTTGCCAAATGTTGGTGAGCGATCCTGATTTGCTGATTTTAGACGAGCCTTTTGAGGGTTTAGATCAGCAATCCGTACAGTATTGGACGCAATTAATTTCCGAGCTTCCCGCTAAAATGGCATTAGTGCTGATTGTAAATCGTTTCAATGACATTCCTGATGCTGCTAATCATATTGCCTTATTAGATAACTTGTCGCTGATTTTGCAAGGAAAACGAGCAGAAATCGAACAACAAGCGGTCTATTCTCAGCTAAAATTTGCAGAAGAAAATGTAAATGTGCCACTGCCGGAAAGTGCTGCTCCACTTACTTCTCTACCTGAAAATATCAATCCGTTTGAGCTGGAAAATGTGAATATCCAATATGGAGAGAAGAAGATTTTAGATAATCTCAGCTGGACAGTTCACCCTAAACAACATTGGTGGATTAAAGGACCAAATGGGGCGGGTAAATCGACCCTGCTTTCAATTATCACCGGCGATCATCCACAATCGTATGCCAATAAAGTCCGCCTGTTCGGTCGCCAACGAGGCAGCGGCGAAACCATTTGGGATATTAAGAAAAACATCGGCTACGTCAGCAGCCAATTACATATGGATTATCGGGTAAATTGTGCAGCGATTGATGTGATTATTTCCGGCTTTTTCGACAGTATTGGCGTTTATCAGCAGATCCCGAACAGCTTACAGCTCAAAGCGATGGAGTGGCTGGAACGGTTGAATTTGGCGAGTGTGGCGAAAAAACCGTTCCGCTCGCTCTCGTGGGGACAACAACGCTTGCTACTGATTACCCGAGCGATGGTCAAACACCCGCCGATTTTGATTTTGGACGAACCGCTGCAAGGCTTGGACGGCATTAACCGCAAACTGGTGAAACAGTTTATCGAACAGCTTGTCAATAACAGCCAAACACAGCTTTTATTTGTGTCTCACCAAGACAGCGACGCCCCAAACTGCATTACGCATTTGTTTGAATTTGTGGCGAAAGGGGAAACGAACGAGTTTGGATATGAATATCAGCAAACAGAACTCGGGGCATAAATGAATTTTCTTGCTCACTCATTAATTTCGTTTGAAATTGATGCAAAAACCAACCAGCAAACCTTATATGGCAATTTTTCCGGCGATTTTTATAAAGGCTTAATTCACAACCTTGACTTAGCTGATGATTTAAAAAGCGGTGTCGTATTGCACCGCCTAATTGATAAAATTTGCGACAGGCAAGCTAGTTTAACCGCTAGATTACTACGAGATAGCTTCGGACTTTATAAAGGCATTGTATCAGATATTATGATTGATCATTTTTTGGCTAAAAATTTTCAATCATTATTTGGTAAAGATTTGAATGCAATTCAAAGCAAAATCTTTCAACAAATCAATCAACATCGAGCCATTTTTCCTGAAAACTTTATGCCAATGTTTAATTGGCTGGAAACTCGCAATGCATTGAGTAGTTATGCTGACTTGGTTTTTTTAGAAAAAGTATTCTTAGGAATGTCATCAAGAGTTAAAAAGGGAGAAATTTTAAGAAATGCCGTTAGTGAAATTCAGAAAAACTATACTCTTTTAGAAGAAATGTCGATTAAAGAGTTTTTCATAGTAAAAGAGAGAGCGATCCAAGAATTTAGTAAAATACTTTAGTGACTATCTCGGATATCCTTGAATTTATAGAACTTTTCTCTTATCCTGTCTGATAATAATTCTCAAACATTAAATTTTTATGCAAACAATGCTTTCCCCTCAACAGATCGCTAAAAAACAGCGAGCTATCGAAAAAAAACGCGGTTTTTTATTGCTCTTTTTCTTACTCATTTGTTTACTCAGCCTGATTTTTGACATTATGACCGGTCCTTCCCTACTTCCCTTTAATGAGGTTTGGAAAGCATTATTCCAATTAGGAAAAATTGAAGAAACCACCAAGATTATTGTCTATGAGCTACGATTACCAATGGCGATAATGGCATTAATAGTTGGGGCAGCCCTTGGTGTCGGGGGAGCTGAAATTCAAACTTTGCTCAATAATCCAATGGCAAGCCCTTATACTCTTGGTTTAGCTGCAGCGGCTGGCTTTGGAGCCTCAATTGTGATTGCCTTTGGTGGTTTTGGTTTACCCACCGAAATCGCAGTACCCATTGGGGCTTTTGTAATGACAATATTCTCTTCTGGCATTTTATTTGCCTTTTCTTCCTTGGGGCGTTTTAGCTCGGCAATGTTAGTGCTGGTCGGAATTGCGTTATTGTTTTTATTTCAGTCTTTACTTTCATTGGTGCAATTTATTTCTGCCCCTGAAGTATCCCAGCAAATTCTGTTTTGGCTGTTTGGCAATTTAACTAAAGCCACTTGGCAAACTATCTCAATTGCCTTTGGCGTAACCGCAGTCTGTATTTTATTGCTCCTTCAAGATGCGTGGAAACTGACCGCTTTACGTTTGGGGGAGGCTCGAGCATTGAGCTTAGGTATTAACTTGACTTGGTTGCGAATGAAAACTCTACTGATTGTATCAATTATGACCGCCACCTGTATTAGTTTTGTGGGCATTATCGGTTTTATTGGCTTGGTCGCTCCTCATATTGCCCGAATGCTATTAGGCGAAGATCAACGCTTTTTTCTACCCGGCTCTATGTTAGTCGGGGCGGCATTTCTCTCAATGTCTTCCGTGCTATCAAAAAGCCTTGTGCCGGGTGCATTATTTCCGGTCGGCATTATTACAGCGTTAGTCGGTGTGCCGTTCTTTTTCTGGATTGTGTTAGCGAAACGATAAGGATTTTCTATGCTCAAATTAAACGATGTTACGATTAAGCGTGGAAACTTAGTAGTAGCAGACAAAATCAATCTACATTTTGAACAAGGTAAGATCTATACTTTACTTGGACCAAATGGCGCGGGTAAATCATCTCTACTTAAAACACTGTTTGGGGAAATTGCTCATCAAGGGGCAATTGATTTTGACGGCAATAAATTAACTTCAAGCCACTTGCATAGCTGGCGTAAGAAAATTGGTTATATGCCACAAGATACGCAAGTAGAAGCCTCTCTAAGTGCCCTAGAAGTCATCTTATTAGGGCAACTTGATAGCCTAAATATGTATATTAGCGATGAATTACTCAATGAAGCCGTTGATATTATGGATAAACTCGGCATTTCACACTTAGCTCATCAAGATATTATGAGGCTGAGCGGTGGACAACGGCAGATGGTAATGTTCGCTCAAGTATTATTGCGTAAACCACATATTTTGTTGCTTGATGAGCCTGTCAGTGCGTTGGATATGTATCATCAAATCAACTTGCTTGAATATGTGAACGCCTATACTCGAGCGAATAATTTAATCACTATTATGGTGCTGCACGATTTAAGCCTTGCGGCTCAATTTTCTGATAGTGTGATGTTATTAAGCGAGGGCAAAATTCAAGCACAAGGCAGAGCTTGTGATGTGTTGGAATGCGATATTATTCGAAGACTTTATAATGTCAATATTGAGATTTTATATGATGGAAACGGTTCCCCAATTATCCGCCCACTTCGCAAATGTTTAAATATTGATTGCTGTTTGAACCGCAAATAGTAAGGGAAAATACAAGCGGTCATTTTGCAAATTTATTTTGTAAAATGACCGCTTGTTGCTTTTATTTCATTTGAATAAAGAAAGTGCCTTTTGGCTCAATTGGTAAGTAGTTTTTGTGGAAATCTAAATACGTTTTTTCAGGCTCAATATCTTTAAACAATTCAGGATAAAGTGCTTTCGCCATAAATTGTGAGCTGGCTAAATCTGAAATTGAGCGAGACGCTGTGTGGTATAAACCATAGACACGACCTGATTTTACCGCAGGTAACTCTTTCCAGCCTGTACGCTCCATAAAACCTTTCAAACGTTTTTGAGCATCAGTTTCTTCAATATTGATCCCCATCGACATAATCTCAGAGTTTGTATCATTACCGAGCTCCGTACCAGAGATCATAATCACTTCTGGTTTAGAAACTAACACCTGCTCAGGATTAATCTGCCCCCAGTTTTCTACAAATGGGGCACTAATATTATCGCCTCGTACCGTTTCAGCAATGGCGCCCCACATATTTTTACCAAAGGTAAAACTATGCTCTTTCGGGCCTTTATTACCAAACTCAACATAGATTTTCGGTTTGCTCACTTTTGCATTATCGATACGGTTCTGAATATCCGCAATGCCTTCCGCATACTCTTTGGCAATTTTTTCTGCTCGCTCTTCAGTACCCGCAAGCTGACCAAAAATTTTCACACTTTTAGTATGATTTTCAACAGTTTGTGCGTTGAAATCCACCACTACAACAGGGATTCCTGCTTGTTCAATGCGTGGAATTTCACTTGATAATGCTTGATATTGGATTTCAGGTAAAACTAACACATCAGGTTTTAATGCGATGGTTTTTTCAGTAGAAAACGTCCCGCTATTCACATAACCAATATCCGCAATATTTTTTAAGTTTGGCATTTTTTCTGAAAATAATCCCCAACTGCCCGGGTTGAATTTCTCCCAAAATTCACGGGAAATTCCCACGACATTATCGAAATTTTCAACACCTGTTACCGCAATATAGTCTGGATAATAGAAAGTCAGAGCAACACGTTTAGCTGGCACATCAACCTTTACCTCACGCCCTAATACATCTGTGATAGTTTTAATCTCAGCATTCGCACTTGCACCGAACGCCAATAATGTTGCAGCAAATACGCTTTTTAATAGTAATTTTTTCATTGGAACTCCAAAAAAGAAATGGAAAGCTGAATTGTAGCTTCCTGTAACAAATAGTCAATGAAAATAATTCGCAACAACTGATTTATACGACATCAATTTATAGAAGGATAAAGTAGAGAAGCTACAAGCGGTGCACAAAAAGCACCGCTTTTTGAACGTTGGCTCTGCCAACGGCAGCGAAGCTGTGAACAATCCTTACAAGGATTGTGAATAATTTTCCAAAAACTTTGCAAATAGCAAAAACAAAGGGCGAATAATATTCGCCCTTATCGATGTTATTTCACCAATTCGCCTTTTGCTTGTAAGTCTGCGTGGTAGGAAGAGCGGACGAATGGACCGCAAGCAGCGTGTTCAAAGCCCATTTTTTCAGCCTCTTCTCGGAACATATCAAACTCTGCCGGTGGAACGTAGCGTTCTACTTTTAAGTGGTGGCGACTTGGTTGTAGATATTGCCCAATGGTCAGCATTGTTACACCGTGGTTACGTAAGTCTTGCATTACTTCTAAAATTTCTTCGTTAGTTTCACCTAAGCCCACCATTAAGCCTGATTTAGTCGGAATATTCGGGAACTCTTGTTTGAAGATTTTCAGCAACTCTAACGACCATTTATAATCCGCTCCCGGGCGAACCTCACGGTATAAGCGTGGCACATTTTCCAAGTTGTGGTTGAACACATCAGGTGGATTTTGTTTGAGAATTTCGACCGCTTGTTCAACACGCCCACGGAAGTCCGGCACCAAAATTTCCACTTTGCAGTTTGGATTTAACGCTTTGATTTCACGCACGGTTGCTGAGAAATGCGCTGCACCACGATCCGGTAAATCATCGCGATCCACCGAAGTAATCACCACATATTTTAATTTCATATCCTGCACGGTTTCTGCCACTTTGCGTGGCTCGTCTGGGTCAAGCGGCAACGGTTTACCGTGAGCAACATCACAGAACGGGCAGCGACGGGTACAAATTGCGCCCATAATCATAAAGGTTGCTGTGCCGTGGTTAAAACATTCGTGTAAGTTTGGACAAGAGGCTTCTTCACACACAGAATGTAAGCCGTGGCGACGCATTCCGTTTTTGATGCTATCAATTTTTGCCGAGTTTGCCGGAAGTTTGATTTTCATCCACTCCGGTTTTTTGAGTAATTCTTGGTCTGGATCAATATTTCTGACTTGAATAACGGAGGTTTTAGCGGCATCACGATATTTCACCCCTTTTTCCATTTTAAAAGGGCTCATTTTTTTTGCCGTAACTTGAGCTGTAGCCGTAACCATTAAAATTTTATATCCTAGTTGTTAATAAATTGTATGTCATTATAGCCCAAAATCGCACTAAAGTGGGCGACTAATTTGGGAGAAACCGCTGAACAATCTAAATCATTCCGATTGATTAACTCACTTAGCTGACACATTTCAAGCCCTGCATAACCACAAGGGTTAATATGCTTAAAAGGCGTTAAATCCATATTGATATTAAGAGCTAAACCGTGAAAAGAGCAACCTTTACGAATGCGTAAACCAAGCGAACAGATCTTTTTCTCATTCACATAAACACCCGGTGCATCGGCTTTTGGGTAACTTTCAATACCATAATCAGCAAGCGTTTTCACGACCGTTTGCTCAAGTGCTGTAACTAAATCTCGAACCGATACCTCTCTACCTTGAGATTTCAGTCGCTTGATATCAATCAGCACATACATAATCTGCTGCCCTTCGCCGTGATAAGTAATTTGCCCTCCACGATCACTTTGCACCACAGGAATGTTAGTTGAATTCAGCAGATGTTCAGGTTTGCCCGCAGAACCTTGCGTAAACACTGCCGGGTGCTGAACCAACCAGACTTCATCATCAGTATTCTCATTACGCTTGTCTGTGAAGGCTTGCATTTGATGCCAAACGTCTTCGTAAGGTTGAATACCAAGTTGTCGAATAATCAATTTCATTTTCTATTTTCCAACGTAACTTTATTGAAAAATTGAGGGCGAAATAATTCGCCCTTGTTATTACAGTACCATTCTCACACCGTTGATTTTGGCGAGTTCTGTGTAGAGAGTTTCTACTTGCTCAATATTTTCGGCAATAATATCAATAGAAACCGAGTTATATGTTCCTTTAGAACTTTTTTGCTCACGAGGGTTATAATCGCCTTTGGCATATTTTTGGGTAACAACCACCACATCATCAACTAAATTTTCACGGTTTGCTCCCACTACTTTGAAGGTAAAATTGCACGGAAACTCTAATAAATCTTTTAATTTAGCTTGTGGTAAATCTTGTAAATTGATTGCTTTTGATTGAGACATTTTGGATCCTTATTTTTAAACGGTAAGCGGTGAAATTTTGCAAATTTTTTGCAAAATCACACCGCTTGATCTGTTCCACCTTAAATGGGGATAAAATACTAAATTACAAGATTAATCAAATAAGCTCTTCACAGTTAAAGCGATCCAATCCCACGCTTTGCCAAAAATACCGGCTTCCGGAACATCTTGTAGTGCTTGTAAGTTAGTGCTTGCCACATCTTTACCATCTAATTGGTAAATCATTTTACCGACTACTTGCCCTTTTACTAAAGGAGCTTCAAGGTTTTTCTTCTCTAACTCATAACGAGCTTTTAAGTCTGCCGCTCTGCCCTTTGGAATGGTTACAAAACTATCTTGTACCGAACCTAACTGCACTTTGTTCACTTCACCATAATAAACACTTTGCTCTGCAACAGATTGTGCCGCTGGGAGTGATTTGATGGTCTCAAAGTTTGCAAAGCCCCATTGGAGTAATTTTTTACTTTCAACTTCACGCCCTTTGTAAGTTGGCACGCCCATTATAACAGAAATCAAGCGAGTATTTGGATTAACCGCTGAAGCTACTAAGTTATAACCGGCTTTGTCAGTATGACCTGTTTTTAAACCATCAACTTGAATGGTTTTATCCCACAATAAGCCATTGCGGTTTAATTGTGGTTTTTTGATGTTATATTGAAACTCTTTTTCTGCGTGAATTTTGTATTCTTCAGGGTGATCACGAATAATGTGAGCACCGATAATTGCCATATCACGAGCTGAAGAATATTGCTCCGGGTGATCTAAGCCGTGCACCGTCGTAAAATGTGTATTTTTTAACCCAAATTGCTGTACATATTTATTCATTTCATTAATGAATGCGGCTTCAGAGCCGGAAACGTGTTCCGCAAGAGCTACAGATGCATCGTTACCTGACACGATAATCAAGCCTTTCATTAAATCTGCAACAGAAACTTTAGTGTTCAAATCTAAGAACATTAATGAAGAACCCGGAAACTTTTGTGCCCAAGAGTTTTCCGTTACTGTAACCATATCACTGTTGCTGATTTTCCCTTCTTTTAATGCTTCGCCTACCACATAGCTAGTCATCATTTTGGTTAATGATGCCGGATATTGACGTTGGTCAGGATTTAAACTAGCTAATACTTCCCCAGAATTGTAATCCATCAAAATATAAGTTTGTGCATTAATTTGTGGAGCTTGTAGGTTAAAGTTGGTATTTAAATCAGCGTAAGCAATGCTTGATACCGCAAGACTGACAACACTGACAGCTTTCACTAATGTTTTTTTCATAAATTCGTCTAAATTCCTCTTAAATTAATACAGGGCATAAAGGTCTTTTGTTAAATTCGCATTTTTATTTACTACTGCTATTTTGACTTTAGCTACACCTGAATGATGCATACCAATTTGCTTAGCTGCTGATGATGATAAATCAAGCACTCTAGAGTGAGCATAAGGACCTCTATCATTTACCCGTACAATAACCGAACGCCCATTGCGTAAATTAGTTACTTCAATCAACGTGCCGAAAGGTAGCGTTCGATGTGCAGCTGTCAATTTTGCATTGCTAAAGGTTTCACCATTTGCGGTGCGGCGACCATTAAATTTGTTCGCATAATAGCTCGCTACACCTGTTTGAAAATGTTTATTGATAACCTGTTTATGTAGATTCTTTGGCGATTGCTTATTAATCGTTGCAGTCTCTTTTTTTGTGGCTTTCGTCGTGACTTTTTTGGCAATTTTTGCCGTCTTTTTTGTTGCTTTAGAAGCTGTTTGCTTCTTTGTTGAGATACTCGACTTAGCTTTTGAATCCTTTGTCGCAGCAAAAGAATTTAATGAGCTAAAAGTCAGAAATCCAGCTAACAACAGGGTTACAATTTTACCTAATCTCATATAAGTTTTTTCCTCTATGTGGATGTCGCTATTGTTTGTAACGATGATAGTTTCACTGCTTTTTGATACCGCAAAAAAGCAAAAGTTCAGGGCGTTGATACCCTATTTATTTTAGCTTGTCGTAGGGGTTGTTACTACCTGTACGTTTACGATGCACATAAGTGGACATCATCAAGCCAAATGCAGCCATAAGAGTAACATAAGATGTTCCTCCATAGCTAAAGAGCGGTAATGGTACACCGACTACGGGCAAAATACCACTTACCATTCCAATATTTACAAAAACATAAACAAAGAACAACAGGGCTGTACCGCCCGATAATATACGCCCAAAGGCAGAATCCGATTTTGTGCCAATCATTAAGCCTCTGGCAATAATAAACAAATAAATAGCCAGCAAAATCAAGACACCTATCATACCATGTTCTTCACTTAAAACCGCAAAAATAAAATCAGTATGTGGTTCAGGCAAAAACTCCAGTTGCGATTGCGTACCCTCCATCCAGCCTTTACCGTTAATGCCACCTGAGCCTATCGCAATTTTAGATTGGATAATATGGTAGCCTGCACCCAATGGGTCTTTATCCGGATCGATTAACGTCATTACCCGGGTTTTTTGGTAATCGTGCATCAAGAAAAACCACATTATCGGAATAAAGCCTGCCAAAAACACCACGCCTGCACCAATCAATTTCCAGCTTAGACCAGCTAAAAACAGTACAAAAAGTCCTGCCGAACAAACCAAAATAGATGTACCTAAATCGGGCTGAATCGCAACTAATAAAGTGGGTACAATGATAATTGCCAGAGTGATAAAAGTATCTTTAAAACTAGGTGGAAGTGGTCGCTTACTTAAATAAGTGGCAACCATCAACGGCACGGCGAGTTTTGCAATTTCAGACGGTTGAAAACGAACAAAACCTAAATTTAACCAACGCTGAGCCCCCTTACTGGTTTCCCCCACCAAGTCCACTAAAATCAGCAATATTAAACAAAAAATATATAAATAAGGCGATACTTTTTGATAAAAACGTGGTGGAAACATTGCCATTACCAGCATTAAACCCAAACCAAGCGAGACTTGCACCACTCGGTTAGTAAACATTCTCTCACTTCCGCCACTTGCACTATACAGCACTAATAAACCGTAGCCGGTAATCGCTAATAAACCAATTAGTAAAAGAAGATCGAGCGAAAATAGCTTCCAGAAAAGTTTTTTAAATCCACTATTCATTGTTGCCCTCTGTTACAAGCGGTTGATTTTTCTCAGAATTTTGCAAATTAGATTGTTCATTAACGCCTTTTCTTAGCACATAATCCATAATTTGACGGGCAACCGGAGCTGCTGCACTTCCACCTCCTCCTGCATTTTCTAAAATTAACGCCACTACCATTGTCGGGTTTTCATAAGGGGCATAACCGATATACCACGCGTGGTCGTGCAACTCTTTTTTAATTGCATTCTTGTCGTAGTTTTTGCCGTTCAAGTTAAACACCTGAGCCGTTCCCGTTTTACCCGCAGAATGATAAAACGCACTCGCAAACACCTTACGAGCTGTCCCGTTGGGAGCGTGGTTTACGTTATACATACCGAGTTTTGCTAAATTCCAATACGAATCCGGCACGCCTTTAATATCTTCATAAAGTAACGGATCTTGATATGGTGTTACTGAATTACTGCTTTGTACTTCAAGCATTAAATGTGGTGTATTAACTCGCCCGTTATTGATTAAAATCGCCGTTGCTTTCGCTAACTGAATCGGTGTTGAAATCCAATAACCTTGCCCGATACCAACAGGAATAGTATCGCCCTGCACCCATTGCTTTTTATAACGTTTTTGCTTCCATTCACGAGTTGGCATTACGCCTGCCGATTCTTCAAAAATATCAATCCCTGTTTTTACCCCAAAGCCGAATTTCTTCATCCATTCCGACATTTTATCAATCCCCATTTTGTAGGCTAACTGATAGAAGAAGGTATCGGATGACTCGGTAATCGCTTTATTCACATTGGTTGCACCGTGCCCACTACGCTTCCAGTCTCGATAACGTTGCGTTGTGCCGGGTAAAATCCAATAGCCGGGATCAGAAATAGTCGTTGTCGGCGTAATAAGTCCTTCTTCCAAACCGGCTACCGCCATAAATGCTTTAATAGTCGATGCCGGCGGATAAGTCCCTTGAGTTACACGGCTATAAAGCGGTCTATTTGGATCATCAAGCAACGCTTTATAATCCTTACCTGAAATACCGCCCACAAATAGATTATTGTCATAACTCGGATTCGATACCATCGCTAAAATGCTACTATCACGAGGGTCAAGCACCACAACTGCCCCTTTATGATCGGAGATCAACGACATTACATACTGTTGTAGCTCCACATCTATAGTTAAGCGAATACTACTGCCGGCAACCCCCGCTTGATCACGCAACTTACGGATAACCTTACCACGATTATTGATTTCAACTTCCTCAAAACCTGTTACACCGTGTAATTGATCTTCGTAGAATTTCTCGATACCCAGTTTTCCCATATCGTGTGAACCTGCATAATTACCGAATTTCCCTTCTTCTTGCAGCTTTTTCTTGTCATTTTCGTTAATTTTCGCTACATAACCGATAATATGGGTTAATAATTCTCCATAAGGATAATTACGCTTGTAGTACGCCTGCACATCTAAACTAGGAAAGCGGTACTGATTGACAGCAAAACGTGCCATCTGCGTTTCATTCAAATTGCCTTTCAGCATAATCGGCGTATAACGAGAGGTACGTTTTTTCTCTTTATTGTAGTTCTCGATATCTTCGTCTGTCAGCCCAACCACTTCTCTGAGTTCTTCTAAGGTCTGCTCAATATTCTCCGTTTTTTCCGGCACAATAAACAGCCCGAAATAGGTCAAGTTTTCCGCTAATACTTTTCCATTACGGTCATAAATTAGCCCACGGGCAGGTGGCACTGGCAATAATTTAATACGGTTACCATTTGAACGTGTTTGGTAGTCATCATAATTAACCACTTGTAAATGGTACAGATTAGCTAACAACACACCAGTTAAGGCAAGTACTCCCACAAACGCAACTAAGGCACGGCGGGCATACAGATTACTTTCTGCCTGCCCATCTCGTACCTTTTCTCGCTGATTTGATGAAGTGAATTTTGCTAATTTACCAAACATATATCTAACAACTATTCTCGATGATAAGGGTGATTAATGGTTACCGACCACGCCCGATACAAACTTTCTGCCACCACCACACGCACAAGCGGGTGTGGCAATGTTAAAGGCGATAACGACCAACTCTGCTCAGCCGCTGCTTTACATTCAGGAGATAATCCTTCTGGACCACCAATTAACAAAGCAACATCTCGCCCATCATTTTTCCAGCCTTCTAGTTGAGTGGCTAACTGCTCGGTTGTCCAGGGCTTACCCGGAATATCTAACGTAACAATTTTTGCCTTTCCTGCTGCTGCCAACATCGCCTTGCCTTCAAGCTCTAAAATGCGTTTGGTATCAGCATTCTTGCCTCGCTTTCCCGCTGGGATTTCAATCAACTCAAACGGCATATCTTTCGGAAAGCGGCGTTGATACTCTTCAAACCCCGTTGTTACCCAGGCTGGCATTTTTGTGCCAACTGCAATTAATTGAATTTTCATTTTTCTGATACTCACAAGCGGTCAAAATTAATGATTAATTTGCAAAAAATCAAATAAAAACAACCGCTTGTAATGCTAATCAAAACAGGCTTACACCCAAAGTTTCTCTAATTGATACATCTCACGGCTCTCTTCTTGCAACAAGTGAACTATCGCTTGCCCGAAATCCACCACAATCCAATCTGCTACCGCTTTGCCTTCATCGCCAAACACTTCAACGCCTGCTTGTTTCGCTTCACTAATCAAACGATCCGCCGTTGAAGCCACGTGGCGACTTGACGTTCCTGTGGCTAAAATCATTGTATCGGTAATACTTGATTTACCTTTCACATCAATGGCTAAAATATCTTTCGCCTTTAAATCATCTAAGGTTTTTGTTAAAAACTCGACTAAATTTTGTTCCACTTTATTTCTCTCTCATACCATAAAAACAGAGAATTTTAACATAGATTGGGGAGATATAAGACAACAAGCGGTTATTTTTGCAAGATTTTTTGCAAAAACAACCGCTTGTATAAATAACTATTTACAATAGAAACTAAATTTTGCATACTCTATTTTGATAGCTTGTCGTAGCTCTTTAGCTCTTTAGCTCTTTAGCTCTTTAGCTCTTTAGCTCTTTAGCTCTTTAGCTCTTTAGCTCTTTAGCTCTTTAGCTCTTTAGCTCTTTAGCTCTTTAGCTCTTTAGCTCATCATAGTTTCTATTTTAAATATACAAAGGAATATAGCCATGAATAAAATCGTAAAATTTAGCTTAACGCTTCTTGCTGCTGGTGTAATTTCTGCTTGTGGTAGTTCAGGTGGTGGAAATAATAGTACTTCTCCTGCTGCAAATAATAATACAAATACTTCTGCTAATAAACCTGCACCTACCCAAACAACTCCAACTCAACCAACCCAAACAAACTCTTCTGATGATATGGGAACTGCTTTCCGTGTCAGTGATGGCAAAGAATTTGATATTGCAAAAGCAAACACCTATAAACAACAATTAATTGTTGATGGTAAAACATTCCCTGTTTCTTGGGGTAATATTGTTTCTGGTGGATTTACAAATCTTCAAAATAGCATAATTAACGGCGTAACTTATAAAAACTTTACTGTAAGCGGTGCCAAATTTACTAACGTAAAATTCGGACATATTGATGGTTATGTTTTTGCACAAGGTGATGTTACACCAAAATCTAATATTCCAACTACAGGTTCCGCAACTTATAATGTAGATGGTGTTTTTGTAGCAAATGGTCAAACATCAACCTCTCGAGATCACAAATTAAACGTTGATTTTGCTAACAAAACCATAAACGGTGATGTTGCTCCAAATGTAGCAGTAACAAACGCTAAAATTGATGGTAACGAATTTGATGGAAAAGCAGTCCATAACGGAAAATCAGCCGAGCTAGAAGGTCATTTCTATGGTTCAAATGCAAGCGAAATCGGTGGTGCTTATAGCTCATCAGACTTCTCCGGTGCATTTGGCGGTAAAAAACAATAATTTTTTTATTGATTTTTTTGAAAGGCTATTGAAAAATAGCCTTTTCTATTTCTTTTATAATACTTTACTATGAAAAAAATTATTCCTATTGCTTTCAGTTTAGCTGCACATTTTGCATTAGCTGATACCGCCCCAGATCCAATTCAAGAGAAAATGGATAATCAGCGGATGCAACAAAATCAATCGTTTGAGACACCGGAACATAAAGTTGCTCAAGCTCAGCCCAAAGTGCAAAATAGCAATCAGACTATTTCAATTTCAAGCCAAGAACTCATTCAGCAGCCTGAGTTATTAAATTCAGCAATGCTGACGGCATTGGTAACAGGCAATACCGAAAACGTCCTCTTTTTATTGCCGATATACCAAAAACTCCCTACATCTAAGCAAAATCGTGAAATGATTACGTGGGCAAAGGCAACAGAGGCAAAATCAAATCAAGATTATACTCAATCTATTAAACTTTACCGAGAGTTGCTGGCAAGTTATCCGGAAAATCAGCCGATCCGAATGCAGCTTGCGGTGGCACTTTTTGAAAACCGTGAAAATGAAGCCGCAGAAGCACAATTTCATAAATTACAAGCGGATAAATTACCTATAAAAATTACAAATATCATCAATCATTATTTAGAAGCCATCAGTAAACAAGACAAATGGGTATTTCAAGGCGGCTTAACTTATTTAAATGATCCAAATATTAATAATGCTCCAGCTTCAGGCACAACTTACGGCAGATGGACAGCTCCGAAGAAAGAGTCTGCTCAAGGGATTGGGCTAAGTTTTGACGCTGCGAAAAAATGGTCTTGGGGAAATGGTTTCTTCCACGAGTTTCGCCTAAACGGTAATGGCAAATATTATTGGAATAATAAAAAATATAATGAATATTCGCTTAGAGAAAGTTTCGGATTAGGCTATCAAAGTGCGAAACAAAAAATCACGGTTTTACCTTTCTTAGAGCAAACCTGGTATGCGGGCGGTTCTACTCAAAGTCAAAGCACTAAGCGTTATTCCAATGCAGGCGGTGTTAATACTCGTTGGCAATACTGGATTACGCCACAATGGCAATCCTCAATAACGTATGAATATGCCGAGCAACGTTATACCCGCCGCCAGCACTTAGATGGGAATTATCATTTTGTTTCTCCGAGTATTTACTACCACCCAAGCAGCCAGCAATATTGGTTTGTTGGAGCGAACTTTAACCGCAATAGCACAAGAGATTTAGATGACAGCTTTATTCGTCGAGGTGTTTCACTAGGTTGGGGGCAAGAGTGGAAGAATGGGCTTTCAAGTCAATTAAGCGTGAGCTATGGTCGCAAGCAATATAGAGCACCAATGCCTATTTTCCAAATTACCCAGCGTAATAAAGAATACGGCGTACAAGCGAGTATCTGGCACAGAGCCGTGCATTTTAAAGGCATTACTCCTCGTTTAACCTGGCAATATAACAAAGTAAAAAGTAATCACTCTTTTTATAGTTATGACAAAAACCGTGTGTATATTGAGTTTTCACATACGTTCTAAGCAAAATCGCCCTGTTCAAGGGCGATTTTTTAACTTAGTGATTTACACCTCTAGGAAAAAAAGCGTAAATCATTACATAAGGATCCATTACTAAAAATTTTACAGAATGTCCATTTTTAAGAGGAAATATATGGAATCGCCCATCAGCACATGCATCTGCAATATAACCTAGTTTTTCAGCTAACATTTCATTTCAGTAATAAATCTATCTGAAATTGCTTCATTTTGACTTTGAGCATAGATATACTCCGCTTTATCTAATAGCTGAAATCTCGCCATTTCAGACCAGCGAACAATATAATCTTGTTTCATCGTTTTAACACCTTACGCAAGTCAGCTATTACCTCTTCGTGAGAGTAAGTTTTAATTTTCCCACTTAACACGCCTTGCAAAAAACGTTGCTCTTCCGTTAAAGATTGTTCAAACATTGATAAGATCTTTTCTTGAAAAATCTTTTTTTGCTGGTTTTCTGTTGAATTTATTGGCATATCATTTTCCTTTTACTTACTGGATAAATTATGAGCTTTTTACAAATTGCCGTCAAATAAAACCTTTACCCCAACAACTTCTTCAACCGATAAAGCTCCTCTAACGCTTGTCTTGGCGTGAGTTCATCAGGTTGGATTGCTTTGAGTGCTTTTTCTAGCTCGCTTTCTTCTGCAACAAGCGGTCGAATTGCTTCGTTTTTTTGCAAATCATCGGAAAAGTCTGCTGCAAAAAGCAAATCCGCCTGTGGGTGTTCATTGGCTTGTTTGGTTTGGTGGGAAATTTCTTCTAAATGAGCTAAACGTTGTTTTGCCAATTGAATCACTTGCTTTGGCACACCGGCAAGAGCCGCCACCGCCAAGCCATAGCTTTTGCTTGCCGCCCCTTCTTGTACCGAGTGCATAAAGGCAATGGTGTCGTTATGTTCTCTCGCATCTAAATGTACGTTTGCCACGCCTTTAAGCTGATTTGGTAGCCCTGTTAGCTCGAAATAATGGGTAGCGAATAGGGTTAAAGATTGCGTTTTCTTCGCCAGCCATTCCGCACACGCCCACGCCAATGATAACCCATCATAGGTGGAAGTACCACGCCCGATTTCATCAATCAGCACCAGACTATTTTCGGTAGCTTGGTGCAAAATATTCGCCATTTCGGTCATTTCCACCATAAAGGTTGAACGCCCGGAAGCCAAATCATCACTTGCTCCAATACGAGTGAAAATACGATCAATCGGACCAATTTCCGCACTTTCTGCCGGCACAAAACTGCCGATATACGCCATCAAGGTAATCAGGGCGATTTGTCGCATATAAGTGCTTTTACCGCCCATATTCGGACCTGTTACAATCAACAAATGGCGTTGAGCATTCAGAAATACAGGGTTAGCAATAAACGGATCGGTTAATACCTGCTCAACCACAGGGTGTCTGCCACCTTTGATATTTACCGTTCTAGTTGGGCTAAAGGTCGGGCAAACGTAGTTTAAACTGTCTGCTCGTTCAGCAAGATTAGTCAGCACATCAAGAGTTGAAAGCACCATTGCGGCAAGTTGTAACTCGCCTAATCGTGGCATCAAAATATCGAACAACTCATCATAAAGTTGCTTTTCAAGTGCGAGCGATGCCCCCTTCGCTTTTAATACCTTGTCTTCATAGGTTTTGAGTTCAGGAATAATGTATCGCTCCGCATTTTTAAGCGTTTGGCGACGGACATAGTGAATCGGGGCTTTATGAGCTTGCCCTTGACTGATCTGAATATAGTAGCCATGTACTGCATTAAAGCCGATTTTCAGTGTATCAATGCCAGTGGTTTCACGCTCACGAATTTCCAAATTCTCTAAATATTGGGTTGCTCCATCTGAAAGCTGTCGCCATTCGTCCAACTCCGCATTATAGCCTTCAGCAATCACACCTCCATCACGAATAAGCTGTGGCGGATTTTCAATAATCGCACGCTCAAGTAAATCAAGTAGCTCGCTGAAATCCGCTAATTGAGATAGCAATTTATCTAAACTAGCGGTCAAATTTTGGGAATTTTTTGCAACTTCGGGCAGTTGTGCCAATGCGGTGCGTAAACGAGTGAGATCACGAGGGCGAGCGGAACGTAACGCAACACGGGCTAAGATCCGCTCCATATCGCCAACTTGCTGAAGTAACGGTTGGAGATCGCCTACTCTATCGTGCTGAATAATAGCTGCAATGGTCTGTTGTCTTTCTTGCAGTTTGGCATAATCTCGAATGGGCTGATGAATCCAACGCTTGAGCAAACGGCTTCCCATTGGGGTAACGCATTTATCTAATACGGCAGCCAGCGTGTTTTCCGTGCCACCTGCCAGATTTTGCGTAAGCTCTAAATTACGGCGGGTTGCGGCATCTAATAGTACAGTATCGCTATGTTGAGCTAACTTAATAGAATTAATATGAGGCAATGCGGTACGCTGGGTTTCTTGTGCATAATGCAACACACAACCTGCAGCACAAAGAGCAACGATAGCCTTCTCTACTCCAAACCCCGCAAGACTTTGTGTGCCGAACTGGCGGTTTAATAATTGAATGGAAGTTACCAGCTCAAACTCCCACACCGGACGGCGACGTAAGCCTTTATAATTATTTAAAATGCCCGCAGCCGAGAAATCTTCCGCATACAGAATTTCCGCCGGTTGTAAACGTTGTAATTCTGCCGCCAACGCCTCTTTGTTCGGCAACTCGCTGATTAAAAACCGCCCAGAAGTCATATCCAATGAGGCTATCGCAAAAATACCTTTTTCCTCATAGACTGCTGCCACTAAATTATCTTGGCGTTCAGGTAACAATGCCTCATCGCTAACCGTTCCCGGTGTTACAATTCTCACTACTTTACGCTCAACAGGTCCTTTTGAGGTGGCTGGATCGCCCACCTGTTCGCAAATTGCCACACTCTCGCCCAATGCCACCAGCTTTGCTAAATACCCTTCTACTGCGTGATACGGCACCCCCGCCATTGGAATAGGCTCACCTGCCGATTGCCCACGTTTGGTCAGCGAGATATCCAACAACGCCGCCGCTCGTTTTGCATCATCATAAAACAGCTCATAGAAATCCCCCATTCGGTAAAATAGTAAAATATCCGGATTTTGAGCTTTGAGTTGCAAATATTGCACCATCATCGGCGTGTGAGTAGAAAGATCTTTCGTCATCAATTGTTTAAGTAGTTAGAAATCATTGCCGTTAGTTTAACAGATTAGGGGATCGGAAAAAACAAGCGGTGGTTTTTGTATAGAATTTTACAAATAAAAATGGGGAGTGCCTTTAAGGCAGTCCCCTAGTCATTACTGAATATTGTATTTTTTGATAACCTTACCAAAATAGCTTGTTTCCGCATTACAAAAAGCCTGAATATTTCCGGTTTTTTCTTGAGATGCTCTCAATTTTTCCATTATAACCAAGCTAGTGTCAGTGCTTATTTTAGTTGCCTTTTCTTCATTATAGGAGCAACCATTTCTATCTGCATATTCCTTAAATTGACTATGTCTATCAGAGCTCTCTGTTCTGTAAATAGGATCTACGTCTTCCATAAAAGTACAGCTACTTCTGAGTACCTTGTAATACCCTTCATCTTTCCATATTTGATCGCATTGTTTCTGAGTTGCGTTTTTTGTAGTTTGTGTTGCTGATTTTGTATCGCTCACGCTTTCATTTTTATTATAAGAAGAACCAAAAACTACGAGTAATAAAAATAAGCCTATCCCTTTGAGTGTATTATTACCACCTTTCTTTTTAGAGCGAGGTGAAGAAGTAGCAGATTTTTGCTTTAAAGCATCATCTATCGTCTTTTGTCTTAATTTTTTAAACTGTCTTTCAGAGATGTGCCCTTTATGGAGTTGTTGCTCAAGACGTTCAAGTTCTTTTGTTGGTGATTTTGCCATTTTAATTACCCTTTTATTCATTATCTTCAATGCGTAAATTGCCTGAACGCCATTTTTCTCCATCCCAAGAAATTATGTCAGGTAAGTTTAGTGTTGTAGATAATCTCTTTTTACGTGATTGCCCATTTGGTTTAAACCAATAGTTAAGCACTGTGCCTACTCTTGGTATTAAAATAGTATTTCTATCATTTAGTGCTGGTTGCATAAAATAAGTGAGTAATCTTTCCGGCTCTTTTAAATAGGCTTTATATGCTCCATTATTTGATGGGTAAGGAGTTGAAGCAACTTGCCCCAGCCAAATTTCTTGCTCTCTTGTGATAAATGGAAGTTTATGGTGATTTTTAAAACGAGAAGCATAAGATTGCTCGCAAATACCACAATAAAGAATTTCACCTTCTTTGCGACTACCTTTAAGTTTTCCTATACCTAAATAAAGCCCTGTTTTCCACTTCCATTCATTATTTTCTAAAATATCATCTAATCTGAAAGGACCAAACCAATGAATTAGCGTAAATGGATGACTTTGATACATAAAAGTAAAACCTTAAATAAATAAAAACCATAATTTGTACTATAACCGATATTTTTAAAAGAGTAAAACAGTTACAAAATAGCAATAAAAGATAAATTAGGGCTTGAGTAATGTCGAAACTTTCAGTAACAGAAATAGATAGATTAGTAGGCAAACGAATTCAGCAAAAACGAAAAGAGTTTGGATTCAGTGCTGCCGAATTATCTGAAAAAATAGGTATCGCTCAACAACAGCTTTCTCGCTATGAACGAGGAGAGAATAAAATCAATGTGGCTCATTTAGTCGAAATTGCCACTACTTTAAACACTGAAATTGGTTGGTTCTTTATTGATTGTATTTCGGATCTAAGTATAAATGATAAACAACAATTTGTTCCTATTTCCGAAGATAGTGTTCGCGTTAGATTAAATGCTCACTTAGATCGTTTAAGTGCAGATAAAAAACGTGGGCTTTTGGTGTTTCTTGAAACCGTATTATAAATATTCTAAATAATCCCTCTCAATCTTTGCACTTCACAAGCGGTAGTTTTTCTATAAAATTTTGCAATGGTAAGTCGTTATTTTTTTGCTAGAATACGCAAAATTTTTAATGGGAAACGCATTATGTTTAAAAAAATAATATTACTTTCAACAGGCTTTTTGGCTGTTGCTTGCACATCAAATGAAACAGCAAAACAAGAAGCCTTCCCGGGCGAATTTGCGAATGCTGATTATGTATTATCTGAAGCGGACGCTCAAAAATGGGTGGTGGCAAGCAATCGGGCGAAGCTGTGTATTTACCCGAACCTCACCCGCATTCAGCAGGAACATTTTTCTAAGGAAGATTCCTACATTTTCTCGCAATATGTGTTCTTCTATCCGCTTGAAGAGATTATCGGCGAGCAGTATGTCAAAATCATTCAAAATGATGAAAAATCAATGGGTTACGCTCAGTATTTGTTCAAGAAATTTAAAAATAACGACGCGGTAGAAGAGCTGCCAACAAAGCAGTGTGCCACCTTGCGTGCCAATGCGAAAAACGATCTGTCAGTAGTGAAAGGACAATACCAAAGCGGAATGGTGGAAGAGGCAAAAACTGAAACTAACAAAAGTGGTGAGAAAGTTGCCACTAGCGACAATAAATTTTTCTTCGACATCATTAAATGGGGCAGTGCACTATTGCTCTAATTTTATCCATAAAGTAAGCAGCCATTTTTAGTAAAATAGCTGCTTACTTTTTATAGCTTACCGTTAATTACAAACGCAATGAACTTTATCAAATTGGTAAAGTCTTAGGATAAAGTTTTTTCAATTATTCACCCTCTTTTTTATTTTAAGGATTTTAAATGAAACCACTAAAAACATTATTAGCATTAGGCGTTGCGATGGCTGTTTCAGCAACATCACTTGCCGAAACCAATACACAGAAAGTCAGTGCAAAAGCGGCAACAACCGAACAAATCAATGCAACGAAAGCCTCTACAGTACAAACCGCCACTGAAGTTAAAGAAAGTACAAAAGTAAAAGCGAAAGAAGTAAAAGAGAGTGTTGCAGAGAAAACGGAAGCTGTGAAAGCTAAAGTTGGTTCTGCAACAGAAAATGCAAAAGTGAAAGCAGAAGCCGCTAAAGTAGCGACTACCGAAAAAGCAGCCACTGCAAGAGAAACACTAAATTCAGCTAAATCCGCTACAACAGAAAAAGTAGCAGCAGTAAAAGCAACCGTAGCTGAAAAAACGACTACAGTGAAAAAATCACAAAAAGTCAATATTAACAAAGCAAGCGAAGAAGAGCTTCAATCTTTAGCAGGAATTGGCGAAGCGAAAGCAAAGGCGATTGTAGAATATCGTAAAAAATCGGGCAAAATTAAAAGTGCAGCGGAATTATCCAATATTCCGGGTATTGGCGAGGCAACCGTTGAGAAAGTTGCTCCGTACTTAACCTTCTAATCTTTACAAGCGGTGGTTTTGTTGCAAAATTTTGCAAAAAACTAACCGCTTGTTTCTTTCTTACCTTGTATTTTCAATTTTTATCCCCATTTATCTACCCGTATTTATTCGATACATTATTCAATTAATTAAAAGGAACAACAAATGGCATTAGATTTCAATTCAGTTGCATTAGACTCAGTAGAAGCAAAAGGCGGTTACGGTATCGGTTTACAAATCGGTCAGCAACTTTTAGGTAGCGGTATGGACGTAAATGCAGAAGCGGTGGCTCGTGGTATTTACGATGTATTAAACAATAATGAACCGGCAATTGATCTCAACGAAGTAACAGCGGCATTACAAGAATTAGGTCAGCGTGCGGAAGCCGCTCAAGCGGAAGCGTTCAAAGCGATTGATGCAGAAAACAAAGCCTTCTTAGAAGAAAACAAAAAAGCGAAAGGCGTTGTTGTAACCGAAAGCGGCTTACAATATGAAATCTTAACCGAAGGTACAGGCGGAAAACCAACTGCAACATCAACCGTGCGTGTTCACTACACCGGCTCATTAATTGACGGCACAGTGTTTGACAGTTCAGTAAAACGTGGTCAGCCGGCTGAATTCCCGGTTGGTGGAGTGATTCGTGGTTGGACAGAAGCATTACAATTAATGCCTGTTGGTTCAAAATGGCGTTTAACTATTCCACAAGAATTAGCTTATGGTGAGCGTGGTGCAGGTGCATCAATTCCGCCATTTGCAACCTTAGTGTTTGAAGTAGAATTATTAGATATTCTATAATTTGTTAAAACAGAAACCTGTGGAGCAATCTTCACAGGTTTTTTGTGTTTTTAGCCGTTATATTATTATGAATAAAAAGAAATCGCTTATTAACCGCTTCATCAAAAATATTTTTGTATTCGGCGGCTTATTTATCGTACTCAGTTTTATCGTGGATTGGTATAGATCGCCATCTACCCCAACCCAATTTGAACAAAAGGTACATTACGATATTCAAAATCAACCAAAAATCATTGCCCAGCTTAGCCACGAAAAGCCAATGCTGCTCTATTTTTGGGGAAGTTGGTGTCATTTCTGTAGTGTGGTTTCGCCGAGTGTTCAGAAATTATCTGAAGAAGGTACGGAAGTCTTAGGCGTTGCCTTAAAATCAGGTGGTGAAATAGAAGTCGAAACGTATCTCAACGAAAACGGTTACACCTTCTCAACCCTAAACGACCCAACAGGTGAATTTTCTCAAGGTTGGAACATTCAAGCTACCCCCACTATTTTAATTATCAAAGACGGGAAAATATTTAACCACACCACAGGTTACACTAGCTATTTAAGTTTAAAGCTGAGATTGTGGTTGGCTGAAGTTCTACCTTAAAATAAAGCCCTGTAAATAAAATTTACAGGGCTTTTATATGGCTATCGCACCGTTAAAACGGTTAAGAAACAATATCAAATTGAACAAAAAAAAAACAATATATAATGTTATTATTTTCATTAATATGAGGAGAAATCAATGAAAAAAGTACTCTTAGCCAGTATTATTGCTACTACATTTACATTAGCAGGCTGTTCAGAAAAAGATAAGGCTTACTATTTACAAAATATTGATAAAGCAGAAGCAAAGAAAACCGAGTGTGAAAACAAAGCTAAGGAGGCTTGGAACAAGAAAGATGAAAATACGTTAAAAGCTCTACAAAAAGATGCTGAATGTAACGCCGCTATTGATGCTATTAAAGAAGATCGGAAAATCAAGGCTGAGATAGAGAGAAAAGCAACTGAAGCAAAAGCTAGAGAAGAAATCGAGCGTGAAAAAGCAAAAATAAAACAAGAACTCGGGCAAGTAGATTGGAAAGCAACGGCTCACTATGTTGTAAATTCAGATTGTGCTAAATATGTTAATCAATTCAGCAAAACCGGATTTGTTGTTCCTAAAACTAACTATGCGTGTAAAGCAATTGAGGAAATCCATTTAGAAAATGTTGAACTTGGAAAAACGGAGTTGGTAAAATTTCCTTACGATGAATTACTCAAACAAGAAAAAGAGTTTTGTGCGAAAGATAAACGCCCTCTTTCTGCTTGCTCAATTTGGGAAACCGCATTAGGCGAACAGGCTGAAAAAGCCTTCGAAACTCAAGATTTACCAACCTTAGAGCAACAAAAATCGGAATACGCAATGTTCAATAACAAAAATCCGTTAAGTGCAAAAAGAGCCTTTGAAAAAGCCCTGAAAGCCAAAGAGCAAACTGTAATTGAGAACTACACAAAAAATCCTGAGCAATTAAAACAAGATTACAATCAATGTGTAGAGAAGGTAAAACAAATCGGCGATCACTACAGCAAACACGAACAACGTTCGGCAGTAACCCATTTTTACCCTTGCTCACAAGCACAAGCGGCTCGCCGTAAATTAGGGTTGAGTTACGATAATTTCCAAACACTAATGGAATAAATGACATAAGCCGTTAATGAAATCCTTTCACTAACGGCTTTCTTTTTGCAAAAAATCCCTCAAAACCAACCGCTTGTTAAATCAAAAAAATCACCGGCACTAAATTCATTGTGATTACTGTAGTGATAGACAAAATGAGGCGTGATGAGCCAAAAATAAAGCCTCGATGCGTACCATTGTCAAACTTCACCAATAAATTTGCCATTGCGGTTAAAGCAAACACTTCCACCACCGTAAAAATAACGGTATAAATATAAGCTACGGTTAATGTGGCAAATTTCACCGCCACAAAC
Source organism: Mannheimia bovis (assembly GCF_014541205.1). Classification (NCBI taxonomy): domain Bacteria; kingdom Pseudomonadati; phylum Pseudomonadota; class Gammaproteobacteria; order Pasteurellales; family Pasteurellaceae; genus Mannheimia; species Mannheimia bovis. The sequence goes on along the minus strand of NZ_CP061280.1, from coordinate 479,801 downwards.
CAAGGGGCGATAATTGCTACCGCCAATAACGGAGAAACCCAGATCAGTTGCTGTTTGGTAAGATTAATTTTACGAGAAAAGGTAGATTGTAAGCTCACCGTTAAAATACCATTAATAAACAACGCAATAGGCGAATGTTCGGGGGCATTTAACACTTTATCAAACAGATATGGGAAGATAATAAAGTACGAAGAAGCCACACTAAGCGGTATAAATAGCATTAAGTGAGCAAATAAAAACTCTTTGGTAATAATTTCTTTAATTTGTGAGAAACGAAACTTCACACCTCCGTTAATACCTTCCACCGCAGAAAACGGCTTCACCATAAACGCAAATAACACCGCTTCTAAAATAAAGCAGATCCAAATCAACGTTTCAATCATCTCAAACTTGATAAAGGGAATGATGATAAGCGGAGCTAACATTGAAGACATACTGGTAACTTTTAAATATTTGCCCTGTAAGCGAGTTTTTGAGGCATATTCATTGCCTGCAAGAGCAAGTAAGCACGCTCTTGCATTTGTGCCGAACAAGCAACTGCCTAAGCCGAAACAGGTTGTCGCCATCAGCAATACAATATAATTATCTGCTGCTAAAAACAGCATATACGCCACAACATCTAAGAAGCAGCCAAGTAACATCATTTTAGCTAAGCCGTAGCGATCGCCCCAAATTCCTGCCAAAATGGCTAATGCTTGGTTGCAAAATAGTAATAACGAGAGCGAGAAGGCAATTTGGGCGTTGTCTAATCCTTTCCCTTTCAGGTAAAAGAAAAACACACTCTGCATTGAAAAAAATGCGGTGGTGGAAATAAATCGGCGAACAAGTAACAGTTTTTCTAAAGACATTAAATCGAGTGAATTTGTTTAAATAAAAAGCGATATTCTACTCTTTCGGCTTAAGGCGAGCAATCGGCTTTTATTTTACCTTTGGGCTTGGTTTCGGTATTATAGCAATCATTACAAGCGGTCAGTTTTTAGTAAAAATTTACCAAAATCCAACCGCTTGCAACCCAATTTGAGGATAAAAAATGAAAGATACCATTGTTGCTCAAGCCACCCCGATTGGTCGTGGGGGCGTTGGGATTTTGCGGGTTTCCGGTCCTTTGGCGGAGACTGTTGCTGAAGCCGTGTTAGGCAAAAAATTATCGCCCCGTGTGGCAAATTATTTGCCGTTTAAAGATGAAGACGGTACGGTGTTAGATCAAGGCATCGCCTTGTTCTTTAAAGCCCCGAATTCCTTTACCGGCGAAGATGTGCTTGAATTGCAAGGACACGGCGGTCAGGTTATTTTAGACCTATTGTTAAAACGCATTCTGCAAGTCAAAGGGCTACGCATTGCCCATGCAGGTGAATTTTCCGAGCAGGCGTTTTTAAACGATAAGCTCGACCTCGCCCAAGCCGAAGCGATTGCCGATTTAATTGATGCCACCAGCGAGCAAGCCGCTCGTTCGGCATTAAAATCTCTACAAGGCGAATTTTCTAACAAAATCAATGCATTAGTAGATAATGTAATTTACTTACGAACCTATGTGGAAGCAGCTATCGACTTCCCCGATGAAGAAATCGACTTTTTAGCCGATGGCAAAATTGAAGCGAAATTAAACGAAATCATCGCCCAATTAGACGGCGTTCGCCGTGAGGCAAAACAAGGCTCAATTCTGCGTGAGGGAATGAAAGTGGTGATTGCCGGTCGCCCCAATGCAGGGAAATCAAGCCTATTGAACGCCTTAGCAGGGCGGGAAGCGGCAATCGTAACCAACATTGCCGGCACAACCCGTGATGTGCTACGTGAACACATTCACATTGATGGAATGCCTCTGCATATTATCGACACCGCTGGCTTACGTGATGCAAGCGATGAAGTCGAACGCATTGGTATTGCTCGTGCGTGGGACGAAATCGCTCAAGCCGACCACGTTTTATTGATGATTGACAGCACCGAGCAACAAGCCGATCAGTTCCGCAATGAATGGGCGAATTTCTTAGAAAAACTACCAGCAAATATGCCCGTTACCGTCATTCGTAACAAAGTGGATTTATCCGGCGAGCCGGAAGGTTTAATTCAAGTGGACGATTTCACTGTAATCCGCCTATCCGCCCAAACCAAAGTGGGCGTGGATTTACTGCGTGAACATTTGAAAAAATCAATGGGCTATCAAAGCTCAACAGAAGGTGGCTTCTTAGCACGCCGTCGCCATTTACAAGCATTAGAAACCGCCGCTGAACATTTAGAACGAGGGCATATTCAACTTACCCAGTTCTTAGCGGGCGAACTCTTAGCGGAAGAATTGCGATTAGTCCAAAATGCGTTAAGTGAAATCACCGGGCAATTTACCTCTGACGATCTACTCGGCAATATCTTCAGCTCGTTTTGTATCGGCAAATAAAATGACACTTTTTAACCGCTTCCAAGCCGAGTGCATAAAACATCTTCCCCACCAAACCAACTTTTTGATTGGCTTAAGTGGTGGAGTAGATTCGGTGGTATTGCTACACCTTTTTGCTCATACAAACTTTAACATTAGGGCAATTTATATCCATCACGGATTAAGCCCTAATGCAGACAGTTGGGCAGAATTTTGCGAACAATATTGCAAGCGGTTAAATATTCCTTTTATTTTGCAAAAAGTAATGGTTGATTCAACCAACGGTGTAGAAAACGGAGCGAGAGAAGCTCGCTATCAGGCAATTCAGCAACATTTAAAATCGAACGAAATCTTAGCAACTGCTCACCATTTAGACGACCAAGCGGAAACCTTTTTCCTAGCCTTAAAACGTGGGAGTGGAATTAAGGGATTGTCCGCAATGCAAGCGGTTACTTTCTTGCAAAATCTTACCGTTTTTAGACCGCTATTAACCTTCAGTAAAGCGGAATTATTGGCTTATGCAAAATCTCATCAACTTGAATGGATTGAAGATGAAAGCAATGTAGATAATCGCTATGATCGTAATTTCCTCCGTAATCAAATCTTGCCTTTATTGAACCAACGCTGGCAACAATTCAGCCAGATGGTAGCTCGTTCTGCTCAACATTGTTCGGAGCAACAAGAGCTAATTAAAGAACTTCTCAATGATGAACTAACGAAAAATATTGGGGAAAAAAATCAACTGTCTATTGCTCATTTTGAACGTTTTTCATTACTCAAACAGCAACAATTAGTCCGCTTATGGTTGGAAAAATATGGTGTGATGATGCCAAACCAAGCTCAATTACAAGCGGTCATTTCTGAGTTAATTTTTGCAAATGCGGATAAAAATCCGCAAGTTAAAATCGGGGAAAAAATGATTAGACGTTACCAACACGCACTCTATATTACTAACGAGATCCCTGAAATTCCTGCTTTTGAAATCAAATTAGGCACTGAAACCAATCTCGATCTTCCCTATCCATTAGGGCATATTACACGTAATCAACAAGCGATCATTTACAAAAAAATGGATAAAACAGACCGCTTGTTATTACCGGAAACGTTAGCTCAAGAGGAAATTTCACTTAAAATCGGACAACAAGGCAAAGTGAAATGTTATGGAAAACCGCATCGGGAAGAGATGAAAAAAATCTGGCAACAGAACAATGTGCCGGTATGGGAAAGAAGCCACACATTGCTCATTTTTTGGCAAGATGAATTTGTGGCTTGTATCACAAATTAGCCCCTCGGGTGAAATTTTTGATGCAACGATTTCAAGCGGGCTTTTGCCACTTGGGTGTAAATTTGCGTGGTGGATAAATCACTATGCCCGAGCAACATTTGCACTACTCGTAAATCCGCACCGTGGTTTACCAAATGGGTAGCAAATGCGTGGCGAAGCACGTGTGGAGAGAGTTTATCTGCATCAATGCCTGCAAGAACAGCGTAATGTTTAATACGATGCCAAAAGGTCTGCCTTGTCATCTGCTGCCCTCGCCTGCTTGGAAACACCACGTCTGATTGCTGATTATTCAGTAATAGAGGGCGACCATATTGAAAAAATTCCTGTATCCAATAATTCGCCTCTTCACCCAACGGCACTAATCGCTCTTTGTCTCCTTTACCAATAATTCTCACCACACCTTGTTTTAAACTAATATTATCTATTGAAAGCGAAACCAGCTCCGTCACCCGCAAACCCGTGGCGTAAAGCAGCTCTAGCATCGCTTTGTCACGCAACTCAAGCGGATCTAGTGTATTAGGGCAATCCAACAGATCCATCACCTGCTCCTCGCTTAACGATTTAGGTAAATGCGAGCCTCGTTTTGGCGAAGTGAGAGTAAGGGTAGGATCATCTTGCCGATAATTTTCAAGACACAAAAAACGGAAAAATTTACGCAAACAGCTTAGCATTCGAGCAGAGCTTGTTGCCTTATAACCTTGCTCTAAACGCTCGCCTAAAAAGCCTTGAAGGTCGATATGATCGATAGATAAAAAAGCCTTTGGTTCAGAAAAATAATCAGAAAAACGCTCTAGATCAGAACGGTAAGAAGCTATCGTATTTTCAGATAATCCATGTTCTTGCCATAACGTATCAAGAAATTGTTCAATAATAGGGTCAAGTTCAGCCATACAAGCGGTTAAATTTTAGGAAAGTTTTGTAAATTTTAACAAACTTTGGAGGATAGAAACAAAAAAACCGATTAGTTTTCACTAATCGGCTATTAAATAAATTGGCGGAACGGACGGGACTCGAACCCGCGACCCCCTGCGTGACAGGCAGGTATTCTAACCAGCTGAACTACCGCTCCACTAAATTCCTAGATTGATGATGCCCTACTCTCACATAGCGAAACACTACACTACCATCGGCGTTACTGCGTTTTACTTCTGAGTTCGGGATGGTGTCAGGTAGAACCACAGCACTATGGTCATCAATCAAATTCTTTCTATTTCCTGAATGCTCTCAATCAAAAATATTCAGGAAATAATACCCGATGATGCTCTACTCTCACATGGCGAAACACCACACTACCATCGACGTTACTGCGTTTTACTTCTGAGTTCGGAATGGTGTCAGGTAGAACCACAGCACTATGGTCATCGGGATAATTCAGTTAAAATCTAAAAACAAGCTGCTACTTTGAGTATTCTTCTCTTTGTTTGTCTTTTCTTCATTCGTCTTTTTTGTTTAGTCTTTACTTTACTTCGCCTTGTGTCTTCTTGTTTCTCTATAAAAACACTTGAGCGTTGTATAGTTAAGCCTCTCGGGCAATTAGTATGGGTTAGCTCAACGTCTCGCAACGCTTACACACCCCACCTATCTACGTCGTAGTCTCCAACAACCCTTACAGACTTATAGTCTGGGAGAACTCATCTCTTGGCAAGTTTCGTGCTTAGATGCTTTCAGCACTTATCTCTTCCGCACATAGCTACTCGGCAATGCGTCTGGCGACACAACCGAAACACCAGCGGTGCGTCCACTCCGGTCCTCTCGTACTAGGAGCAGCCCCAACCAATTCTCCAACGCCCACGGCAGATAGGGACCGAACTGTCTCACGACGTTCTAAACCCAGCTCGCGTACCACTTTAAATGGCGAACAGCCATACCCTTGGGACCTACTTCAGCCCCAGGATGTGATGAGCCGACATCGAGGTGCCAAACACCGCCGTCGATATGAACTCTTGGGCGGTATCAGCCTGTTATCCCCGGAGTACCTTTTATCCGTTGAGCGATGGCCCTTCCATTCAGAACCACCGGATCACTATGACCTGCTTTCGCACCTGCTCGACTTGTCTGTCTCGCAGTTAAGCTTGCTTCTACCATTGCACTAACCTGACGATGTCCGACCGTCATTAGCAAACCTTCGTGCTCCTCCGTTACTCTTTGGGAGGAGACCGCCCCAGTCAAACTACCCACCAGACACTGTCCGAGTACTCGTTCCGAGTACTTCGTTAGAACATCAAACGTTAAAGGGTGGTATTTCAAGGACGCCTCCACAATCACTGGCGTGACTGCTTCAAAGGCTCCCACCTATCCTACACATCAAAATTCAATGTTCAGTGTCAAGCTATAGTAAAGGTTCACGGGGTCTTTCCGTCTAGCCGCGGGTACACCGCATCTTCACGGCGATTTCAATTTCACTGAGTCTCGGGTGGAGACAGCCTGGCCATCATTATGCCATTCGTGCAGGTCGGAACTTACCCGACAAGGAATTTCGCTACCTTAGGACCGTTATAGTTACGGCCGCCGTTTACTGGGGCTTCGATCAGGAGCTTCTCTTTCGATAACACCATCAATTAACCTTCCAGCACCGGGCAGGCATCACACCCTATACGTCCACTTTCGTGTTTGCAGAGTGCTGTGTTTTTAATAAACAGTTGCAGCCAGCTGGTATCTTCGACCGGTTCAACCTTCATCCGCAAGGGACTACAATCTACGCCGGCGCACCTTCTCCCGAAGTTACGGTGCTATTTTGCCTAGTTCCTTCACCCGAGTTCTCTCAAGCGCCTGAGTATTCTCTACCTGACCACCTGTGTCGGTTTATAGTACGGTTTAGATAAACCTGAAGCTTAGTGGCTTTTCCTGGAAGCGTGGTATCGGTTACTTCAGCACCGTAGTGCCTCGTCATCATCTCTCGGTGTTAAGAATGTCCGGATTTGCCTAAACATTCCACCTACCAACTTAAACAGGGATATCCAACACCCTGATAACCTAACCTTCTCCGTCCCCACATCGCAGTTTATCCAAGTACGGGAATATTAACCCGTTTCCCATCGACTACGCTTTTCAGCCTCGCCTTAGGGGCCGACTCACCCTGCCCCGATTAACGTTGGACAGGAACCCTTGGTCTTCCGGCGAACGAGTTTTTCACTCGTTTTGTCGTTACTTATGTCAGCATTCGCACTTCTGATACGTCCACCGGACTTCTCAATCCAGCTTCTTCCGCTTACAGAACGCTCCCCTACCCAACAGTGTTACCACTGATGCCGCAGCTTCGGTGACTAGTTTTAGCCCCGTTACATCTTCCGCGCAGGCCGACTCGACTAGTGAGCTATTACGCTTTCTTTAAATGATGGCTGCTTCTAAGCCAACATCCTAGCTGTCTAAGCCTTCCCACTTCGTTTCCCACTTAACTAGTACTTTGGGACCTTAGCTGGCGGTCTGGGTTGTTTCCCTCTCCACGATGGACGTTAGCACCCACCGTGTGTCTCCTGAGTATCACTCTTCGGTATTCGCAGTTTGCATCGGGTTGGTAATCCGGGATGGACCCCTAGCCGAAACAGTGCTCTACCCCCGAAGGTGTCCGCTCAAGGCTCTACCTAAATAGATTTCGGGGAGAACCAGCTATCTCCCGGTTTGATTGGCCTTTCACCCCCAGCCACAAGTCATCCGCTAATTTTTCAACATTAGTCGGTTCGGTCCTCCAATTAGTGTTACCCAATCTTCAACCTGCCCATGGCTAGATCACCGGGTTTCGGGTCTATACCTTGCAACTACACGCCCAGTTAAGACTCGGTTTCCCTTCGGCTCCCTTATTCAGTTAACCTTGCTACAAAATATAAGTCGCTGACCCATTATACAAAAGGTACGCAGTCACAGAATTAATCTGCTCCCACTGCTTGTACGCACAAGGTTTCAGGTTCTATTTCACTCCCCTCGCCGGGGTTCTTTTCGCCTTTCCTTCACAGTACTGGTTCACTATCGGTCAATCAGGAGTATTTAGCCTTGGAGGATGGTCCCCCCATCTTCAAACAGGATATCACGTGTCCCGCCCTACTTGTTGTTAGCCTAGTACCACAATAAATACTTCGGATACGGGATTATCACCCTCTACGATTGAGCTTCCCAGCTCATTCTCCTGTATTTACTGCTATCACTAACTGGCTCTTTCGCGTTCGCTCGCCGCTACTAACGAAATCTCGGTTGATTTCTTTTCCTCGGGGTACTTAGATGTTTCAGTTCTCCCGGTTTGCCTCATTATCCTATGTATTCAGATAATGATAGTAGATTCTTCATCTACTGGGTTTCCCCATTCGGATATCTTGGATTAAACGCTTCTTATCAACTCATCCAAGCTTTTCGCAGATTAGCACGTCCTTCTTCGCCTCTGATTGCCAAGGCATCCACCTTGTGCGCTTAGTCACTTAACTATACAACCTCAAATGTTTTCTGTTATTTCAATCCAGAGAAAGAAAAAACAAAACACTTAAAGTTAGTTTTTAAACTAAACACTTAGCTGCTTTTGTTCAGCTAAGATTTTTGAACTACTCAGACTTTCTTTCGAAAATCTCTCAGTTTTTCAGCTTGTTTCTAAATTTTTAAAGAACATTAAGACAATAGGCTTTCGCCTATCATCATACCTAAAATCGCAAAAATCTCGGTATTTTCTACCGCTTGCAACCTTAGGTATGATGATTGGTGGAGATAAGCGGGATCGAACCGCTGACCTCCTGCGTGCAAGGCAGGCGCTCTCCCAGCTGAGCTATATCCCCAATTTCATCTTTCGTTGTTTTCACTCTTCAGTTTGCTTTCGCTCTCGTTTAGAGTGGTGGGTCTGAGTGGACTTGAACCACCGACCTCACCCTTATCAGGGGTGCGCTCTAACCACCTGAGCTACAGACCCAACGGATGACCTTCAGTTTGTCTTCTATTTCATCTATCAAACAATCTGTGTGAACACTTGCTGTCGTTTCTGCTCCACTTCGCTCTCGCTTAGCTTCGCCCTTGATTTTTGGTAAGGAGGTGATCCAACCGCAGGTTCCCCTACGGTTACCTTGTTACGACTTCACCCCAGTCATGAATCATACCGTGGTAAACGCCCCCCCGAAGGTTAAGCTATCTACTTCTGGTACAACCCACTCCCATGGTGTGACGGGCGGTGTGTACAAGGCCCGGGAACGTATTCACCGCAACATTCTGATTTGCGATTACTAGCGATTCCGACTTCATGGAGTCGAGTTGCAGACTCCAATCCGGACTTAGACGTACTTTGTGAGATTCGCTCACCATCGCTGGGTCGCTGCCCTCTGTATACGCCATTGTAGCACGTGTGTAGCCCTACTCGTAAGGGCCATGATGACTTGACGTCATCCCCACCTTCCTCCGGTTTATCACCGGCAGTCTCCTTTGAGTTCCCGACCTAATCGCTGGCAACAAAGGATAAGGGTTGCGCTCGTTGCGGGACTTAACCCAACATTTCACAACACGAGCTGACGACAGCCATGCAGCACCTGTCTCTAAGTTCCCGAAGGCACAAACTCATCTCTGAGTTCTTCTTAGGATGTCAAGAGTAGGTAAGGTTCTTCGCGTTGCATCGAATTAAACCACATGCTCCACCGCTTGTGCGGGCCCCCGTCAATTCATTTGAGTTTTAACCTTGCGGCCGTACTCCCCAGGCGGTCGATTTATCACGTTAGCTACGGGCACCAAGCTCAAAGCCCAATCCCCAAATCGACAGCGTTTACGGCGTGGACTACCAGGGTATCTAATCCTGTTTGCTCCCCACGCTTTCGCACATGAGCGTCAGTACATTCCCAAGGGGCTGCCTTCGCCTTCGGTATTCCTCCACATCTCTACGCATTTCACCGCTACACGTGGAATTCTACCCCTCCCTAAAGTACTCTAGACTCCCAGTCTGAAATGCAATTCCCAGGTTAAGCCCGGGGCTTTCACATCCCACTTAAAAGTCCGCCTGCGTGCCCTTTACGCCCAGTTATTCCGATTAACGCTCGCACCCCCCGTATTACCGCGGCTGCTGGCACGGAGTTAGCCGGTGCTTCTTCTGTAGTTAACGTCAATTGATTGCTCTATTAAAACAATCACCTTCCTCGCTACCGAAAGAACTTTACAACCCGAAGGCCTTCTTCATTCACGCGGCATGGCTGCATCAGGGTTCCCCCCATTGTGCAATATTCCCCACTGCTGCCTCCCGTAGGAGTCTGGACCGTGTCTCAGTTCCAGTGTGGCTGGTCATCCTCTCAGACCAGCTAGAGATCGTCGGCTTGGTGAGCCTTTACCCCACCAACTACCTAATCTCACTTGGGCTCATCTTATGGCAGGTGGCCCGAAAGTCCCACCCTTTAGTCCTTAGACATTACGCGGTATTAGCTACCGTTTCCAGTAGTTATCCCCCTCCATAAGCCAGATTCCCAAGCATTACTCACCCGTCCGCCACTCGTCACCCAAGGAGCAAGCTCCTCTGTGCTACCGTTCGACTTGCATGTGTTAAGCCTGCCGCCAGCGTTCAATCTGAGCCATGATCAAACTCTTCAATTCAAAAAGTTTAATCGCTCAATATGTACTGACATAAAATCGCACTTTCAAACTTAGCTCAACTTAAAAAAGTTCAGTTAAAAGAAAGTAATGAATTTCTAGTTAAGCACCTATTAAGACTTCAAAATTAAAAAAATAGTTTTAAATCAAGTCTATCAACAAGTGCCCACACAGATTGTCTGATAAATTGTTAAAGAACAAAAAAGAACGACGCACTGAATATTAACTTAACTGTTCACAACAGTGCGTCGTTGTGTGCGGTGCATTATAGAGAAATATTAAATCTACGCAAGTGTTTTTTGTAAAAATCTTCCTCGACTGGATTATTTTTCATCAAAAACCTTAACTTCGCTTAAACATCAATCACAGATAGTTGATTAAACCCCCAATCCTGCATAATTTGTCGTTTAATCTCGAATGTGGAAGTTTCTGAGGTACAAAATGCTTCATTAACCAAATCATTCTTTGGATTAAATTTACTTTCTTCTAATAAGCTTAAAACCCGTTTAGCAATTCCTATTCCCGGATCAACAAAGTATTTCACGGTTGGCAATACTTGCTGTAATTCATTTTTTACCAATGGGAAATGAGTGCAACCAAGAATAACCGTATCTAATGTGGAATGATCTTGCCAATCCTCAACAACTTTTTGTAAACGAGCTATATCCACTCTGCCCGTTCTCTGTTTTTCTTCTACAATTTCAACCAAATCCGTTGTACCAATTTTTTCCACTATGCAATCTTGAGCATATTTTGCAATGAGTTCATCAACATAGGGGCGAGAAACCGTTCCTTTTGTGGCTAGTAAACCAATGGTTTTACTTTCAGAAATTGTCGCTGCCGGTTTAATAGCCGGCACAGTACCTACAATTGGAAATTTAAAATGCTCACGCAATGCAGGAAGCACAACGGTGCTTGCGGTATTGCACGCTACAACAACCATATCAAGCGGTCGTTTTTCTGCAATTTTTTGCACAATTTTTACTGCTCGTTCAATCAAAACCGTTTCTGATTTCTCGGAATAAGGGAAAAAAGCATTATCAAAACAATACAAATAGTGAGCGTGAGGTAGCACTTTACGGATTTCATCGTAAATTGTTAAGCCACCCATTCCGGAGTCGTATAAAAGGATTGTTGGTTTCATTGTTATTTACTGATTAATTAAGTGCAGAAATGCTACTCCTTTCCATCGTTATATTCAAGTTATCTCTATTTGACTTGATTATCGAAAATCGCAATAATCATTCTATTATTTAACCAAGGAGAACATTATGCAAAAATTTAATACACAAGAAATTGGTTGGATCGGTTTAGGTCAAATGGGCGAACCTATGGCGAAGCATTTACTTAATAGTGGGGTAAAAGTAGGTGTTTATAACCGTAGTCCGGAAAAAGCCGAGAAAGTAGTGGCAGCAGGCGGTAAATTATACTCTTCTGTTGTTGAGTTAGTGAAAGCTCACGATATTATTTTCTTAATGATTGCAGACTACGCTTCTATTCAGCAAGTATTAAGTGCTGAGGTATTAGCACAGTTAAAAGGCAAATTAGTCGTGAATATGAGCACCATTTCTCCAAGTCAAAACCAAGCGGTTGAAGCATTACTTGCGGAATACGGTGCGGAGTTTGTGGAAGCACCTGTTTCCGGTTCAAGTAAAGTGGCAGAAGCAGGGAAACTCTTAGTACTTTCAGCGGGTAAAGAAGAAATTGTTGAGCAAATCAAGCCACTTTTTGCTGCATTTAGTACAACGACTTTCTATTATGGTTCTGTAGGTAAAGCAGGCGGCATTAAGTTAATGATTAACTCATTATTAGGGATTTTCGTTCAAGCCTACGGCGAAGCGTTGAATTTTGCCGATCAGTACGGCATTCCGAAAGAGCAAGTGATTGAGATGATTTCAGGCTCGTTTATGAATAGCCCTATTTTCCAAGCTAAAGTACCGATGTACTTAGCGAACGAGTTCCAACCTGCGTTTATGATGAAACATATGACGAAAGATTTTAACTTAGCAAGCGAAGAAATTGCGAAGTTAGGTAAATCTTATCCGTTAATTGAACAAGCAACCAAAACATACAATCAAGCAAACGATTCAGGCTTGAGCGAAGTGGATATGGCTGCGATTTATCAATTCTTGGCAAAATAATAAAACAAAATTGGTTGGTTAATACCAACCGATTTTTTATAGATAAGGGAAATCTATTAAAAACAACTCTCTAATTTCAAGCGAATAGCCTTTAATTTCATACACGCCACGCCGAGCAAATAAGCCATTCTCTGCTAGTGTCCATGCTAATTTAGTGCGAGTAGGATTTTGAGAAAATAGCCATAAACCAATCGGCTCATTACCGAGTTTCGGTACATTTTGGGCGATATTTTCTATTGTTGATTTCGGCACAAGGGTTTGAGCGAAAATCCAATTCGTTTCGCCGTCTTTTAATAGCACTTCTCGTAACCAAACATCTTCATTGCAAGCGGTCGTTTTTTCACTATTTTTTGCAACCCATTTTTCTTGTATTACTTCTACATTGAAATGAGTTGCCACATCAAGTAGTTTTTGAGTGAGCGATCCTTCGTGCAAAAGCCAGTTTTGTTGGGAATTTGAAAGCCTATCAGAATCTAAAAACCAAATAGGATCTAAGAGTATTTGTCTATATTGTGAATACATAGAAAATGATTTAGCAACCATGAACTGCACAAGCACCAACCCAAAACATATAGAAAGGTACAGCAACTACTACAGCAACAGGAAGCATTACAACACCTAACGCCCCCTCTGCTGTATTTTGCAATCCACTTTTAGTTTTATAATAACGTACTGTTGCATTAATCGGTTGTTTAAAACGGAATTTTTGCAAAAGCTCTTCTCTATTAGCTAATTTAACCAACTTTCCTTCAGATTGATAAGTAATAGATGGATTTTGAGCTGAATTAAAATTAAAGGTATTAATAACCGTATTTCTTTCACTTTCTGAAAGAGTTTTTCCATCTAAGGTAATTCTATAACTACCCTCAACTTTTGGAGCTTCATTAACATTAAAATTAGCCTCAACAGATTTGATTTTATTGGCAATTAGGGTTTTGAGAAAATTATTCAGTTCCGTAACTTGCTGATGTTCAAATTCGTAGTCGTGCAATTCACCCACTACATATAATTTATTACCAACAATAAGGAATGAATTAATTTTCTCTTGTTTGCTTTCATCAAATTCTAAACTAGAAGAACAAGCAGTAATACCGAAAATTAATGTAATTAACATCAACCATTTTTTCATAAAAAGCTCCGTAAAAAGAAAAAAGGTAAATTATCACGCCGACAATTTACCTTTTTTGCCTTTAAATTTAAAGATTAACCTTTAATTAATTTTCTTACGCCTTCTACCACAACAGAAATTGCTTTATGTTCGGTTTCGTGGATTGTGGCTTCGTTTGGAATTTCTTGTTGAGTACGGTTTACAATCACGCCAGACACCATACCTGCTCGTAAACCTAATGCAGAACACATTGTAAAGAGCGTAGCAGATTCCATTTCAAAATTCATTACATTGAGATCTTGCCACTGTTTTAATGAACCTTGAAAATGGCGATAAATTTTGCCTGTGAAGGTGTCGTAACGCTCTTGTCCCGGATAGAACGTATCAGAAGAAGCAGTAATACCAACGTAAGGTTTAACCCCTGCATCAACCGCAGCAGCGTAAAGTGCGTTAGTACACTCAAAGTTTGCTACAGCCGGATATTCCATTGGTGCAAAGTGTTTGCTTGCACCGTCTAAACGTACTGCACCGGTGGTAATTAAAATATCGCCTACATTGATATGTTCTTGAATTGCACCTGTTGTGCCAATGCGTAAGAAGGTACGAACGCCTAATTGAGCGAGTTCTTCCACACAAATTGAAACCGAAGGACCACCAATCCCCGTTGAACAAATAACTACGGCTTCACCTTCTACATAACCTAACCAAGAGGTAAATTCACGGGTAGATGCTAAAAACTCCGGGTTATCCATTTTTTTTGCAATACGCTCACTTCTGGCAGGATCTCCCGGTACTATCGCAATTTTTGCCCCTTTTAACATCGCTTTTGTTAAACCTAAATGAAATACTTCAGACATAACGATCTCCTTTTGATTTCTAATCATCATTCAAAATCATTCTACCTAGCAAGCGGTTGATTTTCGATATTTTTTTGCGATCAATGTTTGATTTTGTGAAGTAGATCAAAGGCAAACGGTTTCGTTCACTAAGCCTTTTTGATTTGCGATTCGATATAAGTCGGAGCGAAAAAATCCTTATCAGACAGATAGAACACAAAATCTTCTTTAACCAACATCGCAATTAGCTCATTAAGATTTTGAATATCCATCGGTGAATAAATCACCGTTAAATTATCAAATTTTTGAATGATTTCTGAGGCTGGGCGGTAATATTGCTCGCCATTCACAAAAATATAGTGTTTACAAGGGTAGCCTTGCTTTTTCACACTTTCAATTGCTCGCCCCAATTCAGGTTGAGCTGTGGTTAGACTAACTACCGCCACCGTTGGTTGGTTGGTTGATTGGTTGGTTGGTTGGTTGGTTGGTTGGTTGGTTGGTTGGTTGGTTGGTTGGTTGGTTGGTTGGTTGGTTGGTTGGTTGGTTGGTTGGTTGGTTGGTTGGTTGGTTGGTTGGTTGGTTGGTTGGTTGGTTGGTTGGTTGGTTGGTTGGTTGGTTGGTTGGTTGGTTGGTTGGTTGGTTGGTTGGTTGGTTGGCATTCATTCTATTTCCTTTTATTTATATTGCTATTCTTATTTGCAAAAATTAATGCTTTTTTAACCGCTTGTTACTAAGGCAAAATATCTCTCAAAATCGGATTTTGTAGCGAAATCAAAGTTTCTGTTGATTGAATTTCATCAATAGATTGAATTTTGCCCGCTAAAACCGAATGCAATTCTTCAATAGTGTGAGTCATCACTTTAATAAAAATCGAATAATTACCTGTTGTGTAATATGCCTCCACTACTTCATCAAACTCGTTAAGCTTCGCGATTACTTTATCGTAATCTTTTGCCGACTTGAGAATAATTCCTATAAAACAACACACATCATAGCCCAATTTCTGTTCATTGACTACAATTTTTGTTGATTGAATAACCCCTGCTTGTCGCATTTTTTCAACCCGAACGTGGATAGTTGCCGCACTTACGCCAAAATCTTTCGCCATTTCTGCATAAGGTATGCGAGCATCTTTAATTAAACAGCGTAAAATTTGCTGATCGAGTTTATCAATTTCTAATTTCACTTTGTGTTTATTGTGCATTTTTCCTCCTCAAAATCCATTTATTTAGATTTTATCTAAAATAACTCAACTTATTTTAAACTAAATTTAATACATTTGCTTTTTTATTTGATAAATATTGCATTTTTAACAGAATTCTTTAAATTAGCAACTGTTCATATTTCATATTCATTAGGAAAGCAATAAAAATGAAAAAATCATTCATCTTACAACAACAAGAAATCAGTTTTGTTAAAAACACCTTTACGCAATATTTAATCGACAAACTAGGCATTGTGGAAGTGCAAGGTCCAATCTTAAGCGAAGTGGGCAACGGTATGCAGGACAACCTTTCCGGTATCGAAAAAGCGGTAAAAGTAAACGTAA
This sequence comes from Mannheimia bovis, assembly GCF_014541205.1. NCBI lineage: Bacteria > Pseudomonadati > Pseudomonadota > Gammaproteobacteria > Pasteurellales > Pasteurellaceae > Mannheimia > Mannheimia bovis. Next base: position 463,980 of record NZ_CP061280.1, on the reverse strand, counting down.
AATGTATTCCAAACGCCACCTATGAAGTGGTTCACTCTCTTGCTAAATGGAAACGCCATACATTAGCTCGTTTTGGTTTTAAAGAAGGTGAAGGCTTATTCGTGCATATGAAAGCATTGCGTCCGGACGAAGATTCATTAGACCGCACGCACTCGGTGTATGTGGATCAATGGGACTGGGAAAAAGTGATTCCTGAAGGTCGCCGTGATTTTGCGTTCTTAAAAGAGACCGTGAACGAAATCTACAAAGCGATTCGTTTAACTGAATTAGCAGTGGAAGCTCGTTTCGATATTCCATCAGTTTTACCAAAACAAATTACCTTTGTGCATAGCGAAGATTTAGTGCAACGCTACCCAAATATGACAGGCAAAGAGCGTGAAAATGCGATTTGTAAAGAGTGCGGTGCAGTGTTCTTAATCGGTATCGGTGGCAAATTATCAGACGGCAAGCCACACGATGGTCGAGCACCGGACTATGATGACTGGACAACCGAATCCGAGCAAGGTTATAAAGGTTTAAACGGCGATATTTTAGTATGGAACGAAGAATTAGGCACAGCGTTCGAGCTTTCTTCAATGGGTATTCGTGTGGATGAAAAAGCATTACGTTTACAAGTAGCAATTACCGGCGATGAAGACCGTTTAGAAATGGATTGGCACAAAGATTTATTGGCTGGCAAGTTACCACTTTCTATCGGCGGCGGTATCGGTCAATCACGCCTAGTAATGTTCTTGTTACACAAAAAACACATTGGTGAAGTGCAATCTAGCGTATGGCCAAAAGCGGTGTTTGAAGAGTTTGAGAATATTCTTTAATGATGAAAAAGCGAACCTTTTGGTTCGCTTTTAGCTTTCTACAAGCGGTTAAAATACGCAAAAAACTTACTATTTTTGACCGCTTGTAAATATATTACTGTCGTTCTCCAGCTATACCAAAAACAGTACCTCTCTCTCTATCACCATATTTTTCAGCAGTTGTCTTATTTGTTGTTATTCCACCTTCAAATTGTTTATAAAGATAGGTCTCACCAGCGATAGCTTGTGCATTTTCACCGTAAAAACCTAATTCGTACTTACCTGAAATACCACCTGAAGCAGAAGCATCTGCTTTAATCATACCATCAGTAATAGAACCTCTCTCTAATTGAATAGTTGGAATAGCAGCATTATTAAATTGTGATATAGAACCTACACCTGTTTTCTCCGCAAAATTTACTTTGTAGTTTAAAAGACCGATATTATCGGAGTTAAAACCTTTTCCTATATAAGTAGCTTCACCAGCTGATGGAAGACTTTCTGTTTTTGTGCCATTAATGCTTTGTACTCTAAAACTACTTTGTTTTGGAGCAGCATCATACCAAAATGCTTTATTATCACGGCTTATCACCATTACATTTAGTGTCAGATAAATATAGTGATCCCCCACAAAAATACCATCTAAATTTTCTGCAGACATATTAATAAAGGCGTGTTTACTTAATCCTTGTGGTAAAGAAGATAATCCTGTGTAATTGACCCAAGAATACTCTCTCCCTTGCTCATTCGTAATTTCTGCTGCTTTACGGACAATTTCTTTAATCACGGCAGTTTTATTTCTTAATGCAAGCTCAGCCGCTTCTTTTTCTTGTTTTGCTGTTGCTAACTGCTCAGCTGTACTATTTTTATCCGCTTGAGCCTTTGCTAAATTTGCTTCAGCTTTCTGTAACTCATTTTTGGCTTTGGCTAATTCAGCATTTACAGAATTTAGCTGATTTTGCACCGCTTGCTTTTCATTATTCATCGTAGCTAACTTACTTTCAGCTAATCCTTTCGCTTTTTCGGTATTTTCAAGGTTTATTTTTGCTTGTGAAAGTTGCTCAGAAGTTGCTGATTGATTATCTTTCAATTTTGCTAATTCTGATTTAGTTTTACCTAACTCTGTTTGAACTGAATTGTTTTGAGTTTTATCAGTAATAACATTTGATGAACCGCCACCGCTACTACAGGCAGTAATCCCAAATAAAATAAGACTAGCTAAAGAGAGTTTTTTAACAGACATAGTGTTTTCCTTATAAAATTGACCGTGCAAATGCACACAAAAATTGTACAAAAAAAAAACAACTTGTCGTCAAGTAGAAATGAATTTAAAAAATATTTATTTGTAAAAAATTAGCATTTTTAGACCGCTTGTAAAAACAAAACCCCACGAAAGTGGGGTTTTTTGATATTAACGTTTGTTCGCTAATTTTGTTTTTGTGAGTTCGTAAACACGCAATTTCGCAATTTCTTTCGCTAATTTCGCTGTTAAATCAGCGTCGTTAGTTTTAGACAAGGTTTCTTCTGCTTTACGTTTTGCAGCAAGAATACGTTGTTCATCAAGTTCATCACCACGAATTGCGGTATCTGCAAGCACGGTAACAATGGTTGGTTGTACTTCAAGGAAGCCACCAGATACATAGATAAATTCTTCTTTGCCATCAGCTAAAGTGAATTTAACCATACCTGGTTTGATAGAGGTTAATAGTGGTGTATGCCCTGCATAAACCCCTAATTCACCATCAACCCCTGAAACACGCACACTCGTTACTGTGCCTTCAAAGATTTTACTTTCCGCACTCACAACTGTGAGTTCAAATTGAGATGTCATACTGTTCTCCTTTGTTTAAGAACAATTACATCTGTTTTGCTCTTTCAACCACTTCGTCAATTGAACCCGCCATATAGAACGCTTGTTCCGGGATATGGTCGTATTCGCCTTCTAAAATGCCTTTAAAGCCACGAATTGTCTCTTTTAATGGTACGAATTTACCCGGTACGCCATTGAATACTTCCGCAACGTGGAATGGTTGTGAAAGGAAACGTTCAATTTTACGTGCACGAGCTACTAAGCGTTTGTCATCTTCCGATAACTCATCCATACCTAAGATTGCGATAATATCTTTTAACTCTTTATAACGTTGTAATGTACCTTGTACACCACGAGCAACATTATAGTGTTCTTCGCCAACAACTAATGGATCTAATTGGCGAGATGTTGAGTCTAATGGGTCTACCGCAGGATAAATACCAAGTGAAGCGATATTACGACTTAATACTACAGTTGAGTCTAAGTGAGCAAAGGTTGTTGCCGGAGACGGGTCAGTTAAGTCGTCCGCAGGAACATATACTGCTTGCACAGAGGTAATAGAACCAGTTTTGGTTGAAGTAATACGCTCTTGTAATACACCCATCTCTTCTGCAAGAGTTGGTTGGTAACCTACCGCAGAAGGCATACGACCTAATAATGCTGATACTTCCGTACCTGCTAAGGTGTAACGGTAGATGTTATCTACGAAGAATAATACATCACGACCTTCATCACGGAATTTCTCTGCCATTGTTAAGCCTGTTAATGCTACACGCAGACGGTTGCCCGGTGGTTCGTTCATCTGACCGTAAACAAGTGATACTTTGTCTAATACGTTAGAGTCTTTCATTTCGTGGTAGAAGTCATTACCCTCACGAGTACGCTCACCTACGCCCGCAAATACAGAGTAACCGCTGTGTTCAATAGCGATATTACGGATTAACTCCATCATATTTACGGTTTTACCTACACCAGCACCACCGAATAGACCTACTTTACCACCTTTCGCAAACGGAGCGACTAAGTCGATAACTTTGATACCGGTTTCTAATAATTCTGTGCTGTTAGCTTGTTCTTCGTAACTTGGTGCTGCACGGTGAATTGTCCAACGCTCTTCTTCACCGATTGGACCAGCTTCATCGATTGGCTCACCTAATACGTTCATAATACGACCAAGTGTTTTTGTACCAACCGGTACTTCAATCGCTTTATTCGTATTTTCAACTTTTAAGCCACGTTTTAAACCATCAGATGAACCTAATGCGATACAACGTACCACACCGCCACCTAATTGTTGTTGAACTTCAAGCGTTAAGCCTGTTTCAACTTTTAATGCATCATAAACTTTTGGTACTGCATCTTGCGGAAACTCAACATCGATTACCGCACCGATGATCTGTACAATTTTTCCCGTTGCCATTACCGTTCCTCTATTCATTGTTAAATTGCTGCGGCACCCGCGACAATTTCATTTAATTCATTCGTAATACTTGCTTGACGAGCTTTGTTATACACCAATTGCAACTCATTGATGAGATTACCTGCGTTATCTGTTGCCGCTTTCATTGCAACCATTCGAGCTGCTTGTTCAGAAGCTAGGTTATCAACGACTGCTTGATATACCTGAGATTCTAAATAACGGACAAGTAAACTATCTAATAACGCTTGTGGACTTGGTTCATAGATATAATCCCAAGAACCTGTTTGTCCTAATGAGTCATTTTCAAGTTCTGGCAATGGAAGTAGTTTTTGTACTGTTGGTTTTTGCGACATTGTGTTTACGAATCGGTTATAAACCACATAAACTTCATCAATCTCGCCGTCACGGAAGGCTTTAACCATACCGTTTACAATACCGACTAAATTTTCCATTGCTGGTGTATCACCCAATCCATTAAGATGACCTTTGATTTCTAATCCCATTGGGTTGAAAAAGGCAATACTTTTACTACCAATCAAACTCAATTCAGATTTAATTCCTTGATCATCTTTATCTTTCAACTCATTTAAAACAGTTTTAAATAAGTTCACATTCAAACCACCACATAAACCACGATCAGTTGAAACTACTAAATAGCCAACTTTCTTCACTGGACGAGAGGTTAGGAACGGGTGTTGATACTCAATGTTACCTTTGGCAATATGGCTAATTACCTTGCGAATACTATCTGCATAAGGGCGAGAAGCCGACATACGCTCTTGGGTTTTACGCATTTTTGATGCGGCAACCATTTCCATCGCTTTAGTAATTTTTTGTGTATTACGAACACTTGCAATTTTGGTTCTTATCTCTTTAGCACCTGCCATATTTTTTCTCCGCTAAAAAGTGTGATTACCAAGCACTGTTCTTTTTGAAACTAGATAAAATCTCATTCAATTTATCTTTAATTTCATCATTGAAATTGCCGGATTTTGACAGTTCTTGCATAAATTCGCCATAGTTGCTTTGAGCATACGCTAATAAGTTAGCTTCAAACGAACCTACACGCTCAACTGGCACATCATCAAGATAACCATACTCAGCAGCAGCTAGAGATAAACCTAACTGTGCAACAGACATTGGCTCAAATTGTTTTTGTTTCAACAATTCAGTTACTTTCTGACCGTGAGAAAGTTGTTTACGCGTTGCTTCATCAAGGTCTGATGCAAACTGTGCGAATGCTGCTAATTCACGATATTGAGCAAGTGCAGTACGAATACCACCGGCTAATTTTTTCACCAATTTAGTTTGTGCAGAACCACCAACACGAGAAACTGAGATACCCGGGTTTACCGCAGGACGAATACCTGCATTGAATAAGCCTGATTCTAAGAAAATCTGACCATCAGTAATCGAGATTACGTTAGTTGGAACGAATGCTGAAACATCGCCCGCTTGGGTTTCGATGATTGGTAATGCAGTTAAAGAACCTGTTTGACCTTTTACAGCACCGTTAGTGAAACGTTCTACATAGTCTGCGTTTACACGAGACGCACGCTCAAGTAAGCGAGAGTGTAGGTAGAATACATCTCCCGGGAATGCTTCACGACCCGGTGGACGGCGTAATAACAATGAAATTTGACGGTAAGCAACTGCTTGCTTAGATAAATCATCGTAAACGATTAACGCATCTTCACCACGATCACGGAAGTACTCACCCATTGCACAACCTGCATAAGGAGCTAAGTATTGTAATGCTGCAGATTCAGATGCAGATGCTACAACCACGATAGTGTTTTGTAATGCACCGTGCTCTTCTAATTTACGCACTACGTTTGCAATAGTTGATGCTTTTTGACCGATAGCAACATAGATACATTTAATACCTGAATCACGTTGGTTGATGATCGCATCGATTGCTAATGCTGTTTTACCGGTTTGACGGTCGCCGATGATAAGCTCACGCTGACCACGACCGATTGGTACCATTGAGTCAACCGCTTTATAACCGGTTTGAACAGGTTGATCTACCGATTGACGGTCGATAACACCCGGAGCAATAACTTCGATTGGTGAGAAACCATCATTCTGGATTTCGCCTTTACCATCAATTGGCTGACCTAATGTATTAACTACACGACCTAATAAACCACGACCAACCGGCACTTCTAAAATACGACCTGTGCATTGTACTTCCATACCTTCTGCTAAATCTGCATAAGGTCCCATTACAACCGCACCGACAGAATCTCTTTCTAAGTTTAATGCAATCGCATAACGATTGCCCGGTAATGCAATCATTTCGCCTTGCATTACATCTGATAAGCCGTGGATACGAATAACCCCGTCACTTACCGAAACGATTGTCCCTGTGCTTTGAGCTTCGCTCACAACATTGAATTGGGCAATACGTTTTTTAATCAATTCACTAATTTCTGTTGAATTTAGTTGCATTTTTTATTCCTCTTACAAGCTCAACTCTTGACTCAAGCGGTTTAGCTGTCCACGACTACTACCATCAATCACCACATCATCATAACGAATGATTACACCCGCAATTAATGAACTATCAATTGATGAAGTAATACGTACTTTTGTTCCGAGTCGCTTTTCCATCGCATTGGCAATTTTTGCTTCTTGTGCATCTGTTAATTTATCTGCAGAAACAACCTCAACATTTTTTATTGATTCGTGCTCTGCTCTTAATTCTAAAAATGCATTCAATACAGCAGGTAATACCGCTAAACGCTTATTATCAGCCATAACGCGAATGAAATTTTGCCCATATTGATCTAATTGTTCGCCACAAATATTGATAAACGTATCAGAAATTTGACCGCTTGCAAGTGATGAACTGATGAAATCAGCTACTTGCTCATCATTCGCGACAGCTGCAGAAAATTGCAACATTTCCTGCCATTTATCCAATTGACCTTGTTCTAAAGCAAAATCGAAAGCCGCTTTAGCATAGGGGCGAGCTACTGTGCTTAATTCTGACATCTGCCCCACCTTTTTATAGTTCTGCAACTAGCTTATCAATAATATCGTTGTTCGCTGCAGCATCCACTGAACGACCGACAATTTTCTCAGCACCGGCAACAGCCAATGCAGCCACTTTTTGACGAAGCTCTTCTTGAACACGTTTACGTTCGCTTTCTACTTCCGCATAACCTTGTTCAATAATGCGTAGACGTTCAACTTCAGCTTCTGCTTGTACAGACTCTAAAATTTCATTACGACGTTTTGTTGCCAAATCAATAATTTTTTGTGCTTCTTCTTTTGCCAGCAGAATTTCTTGATCCGCAGCAGCTTTAGAATCAGCTTGCTCTTGTTTCGCTTTTTCGGCAGAAGCTAAAGCATTAGCAATATTTGCTTGACGCTCTTCAATTGCTCGAATTAGCGGTGGCCATACATATTTCATACAGAACGCAACAAAGAGTGCGAACGCAATAAGCTGACCAATTAGTGTTGCATTTAAATTCACAACGCCTCCTATAAAGTTAGTTAAATTACCCGAAGGTAACGCCTATTATTTATAGGGATTAGCCTAATAAACCAATGAACGGGTTAGCGAAGATGAATAATAATGCGATACCCACAGCGATCATTGAGATAGCATCTAAAAGACCTGCAACGATAAACATTTTAGTTTGTAAGCTGTTTGCTAATTCTGGTTGACGAGCAGAAGATTCTAAGAATTTACCACCTAATAATGCGAAACCAATCGCAGTACCGAATGCAGCGAAAGCTAATAAAATTACTGAACCAAAAATTGTTGCGGTAATTACGTTTTCCATAATGTTCTCCATAAGGGTTGAGGAATTTAGCCAAAGGCTAGGTTAGTTAAATATCAAAGGCTTATGCCTTTCATTTCATTGTTTTACAGAGCAATCACTCTACAAAATTTAAAATTGTAAAAAATTAAGATTTTTTAACCGCTTGTATTAGTGATCGGCTTTATTATAACCAATACTTAAATACACGATTGTCAGCATCATAAAGATGAATGCTTGAAGCGTAATAACTAAAATGTGGAAGATAGCCCAAATAATTTGAAGCGGCACACCCAACATTTGAGGTACTATGCTTTCTGCCATATACATTACAGCAATCAAAATAAAGATTAATTCACCTGCATACATATTACCGAATAAACGGAAAGCAAGAGAAATCGGTTTAGCAAGTAAAGTAACCACTTCTAATAAGAAGTTTACAGGAATAAACGCCCAATGATTAAAAGGGTGTAACGTATATTCTTTTACAAAACCACCGAAACCTTTCGATTTGATTGTGTAGTAGATAATTAGGCAGAATACACCAATTGATAAACCCAATGTCGCACTAATATCTGCTGTTGGTACTGCACGCAAATAGTCAATACCTAGCAAACTTGCTAATTGAGGTGGATAATCAACAGGGATCAAGTCAATCGCATTCATAATGAATACCCAGCAAAAGATGGTTAAAGCTAATGGACCGACTTCGTGGCGAGGACCGTGAAAGTTCTCTTTAACCACACCGTTTACCCATTCAATAATCATCTCAACAAAACATTGCCACTTACCCGGCACGCCTGTTGTTGCGTTTTTTGCTGCTTTGCGGAAAAAATAAAGGAAAATAGCACCTGCTACCAATGAGAAAAATAAGGTATCTAAATGCACATTCCAAAATCCCTCACCTGTCGTTAAAAACGTCAAATGGTGAGTGATATATTCTGCGGTAGACCCAGCCATAATTTATCCTTTCAAAATTAAAAAACTATGTTGATTTCCGACTCAAGAACATCGGCAATGCAATGTTTAAAAACAGTGCCAAAAAATAACCTACAAAAAATACTAAAAATTGGAAATGAGGAATTAAGGTAAAACTCACTATCATTAAAATGATTGCAACTAACCATTTACCCCCTTCTCCCCAATAGAAAGCGGTCATTTTTGTCCGATCTTTTGCAGAATTTCTAAAGAAAACCCAATACACAAAAACACAGTGAGGCACAAAACTAGAGATACCTCCGGCAAGAAAGGAAACTGCAATATTCCCTTTACACAAAAAAAGAATAAAAGCTAAAACTAAAATAGTTCCCGCCTCAATTCCCAACGCTCTGCGATATTGTGATTTTGCTTTATTGATTACAGCAGACACATTTTACCCTTTTTGAACAAGTTTACCTTAACAAACAGGCTAATAATTAGCCACTGTTGAATCAATGGAAATCCAGCGGGAAATTATACTTTACAAATTAAGAGTTGCAACCTAAAACTACTCAAAACGTGGCATTCTTCACATTTTTGACAAAAAACACCTATTTTTAACAAAACCACAAACAAATCTATTTAAAAAATGAACAATTTATTCTATATTTTATTCATAACTGCAACGTTTCACTTTACACTTATATAATATAAATAATCCGATAAGTAATTAGAGTTAATTAAAGGAAAGATTATGATAAAAATGAATGACTTAGTAAAACTGACAAGTACTCCAAAATCAACCATTTTATACTATATAAAAGAGGGATTATTGCCCGAACCTTATAAAGATAAGCCAAACTTCCATCTTTATGATGAAAGTAACGTAAAACTACTAGAGTTTATCAAATATCTACAAACTAACTTTAATGCCAGCATTGCACAAATAAAATCATTATTTAACCAGCCTAACTTTGATAAAATGAACCCATATGAAAGTTTAATTCATTCACTTTCATTAGTTATGGGGGCAGAAACTGAAGAATTTGCTCCAAAGCAATTATGCCAAGAATTTAACATTAGTGAGCAAAAACTCAGCGAATATATAGAAAAAGGATTACTCCACCCTCGTGATAATATTTTTACCAATAAAGAACGGGAAATTTTAGCCATTGTCAGCCGCTGTAATGAAACCGAACTAAACTTACTACAAGCCTACATTGATGTAGCCAAACAACTTGCACAGTTTGAAGTTAATATCACGTTAGAAGGTTTAGCTGATAATGAGCAAAATGATGAAAAGCTGAAACATCTATTTGATATTTTGCTGGTGCTAAAACCCTATGTATTTAATATGGAAACGTTAAAAACTTATCAAAAAATAACTAGATAGCTTTTATCAAGTAAGTATTTACTTTCTAAATTTTACATAATAAAAACAGTGAGTAAAATAAAGTACAAGCGATTGTTTTTTTCTGAAAAATTTGCAAAAAAATCAGGGAAAACAACCGCTTGATATGCTTTTAATGAAAATCTATAGTTTTTTCAATACAACCAAATGCCTTTCTCCTACCAACTCCGGCACTTGTAAGGAGATAATTTCAACCAATTCTACCGGATTTTTAACCGCTTGCATTTCGGTTTCATCATATATCCCTTTTAACGCATAAAACTTGCCGTTTTTATTCGGTAAGTGATAGCACCAATTAACCATATCATCAAGCGAGGCAAAGGCACGGCTGAGTACACCATCAAATTGCTGCTCGTGGTATTCCTCCACACGGCTGAGAACAGGCGTTACATTTTTAATCCCTAACTCACGCAACGCATTTTTAATAAAAGTAATACGTTTACCTAGGCTATCCAGCAGCACAAATTGTTTATCGGGGTTAGCAATCGCTAATGGAATACCCGGCAACCCCGGACCTGTGCCAACATCAATAAATTTATCGCCGTGTAAATGTGGGCTTACCACAAGACTATCCAAAATATGTTTTACCAACATTTCATCAGGGTTGCGAACAGACGTCAGGTTATAGGCTTTATTCCATTTATCCAACAATCGTACAAAACCAACTAACTGCTCTTTTTGTTGATCGGTTAAATTTATTTCAGCTTGAGCTAACAAGCGGTCTAATTTTTCTAACATTTTGCAAATTCCTAAAATAAAACCTCGGTAAACCGAGGCTTATTATTACAGCTCACCGCGTTTTAACATTCCTTGCTTTTTCAAATTCACAAGCAGAATGGAAATCGCCGCAGGGGTGATGCCTGAAATACGGCTTGCCTGCCCGATAGATACCGGGCGGTGTTGCATTAATTTTGCCCGTACTTCATTCGATAAGCTATCCACTTTATCATAATCAAATTCAGGTGGAATTTGGGTGTTTTCGTGGCGTTTGTGGCGTTCGATTTCGTTATATTGATGCTCAATATAGCCTTGGTATTTAATCGCAATTTCCACTTGTTCTGCTGCTTGTTTGTCTTCAATAGCTGGAGCAAACGGGGCAATTTGAGTGAGTTTATCGTAACTCATTTCTGGACGACGAATTAAATCTTCACCACTGGATTCACGGGCAAGTGGCGTACTTAATAACGCATTAAGTTCACTTAAATTAGGCATTTGTAAGTGTGCCCAAGTTTGTTTTAAGCGAGTACGTTCTTGCTCAATCGCTTCCATTTTTTGGTTAAAGCGAACCCAACGTGCTTCATCAATCAAACCTAATTGGTGAGCAATCGGCGTTAAACGAATATCGGCATTATCTTCACGCAGCAATAAGCGATATTCGGCACGAGAAGTAAATACACGGTAAGGCTCTTTTGTACCAAGCGTGCAGAGATCGTCCACCAATACGCCGGTGTAAGCCTGATCACGAGTTGGGAACCAGGCCTCTTTGCCTTGAACTTGTAAGCCTGCGTTAATCCCAGCTAGCAATCCTTGGGCTGCAGCTTCCTCATAACCGGTTGTACCGTTAATTTGACCAGCAAAGAATAAGCCCTCAATAGCTTTGGTTTCCAACGTTGGTTTTAAATCACGAGGGTCGAAATAATCGTATTCAATCGCATAGCCCGGCTTGATAATACGGGTATTTTCCAAGCCCTTCATTGAGTTTACGATCCCCATTTGCACGTCAAAGGGCAAGCTAGTTGAGATCCCGTTCGGGTAAACTTCAATCGTATTTAAGCCTTCCGGTTCAAGGTAAATCTGGTGTGAATTACGATCGGAAAAACGCATTACTTTATCTTCAATCGATGGGCAGTAGCGTGGACCAATTCCTTCGATAATCCCTGTGTACATAGGGCTGCGATCTAAATTGGAACGGATCACCTCGTGGGTTTGCTCATTCGTGTGTGTAATATAACAAGGAATTTGACGAGGGTGCTGTTCAACCGATCCCATAAAAGACATTACCGGTAGCACATCATCACCGTGCTGCTTAGCTAATACATCAAAATTAATGGTACGGGCATCTAAACGTGGTGGTGTTCCTGTTTTTAAGCGATCAACACGCAAATTCAGATCACGTAGACGATCAGCTAACATCGTTGCTGCAGGATCACCTGCTCGACCACCTGCATAATTATCTAAACCAATGTGGATCTTACCGGCTAAGAATGTACCTGCGGTTAACACAACAGATCGAGATTTAAAAATTAATCCCATTTTAGTAACAGCACCTACTGCTCGGTTATTTTCTACTAAAATATCAACTACTTCTTGTTGGAAAATATCTAAATTCGGTTGATTTTCTAATGCTGTACGCACCGCATTACGGTAAAGCACACGGTCTGCTTGAGCACGGGTTGCTCTTACGGCAGGGCCTTTTGAACTGTTTAATGTACGAAATTGGATCCCTGCAAAGTCGGTAGCTATCGCCATTAAGCCGCCCATTGCATCAATCTCTTTCACTAAATGCCCTTTACCAATCCCCCCAATGGCAGGATTACAAGACATTTGCCCTAAAGTATCTACATTATGTGTTAAAAGTAGGGTTTTTAACCCCATACGGGCGGGAGCAAGTGCAGCCTCAGTTCCCGCGTGTCCGCCACCTACGACAATCACATCGTAAATTTGGTTATAAATCATATATCGCCTTTTCTCTCAAAAATACTGTGCAAAAATAAACGTGTATTTTAGCTTAAAAAGGGATCATCAGGGAAATAAAATTTAAATTGAACAAGATCCAAAGTTCCTTTGCTAAAGATAATATAGATCTATATAAAGATCTTTATTGTTAATCTTATTAGATCCGCTACTTTATGTGAGTAAAAGATCTTTTACAAGAAAAACAACAAGTTAAATCCAAAAATGGTCGTGAATAGATCTCACTAAAAGAAGATCTAACCTGTGGATAAAATCTAAAGTTATCCACAGAAGCTAAAATAAAGAAACTTTTAACAGTGTAATTCCCAAATAATTCAATCTTTTTCATAAGTTATCCACATAGGATATGTAACGTTTTTTTAGATTAAATTCCTTTTTTTGTATTTATACAGTAAAATTTTACTCCATTTTGATATGTAAAAAAGTGAGAAAAAATGACCGCTTGTAACTGCCAATCAGGCAAAAAATATACTGAATGTTGTGAGCCTTTTCATTTAAAAGCTGAAATACCACAAACAGCAGAACAACTTATGCGTTCTCGTTACTCAGCTTATACGCTGGTTAATATTCCCTATATTGTTGAAACTACAGTTCCAAACCAGCAAAAATATCTTGATCAAGCAGCAATGAAAACGTGGGGAGAAAATACAAAATGGGCTGGTTTAGAAATCATTAAACATTTACCTAACCTTTCAAAAATACATAGTCAGGTTGAATTTAAGGCATTTTTTGATACAGAAGAGGGAAAACAAGCACATCACGAATTATCGCTTTTTGTCAAAATAGAGAGTAAATGGTTCTTTGTAGACCCTACTGTTCCTTTACCAAGTCAAAAGCAAAATTGTGTATGCGGATCAGGCAAAAAATTTAAACATTGTTGTGGTCATTATCTTTAATATTGAATTGAACTCTTTTTAAATCAAAAAGACTAAGTAAATGAATTCTATTCACCAACGACTAACTTACCTACAGGGGAACGAAAAATGGATTTCAATAAAATTTTAAACCAAGTGTTAAATACGGCAAAAGATGCAGCAACTAACGGATTAATCAAAGGTAATACGACAAATGACCAAATCGCCAAAGTAGGTGGTGGTGCAGCAGCTCTAGGTCTTATTTCAATGTTATTTGGACGCAAAGGCGGCTCAGGTTTAGCGAAATTAGGTTCTTTAGCCGCTCTGGGGAGTTTGGCTTATCAAGCATATCAAAGATATCAAGAACAAAATGCGTCAGCGTCTCAATTAAGCCAAGATAATTTTGAAGAAGTTGATGCGAATGAAGCAAGTAAGGTGATTTTACAAGCAATGATTGCCGCAGCGGCAGCAGATGGTGCAATTACTGAAGATGAAAAAGCCGCAATTGTTGCACAAGTATCACAAGATCCGGAAGTATTATCGTGGATTAGTCAAGAAATGAATAGTCCTGCAAGCGTAGAAGAAATTGCTCGTCAAGTAGGTAACGATCAAGCTCTTGCGACTCAAGTTTACCTTGCTGCTCGTGCAGTATGTACAAACTTAGAGCGTAAAGAAATCATTTTCTTAGCAAACTTAGCGAATGCACTAGGTTTACCGGATGCGTTAGTTGAACAGTTAGAAAAAGATGCCGGATTCTAAATTTAGACTATTTTAGTTTAGCTACAAGCGGTTATATTTTGAGAGTTTTTTGCAAAAAACTTGTGAAATATGACCGCTTGTTCTTTTTAAGCTTTTTGGATAACAATTTCCCAAGCGGCATCACCAATTTGAGCGAAATGAGTAACAGGATAATTATTCTCAGCAGCCCAGCGAGGTAAATTTTCCGTAGCTTCAGCACAAGTAAATTGGATAGCCAACTCGTCGCCAATATTTAAATCAACAATTTTCTTTTTAGCTTCCATTAATGGATAAGGGCATAGATGCCCTTGAGTATCAAGCTCGTAACGCATATTTTCTCCTTATTGAGGTTGTTTGGTCGGTCGGATATGGACAAAATAAGTCATTATCCACACTCCGATCATAATAAAAAACAGTGAAATCCAGCCTTTGGCACTCATTATTGCTGTTGCCGTTAAACCATTGCCAATCGTACAACCACCGGCAAGTGAAGCTCCTATTCCCATTAATAATCCGCCGATGACACTGTTCCGACAAGTTGTTAGATCAGGCATCCGCCATTTAAACTCTTTACTCCCTTTGGCTGCAATGTAAGAACCAAGCATAATGCCTAATACAAGGAATACTCCCCAGTTTATTAACTTAGCATCTCCGGTAACAGTATAACGAATGATATTAGCCGATGGACCTGTGATGCCTAATCCGGCTGATTTCCCATACAGAGCATTTACTCCCCAAGCGGCAAAAGCTAATAATCCAATTAATACAGCAGCAAAAAATGGGTGGTAACGTTTTTCGAATAAATAGTGGCGAATGCCGGTCCATTTAGGTGGTAAAGAAGCAACTTTAAGTGTTGGTTTTGACAATGTTCGATAAACTAAAAAGCCAGTAATAGTAATAAGTATCCCGATTAACCACCATATAGATATATTTAATAAAGCAGCTAAGTTTTCCTCTATTTTGCCGTATTGCATCATTGATTTTGTAAAATCACTTAATGCACCAAATCGCATCGCAGCAGCACTAATCATATACATCAATAATGCAATCCAAGCACTAATTAACCCTTCACCTGCGTGATACCAAGTGCCGGTAGCACAGCCGCTTGCTAAGATAATACTCATACCAAAAATTAATGAACCGATAATAGTGGTTGGGAGTGAGAAATCTTTATAAGGTAAAGTGATATAACCCAATTCCATTAAGGAAACTACGCCTATACTTTGCACCGAAATTGCGATTAGCAAAGCATAAAACATACGATTATTTTTGAGGAGATACATATCACGAAATCCGCCTGTTAAGCAGAAGCGGGAGCGTTGAAAAATAAAACCAAGTAATCCGCCGATTATCAAGGCTGATAAGAAAGACCAAAACATAACTAAACCTTAGTATAATGTAATGAAAAAGAGGTAGACATTTTTGTCGTGTTTATAAACTTTGTCAATTGAGTTAATTATATTTTGTGAGATCTCTCACAAATTTCATTTTTGTGTCCGATTTTATATTAGATAAAAAAGTAAACGTTTGCCTGAGTTTTATTTGATAACTCGATCACAAAAAAGCAAATAAATCCTTTAAAACAAAGGTTCTTTGCGTTAGTCTAACTCAAAGTTTAAATTACAAAGGAGTACAAAATGACTATTTTTCAAGTTGCTCAAAATTGGTTAGCACAAGACCCTGATGCTGAAACCCGTGCAGAGTTAGAACAGCTTATTCAAGCGGCACAAACGGATGAAAAAGCGAAAGCAGAGTTGGAAGCTCGTTTTGATGGACGTTTACAATTCGGTACGGCAGGTTTGCGAGGCAGATTACAAGCAGGCTCTCAAGGTATGAACCGTGTATTGGTTGCACAAGCTGCCGGTGGATTAGCAGAATTTGTGAAAGGTTATGATAAATCCCCTTCTATTGTGATTGGTTACGATGGTCGTAAAAATTCTGATGTGTTCGCCCGCGATACTGCAGAAATTATGGCTGCAGCAGGTATTAAAACCTACCTATTGCCACGTAAATTACCAACTCCGGTGTTAGCTTTTGCCATTCAATATTTTGATACCACCGCAGGTGTAATGGTAACGGCAAGTCATAACCCACCGGAAGATAACGGTTATAAAGTCTATTTAGGTAAAGCTAATGGTGGCGGACAAATCGTTTCACCTGCCGATAAAGAGATTGCAGCATTAATTGATAAAGTGGCAAGTGGAAGTATTGTTGATTTACCTCGCAGTCAAGATTTCATCGTGTTAGATGATGAAGTAGTAAATAAATATATCGAAAAAACAGCCTCACTGGCGAAACAGCCAAAAGCGGAGATCAATTATGTTTATACTGCAATGCACGGTGTGGGCTATGAAGTATTAAGCAAAACCTTAGCTAAAGCCGGTTTACCTCAACCTCATTTAGTAGAAGCACAAATTCAGCCAGATGGTTCTTTTCCTACGGTAAACTTCCCAAATCCGGAAGAAAAAGGGGCATTAGATTTAGCCATTGAATTAGCGAAAGATAAAAATGCAGAATTTATTATTGCAAATGACCCTGATGCAGACCGTTTAGCGGTTGCTGTACCTGATGCTCAAGGTAATTGGAAACCTCTACACGGTAATGTAATTGGTTGTTTCTTAGGCTGGTATTTAGCAAAACAGTATCACGCACAAGGCAAAAAAGGCGTATTGGCTTGCTCGCTGGTATCTTCCCCTGCATTAGCGGAGATTGCGAAAAAATATGGTTTAGAGTCAGAAGAAACGCTTACCGGCTTTAAATACATCGGCAAAGTGGAAAATCTCTTATTCGGCTTTGAAGAAGCATTAGGTTATTTAGTTGACCCTGATAAAGTGCGTGATAAAGACGGTATTTCAGCGGCAATTATGTTCTTAGATTTAGTTTGCAGCTTGAAAAAAGAGGGTAAAACGCTGGCAGATTACACCGCAGAATTTGTGAAAGAATTTGGGGCTTATGTAAGCGGTCAAATTTCTATTAGAGTTTGCGATTTAGCAGAAATCGGTAAATTAATGACCGCTTTACGCAATAATCCGCCGGCAGACATCGGTGGATTTAAAGTCGTTGAATTTATCGATCATACAAAAACGCCACGTCAAAATGATATTTTAGTATTCATTTTAGAAAATGGCAGCCGTTTAATCGCTCGTCCTTCAGGTACTGAGCCAAAAATTAAGTTCTACTTAGATGCTCGAGGTACTGATGCAGCAAATGCCGAAGAAGTACTAAGCCAATTTGATGCAAGTGTGCGTGCATTACTACATCAAGAACAATACGGCAAACAAGATTGTTAATTTTTACTAAGAGAGGGTTATTCCCTCTCATTTTTTTATAAAGGAGAAATTAATGGCTCAAAAAATTATTTTAGATTGCGACCCGGGGCACGATGATGCAATTGCGATGATGTTAGCTTGGGGAAATCCGAATATTGATTTATTGGCGGTCACTACAGTTGTAGGCAACCAAACGTTGGAAAAAGTCTCTCGCAATGCGTTAGCGGTGGCGGAAATTGCTAATATTCGCAATATTCCTTTTGCCAAAGGTTGCCCTCGCCCACTGGTGCGTGAGGTGGAAAATGCCCCTGATATTCACGGCGATTCAGGAATGGATGGACCAAAATTACCAGAGCCGACTCAGCAATTTTCCGAAAAACACGCCGCTCAATTAATTATTGATTTAGTGATGTCGCATCCTGAAAAAACCATCACCTTAGTGCCAACCGGCGGCTTAACCAATATTGCGTTAGCCGCACGATTAGAGCCTCGTATTATCGAACGAGTGAAAGAAGTAGTGCTGATGGGCGGAGGCTATCATACCGGTAACTGGAGTGCAGTGGCGGAATTCAATATCAAAATTGACCCGGAAGCCGCTCATATTGTCTTTAATGCCGGTTGGAAAGTAACAATGGTTGGGCTTGATTTAACTCACCAAGCGTTAGCTACCCCTGATGTGGTGGAACGTTTGGTCGCTCTTAACAGCAAGCCGGGGCAATTTGTGGTAGAGCTACTTGAGTTCTTTGGCAAGATGTATAAACAAGCACAAAACTTTGATGCCCCACCGGTACACGATGCCTGTGCGGTGGCTTATGTAATTGACCCGAGCTTAATTGAAGTTCAGCAAGTGCCGGTCAATATTGAATTAACCGGTACTCACACGCTAGGAATGACGGTTACCGACTTCCGCTACCCACCAAAACAGTGCAATACTTGGGTGGCGAAGAAATTAGATAAAGAGCGTTTCTGGAATTTGGTGATCGACTCCGTGAAAAATCTTGGCTAATCATTTATTTGTTAAGCGTTGGTATATTCCGCTTTATTATCTAACCAACGCTTAATTAATTTTTGTGCAAGCGGTGGATTTTCGACAATAATTTGCTTGGCGTAGTGCTGCACAAGTGGAATCATTTTGCGGTCTCGCATTAAATCCGCCACCTTAAATTCTGCCATTCCGGTCTGTTTTGTGCCGAGAATTTCCCCCGTGCCTCGAATTTCCAAATCTTTTTCGGCAATGAAAAAGCCATCTTGGCTATCTCGCATTACTTGTAAACGCTTGCTGGAAATTTTGCCGAGCGGCGGTTTATACATCAACACGCAATGGGATGCGGTTGCTCCTCGCCCTACTCGTCCACGTAATTGGTGAAGTTGAGCCAAACCCAAACGCTCGGAATTTTCAATGATCATTAAGCTCGCATTAGGGACATCTACCCCCACCTCAATCACTGTGGTCGCGACTAATAAATCCAACTCCGCCGTTTTAAACGATGCCATAATATCTTGTTTTTCTTGCGGTTTCATTCGTCCATGTACTAAACCAATACGTAAATCCGGCAAGGCTCGTTGTAAATCTTCGGCAATCGCTGCTGCTGCTTGGGCTTCTAACACTTCCGATTCATCAATTAAGGTACAAACCCAATAGGCTTGGCGGTTTTCGTTTTTACAGGCTTGATAAACCCGCTGCACAATTTCAGCCCGTCTGTCTTCCGAAATCACCACCGTGGTAATAGGCGTTCGTCCCGGTGGGAGTTCATCAATAATGGAGGTGTCTAAATCCGCATAGACTGTCATCGCCAGCGTTCTTGGAATTGGCGTTGCAGTCATAATCAGTTGGTGCGGATAAATCTCTTGCCCGTTCGCATTTTTAGCCCCTTTTTCACGCAAAGTTAAACGCTGATGCACACCAAAACGGTGTTGTTCATCAATAATTACTAAGGCTAAATGATGGAATTCCACAGCTTCTTGGAATAAGGCGTGTGTGCCAATAATCATCTGCACTTTACCATTTTTAATGGCTTCAAGTTGAGCGGTTCTTGCTTTTCCTTTCACTTTACCGGCAAGCCAGCCTACTTCAATGCCAAAGGGGTTAAGCCAGTTGGCAAAGTTATTAGCGTGCTGCTCGGCTAAGATTTCAGTCGGTGCCATCAAGGCAACCTGCTTGCCATTATCAATCGCTAACAAAGCGGCTAAAGCAGCAACCAATGTTTTACCTGAACCTACATCGCCCTGTACTAACCGCATCATTGGGTTGGGACGTGCTAAATCTTGCTCAATATCCGTCGTAACTCGGCTTTGGGCGTTGGTTGGTTGGAATGGTAGGCTTGCTAAAAAGCGATCTTTCAAATCTGTTTTGTAGGTCAGTGGCTCGGCGAACTGCTGTTTGACCCCTAAACGAAGTTGCTGCATCGCTAAATTATGGGCAAGCAATTCCTCAAAAATCAATCGTTTTTGGGCAGGATGTTCGCCTTTTTCTAGAATTTCTGCCGAAATGGTTGGTGGCGGACGATGCAATAATTGCAACGCCTCTTTTAAGCTATATTTATGTGGATTGTATTCATCCGGCAGAAGTTCTTCCACTTTTACATTATTTAACACCGCTAAGGCTTGCTCGGTCATTTTGCGTAATGAAGCCTGTTTTAACCCTTCAGTGGTGGAATAAATAGGTGTCAGGGTTTCTGCTAATTCAAGGGGTTGATTATTGCGGATAATTTGATATTCAGGGTGATGAATTTCCGCCATAAAACGTCCACGTTTTACCTCGCCAAAGGCTTTTACCCGAACGCCGGTGGCAAGGCTGTTTTTCATTCCGGCATTGAAATTGAAAAATTTCAGCATAATTTTGCTGGTACTGTCAGACAGTGTAACAGACAAAATCGGACGTTTACCAAACTGCACTTCAGTTAATTGCACATAGCCTTCAATAGTGCAGTAAGTATCAGGGCGAACATCGGCAATCGGCGTAATACGGGTGCGGTCTTCGTATCTCATTGGCAGATGAAACAGTAAATCTTGCACGTTATTAATACCGATACGGCTCAGTTTTTCCGAAATCGCCGCACCCACGCCCGAAAGAGCGGTTAAAGGCACGCCATCTAGTAGTTGTTCGCTCATAGTGTTATTCAAATCATCATTATTGGAAACAAGTATAAGGGGAAAATAACGTTTTCTCTATTTTTTAATCATTTTTCTTACAGACAAGCGGTATTTTTTCTCTCATTTTTTGCAAAAAATCTTGAAAATTTGACCGCTTGCCCCATCTAGTTTCTGTTTTTAGATGAAAAAGGAATACACAATGGCAAATCAAGAAACTCGTGGCTTCCAGTCGGAAGTAAAACAGCTTTTACAGCTGATGATCCATTCACTTTACTCTAACAAAGAAATTTTCCTGCGTGAGCTGATCTCAAATGCGAGTGATGCGGCGGATAAACTCCGTTTCAAAGCCCTTTCCGAGCCGGCTCTATATGAAGGCGATGGTGAATTGCGTGTGCGTGTGTCGATTGATGAAACGCTTGGCACTATTACCATTGCCGATAATGGGATAGGTATGACCCGTGAACAGGTGATTGATCATTTGGGCACGATTGCAAAATCCGGCACGAAAGAATTTTTAGCTTCACTCGGCACAGAACAATCCAAAGACAGCCAGCTTATCGGTCAATTCGGTGTGGGATTCTATTCTTCGTTTATTGTAGCGGATAAAGTTACCGTCAAGACCCGTGCCGCAGGTGTGCCGGCAAATCAAGGTGTGATTTGGGAATCAGCGGGCGAAGGGGAATATACCATTGCTGATTTTGAGAAAGCTGATCGTGGTACAGAAATTATTTTGCATCTGCGTGAAGAAGAAAAAGCATTTTTAAACGAATGGCGTTTGCGTGAGATTATCGGCAAATATTCCGATCATATCGGCTTGGCGGTGGAAATTCAAACCAACGAATACGATGACGAAGGCAAACCAAGCGGTCAAAAATGGGAAAAAATTAACAAAGCTCAAGCCCTTTGGACAAGATCGAAAAACGAGATTTCAGACGAAGAGTATAAAGAGTTCTACAAGCACATCAGCCACGATTTTGCCGACCCTCTGCTCTGGTCGCATAACAAAGTGGAAGGCAAACAAGAGTACACCAGCTTGCTCTATGTGCCGAGCAAAGCTCCGTGGGATTTATTCCAACGTGAACAGAAACACGGCTTGAAACTCTATGTACAACGTGTGTTTATTATGGACGATGCGGAAGTCTTTATGCCGAATTATCTACGTTTTATGCGTGGTTTGTTGGATACCAACGATCTGCCGCTCAATGTTAGCCGTGAAATTCTGCAAGAAAACCGTGTTACTCAATCGCTCCGTTCTGCTCTGACTAAGCGTGCCTTACAGTTACTGGAAAAACTGGCGAAAGATGATGCGGAAAAATATGCTCAATTCTGGAAAGAGTTCGGCTTAGTATTGAAAGAGGGCGTGGGCGAAGATTTTGCCAACAAGCAACAGGTGGCAGGTTTACTCCGTTTTGCCTCAACGCACACAGACAGTAGCGAACAAGCGGTCAGTTTTGCCGATTATATTGCAAGAATGAAAGAGGGGCAGAAAGCGATCTACTTCTTAACCGCTGATAGTTATAGTGCAGCCAAAAACAGCCCGCACTTAGAGTTGTTTAACAAAAAGGGCATTGAAGTATTACTGCTTTCCGACCGCATAGATGAGTGGTTAATCAGCCATCTCACCGAATTTGACGGTAAACCTCTGCAAAGTATCACCAAGTCTGATTTAGACTTAGGCGACCTTGCCGACAAAGCGGAAGATGAAACCCAAAAAGCTCAAGAGGCTGAGTTTGGTTCATTCTTAGAGCGAGCAAAAAGCTACTTTGGTGAACGGGTTAAAAATGTAGTGCTCACTCATCGCTTAACAGATACCCCAGCTGTGGTTTCCACCGATAGCGACGAAATGACTACTCAAATGGCAAAACTCTTCGCTGCAATGGGGCAAACTGCTCCGGAAGTGAAATATACTTTTGAACTAAACCCTGAACATCCAATGGTTAAAAAAGTAGCCGATATTGCAAGCGATGATGAGTTCAACGAGTGGATTGAACTACTGTTTGAGCAAGCATTACTCGCCGAACGAGGCACATTGGAAAACCCAACGGCATTTATTAAACGAATGAATAAACTCTTAGGGTAATAACAAAAAAACACCTTCAATGAAGGTGTTTTTTGTTAGAAAGAATTACTGTTTATTAGTTTCTGGTTGCTGTTCTGCTTTTTGCTCTCGATGACCTTCTAAAGATTGTTCTTCCGGTAAGGCTTGCTCTTTATGCGGAGCTGGTTCTTCTTGACCAATTGCTTTAGATTGTTGCTCAGGTGTTTTTTGTTGCTCAACAGGTTTATCTCCGGAAGATTGACTTTGCGTTTGTTGAGTTTGGTTTGTCGATTCTGTTGCCATTGGCTCAGAGGTAGAAGCTGCTTTATTGGTTTCAGGCTGTTGTACTGCTTTCTGCTCTCGATGACCTTCTAAAGATTGCTCTTCAGGTAAGGCTTGCTCTTTATGCGGAGCTGCTTCTTTTTGACCAACTGCTTTAGATAATTCTTCAGGCGTTGTTTGCTGAACAGTTGGTTTAGCCTCAGGTGTTACACCTGTTGATACTGCAGTTGGATTATGTTCAAGCGTTTTAGCGTGAGCTTCAGGTTTCTGCTCATTGGCTAAGGTTTTTGCCTCGGGTTGCTCTTGGTTAGCTTGTGGAACATCAGAAGGCTGCTGCTGTTGCTGACCTTCAAGCGATTGCTCTTCAGGTAGGGCTTGTTGCTCACTTGGAGCTGGCGTTGGTTCAGTCTCTTTTGTTTGAGTTGCCGCTTCTTCTTTTGTTACCGCCGGAAGAGGCTCAGGATTTTTCACTTCCAACTCTTTATGTTGCTCTGCAACTTGTTGAGATTCAGTTTTTACCGGTTCAACCGTTTCTACTTTTTCTTCCTTCTTGTTTTTATTGTCGATAAGATAATTACCGCCAATAAATGCTACCAAAACCAGTGCAATTAATAACAATACTCTAGCCATAGTTGATCTCCTTTATCAAGTTTTCCCTATCCTAACATTTTTTTAACTTAATACACAACAAGCGGTTAGGTTTAGATAAAAATTTGCAAAATTTCCTGAAAATCTAACCGCTTTGTTTTAGAATAGAGAAATTTTTGAAATTTAGAAGAATAGGAATAACAATGCGTACAAGTCAGTATTTATTTTCAACCTTGAAAGAAACCCCGAACGATGCTCAGGTGGTTAGCCATCAATTAATGTTACGTGCAGGAATGATTCGCCCGATGGCATCAGGTTTATACAACTGGTTGCCGACCGGGATTCGTGTGTTGAAAAAAGTGGAAAATATCATTCGTGAGGAGATGAACAAAGGTGGTGCAATTGAGGTATTAATGCCTGTGGTTCAGCCGGCTGAATTGTGGGTGGAATCCGGTCGTTGGAATGATTACGGTCCGGAATTACTGCGTTTTAAAGATCGTGGCGAGCGTGATTTTGTGCTTGGTCCAACGCACGAAGAGGTGATTACCGATTTAGTTCGCCGTGAAGTGTCATCATACAAACAACTTCCGCTGAATTTATATCAAATCCAAACTAAATTCCGTGATGAAGTGCGTCCACGTTTTGGTGTGATGCGTTCACGTGAGTTTTTGATGAAAGATGCCTACTCTTTCCACACCGATAAAGAGAGTTTACAAGAAACCTATGATGTGATGTATCAAGTTTACAGCAATATCTTTACCCGCCTTGGATTAGATTTCCGTGCAGTACAGGCGGATACAGGGTCTATTGGTGGTTCGGCTTCTCACGAGTTCCAAGTGCTTGCTTCAAGCGGTGAAGATGATGTGGTGTTCTCAACAGAATCTGATTTTGCGGCAAATATTGAATTGGCGGAAGCGGTTGCTGTGGGTGAACGCCAAGCTCCAACGGCAGTAATGGAATTAGTGGATACGCCAAATGCAAAAACAATCAATGAGTTAGTGGAAAATCACGGTTTAGCGATTGAAAAAACAGTTAAAACTTTGATTGTAAAAGGTGCAGCCGAAGAACAACCGCTTATTGCTTTAGTGATTCGTGGCGATCACGATTTAAATGAAATTAAAGCTCAAAAACATCCTTTAGTGGCAGACCCACTTGAATTTGCTGATGAAGCGGATATTAAAGCGAAAATCGGAGCGAGTGTGGGTTCATTAGGGGTGATTAATTTACCAATCCCTGCCATTATTGACCGTTCTGTAGCGTTAATGTCAGATTTCGGTTGTGGTGCGAATATTGATGGCAAACATTATTTCAATGTGAACTGGGAACGTGATGTGGCAATGCCGGAAGTGTTTGATTTGCGTAACGTGGTGGAGGGAGACCCAAGTCCGGACGGTAAAGGTACACTTCAAATCAAACGTGGTATCGAAGTAGGTCATATTTTCCAATTAGGTAAAAAATATTCCGAAGCGATGAAAGCAACCGTGCAAGGTGAAGACGGTAAACCGCTTGTAATGACAATGGGGTGTTATGGTATTGGTGTAACCCGTGTGGTGGCGGCAGCGATTGAGCAACATCACGATGAGCGTGGTATTATCTGGCCAAGCGATGAAATCGCACCATTTACAGTGGCGATTGTGCCGATGAATATGCACAAATCAGAAAGTGTTCAAGCCTTTGCAGAAGAGCTATATTCAACTTTAAAAGCACAAGGTGTTGATGTGATTTTTGATGATCGTAAAGAACGCCCGGGTGTGATGTTTGCGGATATGGAATTAATCGGTGTACCGCATATGGTCGTGATTGGTGAGAAAAACCTTGAAAACGGCGAAATTGAATATAAAAACCGTCGCAAAGGTGAGAAACAGATGATTGCTAAAGAAAGCTTACTTTCTTTCTTAAAAGAAAACGTGAAAGCTTAATTGGTAAAATTTTAACGAAAAAAGACCGCTTGTAGAGATGACAAGCGGTTATTTTTTATGATTTTTTGCAAACTACTTTTCTAAAATCGTTTTAATTAATAACATAAGTGCTGTAGCATCATCAACCAATCCAAGTGGACCTAAAATCGCTTCAGGCAGAATATCAATAGGGCTAAACATATAAATTAAGATAATTGCTATCTTAATCCATTTCATTTTGTTGGTTGGAAGTTTTGCTTGAATTTTGTTCATTTTTTATCCTATAGATTTTCGATAAAAGATGGCAGCCATTCTTCTGCTGTTGCATCGTGATCAAAATTATTTACTACATCAATCCGTAAAGATTCACAAATTTGAGTTGCCTCTTTCGCTTTTAAGGTTTCTTCAACAATATTTACCGCATTACAGAAAGTATCATAATCGGTACTACCTAAGCCGATTACCCCAAATTTCATTGAACTA
The DNA here is from genome assembly GCF_014541205.1 of Mannheimia bovis. Classification (NCBI taxonomy): domain Bacteria; kingdom Pseudomonadati; phylum Pseudomonadota; class Gammaproteobacteria; order Pasteurellales; family Pasteurellaceae; genus Mannheimia; species Mannheimia bovis. Next base: position 437,917 of record NZ_CP061280.1, on the reverse strand, counting down.
AAATCAGCAGTGCTATGTGCTAAATCTTTAAATAATGGTTGAATATTTTCTGGCAACTCACCTGCTCCGTGCGTGGAGGTAATAACCAGTAAATTGGATTTACCCTCAATATCAGCGAGAGTTGCCTGGTTATATAATTCCACCTCAAAACCTTGTTCGGTTAATACATTATTAATATGGTCAGCAACATATTCCGCACCGCCTAAGGTGCTACCTGTGATAATGCAAATAGATGTCATCGTCGTTCTCTCTTAATTATTTTTGTGGCTATTCTAACTAAGATTGAATGCTTTGCAATCATTCTTTTGGTGTTAGATGACGCTTATGTTAAGGCTAAAAATTATTAGGAGTAAAAATGAAATATAAAACGCTCATTTCAACGCTATTATTGGGATTATCTGCTCATATTCAAGCCAATGAAAATCAAATATACTCAAATTTGTACAGAGCATCATAATCAAATTATTGCTAATTACTTTAATGTGTCTAAAGAGCAACTTTCTATCTGTACTTGAGCGTCTGCTTGTAACGTTGATCCTAATCAGTTACGCAGTAAAAGCAGAATGAATGGCTGCATTAAATAGCAAGTTTTTGAGAAAAAATCACCGCTTGTAAGTGGTGATTTTGTGCTTATTATGAAGAAATGTTGCAGCGAGCCGTCTCTTTTTCATAAAGAGGTAATGCAAAATTAATTGCATCTTGTTCGCTCATCGCATCACTTTTTGCTTTTACTTTTACAAAGAATGGTTTAGTAATTGCTTTGGCAATTTCAGATTTTTCTTCTGTGGTTGGCTCAATAAATGGCGGTAAATTTTCAGCACCTGCTTGACGTAGTAGGATTTCAGTAAACTTTTGTCCGGCACCGGTTGAGAAGAAATCATCAGCTTCTTTTATTTCTTCTTCGGTAAGGATACCTTTAAAATATGGCTCAAGTACTTCCATATAGTTTGGATTGCCTTCAATACTACTTAAACAAACATTTTGTTCTTCACTAAGTTCATATTCAGCTTTAAGCGAATTTACAATCATTGTACGGTTAACATTCACTTGAAAGTTCATATAAGGGCTCTTAATAAGAAGCTTTTCGATGTCAGTAGGATTTGCGGGAGACACCGCAATAGCGTTTTGTGAGTGTGTAATTAAAGTAGATGAGAGAACGAAAGATAAAGCAAAGAATTTTGTTAGTTTTTTCATTATATAATCCTTAAATTTAAGAGTTAAAATGGAGTTCTTATCTTATCTATATATTTTTGTAATAAAAAGCACCTTGATTACATATCAAGGTGCTTTATTTAAAAACTACACTATATTAAAGATGATGCTTTATGAAAGATATTTCGCTTTTAACTCTTTCACAACCGCTTTTTGTTGTGCGTTAAGTTCTTTCGTCATTGGCTCACGGCAGTAACCTGCTTGAACACCTTCTTCTTCCAATAAGCCTTTGATGGTTTGGTATAAACCGTTGCCTAAAATGCCTTCGATTAAATCATTCGTCACGTTTTGAATTTCAAACGCTTCTTTGATTTTTCCTTCACGAGCAAGGTCGAAGATTTGACGTGCACGGATACCGTTTACGTTGAAGGTTGAGCCGATTGCACCGTCCACACCTAAAACGGTTGCCGGTAACATCATTTCATCGAAACCTGCGTAGATTAAGTGGTTCGGGAAGGCTTTGCGCAGACGCTCTAATAGGTAGAAATCGCCCGCGGTGAATTTCACACCAATGATTTTTTCATTTTCAAATAATTCTGCAAATTGGCTCACACCGATGTTTACACCTGTTAAGAACGGGATTGAGTAAACAATCATTTTGTTGCCGGTTTCACGAATAATAGTTTCGTAGAAGTTTTTGATTTCTGCGAAGCTGAATTTGTAGTAGAAAGGGGTTACCGCAGAAAGGCTGTCATAGCCTAATTCAGTTGCATATTTACCTAACTCCACCGCTTCTTTTAAGTTTACGCTACCCACTTGTGCGATAAGTGCGATTTCATCTTTCGCTTCATCTTTCGCAATACGGAAGATCTCTTTTTTCTCTTCGGTTGAAAGCATAAAGTTTTCGCCGGTTGAACCACCAACGTATAAACCATCCACTTTCATCTTATCGATGTTGTGGCGGATAATTTGGCGTAAACCTTTTTCGTTGATTGTGCCGTCTTCGTTAAATGAAACGAGTAACGCACTAAAAATACCTTTTAAATTTTTCATTTAAATCTCCAAAATAAGAATTTGTTAAAGGGTTGATCCTTGTTTAAGGCGGTTTTCCGCCCACCACGCAGCACCGATTAATCCGGCATCTTGTCCGGATTTTGCATTTTCTAATGCACACTGATAAACAGTGGGCATTTCAGATAAGTAACGTTGAACGAGTGGTAAATAGCCTTCCGCTAATCCAACACTACCGCCTAAAACGACTTTTTGTATATCTAAACTGATTTTTAAATCTGCGATCAGGTTTGCAATCGCTTTTGCAGATTTTTGCACTAATTCGACCGCTTGTGAGTTGCCTTGTCTAAAGCGTTCAAACACTTCTTTGGGTGAACAAGGGTTTTCCCACTGGCTTGAAACGGCTTCAATAGCTCTTCCTGCGGCAATCGCCTCAACACAACCGACACGACCACAACCGCAAACAGGACCGTTTGGATCGGCAAGAGTATGACCGATATGACCTGCAATACCGTTCGGACCGGTTTGCAATTCGCCGTTTAAAATAATGCCACCGCCAACACCGGTAGAAACGGTAATAAAGACGAAGTTTTTAACCGCTTGTCGGTTCTCAAAAAGATATTCCGCACACACTGCGGCTTGCACATCATTTAACAAGCCGATCGGTTTATCGGTATGGCGGGCAATGCTCGCTTTCAGCGGAAATTCTGCCAGTCCGCCTAAGTTTTTCGGGTTTAATGCAGTAAGCACACCTTGGTTGATAATGCCGGTTGAGGCAACAGAAACAAAATCAAACTGCCCTTGGTAGCCTTGCATAATCTCAGATATAGCTTGGTGTAAACTTTCCGCCTGATCTTCTTGAGGTCTATCGGTTGGGGTTTGAATTTGCTGACGTTGCTCGACTTGATTATTGTGAACAATCGCAGTTGCTATTTTCGTACCACCAATATCTATGGCTAAACAACGCATACGCTTACCTCTATTTTTGGGCGGATTTCACCGAATCGGCAAACCAACTTACAATATGCTCTAAACGGGTTAAAGCTGAGCCTACCGTTACATAATCCGCACCGATTTCCATCGCCACTTTGGCGAGTTCCGGAGTGTTATAACGCCCTTCTGCCATCACATTACAGCCTGCGGCTTTTAAATCTTTCACTAATTGATAGTCCGGCTCGTCAGGAATTGGTCCGCCTGTATAGCCCGACATTGTACTGCCGACAATATCAAAGCCTAACTGTTGGCAAAATAGACCTTCTTCTAGGCTTGAACAGTCAGCCATCGCCAAGCAGCCTTTTTCGTGAATGCGTTTTACCGCATCTTCAATACTCACAGGGCGTGTGCGGAAAGTACCATCTACGGCAATAATATCTGCACCGGCTTCGGCTAAAGCATCAATATCTTCTAAGAATGGAGTAATACGAACAGGAGAATCCGGTAGGTCACGTTTTACAATGCCGATAATCGGCACATCAATTACGGCACGGGTGGCTTTTAAATTATCAACCCCCTCAATGCGAATCCCTTTCGCACCGCCAATCACAGAGGCGTGAGCCATTGCAGCAACGATTTCTGGTTTATCCATCGGACCATCGTCTACAGGCTGACAGGAGGCAATAAGACCGTTTTGAATTTTGTTTAAAATAGTATCACGAGATAGTTTTGACATAACATTTCCTTTTTTAGATTTCAAAAGGTAGTCAATGGACTAGATTTTGGTGTGAAGAAATACTCCAAATAATTATACTTTAATAAATATTTACTACAATTAGAAAAGTGAAAAAATGTGAGATAGGTCGCATTTTTGATAAAAATTTAGCGATGTAGTGTGTAGAAACGAAAAAAGCAGTTGTAAACAACTGCTTTTAGAATTTGGCGGAAGTGAATGGGAGTCGAACCCACCCGAGAACGCTGGCGTCCTCAACAGGATTTGAAGTCCTGCCACCTCACCGGAGATGACGCACTTCCGAAAAGATGGCAATATTGTACTTTATTTATTAGAATTATCCAAATCATTCTCTTAAACAATACTGACTATGCAACAACTATTTCGCCAAATTCCCTCAGTCGATCAGCTGCTCAAACAGCCACAAGCGGTCGAATTATGCCAACAATTTACCCATTCTGCGGTGGTAGAGCAAACACGCCTGCTTATTGAGCAAGCCCGCCAATTTATTGTACATCAGCAATCCGTTCCTTCATTTATTACAGATGAAAATGAATTTTTCATTCGCTTGGCACAACAACTAAAATCATTGAGTGAAGTAAAAATTCAAACCGTATTTAATCTAACAGGCACGGTACTGCATACGAATTTGGGGCGTGGATTATGGTCGGAAAAAGCGGTTGAGGCAGCCACTAATGCAATGCGAAATAATGTAGCGTTAGAGTTTGATATTGCAGAGGGAAAACGCTCACACCGAGATAATTATATTTCAGAGTTAATGCAGAAAATCACCGGTGCTGAGGCGGCTTGCGTGGTGAATAACAATGCGGCAGCGGTGTTGTTGATGTTAGCGACTTTTGCTCAGGGGAAAGAGGTGATTGTTTCCCGTGGCGAATTGGTGGAAATTGGCGGGGCTTTCCGTATTCCCGATATTATGGCTCAAGCAGGCTGTAAATTAGTGGAAGTTGGCACCACCAATCGCACACATTTAAAAGATTATCGCAACGCGATCACCGAAAATACCGCCTTTTTAATGAAAGTTCACACCAGTAATTATCATATTGAAGGTTTTACCAGCTCGGTGTCGGAAGAAGAATTAGTGGCGTTAGGCAAAGAGTTTAACTTGCCTGTGATTAGCGATTTAGGCAGTGGCTCATTAACCGATATGCAAGCGTTAAATCTACCTGCTGAACCCATGGTGCAACAAAAAGTAGCAGCAGGCGTGAGCTTAGTTTCGTTCTCAGGCGATAAATTATTAGGCGGTCCACAAGCAGGCATCATTGTGGGTAGCAAAGCGATGATTGAACAACTGCAACAACATCCATTAAAACGGGTGCTACGTTGCGATAAAGTGATTTTATCCGCCCTTGAAGCCACACTCCGCCACTATTTATTCCCTGAAAAAATCACCAGCGAATTACCGACTTTAAACTTACTCACTCAGTCGGTTGAGGTGCTACAAAACAAGGCGGAGCGATTAAAAACCGCATTAAGCAAGCGGTTAAATTCCACCTATATTTTGCAAATCGAGCCAAGCCTCACCCAAATCGGCAGCGGTGCATTGCCGAAAGAAACCTTGCCTTCGGTAGCGGTCACTATTTCTGCCGAAAAACAGAGCGATTTATTGACCTTAGAAAAACAATTTAAAAATTTCCCAAGCCCGATTATCGGACGATTTTCAGCCCAAAAATTCTGGTTGGATTTAAGATCGGTAGCGGAGTTTGAGAAATTAATTGAGATGTTGGAGATAGCATGATTTTTGTAACCGCAGGCCATATCGATCACGGTAAAACAGCATTATTAGAAGCACTTACCGGAAAAAATACCGCACATTTACCCGAAGAACAAAAGCGTGGGCTAACCATTGATTTAGGTTATGCCTATTTGCCTGTTGAAAACGATATTTTAGGTTTTATTGATGTGCCGGGGCATCAACGCTTTTTATCCAATATGCTTGCCGGGCTTGGTGGAATTAATCACGCCTTATTGGTGATTTCTGCCGAAGAGGGCATTAAACCGCAAACGGAAGAACATTTGGATATTCTCCGTTTGCTGAATTTCCAGCACATTATGGTAGTGATCACTAAGGCTGATCGTGCTGACGCTGAGCAAATTTCGCAATTAATCGAAAAGGTGAAAACCACTTATCCGTTCTTGGCGGAGGCGAAAACGTTCGTGACGTCTGCCAAAACTTCGCAAGGCATTGAGGAGTTGAAAGCCTACTTAATTCAACTCAATCAGCAAAATAACCAAATAAATAAGCCGTTCCGTTATGCGATTGATCGTGTTTTTAATGTGAAAGGAGCAGGCTTGGTTGTTACCGGCACAACAGTGGCGGGTAATGTTAGCGTTGGCTCAGAGTTGTTTTTATCGAACGGCAAAAAAGTGCGAGTAAAAGCGATTCACGCTCAAAATACACCTTCGGAAACAGGTTCTGCCGGTCAGCGTTTGGCGTTAAATATCGCTAACGTGGAAAAAGAAGATATTAAGCGTGGAGACTGGATTACCGAGCTTGAGCCAAAATTTGCCACTGATCGCATTACCGTATCCTTTACGGCTAACCAATCATTTAAAGAAAATACAGTAGTGCATTTGTACCATTTTGCTTCGCATATTACAGGCAAACTCAATTTGCTTGAGGGTAAACAAGCGGTCAAAAATCAGCAATTTTTTGCAGAAGTGATTTTAGACGAGCCATTGCATATTGCGGTGAATGATAAATTGATTATCCGCAGTGGTGATGACAGTCAAACGCTGGCAGGGGCAGAAGTGCTGGAAATCCACTCGCCGAAACGCCATAAACGCACCGATGAGCGTTTAGCTTTGGTAAAAAATGTAGCAAAAACAACCGCTTGTAATGACTTTGCTGCACGCATTGAGCTTTATCTGCAAAACAGAGCAATGGATTTAGCGTTGCTATTATGGGCAGAACAATGTTTTGCTGGAGACGTGGCAAAACTCGGTTTTGATGTTTCTTCAAAATGGTTATTCAATGCCGATTTTAAAGCTCAATCTCAACAACGAGTGTTGGAAAAAATGGCGGAATACCATCAACAGCATCAAGACCAAGTTGGCGTAACTAAAGCTCGTTTATATCGCATTGCATTATTGGATTTACCTGAAAATTTAGCCAATCAATTTGTTGATGATTTGGTGGAGCAAAAAGCACTGGCGAATAGTCGAGGCTGGTTACACTTGCCTGAACATCGCATTGAGTTTAATGCGAGCGAATTGCAAATTTGGCAACAAATTCGACCGCTTTTTGAAGCAACTAATCAAGCACTTTGGGTGCGAGATATTGCGAGCTCGCTCTCTATTGATGAAACCCAAATGCGTAATCTTCTGTATAAAGCAGGCAAGTTAGGTTATTTGATCCCGATTGTGAAAGACCGCTTCTTATTAAGTGAGCAAATTAGCGAATTTGCCGCATTGATTAAGAAATTTATAGCGGAAAATGGCTCGATTTCGGTGAATCAATTGCGTGATGAGTTAAGTTATGGGCGAAAATTAACAGTTCAGTTAATTGAATATTTCGACCGTTCTGGTTTTTTGAGACGCAAAGGTGATGTACATTTGTTACGAGATTGTGAAACTTTTGCATCAAATTAATTCAGAATAGAATTTTTTATTATTAAAAATAAATTTACTAATTTAAAAATCTATGTTAAAACTCAAAATCCAAGAGGCAAATGCAACTCAAATAAGTTTCGTATCTCTTATGGTGTTTGGAGCGGTGGCTCAAAAACAAAAATTCTTATTTTCCCTCTTAATATTTAGGAGCTAAAAAATGAAAAAATTAGTCAAACTTTCTTTCCTTGCAAGCCTTGTGATGGGAACAGCTTCAGTTCAAGCTGCTGAAACATTTGTAACTATCGGTACAGGTGGTCAAACCGGGGTTTATTATGTTGTGGGTCAATCAATCTGCCAATTAGTAAACCGTGATTCAGCGAAAACAGGTTTAAAATGTAATGCACCTTCAACCGGAGCTTCGGTTGCAAACCTAAACTCAATTGCAGCGAAAGAAATGGATATGGGTATTGCACAATCAGATTGGCAATATCACGCATATAATGGCTCAAGCTCATTTGAAGGTAAGAAAAACGATAAGATCCGTGCTATTTTCTCACTTCACCCTGAACCATTCACCGTAATGGCTCGTACTGATGCGAATATCAAATCTTTCGATGATTTAAAAGCAAAACGTGTAAACGTGGGCGATCCGGGTTCCGGCACTCGTGCAACAATGAATGTTATCTTAGCTGCAAAAGGTTGGACGGATAAAGATTTTAAAGTGGCTTCTGAGTTAAAACCGGCTGAAATGGCATCGGTAATGTGTGATAACAACTTAGATGCAATCACTTATAACGTAGGTCATCCGAACGGTGCGTTAAAAGAAGCAGCAGCATCTTGTGATGCAAAATTAGTACCGGTAACTGGTCCTGAAATCGATAAATTAGTGGCAGATCACTCATACTATGCAAAAGCAACTATTCCGGGCGGTTTATATAAAGGTTCTGATGAGCCAACAGAAACCTTCGGTGTGTATGCAACGTTAGTAACTTCTGCCGATGTTGATGCAGATAAAGTGTATAACGTAACTAAAGCGGTATTTGATAACTTCGACCGTTTTAAACGTTTACACCCTGCGTTTGAAAATTTAAAACAAGAAGAAATGATTAAAAATGCACTTTCTGCTCCGTTACACGAAGGGGCTGTGCGTTACTACAAAGAGAAAGGTTGGATTAAATAGCCCACTTTTATCTTAGATTTATGCGTAATCAGCACGTTTTTCGGCGTGCTGGTTTTTTGCGTTTATAAGGCTGTTGATAATTTATCGATTTTTCCTTTTGATCTATAAGTTATCCATAGTATTTTGTTTAGCAAGCGGTGGTTTTTTCGAGAAAATTTGCAAATTTTTTATCAAATATGACCGCTTGTCTTTTTGAGGAATTATTATGTCGGTTGAATCTAAAGCTGATTATGATGACCTACAAGATATGGTCGCTTCAAACGATACAGGTGGTCGAACTCCGTCCGGTTTGGCGAAAAAAGCCATTGTGTATGTCGCTATTCTTTGGTCTATCTTCCAAATTTACTACGCTTCTCCAATCCCATTTGTTTTCCAAGAATGGCTTACTCAAGCAGGTATTAACTTGAATGTGGTGGTAGATGACACCAAAGCTCGTTCTATCCACTTAGCCTTTGCGATGTTCTTGGCTTTCCTGTCTTATCCTGCTTTTGCAACTTCGCCAAAACATCGTATTCCAAAGATTGATTGGGTGTTTGCGATAGTCGGGGCTTGCTTGGCGTTGTACTATATTTTCTTCTATGAAGGCTTGGTAAAACGCTTTGGTGCACCTAATACACAAGATATTATCGCAGGTTGCTTAGGGATTTTATTAGTGCTTGAAGCTACTCGTCGTAGCTTAGGCTTGCCGCTTGTTATTATTGCGATTGTGTTCCTGATTTATAACTTCTTCGGGCAATATTTCCCTGCTGATTGGATTGTAAGTCATCGTTCAGGTTCACTTTCCCAAATTATTAACCAACAATGGATTACCACCGAAGGTGTGTTTGGTGTTGCACTCGGTGTTTCAACGAAATATGTGTTCTTGTTTGTGTTGTTTGGTGCATTGTTAGACAAAGCCGGTGCAGGTAACTATTTCATTAAGACCGCTTTTGCTTATTTAGGGCATTTGCGTGGTGGTCCTGCAAAAGCAGCGGTAGTTTCTTCTGCATTAACCGGCTTAATTTCCGGTTCATCAATTGCGAATGTGGTAACTACAGGTACGTTCACTATTCCAATGATGAAACGTGTTGGTTTTACTAAAGAAAAAGCGGGTGCTGTGGAAGTGGCATCTTCCGTGAACGGACAGATTATGCCACCGGTAATGGGAGCGGCGGCATTTTTGATGATTGAATATGTGAATATGCCATATAGTCAATTGATTACGCACGCCTTCTTACCGGCATTGATTTCTTATATCGCATTGGTTTATATCGTGCATTTAGAAGCTTGTAAGATGAATTTACAAGGCTTACCAAGAGCTGAAGAACCAAGCCCGATTTTAGTTTTCTTGTTAAGAACGGTTGCTTCAATTTTAGTGATTGTTGGTCTGGCTATCGGGGTTTACTACGGTTTAGGTTGGATTCGTAATGTTGCTGAAGATTATGCCTTCATTATCGTTTGCGTATTCTTAGGCTTGTGGTATTTACTGGCAATTCGCCGTGTAGCAAACTACCCTGATTTAGAAGCGGACGACCCAAATTCAGAGATTGTCTCTCTACCAAAAAGAAAACCAACCGTAAATGCAGGCTTACATTACCTCATTCCTGTTGTTGTGTTGCTTTGGTGCTTAATGGTGGAAATGCTTTCGCCGGGTTTATCTGCGTTCTGGGGAACAATTACATTAATTTTCATTCAATTAACCCAACGCCCGTTACTCAATTTCTTCCGTAAGGAGACGGTAACGAAAGAGATTATCAAGCAAGGTATTCGAGATGTGGTAGATAGCCTTGAGGCTGGCGGTCGTAATATGACGGGTATCGCCCTTGCAACTGCAACTGCGGGTATTATCGTAGGCGTTGTAGCATTAACAGGTTTCGGTGTGCAGCTATCAAGTGTGATTGAGCTACTATCAATGGGCAACATTGTACTAATGTTGATTTTAGTTGCCATCTTCAGCTTGATTTTAGGTATGGGGCTGCCAACTACTGCAAACTACATTGTCGTATCATCATTAATGGCAACGGTGATTGTGGAAGTTGGTCGCCAAAACGGTTTAATTGTGCCATTGATTGCTGTGCATTTATTTGTGTTCTACTTCGGGATTATGGCTGATGTTACCCCACCTGTTGGTTTAGCTTCTTTCGCAGCAGCGGCAATTTCAGGCGGTAGCCCGATTAATACAGGTATGGTTGCGTTTAAATATAGCTTAAGAACCGCAATTTTACCGTTCTTATTTATTTTTAATACCGACTTATTATTAATTGATCTGCGTTATCCGGGGCACGGCTGGGTAGTATTTATTACCGCAACTGTTGGGGTTCTCGCCTTCACCTCTGCAACAATGCAATATATTGTTACTAAAAACAAATGGTGGGAAACCGTATTGCTTGTTGTTGCAGCATTTGCATTGTTCCGTCCGGGCTTCTTTATGGATAGAATTTATCCGTCAGAACGCCATATTGAGCCGGTGCAGTTTGAAGAACAATTACTTGAGAGCAAAGTGGGTCAAAGCGTTACCTTAAAAGTGGAAGGTTTGAACCCTTATGGTAAAGAAATTGAGTTCTACGCTCAATTACCTGTACCGGAAGGTTCAACCGGCGAAGAACGTTTGAAAAACTTAGGTTTAACGCTTATTCAAACTGATGAAAAAATCGAAGTTGATGGAGTAGAAACACCAAAAGTGGTTATTGATATGGTTGAGATTGATTCCCCAGCGGCTAAAGCAGGCTTAAACTGGGATCAAGCTATTCACTATATTGCAGTTCCACAAGATGCACCAGCTAAAGATTGGATTTTCATTCCAGCCTTGTTAATGGTGTTTGGCGTGGTGGCAAACCAACGTCGTCGTGTGAAAAAATCATAAGTAAATGGGAGGGTATTCCCTCCCTATAGGAATTATTATGTATAACAAAATACTTATTGCCATTGATTTAACTGATCTTAAAAGTGCGAAATATGTGGTAGATACTGCGTTAAAAATGACTGCAAATAATCCAAATGCAGTTTATCGTGTGGCTTCTATTATTGAACCTGTGGATAACAGTTTAATTTCTGCGTTTTTACCCAAAAATTTTGATAAAGAAGTTGTAGCAGAAGCTAACCAAAAACTGCACGAATTCACTAAGGCACATTTTCCTGAAGGTTCAAAAGTGCAACACATTGTTGCGTATGGAACAATTTACGAAGAAATTTGCCGTATTGCAGATGAAAAATCGGTGGATTTAATCTTAATGCTAGCAAGCAGCAAACCACAAGCGAAAGGCTTAAGCTCAAATACGGTAAAAGTGGCTCGTAATACAAGTAAGCCAATTTTAGTTTTAAGATAATCTCGCATTCAGTTACAATAGTGCCATTCTGTCGAATGGCATTTTTATTTATGAAAAAAGATTTTTCCAAAGCACTTTCTTCCAGAGCAATAAGTGCGAACATTATTTTACAAGTTTTAGATCAAGGTAAATCGCTCTCAACGCTTATTCCTGAAGCACAAAAGCAGCTTGACCCCAAAGATGTACCATTAGTACAAGAAATCACTTTTGGGGTGTGCCGAGTGTTACCTCGCCTAGAATCGATCATTAGGTTATTGGTAGAAAAACCACTTAAAGGCAAAACCCGTTTAGTACATTGCTTATTGCTGGTGGGTTTATATCAATTGCTTTATATGCGAGTACCTGTCCACGCAGCGGTTGATGAAGTAGTTAATGCAACCAAATCGCTAAAATTAGACAGCTTCCGAGCCTTAACCAATGGTGTGCTTCGTCGTTTCTTGCGTGAGCAGGACGAAATTTTGGCAAAGGTAGATAAACATTGGCAAACACTACACCCTGAATGGCTAGTGAATAAGCTGAAAAAAGCTTATCCGCATTGGCGTGAGATTGTGGAGGCGAATAACCAACGTCCACCAATGTGGATTAGGGTCAATCAGCAACATATCAAAGCAAAAGACTATGCCGTATTACTTGGCGATGTAGTTGCAAAAAATTCAGCAAATCTGACCGCTTGTTCCCCTCATTGTGCCTTGCTATTAGATAAGCCGGTTAGCGTAAATCAACTACACAATTTCGAGCAAGGTTGGGCAACGGTGCAAGACGCTCACGCACAATGGTCGGCAGAATTGCTGGGAGCAGAAAATGGTGAAACTATTTTAGATGCCTGTGCTGCTCCGGGCGGAAAAACCACTCATATTTTAGAAAAAGCACCGAATGCAAAAGTTATCGCATTAGATATTGAAGAAAGCCGTTTAAACCGAGTGCGAGAAAATTTAGTCAGACTTCAGCAAAGTGCAACTGTGATTTGTGGTGATGCTTCAAAGCCTCAAGAATGGTTAGACGATGATGTAATGTTCGACCGTATTTTATTAGATGCCCCTTGTTCCGCAACAGGGGTTATTCGTCGCCACCCTGATATTAAATGGCTACGCCAAGAAAGCGACATTCCGGAGCTGGCACAATTACAAGGTAATATTTTAAGAGCATTATGGGATAGACTGAAACCCAACGGTATTTTGCTTTATGCAACTTGTTCGGTATTACCTGAAGAAAATAGCGAACAAATTCAACAATTTGTACAAGAAACGCCAAATGCAAAATTAGTGGAAATGGATTTTAACGGCGAAAAAGTATTGGAAAAGCAGTTTTTTCCACACCAAAATGGCGGCGATGGTTTCTTCTACGCAAAATTACAAAAAGTGGCAAATTAAATGAAAATTATCATTTTAGGTGCAGGACAAGCAGGCTCAACGCTCGCAGAGAACTTAGTTAGTGAAGATAACGATATTGTCTTAATTGACAACGATCCTGCACGCTTAGACAAGTTAAAAGATAAGCACGATTTACAAGTTATTCGTGGTGAATTTGCCTCTCCTCGAACACTCCGAGATGCGGGAGCAAATGATGCAGATTTATTAGTTGCCGTTACCAGTAGCGATGAAGTAAATATGATTGCTTGCCAAATTGCCTATACGCTATTTAATGTTCCGACCAAAATTGCTCGTATTCGTAATGCCGATTATGTGAGAGAAAGAGAGCGACTATTTAATAATGATGTGTTGCCAATTGATCACATTATCGCTCCGGAAATTTTAGTAAAAGAAGATATTCTACGCCTTATTCACTATCCGGGAGCATTGCAAATTACCCAATTTGCCAATGAATTAGTGAGCATTGTAAACGTAAAAGCCTATTATGGCGGACCGCTAGTGGGCTACCCGATTTCCGCATTGCGAGATCATCTCCCCCATATTGAGGCTCGAATTGTGGCGATTTTCCGACAAGATAAAGCAATTGTGCCACAAGGTTCAACTATTATTGAAGCAGGTGATGAAGTCTTTTTCATCTGTGCCACTCAACATATCCGAGCGGTAATGGGGGAACTACAACGCCTAGATAAGCCTCATAAATGCATTATGATTGTAGGTGGTGGGAGTATTGGTTCGTCTCTGGCACGAGATTTGGAAGATCAATATCGAGTTAAAATTATTGAACGCAATCCAAAACTAGCCGAAAAGTTAGCAGAGAAACTCTCCAATACACTTGTTTTAACCGGCGACGCTTCTGATGAAGAACTGTTGTTCGAAGAGCATATCGAAAATATCGACTTATTCCTTGCAGTAACGAGTGATGACGAAGCCAATATTATGTCCGCACTACTGGCAAAACGACTGGGTGCAAAAAAAGTAATCATTTTGGTGCAGCGTTCAGCTTATCTACACCTTATTCAAGGCGGTACAATTGATATTGCAATCTCCCCACAACAAGCCACTATTTCAGCGTTAGCAAGTTATGTTAGAAAAGGTGATATTTTACAAGTTTCCTCGTTAAAATTAGGCGTTGCCGGTGCGGTAGAAATCATCGCTCACGGCGATGAAAGCTCTTCAAAAGTGGTTGGTAGACAAATCCGAGAAATAAAACTGCCACAAGGTGCAATTGTGGGTGCGGTGGTACGAGGCGAGGAAGTTATTATTGCCCACAAATCTACCGTCATTCAAGAAAACGACCGAGTTATTATTTTTGTAAACGATAAGAAACAAATAGACGAAATTGAAAAACTGTTCCAACTTGGGGTGTTTTTCTTATAAAAGAAAGAGCATTGTTTTAAAGCAATGCTCTTTTTCGTTTGCAAATTTTTAAGCAAATATTACCGCTTGTAGTTGATTAACGGAAAGGTTGATCTAACGGCACTTCTGCATCAGGTTCACGTGTAATGCGGTTACGCAAATCACGGCGGATAACCTCAATGGTCCAGAACCAGAAAATATGACCTACTAATTCTGAAATGTGTTCGTATAAAGGCCATTCAGCAACAGGTGGTGTTAATCCTAAAGCAGGGAATGTGATGTAGTGAACACAGATGTTTGCAATAATACCTGCACCAATACCTTGCCAGAATTTAATTTTTGGGAAAATTTCCGCAACGATACAGTAACCAATCGCAAATACTAAAGAGAAGATCATATGAGTTACACCGATTGAGTTGAATGGGTGATCTGCAAAGGTAAAGGCAACTGTGTTGTAAGGGTCGATACCGATATAATCACGCAAGAACACCGCCGGTGGGTTTAAAAACGCACGTGAACACTCTTGTAATGCAATTGTTTTGGCGGCAACTTGATCTGCTGCGGCATTCATTGCATCTAAAACAGGTTGTGGACAAGCTGCGGTGAATAAATCAATCGGGCTACGCGGTGGGAATGGATGCTCTGCTCCCCATTTTACAAATGCTGAGATAATACCTGCAATAATACCGATAAATACAGCTAAACCATAACGGCGACGGTTTGGGTTTGTTTGTTGGAAAATACTCATAATGAAATCCTAATTTGAAAGAATTATTGTGTTACTCCATTTTATGAAACGTTATTTCACAATGGCGAGAGCATTTTGCACCTAATTAATTCAAATAGCAAATTAAATAATCAAAATGAGGTAATCATAAATAATTATTTAACTATTAAATAACATTTCATTCTTATCGTTTTCAATTTGGATACAAAATTGATTAAAAATAACCCCGCTCAAAAATGAGTGGGGTTTTGAATTTTTATCTTAAAAATTAGACTTTATCATCAAACTGTAAGTAAACGACTTGGGTTTGCAGATACTCTTCCAAACCGTGTTTACCGTCTGCACCGCCGATGCCCGATTTACGCCAGCCAGCGTGGTAGCCTTGCATTGCTTCAAAGTTTTCACGGTTTACATAGGTTTCACCAAATTTCAGGCGAGAGATCACTTTCATCGCTTTATTGATATTTTGCGTATAAACCGAAGAGGTTAAGCCGTATTCACAGTCGTTAGCGAGTTTGATTGCCTCATCAATGGTTTCAAAAGTGGCAACAGGAATGACCGGTCCGAAGATTTCGTGCCTCATAATATCCATCGTGTTGTCTACATTATCGATGATCGTCGGTTCAAAATAGTAACCGGTACCTTCCACCGCTTTACCACCCAGCACTAAGTTACCACCTTGATGGATGGCGTGGCTCACCATTTCTTGTACTTTGTGCAAGCCTTTTTCATTCACCATCGGTCCCATATCAATATCATCACGTTCTAGTGGGTTGCCATATTTGACCGCTTGCATTTTCTCCACTAATTTTTGGACGAATTGCTCTTTGATGGATTTGTGAACATAAATACGTTCTGCACAGTTACACACCTGCCCTGAGTTGATCACACGAGAGTTTACTACTGCCGTTGCTGCGAGTTCTAAATCAGCATCATCTAATACAATCGCAGGGGCTTTACCACCTAATTCTAAATTCACTTTGATGATATTTTTGCTTGCGGCTTCCATCACTTTTTGTCCTGCGAATTGGCTACCGGTAAACGACACCATTCCCACTTTTTCATTGCCCGAAAGTTCCGGACCGACTTCGTTGCCATAACCGGTTACTACGTTGAATACACCTTTTGGTAGACCGATTTGATGGACAATTTCAGAGAATAAAATCGCATTGTTTGGTGCATCTTCACTTGGTTTGATCACGATAGTGTTACCTGTTACCAATGCAGGAGCGGCTTTACGTGCGATAAGGAAGAACGGGAAGTTCCACGGCAGAATACCGGTGGTTACGCCAATTGCTTTTTTGTAGAGGAAAATATGCTCGTTCGGGCGGTCGCTTTGGATAATTTCGCCTTCATAACGGCGAGCCCATTCCGCCATATAATCTAAATAGTCCGCAGTGAAGTGCACTTCAATGGTGGCGAGAGAAAGAGTTTTCCCCATTTCTTCGGAAATCGTACGGGCGATTTCATCCGCACGTTCACGAATGCCTACCGCGATTTTACGCAGATATTGCCCACGTTGTACCGCAGGTAAACGTTCCCACGCTTCTTGTGCTGCCTCCGCAGCATCAATTGCAACTCTTGCATCGTTTTCCGAGCCTCGAGGTACTTCGGAAATTGCTTGCTCGGTAGCTGGGTTATAAACCGCTAAGGTGCGACCATCTAAAGCCGGTACGAATTCACCTTTAATGTACATTTGATAAGATTTAACCATTATTTGCTCCTTTTATATCCTCTGTGGAAAAGTCATATTCATCATTGGCTAAGCGGCTCAAGTTTGCAAATAAATTGTTGTTTTATTGTTAATATTGATGCATAAATGTGAATAAGATCACATTTATTTCGTATTCATAGCTGATTTATCACCAATAAAAATGCCCGATTTTTCACATTTGTGGAAAAATCGGGCGTTATATGAATGATATTTCGCCTTTGCTCAGAATAATACAAGCGGGTTATTTTGAGCAAAAATTTGCTAAATACTGAAATTAGAAGGCAATTTTATACACTTCTAACAATTCTTCAGGTGTACAATCTCTCGGGTTACCGCCGGTGCAAACATCATTGAAAGCATCGACTGATAATGCCGGCAAGTCTTCTTCTTTCACGCCGATTTGGTGAAGTTTTGGTGGAATACCCACATTTTGTGAAAGTTGTTGAACCGCTTTGATCGCAGCATTACGATATTCTTCTTGGCTCATTTCATCAACACCTTTGACACCCATTGCACGGGCAATTTCACGGTATTTTTCGCCGGTGTAGTTTTTGTTAAATTCCATTACATACGGTAATAGCACCGCATTCGCAATACCGTGTGGGGTGTCGTAGTAAGCTGAAAGTGGGTGTGCCATACTATGCACTACACCTAAGCCCACATTTGAGAACCCCATACCTGCCACATATTGACCGAGAGCCATTCCTTCAATATCTTTTGGATTTTTCTCTACCGCACCGCGTAGTGAACGGCTGATAAGTTCAATCGCTTTTAAGTGTAGGGCATCCGTTAATTCCCAAGCGGCTTTGGTAATGTAGCCTTCGATTGCGTGAGTGAGTGCATCCATACCGGTTGCAGCAGCAAGGCTTTTTGGCATTGATTCCATCATATCCGGATCGACTAATGCCACTGCCGGTACATCGTGTACGTCCACACACACGAATTTACGTTTTTTCTCTTCGTCTGTGATAACGTAGTTGATGGTTACTTCCGCTGCAGTACCTGCGGTGGTTGGCACTGCGATAATCGGTACACATTTTTGGTGGGTTGGGGCAACGCCTTCAAGTGAAAGCACATCGCTAAATTCAGGGTTATTAATGATGATACCAATCGCTTTCGCACTATCAATTGGTGAGCCACCACCGATAGCGATTAAATAGTCTGCACCGGAGGCTTTAAATTTTTCTACACCGGCTTTGATCACATCGACTGCCGGGTTGGCTTTCACTTCATCAAAAATTTCATAAGGTAGATTTTCTGCATCAAGTAAGTCAGTTACTTTTTGTGCAACATTAAACTTGATAAGATCTTTGTCTGTAACGACAAGAGCTTTATTGAAACTGCGACTTTTCACTTCGTGAACAATGTGTTGAATTGCTCCTTTACCGTGATAGCTAGTTTCGTTAAGGATCAGACGATTTGACATAATATTTTCCTTCTTAAAAGTTAAACAATTCGGTTAACTTGCAAGCGGTAAAATTATGGCGATTTTTTGCAAATTTTTATAAAAATTTCACCGCTTGTAATAATAAATTCGGCTGATAATGCATTAGGAATAGCAGTTAAAACTAAATATTTAAAATACGTTTTATTTCATCACGATAGTGTTCTGCTTCACTACCAAAGATGGATTGAATCACGGAGCCTGAAGTAACTACACCTAAAGCACCCACCGATTTGATTTTGTCCCATTCTACGATTTGGGTATTTTTGACTTCAACACGCAAGCGTGTGATACAGGAGTAAACATCAACAATATTTTCTTTGCCACCAAGGGCTGCAATCACAACAAGAGCTTTATCGGTAAGAGAGTTTGACATAGAGTTTTCCTTTTTGGTTAAAGGGTGGGTTGCCCCACCCTGTTTAACTTGGTGTTTAGTAAAGAACACCTTTCGCTTCTTCGCTATCAATGTTTTCTTTCGTGACATACACCACCCCGGTATCGATCACTTTTTCAACTTTCTCGCCTTTAATCAATTTACCGATGGTATCTACACCTTTGTAGCCCATTTGGTAAGAAGATTGCACCACGATGCCGTCTAATGTGCCATCTTTCACGAAGTTTTGTAGGTCTGAGTTACCGTCAAAGCCAACTGCTACGATTTTGCCTGCAAAACCTTTTTGTTTCACTGCACGTGCCATACCGACAGCGGTTGGTTCGTTTGCACCGAAGATGGCTGCGATATCCGGGTTAGAACCTAATACGTCTTCAGTTTGGTTCAGTGCTTTGGTCATATCAGAGTCTGAGTAGTATGGACCGACAATTTTGTAATCAGCTTTCGCTTTAATTTCATCAACAAAGCCACCGGTACGCTCAATCGCAGAGGCTGCACCTTGGGTGAAGCTCATTACTGCCACTTTGCCACCTTTCACTTTCGCTAATAATTTTTCAGCAGCTAATTTACCTGCCGCACGGTTATCGGTCGCTAGGAATGATTGGTAGTATTTGCCATCACTGTTGATACCTGAGTCAATCAACACAACCGGAATGCCGCTCTCGTACGCTTTTTTCACAGCCGGTACTAATGCCACCGGGTCAGATGCTGCAAGTACGATACCTGCTACACCACGGTTTACAGCGTTGTCCACCATATTTACTTGGGCGTCAATCGCAGTTTCAGCTTCAGGACCTTGGAAAGTTACTTTGTATTGTCCACCAATATCTTTACCGGCAGTTTCTGCACCTTTACGTACGTTTTGCCAGAAAGTTGAGTTTGCTGATTTTACGATTACAGCGATTTCATCGGATTTTGCCCACGCTGAGCCTGCAAAAAGGGTTGATAAACCTAAGATAGTTGCAGTGAATAATGCGGTTTTTTTCATTTTAAATTCTCCTATGAGAGTTGATTATTTTTTACCGGCTTTTTTAGATTGGCGTAGTTGGTCAAGAGAAACCGCTACGATAATCACAAGCCCGATGACAATCATTTGAACAAATGAAGAGACGCCATTCATATTCAAACCATTACGGAGTACACCGATAATGAATGACCCAATCAGTGTGCCAGGGATTGTACCGATACCACCTGAAAGTGATGTACCCCCAACAACAGCACTGGCGATAGCATCTAGCTCGTAAGATACACCACCGTTTGGCTGTGCAGTTACTAAGCGAGAGGCTAGAATTACACCTGTTAAACCAGAGAGTAAACCACTGGCAGTATAGGCATAAAGTTTTACGATATTGGTTTTGATACCGGATAAGCGAGCTGCTTCTTCGTTAGAGCCAATAGCGTATAAGTAACGTCCAACTTTCAATTTAGCTAAAGCGAAAGTGAACAAGATGGTGATGAAGATCATGATGATTACAGGATATGGAATACCGGCAAACACCACTTTCGGTAAGCCATTCGCCCCTTCTTCAACAATTTTAAATAACGCACCGTTACCTAAGTTAGCAAAGGATTCCGGCATACCTGATACGGGTGCTGCGTTGGTGACATAAAGTGCTAAACCACGAGCCACCATCATCATACCAAGGGTTGCAATAAATGGTGGGAGTTTCATACGGGTGACTAACACGCCGTTGATTAAACCGCAGATACCGCCTACGATAATCCCAAAAATCATACCAAGCGGAACTGGTACACCTGCGTTTACAATCATTGCCGCTGCGACACCGGAAAGTGCCACCACTGAACCGGTACTTAAGTCAATCCCGCCGGTTAAGATTACGCAGGTTGCCCCGATACCGATTAAGGCGATAGTGGAGGTTTGTAAACCTACCGTCATAATGTTGTTAGAGGTAAAGAAGTATTCATTGGTTACGCTGAAGAAGATGATTAACAGAACTAAACCTGCTAATGCTGCCATTTTGCGTAACATTTCTTTTTGTTTTTCACTCATTTTGCCACCCCATATTCTTTAGCAAACATATTTTTCACACCTGTTGCATAATGCATAATTTCTTCTTGGTTGGTTTTCTTGGTTTCAAGCATACCGGTCATTCTGCCTTCACGCATCACGATGATGCGGTCTGAAATACCTAATACTTCCGGTAATTCTGATGAAATCACAATTACCCCCACTCCGCTTGCTGCTAGCTCATCAAGGAGCTGGTAAATGGCGTATTTTGCCCCTACGTCAATACCACGGGTTGGCTCATCGAAAATCATCACTTTTGCTTCACGGAACAACCATTTGCCGATAACCACTTTTTGTTGGTTACCCCCACTTAAGTTTTGCACTTTTTGTTCAATGGTTGGTGTTTTGATTTCCATTTTGTCGATAAAGGTATTTGAGGCTTTCTCTTCCTCTTCGTATGAAATCACGCCAAGTCCGTTAGACACTTTATCCATTGATGCCATCGTGATGTTTTCACGAATCGACATTCTTACCGCCACACCGTTAAGTTTACGGTCTTCGGATAAGTAGGCGATACCGGCTTGAATTGCATCACTTGGGTCTTTAATACTCACTTTTTGCTCGTGAACAAAAATTTCACCACCATCAAGTGGGTCAGCCCCAAAAATCGCACGAGCCAATTCAGTACGTTTCGCTCCGACTAAGCCGGTAAAGCCTAAGATTTCACCTTTACGCAAGTCAAAGTTAAGCGGTTCAAACACGCCGTGGCGTTCGGCGTTCATTACCGAAAGAATAATGTCATCGGTTACAACTGCTGTTTTTGGCGGGAAGTGATTATCCAGAGAACGACCTACCATTTTGGTGATGATTTCATCCATTGTGATTTCATCAAATTTATGGTTAGACACATAAGTCCCATCACGGAAAATCGTAATGTGGTTACAGATGCGTTTAAGTTCTTCCATACGGTGAGAAATGTAAACAATACTCACGCCTTTAGAACGTAACTTATCCACCAATTCAAAGAGTTTATCGATCTCTTTTTCTGTTAAAGCTGATGTTGGCTCATCCATAA
Organism: Mannheimia bovis; assembly: GCF_014541205.1. Lineage (NCBI taxonomy): Bacteria > Pseudomonadati > Pseudomonadota > Gammaproteobacteria > Pasteurellales > Pasteurellaceae > Mannheimia > Mannheimia bovis. Next base: position 415,987 of record NZ_CP061280.1, on the reverse strand, counting down.
TCAGAATTTCAACATCGAAAGACAGGGCTTTGGCAATCTCCACCATTTGTTGTTTTGCCACTGATAACATTCTCACTTCATCAGCTGGGTCAACATCAATATCAAATAAGGCTAATAATTTGGCGGATTCCTCAATCATTTTCTCTTTATCGACTAAACCGTGTTTTAACGGCTCACGCGCAAAGAAAATATTTTCTGCCACTGTTAAATGAGGGATTAAGTTCAGCTCTTGGAAAATCATACTGATACCGGCTTTTTGTGCCTCTAAAACAGATTCAAATTGAACCGGTTTGCCTTTATACACAATTTCACCTTGATCAGCTTTGTGCACACCAATCATACATTTCATTAATGTTGATTTGCCTGCACCGTTTTCACCCATCAGGGCGTGAACTTCACCTTTACGCAAGGTAAGTTCTACGTTTTTCAACGCATTTACTCCCGCAAAGGATTTGCTGATGTTTTTCATCGTGAGTATTACTTCGTTTGACATACTACACTCCGTTTGTAAATTTCTTTTAAAAAATGACCGCTTGTTTGTTTTTAGTCTTCACCTTCAACCCAAGAGCCGTAGGATTTAAATTTTTCTAATACAATATCCATCTGTTCTTTGTTTAAGGTTGGAATTGGCTTGCCGGTTGCTAAGAGTTTTAAATACCATTCAGCAATAACTTCAACTTCGTGTGCCACACCTAAGGCTTTATCAAGGGTTTTGTCTGCAGTAATTAAGCCGTGGTGAGCAAGTAAAATCGCTTTACTGCCACGAATACCTTCACGCACATAGTCCGCTAATTGGTGTGTGCCGAAAGGGGCATAAGGTACGCAAGGAATATGGTCTGTGCCGGTACAAGCAATCATATAGTGGATGGCTGGAATCGGTTCACCGAAAATCGAGACCGCTGCACAGTTTTTCGCGTGGTTGTGCACCACAGCATTTAACTCAGGGCGAGCTTCATACACCGCTAAGTGGAATTGCCATTCGCTTGAAGGGAGTTTGCCTTCTTCGTGTTTGCCGTTAGCATCAACGAATACGATAGAATCTTCGGTCATTTCTTCATAAGGGGTGCCGGTTGGGGTAATAAGCATTCCGTCTTGATAACGAACGCTGACATTACCTGCTGTACCTTGGTTTAACCCTAGTTTCGTCATTTCAAGACAAGTATCTATGATTTGTCTTGAGAGTGTTTTTCTGTCCATAACGAACTCCTTTTAATTTGTAAAAAATTTGATTTTTTAAACCGCTTGTTATTAGCGATTAAGGCACTGGCGTTACGCCTTTTTTAATAATAATGTTGCCGTATTTTGCTAACTCGCCAGTAATGACTACTGCGTAAGCAGTTTTGGCTCTCTCGTAGAAAGCAAAGCGTTCAACACGTTCTACTTTCGGTGCAGAGCCGTTGATTTTTTTGATTGCATTGAGATAACGCTCTTCTACCGTAGGGTCGAGAGAATCACCCGGTACGGCTTGCATCATTGCAAGTGGAGCCTCAACATATTGGTCAAACTCAAACAGAGCAGAAATGCCTTCTAATAGAGTCGCAACACTTAAACCGTCTGCACGAATCACTTTTTGATGAATGGAATGTGCTGGGAAATGGGCATCTGAAAGCACTAATTCATCGCCGTGCCCCATTTCTGCTAAGACTTTTAGTAATTCCGGTGAAATTGCCGGGTGGATACCTTTTAACATTTCAAACTCCTATTTATAAAAATCGCTGTTGGCTGATGGCTCAACCCGTTTTACATTCGGTTTCATTGCTTGTTGTGCGGCATTTGGATTGTCAAACACGCCAGCACCGGCAAAGGTAAACATTGCTGCACCCAACACGGTACTTTCAGGGAAATCCACCACATCAATCGGGCAATTTAAAACATCGGCTCGGATTTGGTTCCATAATGCATTTTTAGAGCCACCGCCCACGCAAATTAAACGCTCCGCATTGAAGTTACCGACTTGTTGCAACACATCTAACCCTGCTTTTAAGCGATACGCCATATATTCCAAACCTGCACGGTAAATTTCTCCACGAGCCGTGTGCATTGATAAGCCGATAATGGAGCCGGTGTGGCCTGTTGTGCCGTCAAAGTTACCTACTAATTTCACACCGTTTGAGCCGGCAGGCACTTCGCTAGCCTCATTAATCATTGTGGTGTAGTAGTTTGGTGTACCAGCCACATCAGCGAAGAAACGTTTACCAAACCATTCCATCACGCCAGAGGCAACCCATTGCACGCCTGGGTTGAAGTAACCTGCTTGGCTGTCAAATTCAATGGTTAAACCGTTTTGTACAAATTGCCATTCTGGTTTGGCTTGCAGGGTACGAACCATCAAAATTTCCCACGTGCCGGAGCTTAAAACCGGTTGGTTGTAACCTGCACCTGAGCCAAAGATGGCGAATTGGGTGTCGTGTCCGCAAGAAATCACCGGAATTTGACCGCTTAAACCAAGCTCTTGGGAAATGTCTCCTTTTAATGTTCCCACAACCTCGCCCGCACTTTTCATTGGCGGGAAGTGGCTTTCGTTTAATCCAAGTACGTCAAGTACTTCTTTATCCCAATAATCGCTTTCAATGTTGGTCATCATTGATGTGCCCGCCATTGTGCGGTCTGTGCTTTTCACCCCTGTTAAGCGATAAGTTAAAATGGATGAAATGAATAAGAAACTGTCTGCTTTTGCATAAATTTCAGGTTTATTTTGTTTAAGCCATAACAGTTTGAATAAGGTATTAAAGCTGTAATGCCCAACCCCGTTACGGCGATATAAAGCCTCAACATCAATATAGCTGGCAATATTTTCCATAATCGGTAAGGTTCTTGGGCATTTCCAAGAAATAATCGGATAAAGTTGATTGCCGGCTTTATCGAAAAGTGTACCGTCCACGCCAAAAGTGGTAACTGAAATCCCAACAATCTCTTTTCGTTGTTGTTCTGAAAGTTGGGAGAGTGTTTGCTTGGCACAGGTCATCAGTTTTGACCAGATTTCTTCAATATCCCAAATATGGAATTCAGGATTTTTCGCACCCGGTTGCGTATTATTCTGTAAGTGATGTGCCGCCACAATTTGACCTGTTTGGTCGATTGCAATAGTGCGAAGGTTTGTAGCACCACAGTCAAAAATAAGGGCAATAGACATAGGTTTTCCCCTTGTTATTTCCTTGTAGGGACGCACTATGTGCGTCCGTATTGTTTTAGGTTTGATCAAGCGGTCTTATTTGCAAATTTTTTTACAAATTTAACCGCTTGTAAGTGCTTATTTATAAAGCGGTCCGAAGTTTGCACACGCACGGTAGTCTTGACCTTCTTTGTCTTGACCGAAACCGTTCCACGCACTTGGACGGAATACATCTTTATCTTCTACGTTGTGCATACAAACCGGAATGCGTAACATTGATGCAAGGGTGATTAAATCTGCACCCACGTGGCCGAAAGTGGCTACACAGTGGTTTGCCCCCCAGTTTGCCATCACGCTATACACGTCTGCGAATGCACCTTTACCGGTTAAGCGAGGCACGAACCAAGTAGTTGGCCAGGTTTCGTTGGTACGTTTGTTTAAGGTATCGTGAACGTGTTCCGGTAAGTCGATTGACCAACCTTCCGCAATTTGTAATACAGGACCAATGCCTTTGATGAGGTTGATTCGGTGCATCGTAAACGGCATTCCGCCTTTGGTTAAGAATTGAGAAGATAAACCGCCGCCACGGAAATATTCGTGCACTGCCGGACACCAACGGGTATTCTCTAAGCAACGTTTGCCGTCTTCTTCTGTTACTTCCCAAACCGGTTTGATTACAGGTTTACCGTCTTTGTCGGTATGCTGACCTGTACCGTCTAATGCCGCTGAACCTGAGTTAATTAAGTGGATAAAGCCACTTTCAGGACGCCAACCGGTAACACGCTCAACAGAATCTTCGCTCCAGTAAGTACGCACATCCGCAAACACTTGGGCTTGACCGGTTAATAAGTTACCGAACAACATATTCACGCCATTTAAGCTATCGTTTTCTGTTGCCATAATGTATGGTGCTCGCACACCGTTCCAGTCATAGGTTGAGTTGAGTGTTGCCTCTAAGAAATCGCCGTTTGGTAAATGGTCTGTCCATTGGCGTTGTCCTTGGAAACCGGCAGCAATCGCATTATGACCTAATGCCTCTTCGCCATAACCTAATTCTGCTAAACGTGGGTTGCCGACCATTAAATCACGGGCGATAATGGTCATTTTCACCACATCTTCCCAAAGTTTTTCACGTTCTTCTGGGCTGCGTTGGTTTTCCGGTGCATTCACATCAACACCTTCTTTGCAATAAGTTTTCACCCATTCCATCGCTAATTTAAATTCTGCGTCATCGTAGATGTTGCGATCTAAACGGCGTTTAATTTCCGTCATATCTACATATTCATTACGCATACCTAAATATTCTTGGAAGAATTGTTGGTTTACGATAGAACCGGCGATACCCATTGAAACTGAACCGATAGATAAATAAGATTTGCTACGCAAAGTCGCCACTGCTAAACCTGCACGAGCAAAACGCAATAATTTTTCACGCACATCGGTAGGAATGGATTGGTCGCCTGCTTCTTGTACTTCTGTGCCATAAATGGAGAATGCCGGTAAACCTAATTGGCTATGCCCTGCTAAGGCTGCCGCTAAATACACTGCACCCGGGCGTTCTGTACCGTTAAAGCCCCAAATGGCTTTTGGCATATGTGGGTCCATATCGATGGTTTCAGAACCGTAGCACCAGCAAGGGGTTACGGTAATCACCGCACCGACATTTTCACGTTTGAATTTTTCGGCACAAGCCGCAGCTTCGGCAACGCCACCGATGGTGGTGTCAGCAATCACACATTCAACGAAATCACCGTTTGGATGGCGGATTTCCGATTGAATTAAATTGGCAACTGCTTTTGCCATATTCATTGTTTGATCTTCAAGTGATTCACGCACTCCTAAACGGCGACCGTCAATAGTAGGGCGGATACCAATTTTCACAGGGGTAGATTTCAACGTTGTCATAAATAGTTCTCCCGATTGGTTTAAAAAATGTTGTTGTTGAATTTATTATGCATACGCAATATAGGTTATGAAGAAAAATGCGAAATTCGTTTTAAATTTGTGATTGAGATCACAAAAAAGAGGAGGTTTTTTGCAAAATAGCTTAATAAAGGATGCCCGATTTTGGTTTGTTTTTGAAAAAATCGGGCAAGTTTAGGTACTAAATAATGATTTCAACTTGATTATCTAGACAATAATTTTGTAGAGATTCTGGAAGTGCTTGATTAATAAATAATTTATCAATACAGGATAAATTTTCGATTTGGAATAAATCCTTACGTTCAAATTTACTATGATCGGCTAATAAGAAAACCTGCTTACTATTAGTAATTAATTTTCTCTTTAACGAGATATTAATTTCATTGGATTCCCAAATCGCTCCATCAGCAATACCGGTACAAGAAAGAATAGCCAAATCAATTTTTAACCGGGTCAGTAACTGCTCGGATAATGGACCGTAAAACGCATCGTATTTTTCAGAATAAATACCACCGGTAGCAATGGTTTTAATGTGTGGCTTGTGTGAAAGGCTATAGATAATCCGCATTGAACTGCTGACAACTGTGCAGGGAATATTCGGAATACGTTGTGCTACATTCCACGAGGTTGAGCTGGCATCTAAGGCAATCACCGACTCAGGTTGTAAGTATTCCAATACATTTTCTGCAATACTGCGTTTTGCCTCGCTGTTCAGCCGTTGTCGGGTGGTAAATGAGCGACCAATATCTCGCTTTTTGTGGCTCACTGCCCCTCCGTGAGTGCGATGTAATAACCCATCTTTATCTAGCTTATTTAAATCTCGGCGGATAGTTTCAATCGAAACCCCACAATGTTCCGCCAATTCTTGAACGTTAGCTTCATCAAACTGTTCTATATATTCCATTATCTGTTTGTGTCGCAGCTGCATAATCTATCCTTTTTGTAAATTTTTCTCCAAATTTAACCGTTTGTAGCGTTGCTGTCGAGCAAGCAAATTTGATTTTTAGAAGGCGATCACATTTTGTGTTGCAAGCGGTTAAATTTAGGGAACTTTTTGCAAAATTTGTAATATATTTTTTGAAATTTTATTTCAGACTAATTGACAACCATTTTTATCTCTGTAAAATTCGCTTTGTTTGATGTTGAGAATTGTTTTTAATATCAAAATTTGGTAATCCTCTTAAATAACTTACCTAAGGAAATGTTTCGAATGAAAAAATTTAAATTACTTCCTGTTTCAGCTGCAGTCTTGAGCGTACTTGCTGCAAATGCAATGGCTCAAACTGCTTCAACAGATACAGTAGCATTAGATACTGTTACTGTAACCGACAATCAAGGCTTAAAAGTGCAAAGCAATGTGGTAACAACACAGAAAAAAGATGAGAGCACACAAACAGACTTACGTGGTTTATTAAAAGATGAGCCGGCAATTAGCTTAGGTGGTGGTAATGGCACATCTCAATATCTCTATATTCGTGGTATGGGGCAAAACTCCATTGATGTAAAAGTAGATAACACTTACTCAGATAGCCAAATTTTGTATCACCAAGGTCGTCATATGTTAGATCCGGCATTGGTGAAAATTGTTTCTGTACAAAAAGGTGCAGGCAGTGCTTCAGCCGGTATTGGTCAAACTAATGGTGCAGTAATTGCTAAAACCGTTGATGCATTAGATTTATTAAAAAACAGCGATAAAAACTTCGGTGCAAAATTAGGTACTGGCTTCAGCACAAACCACGCTCACAATTTCAATGCAACCTTATATGGTAAAGGCGAAATCTTTGATGCTTTAGTTTCAGGTAATCTTGTGAGAGATCGCGACTATAAAGGCGGTAAAGATTACGTAAACCAATTCGGCACAAACCGTGTTCCGTATAGTGCATTAGATAAAACCAGCTTCTTAGCTAAATTAGGTGCAACATTGGGAGATCACCGTTTTGTATTAAGCCATTCAAACGAGCGAAATGAAGGTCAGCGTTTAGTGCGTGAAGAATTTGATACAGCACCAAATGGTACGATTACACCTCCATACCATCGTTTAAATTTAAAAAGTCAAGCTCCAGCTAACCGTAGAATTACGGTTCAAAGAACTAACTTAGAATGGACTGGTAAAAACTTAGGTTTTGCTCAAGAAGCAACAGCTAACGTGTATCAGTTAGTACAAGGTCGTTGGTCTGAGAATGAAACAGGTAATGGTTATGCTGGTGGTGTAGATTATGCAACCAAAACTAAAATAGTAACCCACGGTGCAAACGTAAACTTTGATTCTGCCCTTCACGAAAATGTATTATTAAAATACGGTGTGAACTATCGCCACCAAGAAGCTAAACCACACACTAAATTTAACCCTCTTGTGAAAAACCAAGAGAAAACCGATACCGGCGTGTATGTTGAAGCAATTACTGCTCCAGTAGATAAAGTAACTTTAACTACCGGTGTACGTTACGACCACTTCAAATTCAAAGCAATGGATGGTAAAGAGCGTAGTAATGGTGCATTCAGCCCAAGCGTTGGTCTTATCTATGAGCCAATTGAACATTTAAGCTTAAGTGCAAGCCACAACTATGCAACTCGTAGTCCTCGTTTATACGATGCACTAACGGCTCACGGAAATAGAAAAATCGTTAGTATTGGCAGCAATACTAAAGCGGAGAAAGCTCGTAATACTGAAATCGGTTTCAACTATAACAATGGTACATTCAGTTTTGATGGTAGCTATTTTTGGCAAGATATAAAAGATGCATTAGGTGGTGGTCGTGATAGCCATAATCCTAATAATGAGTTAATTATGAACCTAGGTAAAATTAAAAACCGTGGTTATGAGTTAAATGCAGGTTACCATAATGGTGGTTTTACTGCTCGTATTGGTGTTGCACACAGCAAACCACGTTTCTACTCACCAACTATTTGGGAAGTAAACAGACAAACTGGTAAGCTAGAAGAAAAACCATTATTAAGTACTAACCCGGAATACGCATCAGCAATCGGTCGTACTTGGACAGCCTCTTTGAGCTATCGCTTTGAACAACCAAATTTAGAGGTTGGCGTACACCACCGTATTGTTGAGAAAGTGAAACCTGAAGATAATTTCTTCGTTACGGGCGGAACATTACAAACAAATACCGGTACAGGCAAAGACGGCTACAATGTAACTGATATCACCTTAAACTGGAAACCACTTAAAGATGATAGCGTGAATGTAAACTTCGCAGTGGATAACGTGGCGAATAAAAAATACAACGCACACGGTCAGCGTGGTAATTTCCCAGCTCGTGGACGTGAATTCCGTGCAGGTGTGAACTACACGTTCTAATTCTTAAATTAGACTAAAGTGCCCGATTGAACTAACATTCTCAATCGGGCATTTTTTATGTTACAAGCGGTCAAATTTTCCGGCTTTTTTGCAAATTCGCTGTTACTTCACAAAAAATTCTGCAAAAGGGATAATCTCAATTGTTTTTCCTTCACTGATCACTTTGTCTTTTTGGGTTAATGTAATGATATAGCCGGTATCAAAATTGAAAAAATGCATTGCATCTAATGCCCCTTGAATTTCTCGTTTTTGATTTTCGGCATTCAGCGTTAAACAAACCTGAATCAGCTGATGTGGTTGAGCGTTTTGGCACACCACAAAATCACACTCTTTATTATTTTCGTTGTAATAATAAATCTCTTTGTATTGACGGCGTAATGCCCAAAATACGGCATTTTCTAATTTCCTGCCGAGATCTGCCGTAAAAGAGGGGGAAATTGCTTCTTGTAAGCCGTTATCAATAAAATAGACCTTACGAGGGTTCACTAACTGAGCTTTATAAGAGTACGCAAATTTTGGAATAAGCTGTACCAAATAAGCATTTTCCAAATAAGTTAAATATTCCTGCACGGTGGAAGTACTTTTTACATTTAAACTTTGGGTGAGCTTGCTGGCAGAAATTAAGTTTCCTACATTTCCGGCTAGAAACAGTACAAGCCGTTTCATTGATTGTTCGTCCCGAATAGCGTAACGTACCACTATATCACGATATAAAATATCGTTGATTAAATGCTCAAACAGTTCATTTTCTTGCATTTTTAAATATTGTGGAAAACCGCCTTGGTGCAAATATTCCTCTACGCTTTCTGCATTTGGTGGTAATTGTAAAAACGCACAAAATTCGGAAAATGAAAAAGGAAACAGCTCTTTACTTATATGCCTGCCGGTTAGCTTTGTACCTAATTCTCGGCTTAATAATGAGGCATTCGAGCCTGTAACAATCACTCGATACCCTTCATCGAGCTTGCCCCGCACATAGATTTCCCATTGATCAATAACTTGGATTTCATCGAAAAAAAGAATGTTGGCTTGTTTTTCTTGAATGATTTCATCTAACAAGCGGAAATCGCCGAATTGGAAATCAAACAGTCTTGGCGTATCAAAATTGATGAATAGCGTTGTTTTTGGATCTTGCTGCTGTAAAAGTTGGGTAAGCAATGTGCTTTTACCGCAACGCCTGATACCCGAAATAATTAATGCCATTTCGTTATAAAAACGCAGTTGAGGCAACATTTCTCGAGGATAGCTTTGTTGAACCACTAACTGTTGTTGCTGGCTGCTTATTACATCAAGGAGATCGGATTTTAGTATCATAATTGTTCATTAGTATTGAATAAATTTGTTTGATAGTAACAAATAAATTTATTCGATGCTAGAAAATAAATTTGAAATAATTATCTTTCTCTTATTTTTCAATGTTGGCAACCGTTTGCGTAATGAATTATAATCAGCACAAATTTTCATTTTAGATAGGAAAATCTCACCAATGACTATGCAAATCTTCCGTGGCTCGCCTGCCCTTTCAGAATTTCGTTTAAATCAACTTCAACAAAAATTTGCCGCTGCCAATTTGCCGGTGAAATCGATTTACGCAGAATATGTGCATTTTGCGGATTTAACCGCACCACTCTCAGCAGAGCAAGAAGATAAATTAGTTCAATTATTACACTACGGTCCAACCCTTGCTGAACACGAACCTGTTGGTGAAACCTTTATCGTGATTCCTCGTTTAGGCACGATTTCTTCGTGGTCATCAAAAGCAACTGACATCGCCCACAACTGTGGCTTAGAAAACATTGCTCGTGTAGAACGTGGCTTAGCTTACTATTTTGAATTTGAACGTAGCTTAACCACTGAAGAAGAGAGCAAACTTGCCGCCTTGTTACACGACCGTATGATGGAAACCGTGATTCGCAATGCAGACGATGCGGCGGTGTTATTCAAACAACAAGAGCCAAAACCATTCACCAGTGTGGATATTTTAGGCGGTGGTCGCAAGGCGTTGGAAGAAGCGAACGTCAATTTAGGCTTGGCGTTGGCGGAAGATGAAATTGATTATTTGGTGGAAAATTTCACCGCACTTGGGCGTAACCCGAACGACATTGAGCTTTATATGTTCGCCCAAGCCAACTCAGAACACTGCCGCCACAAAATTTTCAACGCCGATTGGACGATTGACGGCGTGAAACAGGAAAAATCCCTGTTCAAAATGATTAAAAACACCTTCGAGAAAACTCCTGACTATGTGCTTTCCGCTTACAAAGACAATGCGGCGGTAATGGAAGGCTCAACGGTTGGCAGATGGTTCCCGGATCAAGACGGTCAATACCGTGCTCACCAAGAACAAGCCCATATTTTGATGAAAGTGGAAACCCACAACCACCCAACCGCTATTTCGCCATTCCCTGGTGCAGCGACCGGTTCGGGCGGTGAAATCCGTGATGAAGGAGCAACTGGTCGTGGAGCAAAACCAAAAGCGGGCTTAACGGGCTTTTCGGTATCTAACCTTGTGATTCCAAACTTTGAGCAGCCTTGGGAAAATCCACTTTCCAAACCGAGCCGTATTGCATCTGCGTTAGACATTATGATCGAAGGTCCACTCGGTGGTGCTGCGTTCAACAACGAATTTGGTCGCCCTGCGTTATTAGGTTATTTCCGTACTTACGAGGAAAAAGTGAATAGCTTTGCGGGCGAAGAAGTACGTGGCTACCACAAGCCGATTATGTTGGCGGGTGGTATCGGTAATATTCGTGCCGAACACGTGCAAAAAGGCGAAATCCCTGTGGGGGCGAAGTTAATCGTGCTTGGCGGTCCGGCGATGAATATCGGCTTGGGCGGCGGTGCGGCATCGTCAATGGCATCAGGTAAATCGAAAGAAGATTTAGACTTCGCCTCTGTTCAACGTGAAAACCCGGAAATGGAACGCCGTTGCCAAGAAGTGATCGACCGCTGCTGGCAAATGGGCGAAGAGAACCCGATTTTATTTATTCACGACGTGGGTGCAGGCGGTTTATCGAATGCGATGCCTGAATTAGTCCACGATGGCGAGCGTGGCGGTAAGTTCGATTTACGCAAAATCCTGTGTGATGAAAAAGGAATGTCGCCGCTCGAAATTTGGTGTAACGAATCCCAAGAGCGTTATGTGTTAGCAGTTGCTCCTGAAAAACTCGAACTTTTCACCGCACTTTGTGAGCGTGAGCGTGCACCGTTTGCGGTGATTGGCGAGGCTACCGAAGAGAAACACTTAACCTTACACGATGAGCATTTCGGCAACGATCCGATTGATTTACCGATGAACGTGTTGCTCGGCAAAACCCCGAAAATGCACCGTGAAGTTTCGCAAAAAACCGTTGAAAATGCACCGCTTGCAACGGACGGTATCGACCTGAAAGAAGCATTACACCGTGTATTACGCTTGCCTGTGGTGGCGGAAAAAACCTTCTTAATCACCATTGGTGACCGCTCGGTAACAGGTATGGTGGCTCGTGACCAAATGGTTGGCCCGTGGCAAATTCCGGTGGCGGACTGTGCCGTTACAACTGCATCGCTTGATAGCTATCACGGTGAGGCGATGTCAATGGGCGAACGTGCACCAGTTGCGTTGTTAGACTTTGGAGCGTCAGCTCGCTTGGCGGTGGCGGAAAGTATCACCAACATTGCGGCGACCAACATCGGCGACATCAAACGCATTAAACTCTCGGCGAACTGGATGTCGGCAGCAGGCCACGAGGGCGAAGACGCAGGCTTGTATGAAGCGGTAAAAGCGGTGGGCGAGGAGCTTTGCCCTGCACTTGGCATCACCATTCCGGTGGGTAAAGACTCAATGTCGATGAAAACCACTTGGGAAGAAAATGGTGAGAAGAAAACGGTTACCGCTCCGCTTTCCCTTGTGATTTCGGCGTTTGCTCGTGTGGAAGATGTACGTAAAACGGTTACGCCACAACTTCGCACCGACAAAGGGGATTCTCGCTTGTTGTTAATTGACTTAGGCGAAGGCAACAACCGCTTGGGTGCAACGGCGTTAGCACAGGTTTACAAACAACTGGGTGACAAACCTGCGGATGTCGTAAATGTTCAAGCCTTAAAAGATTTCTTCAACGCAATGCAAGCCTTAGTAGCAGAAGATAAATTATTGGCGTACCACGACCGTTCAGACGGTGGCTTAATCACCACCTTAGCGGAAATGGCATTTGCCGGTAACTGCGGTGTGGATGTAGATATTTCAGCCCTTGGCGACAACGATTTAGCGGTGCTATTCAATGAAGAGTTAGGTGCGGTAATCCAAGTCGCTGATAGCGAACTCAATGCAGTACGTGAGGTGTTAAAAGCTCATAACTTGATTCACGTAACCAAAGAATTAGGTGCGGTGAATGCGGATAACCGCTTTGAAATCAGCCGTGGCTCTCGCAAACTGTTAAGCGAAAAACGCTCTGAATTACGTGGTATTTGGGCAGAATTAACCCACCAAATGCAACGTTTGCGTGACAACCCTGAATGTGCTGACCAAGAGTTTGCAGCGAAAAAAGATGAGAATAACAAAGGCTTATCTGCATTCTTAACTTACGATGTAAATGAAGACATCGCCGCACCGTTTATCAACAAAGGAGCGAAACCAAGCATTGCGATCTTGCGTGAGCAAGGCGTAAACAGCCACTATGAAATGGCGGCGGCGTTCGACCGTGCTGGCTTTAAAGCGATTGACGTGCATATGTCCGACTTAATCGCAGGTAGACGCAACTTAAACGACTTCAACGCAATGGTAGCGTGCGGTGGCTTCTCTTACGGCGACGTACTCGGTGCTGGCGGCGGCTGGGCGAAATCAATCCTATTCAACCCAATGTTGCGTGACCAATTCAGCCAGTTCTTCGCTAACCCGAACACATTAGCACTTGGTGTATGTAACGGCTGCCAGATGGTGTCTAACTTGGCGGAAATCATTCCGGGTACAGAAAACTGGCCTCGCTTTGTTCGTAATAAATCCGAACGTTTTGAAGCCCGTGCAGCGATGGTAAAAATCAACGACACCAACTCGCTCTGGTTCAACGGAATGGCAGGCAGCCATATGCCGATTGCGGTTTCACACGGCGAAGGACAGGTTGAGTTCAAAAATCCACAGCAATTAGCGAACTTGCAGCAGCAAAATCTCGTGATCGCACAATATGTGGATAGCCACCTCAACCCAACCGAACAATACCCAGCTAACCCGAATGGCTCAGCATTTGGTATCACGGCAATCGGTAATACAGATGGACGTGTAGCAATTATGATGCCACACCCAGAACGTGTGTTCCGTGCAGTAAGCAACTCTTGGTGTCCGGAAGATTGGACAGAAGACGGGGCTTGGATGAGATTGTTTAGAAGTGCACGTGTAGCGCTGAAATAGATAAAGAAATAGCACTCGTCTTTGATGAGTGCTATTTTATTGAGAGTAATGTATGTATTTTTATATAGATGAAAGCGGTAATACTGGACTAAATTTATTTGATAAATCACAACCATATTTATATTATGGAGTATTAAGCTCCCCTTTAAACATAGATGATGTTGGATTAAAAGAAATAAAAGATATTAGAAACAAGTTTTCAGTCAATCGATTACATGGACACGAGCTAGGCGTCGCTAAGTTATCGGAAATATATAAAGAACTTATATCTTTTATAGAAAGGTATGATTTAAAATTTGATTTATACAGACTAAATAAATCAGACTACATCATAATTTCTTTCTTTGACCAGATTTTTGATCAAGGGATAAATCCTGCTGTCCCATATAGTGCCTATTGGACTCCACTAAGATACCCATTATTATTTCATGTGGCTAATTTATTTGATGCGGATCTATTATATAAGGCTTGGAGTGCTAGAATTGAAAAAGATCAAAATAAATCTAATAATTTATTATTAGATGTTTGTAAGATTCTATTAAGCAGAGTTGAATATTTACATGACAAGAGAGCTAAAGAAATTATTAGTCATGCTATAACATGGGTTGTGAATAATGTAGACGACATATATTATAATGGACCTAAAGATAAGAAATCCAGATTACTCATTTCTCCTAATTTAATTAGTTTCCAAAGTGTTCTATTTGGGATAATACACCGATCTGAACTACATAAAAGCAATGTAGATAAGATTATTGTTGATCAGCAATCTCAGTTTAATAATACTCAAAAGTGGTTAGCTCAATTGTACCAAAGAACAGATGATATATTACGTATAGGCCCAGGATTACCAGAAATAGATTTACGCGGTATGTTTCAAACTAGTATAGAATGCGTTTCTGGAATGGATAGTATTGGATTAGAAATCACAGATCTATTTTTATGGTTATTTAAGAGATATATAGAGAATAAAAGTTTATCTAATGATCTAAGAAGTGTTATAAATATTTTACTTAATGATGCATTAACAGATGAGATATCACTAACTAGTTTATCTGCCCGTTGGGAAACATGGTTTAATGAATTACCAGAATTATCTGAGTATTCAGAATGCAATTTGGAAAAAATAAAATTAATGCAAACTGAAGAAAATAGAAAAATAAAAGAACTTGTTTCTGCTTATAAATAATTACCCCGATGGCGCTCGTCTCTGACGAGTGCCTTTGTCTTCTCGTTAAACGTAACTTTCCTTCTATTAAATTACAGCACTCGTCGGAGACGAGCGCTATCTTTCCTATTTGCAAAAAATGAAGTGAAATTGACCGCTTGTATTTTTGCGATCTCTGTCGAAAAATTGTGATTTACTGCTTGTCTGCTAGGAGATTTTGAGTAATTCAGCTTATTATGTTTTAGTTGAAGGTATTCTATGAATAGAAAATACAAAATGAGAAATAGCGATGGGGCTTATTTTGTGAGTTTTGCAACGGTATATTGGATAGATGTTTTTATTCGTGAGATTTATTTCCAAGCCATTATTCAATCTCTCGCATTTTGCCATAAAGAAAAGGGAATGCAGATTTATGGTTACTGCATTATGCCAAGCCATATTCATTTACTCTTTCAAGCTAAAAATCAAAACCCAACCGAAGTATTGCGAGATTTCAAAAAATTTACGGCAAATCAACTGATTACGTTAATTCGTGAAAATCAACAAGAAAGTCGGCGTGAATGGCTATTATGGATGTTTTCCCGAGCAGCAGCAAAACGTGGTAATGTGCAGAAATATCAATTTTGGCAGCATCATAATCAACCTATCGAAATTTATTCGCAGAAATTCTTTGATGAAAAGTTAAATTATATTCATCAAAACCCTGTGATAAGTGGCTTTGTATCTGAGCCTTGGGAGTGGAGATATAGTAGTGCGAGAAATTATTGCGGAATGAGTTCCGTGCTCGATATTGATATTGCAGTGTAAGGTATTATCAGACAACTATTATTATTTCCTATCCCCTATTGCTTTCCCCTTTTTTATTGGCTACTATGCAACCTCATCCGTAGTTAGAATACTTAATATGTTAAGTTTTAACTGTTTTTTCAATCTAATAAGGATCATCTCAAATGAATAAACTTATTGCCTCTCTTGTTGCATCAAGCTGTGCAACCGCTTTTGCAGCCCCTGTTCAACAAAACAATTTCCACACCAACACGCATACTTACGAATTTACCCAATCTTATGATTTAGTAGTGCCGCAAGGTTCTTCGGGAACAACGAATTTATGGATTCCGTTGCCGTCTGATACCGATTACCAAACGGTAAAATCGATTGAGTTTGAGGGCAGCTATAAAACTGCTTATATCACTGAAAACAATGCCTATGGTGCAAAAACGCTTTATGCCACTTGGGATAAAGATGCACCGAAACGTGATATGAAAGTGAAATTGGTTATCCAAACACAAGACCGTGAGCCAATGGCTCAAGGGGCGTTGAAAGATTACCAAATGCCGGAAAAAATTACCTATTCGGTGGATGTGTTGGAATATCTTAAACCAACTACTCATATTAAAACAGACGGTATCGTGAAGGAATATGCTGATAAAATTGTGGGTAACGAGAAAAACCCACTGAAACAAGCGGAATTAATCCACAACTGGATCGTCAATAATATGGAGCGTGATAACTCTGTGTTGGGTTGTGGCGATGGTGATGTTGAGAAAATCTTAACTACCAAAGTCTTGAAAGGAAAGTGTACCGACATCAACTCTGTATTCGTAGCGTTAGCCCGTGCTTCAGGCATTCCGTCTCGTGAGGTGTTTGGTATCCGTTTAGGTAAAGCAGACAAAATGAGCCAATATTCCAAAACCGCTTTTGGTAGCTCAAAAGATGGTATTGCGAATGAAAACAGCGGGCAACATTGCCGTGCGGAATTTTATTTAGCCGGCTTCGGATGGGTGCCGGTAGATTCTGCCGATGTAGCGAAAATGCGTTTAGCAGAGAAAAAAGAGGTCTCAGATCCAGATGTTCAAGAGGTATCAAAATATTTGTTTGGTAACTGGGAAATGAACTGGGTTAGCTTTAACCACGGGCGTGATTTTGATCTATATCCACAGCCTGAATTAGCCCCACTGAACAACTTCGGTTATCCGTATGCGGAAGTGGGCGGCGACCCATTAAACTCTTTTGATCCGAAAGAATTTGGTTATGAGTTCATTTCAAAAGAACTATAACAATAAATTCATCACAATGTGTATCACCGCTGTGATTACAGCGGTGAGTTCAACGTTGTGTTGCATTGCACCGCTTATTTATTTGCTGTTTGGGATTTCCTCCCCTTGGTTGATGGAATTAAACCAGCTGGAGTTTTTGCAAATTCCAATGCTAATTCTTTCACTTTGTGCATTTGGCTACGGTTTTTGGCTACTTAATTTTTCCAATAAGATTATTTGTACCAAATACTTCTCTCGCAGAACCTTAGTGATTTTGTATTGGGTGGTGTTTGTTATTGTGATGTTCTTTCTAACTTACCCTTATGTTTTGCCTTATATTTTAGAAATATGGGGCGGAGAATAAAATGAAAAAATATATCGCAACAATGTTGTTGGCTTTTGGGTTGATAAATTCAAGCTATGCACAAGAAAAAACAGCTCAATCTGCAGTACAACAAGCTGAGAAAACGGTTGTCCTTCACATTCCTGAAATGTACTGCCAACTTTGTGTGTATTTAGTGAATAAAGAACTACGTACGGTGGAAGGTGTGGTTTCAACTAAAGCCTCGATGAAAGAACGTACTGCAACTGTAGTTGCTAAAGAAAATGTGGATAACGAAGCATTAATACAAGCGGTCAGAAAATTAAATTATTCTGCAAAAGTGATGTAAGAAAGAAGTCGGGAAATCCCGACTTTTATTTTTCAAAATTGGCTTAAATCCAGATAAATTGGTAAAATTGGTTCATTGCAAAAAATCAGCGGATTTTGACCGCTTGTGAGGAAGAGATGAATCATCTAGACAGTGCAAAAGAAACGCTAAGCCTTTACGCTCAGCAGATTATCACGCTAAACCATCGACTCTCTGAAGAATTTAATGAGGTCGTTGAAATGATGCTGGCTTGTCAAGGGCGGGTAGTTGTAGGCGGTATTGGCAAATCAGGACTGGTGGGGAAAAAGATGGTAGCGACCTTTGCTTCTACAGGAACGCCAAGTTTTTTTCTACATCCGACTGAAGCGTTCCACGGTGATTTAGGAATGCTTAAACCAATTGATATGGTAATTCTGATTTCCAACAGTGGCGAAACCGATGATGTGAATAAGTTGATTCCGAGCCTGAAAAGTTTTGGCAATAAAATTATTGCGATGACGGGCAACCCGTATTCCATCCTTGGGCGAAATGCGGATGTGATTTTAAATATCGGGGTGGAGCGTGAGGCTTGTTTGAACAACCTCGCACCAACCAGCTCGACTTTAGTTACTATGGCATTAGGCGATGCGTTGGCGATTGCTTTGATGAAAGCCCGTGATTTCCGCCCTGAAGATTTTGCCCGTTTCCACCCGGGCGGCAGCCTTGGTCGTCGCTTGCTTAACCGTGTGAGAGATGTAATGGTGCGGAACTTGCCGATTGCCCATCTTGATACCCCATTTACTGAATGTTTATCCGTGATGAACGAAGGCAGAATGGGTGTTGCCGTCATTATGCACGAGGGAAAATTAGAAGGGATTATTACTGATGGTGATATCCGCCGAACCTTAGCAAAACACGGAGCGGAAAGCCTAAGCAAAACCGCAGAAGAAATTATGACCCGTAATCCGAAAACCATTAATGATTCTGTATTCTTAGTCAAAGCGGAAGATTTAATGAAAGAGTTAAAAATCCACTCACTGATTGCTGTTGATGACAACGGCAAAGTGACCGGCTTGATAGAGTTCTCGAGTTAGTTTTGTTATTAATTAAAACCAAACAATTTTGTTTGGTTTTTTTAGGTTTAAATTTAAAAGTGTGAACTAGATCACATTTTTAAATTATGCTTAAAAAAATTAATGTGATCTACTTCACATTTTAGAGAGAAATATTTTTGTAACTTTTCAAAATGGTGTTATTTTGCACACGATTTATTCAACCCTAATTTTCTCTCCTTTTCGAGGTTTTTATGTCTAATTTAAAAGTGAAAGTTCAAGGCTTTGGACGCTTTCTCTCTAATATGGTGATGCCAAACATCGGTGCATTTATTGCTTGGGGTTTCATCACCGCGTTATTTATTCCAACCGGTTGGTTGCCAAACGAGACGTTTGCCAAACTTGTTGGACCAATGATTCAATACTTACTGCCGTTACTAATTGGTTATAGCGGTGGTAAATTAGTCGGTGGCGAGCGTGGTGCGGTTGTGGGTGCAATTACCACAATGGGTATCATCGTCGGTACTGATATTCCAATGTTCTTAGGTGCAATGATTGTTGGTCCATTAGGCGGCTGGGCAATCAAAACTTTCGATAAAGCCATCGACGGCAAAGTGAAAAGCGGTTTTGAGATGTTGGTAAACAACTTCTCTGTAGGTATCATCGGTATGATTTTAGCGATGTTATCGTTCGCTTTCATCGGTGGTGTGGTAACGCAAATCTCTGCGGCATTAGGTGCAGGTGTGGGTGCGTTGGTTGATGCAGGTTTACTGCCATTAACCTCAATCATCGTTGAGCCGGCGAAGATCCTGTTCTTAAACAACGCAATCAACCACGGTGTATTCACTCCGCTTGGTACAGCCCAAGCACAAGAAGTGGGTAAATCTATCCTGTTCTTAATTGAAGCGAACCCGGGTCCGGGCTTTGGTATCTTACTTGCTTATATGTTCTTTGGTCGTGGTACAGCAAAACAAACCGCCGGTAGTGCGTCAATCATTCACTTCTTAGGTGGTATCCACGAAATTTACTTCCCGTATGTGTTAATGAGCCCACGTTTAATCTTAGCGGTAATCGCAGGTGGTGCAACAGGCGTTTTAACTAACTCATTATTAGGCGGTGGCTTAATCGCTCCGGCATCTCCGGGTTCTATTTTTGCAATCCTTGCGATGACTGCACCGGGTGCACATTTTGCGGTAATTGCTTCTGTAGTGCTTTCTTGTGCGGTAACTTTTGCGATTGCTTCAGTATTACTTAAAACACAAAAAACTGATGCTTCATTAGAAGATGCACAAGCACAAACCCAAGCAATGAAAGCAGAGAGCAAAGGTGTGGCGGTAGCTGCGGTAAACGGCAATATCCGTAAAATCTATGTAGCGTGCGATGCAGGTATGGGCTCAAGTGCGATGGGTGCAAGTATGTTACGTAAAAAAGTACAAGCAGCCGGCTTAAACATTGAAGTACAAAACTTAGCGATTAACGATTTACCGAAAGATGCACAATTAGTTATCACCCACAAAGACTTGACTGCTCGTGCACAACAACGTGTTGCATCAGCTCAACACTTATCTTTAACTAATTTCTTAGACAGTGCGTTCTACGATAGCTTAGTATCGAAATTAAGCAATGAAATTGCTCCGCAAGCGGTTCAAAATTCACAAAATTTTGCAAATCCGGTTGTGGTTGAAGGAGCACAAGAAGAAGGCTTAAAACTTCAAGCATCGCAAGTGTTCTTAGGTTTAACGGCAAACAGCAAAGAAGAAGCTATCCGCTTTGCTGGCGAACAATTAGTGAAAGCAGGCTTTGTGCAACCAAGTTATGTTGATGCAATGTTCGCTCGTGAACAACTGGTTTCAACTTACTTAGGTGAAGGTTTAGCCGTTCCACACGGTACAGCGGATGCGAAAGATAGCGTACTCAAAACCGGTATCGTCGTTTGTCAATATCCGAACGGTGTTCGTTTCACCGATGAAGAAGATGGTGTAGCGAAATTAGTGGTAGGTATTGCGGCAAAAGGCAATGATCACATTCAGATTTTAAGTGCGATTACCAACGCTTTAGATGATGAACAAGCAATGCAAACTTTAACGCAAACTCAAAATGTAGATGAAGTATTAGCGTTATTGGCTAAATAATATTATGGGGCGACTTTCGCCCCTTTGTCTTTATATTAATTTTTTCGGAGAACAAATTATGAACGCACTCCATTTCGGTGCAGGCAATATCGGACGTGGCTTTATCGGTAAATTATTGGCAGATAGCGGCGTGTTCGTTACTTTTGCTGATATTAACCAAACTCAAATTGACCAAATCAACCAAAACAAACAGTATGGCGTGAAAATTGTGGGAGATGCAAGCCGTGTTGAAATGGTTAAAAATATTGCGGCGATCAATTCTAAAGATGAAGCAGCAGTTATCGAACAAGTTAAAACAGTTGATTTAATTACCACTGCCGTTGGTCCAAACGTATTAGGCTTTATCGCCCCACTTTTTGCAAAAGCACTAGTGGCTCGTGTGGAAAGCGGTAATACTCAACCGTTAAACATTATTGCCTGTGAAAATATGGTGCGTGGTACAACGTTCTTTAAAGGCAAGATTTTTGAAAATTTAACTGCTGAGCAACAAGCAGAAGTGGAAAAATTGGTCGGTTTTGTGGATTCTGCGGTAGATAGAATTGTGCCACCGGCAGAGCTAAACGAAAACGATCCGCTTGAAGTAACGGTTGAAGAATTTAGTGAATGGATTGTGGATAAAACCCAATTTAAAGGCTCAATTCCAGATATTAAAGGAATGGAATTAACCGATAACCTAATGGCATTTGTGGAGCGTAAATTATTTACGCTTAACACAGGGCATTTAATTTGTGCTTATTTAGGTAAACAAGCTGGTGTGCAATGGATCAAAGAAGCAATCGCAATTGATGAAATCAAAGCCCAAGTTAAAGCCACAATGGAAGAGAGCGGTGCGGTATTAATTAAACGTTATGGTTTTAATGAGGCAGCACACGCAGCCTATATCGAGAAAATTCTTAAACGTTTCGCCAACCCATACTTAAACGATGATGTAAACCGTGTCGGTCGTGAGCCAATCCGCAAACTCAGTCCGAATGACCGTTTAATTAAGCCACTTTCAGGCACATTAGAATATGATTTACCACATAGCAACTTAGTGAATGGCGTGGTAATGGCATTGCAATATCGTAATGAAGAAGACCCACAAGCGGTCGAATTGAGCCAATTTATTGCAAATCACGGTGTAGCCGCAGCAGTTGAGAAATACACCGGTTTAACCGACCAAGCTGTGATTGCGAAGGTTGTTGGGTTATATCAGTAAGTCTGGATATTGTGGACTACATCGACAAACTGAGCGAGGAAGCCTCATTACAGGGCTTTCTCGCCACCGCAAATCAACTGTTTGCTAACGGAGTGGAACAGTTGATTGAGCGGGTGTTTCGCAAAACGGACTTTGCATTAAAGTCAGTGGTGGATTCCTTGTTTGAACATCAAGGTCCGCTGGCTGATCTTTCTGTTCGCTTAAAAGTTTTACTCGGCTTAGGTGTGATCTCGCCGAAAGTATTTGAAGATATTTCACTTTTTCTTGAAGTGAAATCCCATCTAAGCGAAGAGGAAGAAGATTTCCCTTTTTCCCACCCAGCGGTGGTGCAATTTGCCAAAGATTTAAACCACGTTGATTTTTTTCCGATTAACGAATTGCTGAATGTAAAGGCAACAAAAGGCAATAAAGATTCAATGTTGTTTCAAATGCAGCAAATGCGGCTAGAAAAGATCGTACGTTCCAGCTTGATTTTGGCGGTTACCGAAATTGATGAACAACTAAATGTTGAAAGTCCGCTATAATAGGTAAGGGCATACGGTGTGCGTCCATTTACAAGCGGTTAGATTTGGCTAAATTTTTGCGAATAAAATTAAGGGGTACATTGTGCCTCTACTTAAATTCCCTCTTTTTGATCTTCTCGACTTTTTTATTTCCCTAAAGCGGTGTAATCTATCTCTAACTATTTTGGAGGATATGACTATGCAATCGCTTCTTGCTTTCGTGCCTGATTTTTTACAGCAGCAGCTCTTTTGGGTAATGGCTCTCCTTGTGTTTGCCATTTGGCAATTTATCCAAAACAAACTACGTATGGACGTTGTTGCCTTAATTGTAATGCTCTTTTTTAGCCTAACGGGCATTTTATCGGTAAAAGAGGTACTGGCAGGATTAAGCGATCCAAACGTGGTACTGATTGCTCTCCTTTTTATTGTGGGTGAAGGCTTAGTGCGAACGGGGGTAGCAAATCAAGTAAGCGATTGGCTGATGCGTGTTTCGGGAGCGAGTGAAACAAAGGTATTAGTGCTATTAATGCTCTCAATTGCCGGGCTTGGCTCTTTTATGAGTTCTACGGGCATTGTGGCGATTTTTATTCCTGTGGTATTAGCGATTTGTGCCGGTATGGGGATTTCCCCCCGCCGTTTAATGATGCCGCTGAGTGTTGCAG
Source organism: Mannheimia bovis (assembly GCF_014541205.1). NCBI lineage: Bacteria > Pseudomonadati > Pseudomonadota > Gammaproteobacteria > Pasteurellales > Pasteurellaceae > Mannheimia > Mannheimia bovis. Next base: position 392,876 of record NZ_CP061280.1, on the reverse strand, counting down.
GCTTGATCAGCGGTATGATGACTTTAATTGCTACACCGCCTAACTTAGTCGCTCATTCCGAATTAGTGAAATCGGGCTTTGAAGGCTTTAGTTTCTTTAGCTTTACGCCGATTGGTTTGATTATTTTGGTACTAGGTATTGGTTATATGTTAGTCGCTCGCCGTTGGTTAGATAATGGTGAACAGCGTGAGGAGCTAAACTCAGCTAAACATTTTTCGATGCCTCACTTAATTGAAGAATACCAACTACGTGGCAGAGCCAAAATGCTATTAGTTGAGCCTGACTCAATTTGTGTCGGCAAAACGATTGGACAATTGGATTTACGCATCGGGCACGGCTTGAACATTATTGCCATTCAACGCAATAAACATTTCAGAACCATCACGGTAAATGCTTCTGTGAACGAAGTGTTCCAGCCAAAAGATATTTTGTTACTTGATACTGCCTTAGACGATGAAGCCTATCAACAACGTTGTGAAGAGCTTAAGCTCCGCCCGATTGAACTAAAAGGTGAGTTTTTCTCGACCCATTATCGCTCGGTGGGAATGGCGGAAATTTCAGTAATGCCTGAGGCTGAATGTATCGGCAAGACTATTCGAGAATTAAAGTTTCGCTCAAGATACCATTTAAGCATTGTAGGGCTAAAACGGGGTGATGAAATCATACAAGATGAATTACTTGAAACCCCACTAAAATTTGGGGATTTGTTATTAGTAATGGGCGTTTGGCAACAAATTCACCGAATGAATGATGACCAGCGTGATTTCTTTTTACTACGAGCACCGGTAGAAAGTAAAAATGCACCACCTGCTCTAAGCCAAGCACCACACGCTCTTTTCTCCGTATTCACAATGGTGGTGCTGATGATTACCGGCATTGTACCGAATGTAATGGCGGCACTGGTTGCTTGTTTGATGTTAGGTAAATTCCGTTGTGTTGATGTAAAAAGTGCTTATGATTCCATTCATATGCCAAGCATTATTTTAATTGTGGGTATGATGCCGTTTTCTATCGCACTGCAAAAAACCGGCGGGGTGGATTTAACCGTGAAGCTCTTGCTTGATGTAATGCAAGGTTTGGACGTGCATTTTGTCTTAATGGCATTATTTGTGTTTACAGCCATCATCAGTGCATTTATTTCTAATACTGCCACAGCGATTTTGGTGATGCCGATTGCGATTGCCATCGCTAACCAGCTTGGTTACTCGCCTGCTCCGTTTGCGATGATTGTGGCGGTTTCCGCTTCTGCTGCCTTTATGACGCCGGTTTCCTCGCCGGTAAACACAATGGTGCTTGCTCCTGGGGGCTATAAATTTATTGATTTCGTTAAAGTCGGTGTGCCATTTACCGTGCTGGTGATGCTAGTTTCAGTGTTTGTCATTCCAATTCTTTTCCCGCTCTAATATCTTCTTGATTACACAAGCGGTCATTTTGGCGTAAATTTTTACCAAAAAATGACCGCTTGCTCGTCTTCTTAAAAGTGTGATCTACCTCTCAAATTTACAAAAATATTTATAACCATTTGATTTTAAATGATTTTTATATTTTTGCTTTGATTGACTTTAAACTGCCTTAAGAGTACCTTATGAAACGTAATTTTACTATTTGAAATTTTAACTTTTAGAGGTATCCAAAATGACTATTCGAGTGTCTTATGACGATTTAAAAGCTCAATTCAAACGTGTTTTACTTTCTCGTAACGTGCGTGAAGAAATTGCGGAAGAGTGTGCAACCGTGTTTGCGGATACTACCCAAGCTGGTGCGTATTCACACGGGGTAAACCGTTTCCCACGTTTTATTCAACAGTTAGAGAACGGTGATGTGATCCCTGAAGCCGAGCCGACGAAGGTATTATCATTAGGTGCAATCGAGCAGTGGGACGCCCACCAAGCCATCGGTAACTTAACTGCGAAAAAAATGATGGACAGAGCGATGGAGCTTGCTTCACAAAACGGTATCGGTGTGGTGGCATTACGTAATGCAAACCACTGGATGCGTGGCGGTTCTTATGGCTGGCAAGCGGCAGAGAAAGGCTATATTGGTATCTGCTGGACGAACGCCTTAGCGGTTATGCCACCTTGGGGGGCGAAAGAGTGCCGTGTGGGGACAAACCCGCTTATCATCGCTGTGCCAACTACCCCAATCACAATGGTGGATATGTCTTGTTCAATGTACTCTTACGGAATGTTAGAAGTTCACCGTTTAGCCGGTCGTCAAACCTTCGTAGATGCCGGTTTTGATGATGAAGGCAACCCAACCCGTGATCCGGCAACGGTAGAAAGAAACCGCCGCTTAATGCCAATGGGCTTCTGGAAAGGTTCAGGCTTATCTATTGTGTTAGATATGATCGCAACATTGCTTTCTAACGGTGAATCAACCGCAGCGGTAACAGAAGATAAAGACGATGAATACTGTGTATCTCAAGTTTACATTGCGATTGAAGTTGATCGCTTAATTGACGGCAAAACTAAAGACGAAAAACTCAACCGCATTATGGATTACGTTCGTACCGCAGAGCGTGCAGACCCGGATGTTGCAGTTCGCTTACCGGGACACGAATTTACCCAAATTCTAGCGGACAACAAAGCAAACGGCATTCCGGTAGATGATACCGTTTGGGCGAAATTGCAGGCGTTGTAAAGAAAAACTCCCCTCTTTTCTAAAGAGGGGGATTAGATCGAGCGAATGTATCGTTCATCTGAAAAAATACAAGCGGTTCAATTTCCCAAAAATTTTGCAAAACGGAGCAATCAATGTTTTTCGGTCATATTTCAAATTACAACCCGAAGCAGTACCCAAAAGCGATTCAGTTCGCCTTGGATTATTTAAAAAATACCGATTTTGATGCGATGGAAGCAGGTGTTTACGAATTAAAAGGTCGTAGTATTTACGTTCAAGTGTTAGATCTTGAAACGAAAGAAAAATCCGCATTTCAGCCGGAAGTACATCAAAATTATTTAGACGTGCAATATTTACATAAAGGCGTGGAATTAATGGCGGCATCTATTGATTCAGGCAACAACCCTGTGGCAGTGGAATATAACCCTGAGCGTGATATTAAATTTTACGCTTCGGTGCAAAATGAAAATGAATTCCGCTGTGAAGCTGGTAACTTTGCGGTATTCTTCCCTGAAGATACACACCGCACGGCGATTTTTGCCGGAGAGGCAAAAATCCGCAAAGTAGTGGTAAAAATTGCGATGAGTGAAATTTGAGGTAACTTATGAAAGCCTTTGCACAATTAGCCGGAAAAGTATTAGAGGTATTGGCGGTAGTCATTTTATCCGCAATGTCGATTTTGGTTTTCCTCAATGTGGTGTTACGTTATGGCTTTAATAGCAGTATTAACGTCACCGAAGAAATTTCTCGCTTTATGTTCGTTTGGCTCACCTTTTTAGGTGCAGTATTGGCATTTAGTGAGAATCAGCACGTGAGCGTAACGATGCTGACAGATAAACTTTCACCAATGAAGAAAAAAGTATTAAGCGTGATAACTGATTGCGTAATGTTATTCTGCTGCTACTTAATCATTGATGGAAGCTGGATTCAATTTAACTTAAATTTAAATAACCTTGCTCCAATTTCAGGTTTACCACAAGGTATTACCTTCCTAGCAAGTACAGTGGCTGGTGTGTTAATCGCCATTTTAATTATCGCCCGCATTATCGGCAACGTTGGTGTTATTGCGAAAGGAGAAGTGAAATGACAGTTGTAATTTTTCTTTCAGCATTACTCGGTTCTATTTTATTAGGGATTCCGGTTGCCTTCTCACTCCTCGTGTGTGGTGTGGCGTTAATGCTACATTTGGATTTATTCGATTCACAAATCCTGGCTCAACAAATTGTAAGTGGTGCAGACAGCTTCTCATTAATGGCAATTCCGTTCTTCATCCTTGCGGGTGAAATTATGAACGAAGGTGGTTTGTCTAAACGTATTATTGACTTACCTATGAAATTAGTCGGTCACAAACGTGGTGGTTTAGGCTTTGTGGCAATTCTAGCTGCAATGATTATGGCAAGCCTTTCAGGTTCAGCAGTTGCTGATACTGCCGCGGTTGCCGCAATGTTGTTACCGATGATGAAAACCACTGGTTACCCGATTGATAAATCTGCGGGCTTAATTGGCACGGCAGGGATTATCGCCCCAATCATTCCGCCAAGCATTCCGTTTATCGTATTCGGTGTGGCAAGTGGCGTATCCATCACAAAATTATTCTTAGCCGGTATTTTCCCAGGTATTATGATGGGGATTTTCTTAGCCCTATTATGGTGGTGGCAAGCGAAGCGTTTAGACCTAATGACTTTCTCTAAAGCAACCAAAGAAGAACTTTGCATTTCGTTTAAAAACAGTATTTGGGCGTTGTTGCTACCTGTGATCATCATCGGCGGTTTCCGTTCAGGTATGTTCACCCCAACCGAAGCGGGTGCGGTTGCAACTTTCTATGCGTTAATTGTTTCACTATTCGTTTACCGTGAAATGAAGTTCAAAGATTTATATAAAGTGGTGTTAGCCGCAGCGAAAACCACAGCCGTTGTAATGTTCTTGGTAGCCGCAGCGAACGTAACCGGCTGGTTAATCACCGTGGCAGAGTTACCAACAATGCTAACTGAATTATTAGAGCCGTTAATTGAAAGCCCAACGACCTTATTATTGGTAATTATGCTTGCGGTATTTATTATCGGTATGGTGATGGACTTAACCCCAACAGTATTAATCTTAACCCCGGTATTAATGCCGTTAATTGAAGAAGCAGGCATCGACCCGGTTTATTTCGGTGTGTTATTCATCTTGAATACCTCAATCGGCTTAATTACCCCACCGGTGGGGAACGTATTAAACGTTATCACAGGCGTGTCAAAACTACCGTTTGACCAAGCTGCTAAAGGGGTATTCCCTTACTTAATGATGATGATTTTCTTGTTACTCTTATTTGTGTTCTTCCCGTCACTGATTTTAGTGCCGTTGGAATGGATGCAGTAATTAAATTTAACCTTGCAAGCGGTTAAAAGTGGCAAAAAATTTGCAAAAACTGACCGCTTGCATTTCACAATTTGTTTATCACAGGAGAACCCTATGAAACTTTTTAACTTAAAAACTTTAGCAGCATTAGTCGCAGGCGTTGCCGTAATGAGCTCTTCAGCTATCGCTGAAACTTCGCTACGTTTCGGTTACGAAGCACCACGTTCAGATAGCCAACACATCGCAGCGAAAAAATTCGATGAGTTATTAGCTGAAAAAACCAAAGGTGAAATCAAATTAAAATTATTCCCGGACAGCACCTTAGGTAACGCACAAACTATGATCAGCGGCGTGCGTGGCGGTACGATTGATATCGAAATGTCAGGTTCACCAAACTTCACCGGCTTAGAGCCAAAATTAAACGTAATCGACATTCCGTTTATCTTCAAAGATCGTGAACACGTTTACAAAGTGTTAGACGGTGAAATCGGTCAAGGCTTATTAAAAGATTTAGAAGCACAAGGCTTAAAAGGCTTAGCATTCTGGGATGTAGGTTTCCGTGCATTCTCTAACTCAAAACATCCGGTAAACAAACCTGAAGATATCAAAGGCTTAAAAGTACGTACCAACCAAAACCCAATGTACATTCAAGCATTTAACTTATTAGGCGGTAACCCGGTACCAATGCCGTTATCTGAGCTTTACACAGCATTAGAAACCCGTGCGGTAGATGCACAAGAGCACCCAATCGGCATCTTCTGGTCTGTGAAATTATACGAAGTACAAAAACACTTAAGCTTAACCAACCACGGCTACACTCCGTTAATCGTAGTAATGAACAAAGCGAAATTCGACAGCTTATCACCTGAGTTCCAACAAGCATTATTAGATGCAGCGAAAGAAGCAGGTCAATTCCAACGTGATCTAAACGTGAAAAACGAAAAAGAGATCATCGAGAAATTACGTAAAGCGGGCATCGAAGTTATCGAGCAAGTGGATAACGCACCGTTCAAAGCAGCGGTTGAAGCAGAAGTTCGTAAAGCCTTCGTTGAAAAACATGGCGATGAATTATTGAAAAAAGTGGATGCTTTAGCAAAATAATTTCAATGACTTAATTTAAGTCTAACACTCCCTCCGCCTCGGGGGGAGTTGCTGTATAGACTCTACATTCTTAGGAGAGACTATGAAACTTTTTAACCTCAAAACCCTTGCAACCTTAGTTGCCGGCTTTTCTTTGTTTTCCATTGCTCAGGCAGAAACAACTTTCCGTTTTGCCTATGAAGCACCTCGTTCTGACACTCAACACATTGCTGCGAAAAAATTTAATGATTTGTTGCAAGAAAAATCCAACAAAACCCTTAAATTAAGCCTGTTCGCAGATAGTACTTTGGGTAATGCTCAAACCGCAATCAGCGGCGTGCGTGGCGGTACTATTGATTTGGCAATGTCTAGCTCATCAAACTTCACCGGCTTGGTTTCAAAATTAAACGTGATCGATATTCCGTTCATTTTTAAAGATCGTGACCACGCTTATGCCGCATTAGACGGTGAAATCGGTCAAGGTTTATTAAAATCACTTGAAGAGCAAGGCTTAAAAGGCTTAGCGTTCTGGGAAGTAGGTTTCCGTGCTTTTTCTAACTCAAAACACCCGGTAAACAAACCTGATGATATCAAAGGCTTAAAAATCCGTACTAACCAAAACCCAATGTACATTCAAGCCTTCTCTATCTTAGGTGCAAACCCGGTACCAATGCCGTTATCTGAGCTTTACACCGCACTTGAAACCAAAGCAGTCGATGCACAGGAACACCCAATCGGTATTTTCTGGTCAGCAAAACTGTATGAAGTGCAAAAATATTTCAGCTTTACCAACCACGGCTACACCCCGTTAATTGTGGTAATGAACAAAGCGAAATTTGATGTGTTATCGCCAGAGCAACAAAAAGTGTTGGTAGAAACCGCTCAAGAAGCAGGTAACTATCAACGTCAGCTTAACTTAGAGAATGAGCAAAAAATCATTGATTCTCTGAAAAAAGCAGGTATTGAATTTGTCGATAACCTCGATACCACACCATTCAAAGATGCCGTTTCTGCCGAAACCAGAAAAGCATTTATTGAGAAAAACGGCGATGATTTAGTCAACGCAATTGATGCATTGGCGAAATAATCCTAAAAAACCATTGTAGGGGTGAAATGTGAATGATTATTCGCCCCTACAAGCGGTCAAAAAAGTAAAAAATTTTACAAACAACTTCCTCACAGGAGGAACAATGGCACAACCCATTCTAAGTATGCAACATATCATTAAACGCTTCGGCAGCCATACCGCAGTAAATGATGTTAGCCTTGATATTTATTCAGGCGAAATTGTTGCCCTGCTCGGTGAAAACGGGGCAGGCAAATCCACCTTGATTAAAATCCTCGCCGGTATTTACGACCGTGATGAGGGTGAAATTCTTTTCCATAACCAAAAAATTCAATCGGCACACGCCCTTGAAAAAGGCAACAAAAAACCGATTGCCTTTATCCACCAAGATCTTGGCTTAATTGAGTGGATGACGATTGCCGAAAATATGGCATTTGTGATGGGCTTCCCACGCCGCTTTGGCTTAATTGACTGGGCGAAAGTGCGTGAGCAGTCGCAAAAAGCCTTAGATTTCGTTGGCATTAAACTCTCTGCAGACACCCGTGTGTTTGATTTAAGTCGTACCGAAAAAGCTCTGTTAGCGATTGCCCGCGCGATTGCGGTAAATGCGGAAATTTTGGTATTGGACGAACCAACCGCGTCTCTCCCGGCTTCTGACGTAGAACACCTTTTCACTGTACTCAACCGCTTGCGTGAGCAAGGGGTGGGAATGATTTATGTAACCCACCGTTTAGACGAAGTGATCGCGATTTCCGACCGTATTCTTGTAATGCGTGATGGATTCCCTGTCGCTGAAGGCGAAACCAAACTTTACGATGTGAAAGGCTTGGTGAAAGCGATTGTTGGCGAAGAGAGCCGTGGCAGACAGCGTGTTGATTTACCAACCAACACCCCTGAAATTTTAAGCCTTGAAAATGTGGTAGTTGGTGATACCGGTCCGGTGAACTTACGCTTACATAAAGGCGAAATGATTGCTTTAGCAGGCTTACGCGGTGCAGGCCAAGAGGAGATCGGACGTTTATTATTCGGCGAACGTACCTTAGATAAAGGCTCAATCCGTTTGGATAACCAACCTTATTTAGCCAGTAACCCGCAAGATGCAATTGCAAAAGGTGTGGCGTTAGTGGCAGGCGACCGCACCCGTGAAAGTGTGTTTATGTCGATGACCACTAGCGAAAACCTGTTTATCAACCCGGTGTTAAGCGGCCACTCAGCGTTAAAACGCTACTCACGCCGTGAAGAATGGGGAGAAAGCTGGTACAAATTCCAACTGTTCGATATTCGCCCGAAAAACCTGTTTATTGACGCTAGTGCCTTATCCGGCGGTAACCAACAGAAAATCGTGTTGGCACGTTGGATGCACCTGAATACGCCAATCCTGATTTTGGAAGACCCAACCGCAGGCGTGGACGTGGGAGCAAGGGCAGAAATTTACGACTTGCTCAACAAAGCCCTCGCAGAAGGCGTGGCAATTATCGTGATTTCCACCGACTTTGAAGAGATCGCTCACTTATGTAACCGTGCGTTAGTCTTCAACCGTGGCGAAATTGCAGGTGAGTTACTTAATGAATATGTCAGCTTTGCGAATTTATTGGCGTTGGCATCGGATAGTAAGTCGAAACAAGTGTAAAAAATTGAACGCTCGATCAGATCCCCCTCTTTAGCAAAGAGGGGTTAGGGGAGATTTGGCAGAAGTGATTACGGAGAAAATAGGTGATTTTTATCATCTTTCTGATTGCTCAAAAGAGCATTATTTAATCTCTCACTTTGCTAATTTCTACTGCCAAATCTCCCCCTGCCCCTCTTTGCTAAAGAGGGGAGATAAACCGAGCAAAAATCACGTTTAGTGAAAAAATTTCAACGGAGTAATTTATGGCTCAAACAAACATTAAATCCACCGCGTTAGAGCAACCGGTGTCTATCGCTCGTGATGGCTTTATGGCGTGGTTTTCCCAAATGTCCACACGCTACGGCTTATTATGGCTTTGCGTGCTGTTGGTGATTATTTTCTCACTCACCACAGAATCCTTCGCTTCAATGCTAACTTTAAATGCAATTTTAGAAAGTAAATCGAAAATCGCCCTGTTAGCCTTAGCCGCAACCACCACGATGATCGTGGGTAAAATCGACCTAAACGTCGGTTTCGGTATCGTGTTATGGCACATTTTAGTCATTACCCTGCAAGTGCAATATGGCTTCTCGTGGTATATGGCGATTTTAATCGTATTAGTGATCGCTGCCCTTTACGGCTTGCTAAATGGTATTTTAGTTGCTTTAGCTGACATCGATAGCTTCGTAGCAACACTCGGCTCAGGCACAGTGCTTTATGCAGTCGCATTATGGCACTCAGGCGGTCGCCAAATCGTGGGTGATTTACCGGACGAGTTCATCGCTTTAAACAGCACCGAAATTTTCGGCATTCCAATCTCTGCCTTCTATGTGTTAGCCGTCGCCATCGTAATGTGGTTAGTGACTGAACACACCCCGACAGGCCGTTGTATGTACGCTGTGGGTGGCAACCCAACTGCGGCTCGCTTAAACGGCATTAACATCAAAAAATACACCATCGTGCCGTTTATTGTATCGAGTGTGATCACAGCCTTCACTGGCGTGCTGATCTCTGCACAACAAGGCGTAGGTCAGGCAAGCGTGGGTATGGACTACTTACTGCCGGCATTAGTCGGTGCATTCTTAGGTAGTACTACAATTCGCCCGGGACGTATTAACGTATGGGGAACGGTGGTCGGTATCGCCATTCTCGCTATCGGGATTTCAGGTATTCAACAATTTGGTGGAGCGTTCTGGGTTGAGCCGTTATTTAATGGTGCGACATTACTACTATCCATCACCATCGCAGGCTATGCCCAACGCAAACGCTTGTTAAACCAAAAAGCTGTACAGAAAAAATCAACCAACTAACCTTTGAGGATTTGATTATGAAAAATACCTTTCGTACAACCTTAACTGCATTGGCAACTTTAACTGCCGTTGCATTCGGAAACCACGCTTTTGCAAATGAAGACCCATTTGTACAAGAAGCGAAACAGCTTGTTGCTGCTGCAACCGCTAAACAAGAAAAATGGGACGGCCCAACTACCGGCCCACAATTACAAAAAGACAAAACCGTGATTTTTATCGCATCTGATATGAAAAACGGCGGTGTACTTGGTGTAATTGACGGTATGAAAGAAGCCGTAGGTGCAACCGGCTGGAAACTTGATGTGTTAGATGGTGCAGGTACAGTAAACAACCAACTTGCGGCATTAAACCAAGCAATCGCTCGTAAACCGGACGCGATTGTGATTGGCGGTTGGAACCCGAATGTGGCGAAAATCCCACTGCAAAAAGCGACCAAAAACGGCATCACACTGGCTGCGTGGCACGCAACGCCTGAGCCGGGTGCGATTGATAAATACGGCATTTTCTATAACGTAACCTCTGATTCTGATGAAATTGCTCGCTTATCTGCAATGTTGGCGGTAGCTGAGTCTAACGGTAAAGCGAAAGCGATTATCTTAACCGACTCGTTATATGAAATTGCGTTACGTAAAGCAAATGTGATGAAAGAAGTGATCGAAAAATGTAAAGAGTGCAAAGTGTTAGAGTTTATCGACACCCCACTTGCCGACACATCAAGCCGTATGCCGAACTTAACGTTCAGCTTACTGCAAAAATACGGTGACGATTTAGAGTATGCCTTAGCGATCAACGACCTCTATTTCGACTTTATGGCTCCGTCTTTACGTTCAGCTAACAAAGACAAACCGTTCAGCATTTCTGCGGGTGACGGCTCAGTAACCGCTTACCAACGTATCCGTGCTGGTGATAAACAGTTCGCGACAGTACCAGAGCCGCTTAACTTACACGGCTGGCAGTTAGTGGACGAATTAAACCGTGCATTCGCGAACGAAAAACCGTCTGGCTATGTGACTCCTGCTCACCTAGTGACCAAAGAAAACGTGGCATTTGACGGCGGTGAGAAGAACCTTTACGACCCACAAAACGGTTATAAAGATGCTTACAAAGCAATTTGGGGTGTGAAATAACCTCACCTGATAGGGGCGAATAAACATTCGCCCCGAACAAGCGGTTGTTTTTGCAAAAAATTGGCGAAATTTGACCGCTTGTTTTGGTAGGGTGCGTTTGTAACGCACCGTTTTGATATTTAAGCTTTACGGTGCGTTAGCAAATGCACCCTACGAATAAAATACTATGGCAGAATTTATCCCCCAAATCTCCGACCCTCGTTTTGCTGAGTTAGTCGGCACTACTTTTGAAATCGAAGAACTTTTTGACAAAGCGATCTGGGCAGAAGGCCCGGCGTGGAGCAAAGCACAACAGGCACTCTATTTCAGCGATGTGAAAGGTTGCATAATGTACCGCTGGACAGCTGAAACCGGCACGCAGATTTTCCGCCAGCCTTCGCACTTTTCCAACGGCAACACCTTTGATGCAAACGACAACCTGATTACTTGCGAACACGGTAACCGTGGCATCAGCTTGACCACCCCGAGTGGAGAGTACCGTTTTTTAGTCGGCAAATTAGACGGCAAACGCCTCAATTCGCCGAATGATGTGGTGGTGAAATCGGACGGCACGATCTGGTTTACCGATCCTCCGTACGGCATTTTATCCGACAACGAAGGCAAACAGTCGCCAAGTGAAATTATCGGTTGCTACGTTTACTGTTACGATCCGAAAACTGACAAGCTAAACATTGCGACTTTCAACACAATGCGACCAAACGGCTTAGTATTCTCGCCGGACGAAAAACAGCTCTATGTGGCGGATATGTCGAGCGTCGAATTTGACGCTGACGGCTTGCACCATTTAGTCGTTTTCGATGTGGACGGCAACAAATTGAAAAACCGCCGTGATGTGGCTGAAATCAACCCCGGTATTCCGGACGGCTTCTGTATTAAACGCAACGGCGTGATTTTCTGCTCGTGCGAAAACGGCATTATCGCTTTATTGCCGGACGGCACAGAACTTGGGCGATTTGTACTCGGCAAACCCACTTCAAATTGTAGCTTTGGAAATGATGAACAGACACTATTTATTACTTGCTCTAATAGTGTTTATCGTTTAACAATAAAAGCATAAAGATAAAAAATATTTTTGCATTTACAAGCGGTTATTTTTTCAAAATTTTTTACAAACAAATAATGGATAACAAAATGAACTATACTCTCGGCATCGACTGCGGCGGTACTTTTATCAAAGCCGCACTTTTTGACAATCAAGGCAATATTCAAGCACTTCACCGTGAAAATGTCCCTGTTATCAGCGAAACGGCAGGCTATGCAGAGCGTGATATGCAACAGCTTTGGGCTGTATGTGCGGAAGTGGTACGTTTAACGATAGAAAAAAGCGGGGTAAACCCAAGCAATATCAAAGGCGTTGGCATTTCTGCCCAAGGTAAAGGGGCATTTTTGCTTGATAAAAACAATCAGCCACTAGGCAGAGCGATTTTATCATCTGACCAACGTTCACTTGCGATTGTTAAACAGTGGCAGGCTGAGGGGATTCCCGAAAAACTTTACCCGATCACTCGCCAAACGCTTTGGACAGGGCATCCGGTGTCTATTTTGAAATGGGTACAACAAAATGAGCCGGAGCGTTATGCACAAATTGGCTCGGTATTAATGTCGCACGACTATTTGCGTTTTTGCCTCACGGGTGAGCTGCATTGCGAAGAGACTAATATCTCTGAAAGCAACCTCTACAATATGGCGAAAGGCGAATACGATCAAAGTTTAGCTGATTTGCTCGGTATGCCTGATGTGTTGGAAAAATTGCCTCCAGTGATAGAACCGAATAAAGTAGCCGGTTTCGTAACTGAAGATGCTGCAAAACTAACAGGTTTAGCGGTGGGTACACCTGTTGTAGGTGGTTTGTTTGATGTGGTTTCTACCGCTCGCTGTGCGAACCTAGACGATGAAAGCAAGCTCAACGTGGTGCTAGGCACTTGGTCGGTAGTAAGTGGTATTACCGATTCTCTTGACCCTAACCAACCGCTACCGTTCGTTTATGGCAAATATGCTGAAGCAGGTAAATTTATCGTTCACGAAGCCAGCCCAACGTCCGCAGGCAATTTGGAATGGTTTGTGAAGCAGTGGAGTAATTTAAGCTACCAAGAGATCAATGAGGGCATTGCTGCGTTACCGCCAGCACAAAGTTCGGTGTTATTTGTGCCGTTCCTCTATGGTTCGAATGCAGGCTTGGGAATGCAGGCAAGTTTCTACGGAATGCAGTCTTACCACACGCAAATGCACTTGTTACAGGCGATTTATGAGGGCGTATTATTCAGCCTAATGCACCACCTAAACCGTATGTTTATTCGCTTCCCTCAAACGAAAGTACTACGTGTTACCGGCGGTCCGGTGAAATCAACAGTCTGGATGCAAATGTTGGCGGATTTAACAGGAATGAGGCTTGAAGTGCCACAAGTAGAAGAAACCGGTTGTTTAGGTGCTGCCTTAATGGCAATGCAGGCTGTAGGACTTGATACAACTCAAGTTCAAGCATTAAATGCAGAAATGCAAGTATTTGAGACAAATGCAGAAAATTATGCCGCTTATCAGGCGAAATATCAGCGTTATCAAAAGCTAACTGATGCACTTAAAGCAATGCTTTAAAAGCAGTAAGTTATTTTATAAGTGGTCATTTTTTGTAAAAAGATTGCAAAATATGACCACTTTTAGTTTATTTAATTTCCAAATTAAATTAAATAAAGTTTAAAAATAAATATTGACATCGGTGTATGGGGTCTGTATTTTAGTAAGTGAAACATAAATGAATTATGTTTTATGTCATATTCACTAAATATAAGGAGAGTAATTATGGCTAAGAGTTTAGATGCAAAACGTGAAGAATTAACGAATGAAATTCGTGAAATCTTAAAAAATGCAGAAGAATTATTTAACGAAACGTCAGATTCATCTACAGAAGAATATAAAAAATTAAAACACAGATTATCTGAACAGTTTGATGATGTTAAATATCGTTTCGCTACATTAAAAGACGATACTATTGATAGTGCTAAAAACGTTGCAAAACAAACAGATACCTTAGTGCACGATAATCCATATAAAGCAATTACTGTTGCCGGTGTGGTTGGATTATTATTAGGTGTTTTAGTTGCAAGAAGATAATAATTTTCTTTAAATTAATTAAAATGTTTTAATTAGATAATTAAGCCACGCCTTTTGGTGTGGCTTATTGTTTAATACAAGGAATGTGATATGTTAGATAATATTAAATCCGGATTTAGAAATAGTCTTGTTACTTTATTAGAAATAATTCAAGTTCGTGGTGAAATGGCAAGGCTGGAAATTAATGAACAAAAAAATCAATTAATTTCTGTTTTAGTTTTAGCATTATTAGTCTTTATATTTTTATTGTTTTCATTTATTAGCTTATTATTTGCCTTAGATAATTATTTATTGCCTGAATATAAGGTTGTTGCATTTTTTGCTATTTCGGGCATAAGTTTAATATTAGTATTGCTCTTTGTTTGGGGGATTATCGCTTCTTTGAAAAAACAAACCAGTTTTATGCAAAGTACGTTAGATGAACTCAAATTAGATATTGCGGCATTTAAAAGTGCATTAACCTTTAAAGATAATTTTAAGGATAATAATGGGGAGTAATAAAATGGAAGATTTAAAACTATCAGAAAAAGAACTTTTGATTATGAAAGGCAATGCCCTGAGAATGCGTTTTAAAGCGGAAACCAATAAAACTAAAAACGATATTGTTCAGCCGTTTAAACAAGCGAGAAATACAGGTTTATCACTTATTTCGTCTCCTGTTGCAACAACGGCAGTATTAGAGTTTATGTTGAAAAAATTCCTGAAAACTAAAGGAGTTGGTTATTCCGCATTGGGATTAATTGCTCTGTTTTTATTGAAGCAGAAGCAAAATAGACGATAATCAAGATACAAGCGGTCAATTTTACAACTTTTTTTGCAAAATTGACCGCTTGTTTTTTATTGGCGTCAATTTTTATCTCTGATGTAAATGTTGTGAATCAGATCACATTTTTGATATTTAGGAGATGATAAAAACTTCACTTTCTATATACTTATCGAACTATTATCTATCACGATTTTCCACCAACCCTTGAGAAACATATTATGGAGGAACATATTATGAAATTTCTCAAAAAAAGTGTATTAAGTCGATGGTTTAATCTCGATCACAAGCTCTCCTTTTTCTTTCCCTTAATTTCCTGCTAATGTAAGCAATTAGTTGCTCCTTTTATTTTTAATCAACCTTTCTATTTTTATTTTTGCTAACTAAGGTTAGTAAGGGATTTTCTATGCAAAATTTTAAACATTTACCTGAACCGTTTCGTATTCGTGTTATTGAACCTGTTAAACGTACCACCCGTGAATATCGCGACCAAGCGATTTTAAAAGCCGGAATGAACCCATTTTTATTAGACAGCGATGATGTTTTTATTGATTTGCTGACCGACAGTGGTACGGGGGCAATTACTCAAGATATGCAAGCTGCAATGTTACGGGGTGATGAAGCTTATAGCGGCAGTCGCAGCTACTATGCTTTGGCTGATGCAGTGAAAGAGATTTTTGGCTATCAATATACCATTCCAACCCACCAAGGGCGAGGTGCGGAGCAGATCTATATTCCTGTGTTGATCAAAAAGCGTGAGCAGGAAAAGGGCTTAGATCGTAGCAAAATGGTGGTGATCTCCAACTATTTCTTTGATACCACGCAAGGGCATAGTCAAATCAACGGTTGTACGGTGAAAAATACTTATACCAAAGAGGCATTTGATACCGGCGTGCGTAGCGATTTCAAAGGTAATTTTGACTTAGAACAGCTTGAAAAAACGATTTTAGAAGCTGAACCGAAAAACGTACCGTATATTGTTTGTACCATCACTTGTAACTCTGCGGGTGGTCAGCCTGTTTCAATTGAAAATATGAAAGGTATGTATGCGATTGCCAAGAAATATGATATCCCTGTAGTGATGGATTCTGCCCGCTTTGCCGAAAATGCCTACTTTATTCAGCAGCGTGAAGAAGCCTACAAAGATTGGACGATTGAGCAGATTACCTTTGAAAGCTATAAATATGCTGATATGTTGGCGATGTCGGCGAAAAAAGATGCGATGGTACAAATGGGTGGCTTGCTCTGCTTTAAAGATGATAAATGGTTTGACGTTTATACTGAATGCCGCACGCTTTGTGTAGTGCAGGAAGGTTTCCCAACCTACGGCGGTTTAGAAGGCGGTGCTATGGAGCGTTTAGCCGTCGGGCTGCGTGATGGTATGCGTCAAGATTGGTTAGCATATCGCATCAATCAAGTGCAATATTTAGTGGATGGTTTGGAAGCGATCGGTGTGGTTTGCCAACAAGCTGGCGGGCACGCGGCGTTCGTGGATGCAGGCAAACTGTTGCCACATATCCCACCAGAGCAGTTCCCGGCACAAGCTCTTGCTTGTGAATTGTATAAAGTAGCAGGTATTCGTGCGGTGGAAATCGGCTCGTTCCTGCTTGGACGCGACCCGAAAACGGGCAAACAACTGCCTTGCCCTGCGGAGTTACTACGTTTAACGATTCCGCGTGCAACTTATACCCAAACTCATATGGATTTTATTATTGAAGCGTTCCAAAAAGTGAAAGAAAATGCTGCAAATATCAAAGGGCTGACTTTTACTTATGAACCGAAAGTGTTAAGGCATTTCACCGCATTATTAAAAGAAGTGGAATAACTACACGAATAGCTACCCCTGCTAAGGAAGGGGTAGCCAAATAATATTCAATAAGGAGTTCCTTATGAAAAAACAACCTTCTGTTTTTGGCGGCGCGTGTATTATTGCCAGCGTGTGTGTTGGTGCGGGAATGCTAGGACTTCCCAGTGCCGGCTCAGGGGCTTGGACAATCTGGACAATATTAGTGTTGTTGCTAACTATGTCAGTGATGATGCTTTCTGGTTTTATGCTTTTAGAAGCCTATAGAAAGTATGATTTACGAGCTTCGTTTAATACAGTTACCAAAGATGTATTAGGCTGCCAAGTTAATATGATTAATAACTTAGCAGTCTATTTTGTTGGTGGGATTTTACTTTATGCGTATATCACCTCTTCCGGTTTGATTTTACAAGAGCTTCTGGGACTAAATAGCAAAGTCGCCTCAGCGTTGTTTGTGTTGGTGTTTGGGGCTTTTGTCTGGCATTCAACTCGTGCGGTGGACAGAATCTCAGTCATTTTGATCGTCTTTATGGTACTAAGTTTTGTGTTTAGTATTTTGGGATTAACGGCAAATATCAGCTTTGATACGTTGTTTGACACCCAATCCGCCAATGATTCGGGCTACCTCAAGTATGCGATGATGATGTTGCCTGTAGCATTGACTTCCTTTGGTTATCATCACTCAGTGTCATCAATGCGAGCTTACTACGGTGAGGAGAAAAAAGCGGCAAAAGCAATTTTCTATGGTACTTTAATTTCATTCCTGCTTTACTTTGTTTGGGTGGTAAGTATTTTCGGTAATTTACCACGAGATCAATTTGCCCCTATTATTAAAAGTGGTGGCAATGTGGATGTGTTGTTGAAAATCTTAGGTGGTGTGGTTGATTCAGCGTCAGTCAAACACTCATTGAATGCGTTTTCGATGGCGGCAATTTTATCCTCATTTATCGGTGTGGGGTTGGGCGTGTTTGATTTTTTGGCAGACTTCTTTGGTTTCCAAAATGACAAAGCAGGCAGAACTAAAAGTTATCTTGTTACTTTCTTGCCGCCGTTGGTACTCTCTATTCTGTTCCCATTCGGTTTTGTGACGGCGATTGGGTATGCAGGGGCAGTAGCAACGATTTGGACGTGCATTATCCCTGCTGTGTTGGTTTATAAAGTTCGCCAGCAAGGTTTGCAAGAGGGATTTAAAGTGGGTGGTGGCAATCTATTGATTGGTGCGGTTATCCTGTTTGGTGTATTGGTGGCGGTATTCCACTTCCTTGCAATGTTTGAGATGTTGCCGGTTTACAAAGGCTAAAGTATTGAAATAAAAATAGCGAACATTAAGTTCGCTATTTTTTTGTAATTTTTATGAAAAATATGACCGCTTGTGATTAATTTTGCGGTTGGTAATCCACAAGTAAGTAGTGTTTTGCCACTTCAAGGAATTGAGATACTTGGGCTTGTTGCCACACTTCATCTTTACCCATTTCTTTCGCCATAATTGCAGCAACTTTAGCTGCACTGTCAATTGCAGCTCTTGCATCAGTAAAGAGTAAGCGAACGCGGCGTGCTAATACATCTTCTACTGTTTGAGCCATCTCATTACGAACCGCCCAAATCACTTCAGCCACAGTGTAATCCAATCTTGGGTGGAGTTTTTCCGCATATTCAGGGTAAGCGGTCATTAAGCCTCGTAGTTCCGGAATGTCTGAACCATAAACGTAGAGATGATCTTGTAAATTAACTAATTCTGCTGGAATATTACCGTGAATAGATAAATCGACCGTTCTACAAGGTTTGTTGCCTAATTGTGGGTGAACTTTTAATGCTTCTTCCACCGTATCTTCTGCCATTTGGCGATAAGTTGTCCATTTACCACCTGTGATAGTAACCAAGCCACTAGTCGGGTCGGTTAAAACTTTATGGCTACGAGAAACCTCTTTCGTGCTTTGACCTTCTTTTTCAGGTGCAGCAAGCGGGCGTTGTCCTGCGAATACGGCTTTTACATCATCTCGGGTTGGTTTTTTTGTCAGATATTGCCCAGCAGTAGTTAAAATAAAGTTTACCTCTTGTTCTAACGGAATAGGTTCGTAAGATGGGTGTTCGATTAACGTATCCGTTGTGCCTACGACTAGCACATCGTGCCAAGGCACAGCGAATAGCACACGACCGTCTGAGGTTTTAGGAATCATTAATGCATCATTACTTGGTAAGAATGATTTATCTAACACTAAGTGAATCCCTTGACTTGGCACAACGAATTTTTTCGGGCTGCCGTGATCCATACTTAAAATATCATTCATAAATACGCCGGTTGCATTAATCACTGCTGTACCAAATACTGTATGCTCTTGTTGGTTTAGCTCATCGTAGAAAGTTACGCCATCAATTTTGCCCTGTGGTGTTTTGTGCAATGACGTTACTTTAGCGTGGTTTAGCACTGTTCCGCCTTGTTCTACCACTGTTTGAGCCATATTTACGGCTAAACGAGCATCATCAAATTGTCCGTCTTGATAAACTGTTCCTGCACGCAAACCCAAATCGTTTAATGTTGGTAAACGTCTTTTTGCTTCAGCTTTATCAATGTTTTGGGTTTTACCTAAACTGAGATTGCCTGAAAGCATATCGTACATTCCTAAACCAACACGGTACATTAAACAATCTTTAAGGGTGTAATTTGGAATAATGAAACTTTGGTTTTTAAAGAGGTGAGCCGCATTTTTAGCTAAGCGACCACGTTCACGCAATGCCTCTCTCACTAATGCGACATCGCCATTGGCTAAATAACGCACACCACCGTGTACTAATTTAGTACTACGGCTTGATGTCCCTTTAGCGAAGTCGTGGCTTTCTAACAATAAGGTTTTATAGCCACGAGAGGCGGTATCTACTGCAATACCTAAACCGCTTGCACCGCCACCAATAATAATGAAATCCCATTTTTGTGTTTGTTGCACTTGAGCGAGTTGTTGATTTCTTTGCATTTTTTGCTCCTTTTGTTCGATGCTGATTGCTCGAATTTGAACTTAATTTAAACTTTATTAGCATAAACGAAAATAAAATGAGTTCAAATAGATTTGTTTGAAAATCAGATCTATATCACAAAATTATTGAATTTAAATCGTAAGTTACTGCTTTTCAGTTGTGTAAAGTGGCTTTTTTATAAGTAGTTAGATTAGATATACAAGAATAAAATGCGTATTTTCGAAAATTTAAAATGGTTTAAAGTGAAAATTTTGTGAAATAAATCACACTTTTGCAAAAAATAACTTTGTCATTTGTTATTTTCAGATATTATTGACCGACCTAAGAATAGGTATTACTTAATAATTATATTGGAGAATAAAAATGTTTGGTCCATTTAAACCCGCTCCGCATATTGCGGAGTTGCCGGCGGACAAAGTTGATGCAAGATACAAATTCTTACGTTGGCAAGTGTTTGCAGGTATTTTTTTCGGCTATGCCGCTTATTATTTTGTGCGTGCTAACTTCGACTTAGCACAAAAAGGTTTAATTGAAGCCGGTTTATACAACAAAGCGGAACTCGGTATCATCGGTACCGGTGCCGGTTTAGCGTACGGTTTATCAAAATTTGTGATGGCGTGGATGTCAGACCGCTCAAATCCGAAAGTCTTTTTACCGTTCGGTTTATTACTGTCCGGTTTATGTATGACTATGATGGGCTTGATGCCGTGGGCAACTTCAGGCATTGCGGTAATGTTTGTTATGATCTTCTTAAACGGTTGGTTCCAAGGTATGGGTTGGCCGCCGTGTGGTCGTACGATGGTTCACTGGTGGTCTAAATCTGAACGCGGTACTATCGTTTCTATTTGGAACTGTGCTCACAACGTGGGTGGTATGGTACCGGGCTTAATGGTGATTTTAGCCGGTGCAATTTTCTACAACACATATGGTGTTGAAGCAACCGCAAAAGATATTTGGCAACAAGCGTTGTACTATCCGGGTATTGCAGCGATGATTGCGGCGATTCCAATCTATTTTATGATGAAAGACACGCCTCAATCTTGCGGTTTACCACCGGTTGAAAAATGGCGTAACGACTATCCGGATGATTATGATGAGAAAAAATCTGAAACAGAATTAACCACCAAAGAGATTTTATTCACTTATGTATTGAAAAATAAACTCTTGTGGTACATCGCAATTGCGAACGTATTCGTTTACTTAATTCGCTATGGTGTATTGAAATGGTCTCCGGTTTATTTAGGTGAAGTGAAACATTTCAACATTAAAGGTACTGCGTCTGCGTACATTATTTATGAGCTTGCGGCAATTCCGGGGACACTATTATGTGGTTGGGTGTCAGATAAGATCTTCAAAGGTAAACGTGGTTTAACCGGTTTCGTATTTATGATTTTAACCACCGCAGCGGTTGTTGCATTATGGTTGAACCCAGCAACACCTGAGGCGGAGCTGGCTCAATATGCAGGCAAAGCGTGGTATGAAAACCCATATCAGTTAATGGACTTCATTTTAATGACGACTATCGGTTTCTTAATTTACGGTCCTGTAATGCTTATCGGTTTACACGCTCTTGAATTAGCACCGAAAAAAGCCGCGGGTACATCAGCAGGTTTCACCGGTTTATTCGGTTACTTAGGTGGTACAGTTTCTGCATCTGCGGTAGTAGGTTGGGCTGCTCACGAATTTGGCTGGGACGGTGGCTTCTATGTGATGATCGTAGGTGGCGTATTAGCTGTGTTACTGATGTTTATCGTGATGATTGAAGAAGGTAAACACAAAGCAAAATTAGGCGACCACTACGGTAAATAGTCGTTAATTTATTAGCAAAAGGAAGAGCAGAAATGTTCTTCCTTTATTTTTAACACAATGAGGTAATTCTATGAAATTTCAATTCAAAACATTAGTTGCGGCATTAGCATTATCAGCAGCGACATTGAGTGCTTATGCACAACAATCGGATAAGTTAGTTATTGCTCATCGTGGTGCAAGTGGTTATCTGCCGGAGCACACGCTTGAATCCAAAGCCTTAGCATTTGGGCAACAAGCGGACTATTTAGAGTAAGATCTTGCAATGACGAAAGATGATCACATTATTGTGATTCACGACCATTTAAGTGGCAGTTTATCCAAAACGTTTCCCACTTTGGCAGTCCAATTTTAAAATTCATACGTTTGAAGAGGAAATTGAATTTATTCAAGGCTTAGAAAAATCAACGGGTAAGAAAATTGGGATCTATCCAGAAATTAAAGCACCTTGGTTACACCACAAAGAAGGTAAAGACATTGCGTTAGAAACGTTGAAAGTGTTGAAAAAATATGGCTACGATAAAAAATCATCGCCAGTTTATCTACAAACTTTCGATTTCAATGAGTTAAAACGGATTAAAACCGAATTACTTCCTCAGCTTGGTATGGATGTGAAATTAGTACAACTTGTGGCGTACACCGATTGGTTTGAGACCGAAGAGAAAGACAAAGACGGCAAATGGATTAACTACGACTACGACTGGATGTTCAAAGAAGGAGCGATGGCGGAAGTGGCAAAATATGCTGATGGCGTAGGTCCGGGCTGGTATATGTTGATTGACGATAAAAACTCAAAAGTAGGAGATATTAAATATACCCCGCTTGTAAAAGAGTTGGCTAAACATAAGTTAGAAATTCACCCTTACACTGTGCGTAAAGATGCGTTAGCTCCATTCTTTGAAAATGTAGATCAAATGTATGACGCACTATTGAATAAAGCAGGGGCAACGGGTGTATTTACCGACTTCCCAGATACTGCCGTTGAGTTTTTAAAAAAACAGAAATAATTAATGCTTTTTAAATAGCAAGCGGTCTGATTAGTAAATTTTTTTGCAAATCAGACCGCTTGTATTTTTATTGGCTACTCATTATTAAGCAAAAAGATACCATTTTGGCTTAAGTGAATATAATATTCCGCTTGGTTTTCATTATATTGATCAGGGTTGAGGTTTACCATCAGCTCTTTGCCTTGCCACTCCACTGCAATTTCCCAATGAGCACCCATATAAACCGCGTGTTTGATTTGGCAACGTTGATTTTCTTCACCATCAGCCTGCAAGCGGATTGCTTCTGGGCGGATACCAACCAAGCAGTCGCCGTTCGGTACATTGAAGCGAGCTGAATTAGCAAGGATAAAACTGAAATTGCCAATTTGGATTTGGTCATCCAATTTCTTCGCCGGTAGAATTGTCGATTCGCCCATAAAGTTGGCAAGGAATAGCGAGTTTGGCTGTAAATAGAGATTTTTTGCCGTATCTTGCTGCTTGATTACACCTTTATCCATCACAATAACTTGGTCAGACACAGCAAAGGCTTCCGATTGGTCGTGCGTAACATAAAGTGAAGTAATATTCAGGCGTTGCTGTAATTCACGGATTTTTTCTCGCATTGAGCGGCGTAGGTTCGCATCTAAGTTACTTAACGGCTCATCAAATAAAAGCACCTTTGGTTTAAGGATTAACGCACGAGCCAATGCCACCCGTTGCTGTTGTCCGCCTGAAATCTGATCGACAAAGCGATTTTCAAACCCCGCTAAATCCACTAATTCTAACGCCTCTTTTACGCGTTGTTCCCGTTCCACTTTTGGCACGCCTTGCATTTTTAAACCGTAGCCCACGTTATCGCCAATCGACATATGCGGAAAGAGGGCATAGGATTGGAATACAATACAGATATCACGGTTTTGAATGGAACTTTGGGTAACATCTTCGCCATCAATAAAAATCTGCCCCGAAGTCGGGCTTTCTAATCCTGCGACAAGGCGTAACACGGTGGTTTTTCCACAACCGGAAGGTCCGAGTAGGGTAATCATTTTGCCTTTCGGAATGCAGAGGTTGAGATTATCGATGACAGTTGCTTTGCCGAAAGATTTAGTTACATTTTTTAATACTAAGAAATCGTTATTCATATTTTGTCCTTTTAATTATATCCCTCTCTCTGAAAAATACTTCTGAACGAAGTATTTTTCTGTCTTTCTCCCATAAAGGGAGAGAGTAGATATCTTTTTACATTTTCTTCGCCTTAGAGCGAGCAATACGCGTATCGCCGACGATCCAATCGAAAATTAGAATAATCGCCATCATCACGACAATCAAAATTGAGCCGTAAGCAATCGCAATGCCGTATTCGCCATCTTCTACTCGGTTGAGAATATAAGAGGTTGCAACACGCGTATCAGCAGTAACTAAGAATACAATTGCACTCACGGTAGTCATTGCCCGCACGAAGCTGGTTACTAAAGCGGAAAGCAAGGCTGGCTTGAGGAGCGGTAGCACCACAAACAACATTGTTTTAAACGAACCTGCTTTTAGCGAAAGAGAGGCTTCATCAAGGGACTTATCTAACTGCCCTAAGCCAGCAATGGCGGCACGCATACCCACAGGCATATTTCGCATTACCATTGAAAGGATAATAATTATCCCTGTGCCCGTTAAATAAATCGGTGCATCGTTGAAGGCGAGAATGTAAGACACGCCTGCTACCGTGCCCGGTACGGCAAAGCAGAGTAAGGTTAAAAATTCCAAGGTTTTCTTGCCTTTGAAATCACGGCGAACCGTAACATAAGCAATCAACAAACCAAACAGAGCGGTAATTGGAGCGGCGGCAGCAGCGAACAACACGGTTTGAATGAGTGATGGGAAACCGCCATCGCTGAAACCTTGCCCGAAAAGTTTGATGTAATTATCAAGCGTTAAGGTGTAATCTACGCCCCAGTTCACGGTGAAACTGCCGTAGAAAATGCTGCCGTAAAGTACTAAGTTGAACGTTCCCCAGAACAACAATGTGCAAATAATCAGCCATTTCATACCGCTTGGTAAGTCTTGTACATCGCCACGATAGGATTTGCCCGATACCGTTACATAAGAACGGTTGCCGATCCAGAGATATTGGATTACGAAAATCGCCAGTGAGAAGACAAGTAGAATAGCCCCGAGAGTACTTGCAGAAGCATAATCTAACTGTGAGCCGGCAATATAGAAGTAGATTTGTGTGGCGATTACATCAAAACTGCCACCTAAAACTAATGGGGTACTGAAATCGGCAAGGGATTGAATTGCCACCACTAAGAATGAGTTCGCCAGAGCAGGTTTGAGTAGCGGGAAAATAATGTTAAAGAAGGCTTGATAGCGATTAGAACGCAAGGTATAAGCGGCTTCTTCCACAGACGGATGAATGGATTTCAACGCTCCTTCCAAAATCATAAAAGACATTGGTGTAAGTGCGAGGGTGTGAGCAATCACAATCCCGGTATAACCGTAGAGCCAGTTGCTGGCAAAACCAAAGTATTCCACTAAAAATTCGGTTACATAGCCCGAACGCCCAAGCATTAACGTTACACCTAAACCCACTACAAAGGGTGGTGTAACAATCGGTAAAATCGAGAAAATCCGACCAATGAATGCAGAACGTTTAGCAATACGAGTAGTGTAAAGGGCAAAGGCTAAACCAAACAAGGTGGAAAGTATGCCTACCGTGCCGGCAACGGAGAGTGAATTCCCTACCACGCGTGCCACATACGGCTGTTGTAAAATTGTTAGCACTTGGCTTGGCACAAATTCGCTGCCGTTGTAGAACATTGAAACGAAAATCGCAATGGTTGGATAAACAATAAAGAAGAAAATCAGTAAAATAATGCTAATTAATGAGCCGATAATAAAACGATCGCCCTGCATCACTTTAAGAATGGCGAGATTATTGGTAGCAAGCCCTGTAATGGCAATAATCAGAGGTAATACTGCGTAGCCTAAGCTAATTTTAAGCACGATTGCCGACAAGAAAATAAAAGCAAATAATAAACCTAAGCCCACTAATTCGAGCTTAGCTCTACGTTTACAAGCGGTCGGATTTGGCAATAAAAATGCAAAAAGTGGTAAGAACCACGCCCAAGTAATATTGAAACTACTCCAACCCATTGCTTGTAGAATTTCATCTGATGTTGAATCAAAAAAACCGTAATCAAGGGCTTTAGACGGTAACAATGCAAACCCTAATATGCCGATGAGCACCCATACAAGCGGTCGAGAAAAAGAAAAATTCTGCATAACACCTCACAGATTTTAAAAAGAAAGGGGATAACTCTTTTATCCCCTTACATCAGAAAGCAGATTATTTCGCTAATTTAACTTCATTAACCCATTTGTCAATCAAACGTTTACGCTCTTCACTTGAGCCATATTTCTCAAAATTGTAGTCAATTAAGTTTAAGTCTTTTGGATTAAGAGCATAAGGCGAGGCTTCTGCTGTCGTATTCGTTAAAACTTGGAACGCATTCCCTTTTTGCCAAGAGAGTTCTTGAGCTTCTTTAGAAAGCGACCAATCCACGAACAATTTCGCATTTTCAAGATTTCTCGCCCCTTTTAAGATACTCACACCACCAAGTTCATAGCCTGTACCATCGGTTGGTGCAGTCATTTCAATGTTAGCCCCGTTTTTCTTCTCGATAGCGTAGTCGTGTAAGAAGCCGATACCGATAGTGGTTTCGCCTCGAGCGGTGTTACGAGCCGGCGTAATGCCTGATTTGGTGTATTGTGAGATATTTTTGTGTAATTTGCGGAAGTATTCAAAGGCTTTTTCTTCGCCCCAAAGTTGCACGAAAGTAGCAATTGCTGTATAAGCTGTGCCTGAGCTTTGTGGGTCGGCAATTTGAATTTCCCCTGCTAAACGTGGGTCAAGTAACTCTTCCCAAGTGGTCGGCACTTTCTCAATACCTAATTTTTTCAGACGATCTAAGTTCACGCCGTAACCTAAAATCCCCATATACACCGCAGAGGAATAATTGCCTTTTAATTTTGCAGGATCACGAAATTTTTCGATAATTTGGGTAAGGTTTGGCGATTGATAAGGTTCTAACAAGCCCATTTCTGCCGCTTGTGAATGCGGATCAAGCGTACCGCCGTACCAAACATCCGCCTGAGGATTATTTTTTTCCGCTTCAATTTTCGCTAATGTGCTACCCGAACCGTTACGCACAAACGAAACTTTTACATCATATTTCTTACCGAAAGCTTGAACTTCTTGCTCACAAAGCTCGTTCGTCGCACTACAATAAACTGTTAAACGACCTTCCGCCAATGCCGATTGAGTAAATAATGAACCGAGTAATAAAGCAGATGCTGTCAAAGCCAATTTTTTTAATTTCATTGCGATTTCCTTCATAGTTAGGGAGAAAATTAGACGAAATATAGCAAAAAACGGGAGGCAATTCTGTGAACTGCTTCACAGTTCAGCTAAACAAGCGGTCCAATTTACTTGGAATTTTGCAATTAAATATAGCTTATTGAACCTTTCGGCGTAAATGAAATCTTATAATACAGGTCAAGGAGATTGACCGATTTGAAATTGATTAATAATGAGGGATTAATATGAAATCTATGTTAAAAGTTGTCGGAGTAGCCCTTTTAGCGGTTGCAGTATCAGGCTGTAACAATATGACAAAATCGCAACGTAATACAGCGATTGGTGCTGCTGTTGGTGGTGTTGCAGGCAATGTGATCGGTAATTCAACGGGTGCAACCTTAGGTGGTGCGGCACTTGGTGGCGTAATTGGTAGCCAAATCAAATAATTGCAAAAAATTAATAGAAATGAACCGCTTGTAAATTAATATTACAAGCGGTTTTGTTTTGTATAGATTT
Organism: Mannheimia bovis; assembly: GCF_014541205.1. Classification (NCBI taxonomy): domain Bacteria; kingdom Pseudomonadati; phylum Pseudomonadota; class Gammaproteobacteria; order Pasteurellales; family Pasteurellaceae; genus Mannheimia; species Mannheimia bovis. The sequence goes on along the minus strand of NZ_CP061280.1, from coordinate 365,421 downwards.
TGTAAATTATGGATTTCTTGCTTTTCTTTTTATTTTCTTTCTTTATAATGCATAAAGTTTTGAAACGAAACTTAAGTGAAGATTGTAATGTCAAAACGTAACACGCAACAACGCCGTCATTTAATTGTACAGATGGTACAATCGCAACAAGAAGTGAGTGTAGATGAGCTCGCTACGCTATTTGAGACTTCAGAAGTTACGATTAGAAAAGACTTAACCGCTTTAGAAGAAAGTGGTTTTTTATTGCGAAAATATGGCGGAGCAGTAAAAATTCCATCAGAAATGATGGAGGAAGAATTTATCGAGCAACTTTCGATTCAAAAGAAAATGATTGCTCAAGCCGCTCGTGATTGTATTCGTGATCATAACCGTATCATTATTGATAGCGGTAGCACCACAGGAGCTTTGGTTAAAGTTTTAAACCAAACGGGGTTAGTGGTGATGACAAACTCGCTGAATTTAGCGGCTGAATTAACCTCCCTTGAGTGTGAACCAACGGTGTTAATGACAGGCGGTACTTGGGATAGCCGTTCGGAATCGTTTCAAGGAAAAGTAGCCGAACAGGTTTTAAGATCTTATGATTTTGACCAGTTATTTATTGGTGCAGATGGTTTAGATCTTGCCCGTGGCACAACCACTTTCAATGAATTAGTGGGGCTAAGCCAAGTAATGGCGGAAGTTAGCCGAGAAGTGATTGTATTGATTGAATCCCAAAAAATCGGGCGAAAGATGCCGAATATTGAATTGGAATGGGGCAAGATCACGAAAATTATTACCGACAATCAACTAAATTTCGAAACGAAAGAACAGATCGAAAAGATGGGTGTCGAAGTGATCACCGCCAAATAAAAATGGTTGTAAAAGAATTAAATTTTTTAACTTTAAATTAATAGGAAAGCAAATTTATGTGTGGAATTGTAGGTGCAGTAGCACAACGTGATGTCGCAGAAATCTTAGTAGATGGTTTACACCGTTTAGAATACCGTGGTTATGACTCAGCCGGTGTGGCGGTGTTAAACAGTAACGACAAACAAATGCAAATTGTACGCCGTGTCGGTAAAGTAAAAGCGTTAGATGATGCGTTAGAAGCAAAACCATTATTAGGCGGTACAGGTATCGCTCACACCCGTTGGGCAACTCACGGTGAACCGTCTGAAACTAACGCTCACCCACATCGTAGCGGTAAAATTGCCGTTGTGCATAACGGTATTATTGAAAACTACGAAGAGTTAAAAGTGGTGTTACAAGAGCGTGGTTATGTATTCCAATCACAAACCGATACGGAAGTTATTGCACACTTAGTTGAGTGGGAATTACGTTCAGCCTCTTCATTATTAGAAGCGGTACAAAAAACCGTTGTGCAACTTCGTGGTGCATACGGCACGGTAGTATTAAATGAAGAAGAGCCAGAGCATTTAATTGTAGCTCGTTCAGGCAGCCCTCTTGTCATCGGTTATGGTGTAGGGGAAAACTTCTTAGCCTCTGACCCATTAGCACTATTAAGTGTAACCCGCCGTTTTGCTTACTTGGAAGAAGGAGATGTGGCAGAAATTACTCGCCGTACAGTAAATATTTACGATCGCCAAGGCAATAAAGTGGAACGTGAAATTCACGAAGGTAACTTTGAGGCAGACGCTGCGGATAAAGGTCAATATCGCCACTATATGCAAAAAGAAATTTTTGAACAACCTGTTGCGATTATGAATACCTTAGACGGTCGTATTAAAGACGGAAAAGTGGATGTGTCTGCAATTGCCCCAAATGCAACAGAGATTTTATCAAAAGTTCAACACGTTCAAATCGTGGCTTGTGGTACATCATACAATGCCGGTATGGTAGCTCGTTACTGGTTTGAATCTTTAGCAGGTGTGAGTTGCGATGTGGAAATTGCCTCAGAATTCCGCTACCGTAAATTCGTAACACGCCCGAACAGCTTATTAATCACGCTTTCTCAATCAGGCGAAACCGCAGATACTTTAGCGGCATTACGTTTAGCAAAAGAGTCTGGTTATATGGCGGCAATGACGGTATGTAACGTAGCAAGCTCATCATTAGTGCGTGAATCTGATTTCGCTTTCTTAACCAAAGCCGGCGTGGAAATTGGGGTTGCATCAACTAAAGCCTTCACTACCCAATTAACCTGTTTATTGTTATTAAATGTGGCAATCGGTCGCCTACAAGGCAATATGAGCGAAGAGCAAGAACATCACATCGTTCAATCTTTACAACGCTTACCGGCTCAAATTGAGAGTGCATTAGTATTTGATAAACAAATTGAAAAATTATCGGAAGACTTTGCAGATAAACACCACACTCTATTCTTAGGTCGTGGCGAATACTACCCGATTGCAATGGAATCGGCCTTAAAATTAAAAGAGATTTCATATATTCACGCTGAAGCCTACGCAGCAGGTGAATTAAAACACGGTCCGTTAGCGTTAATCGACAGCGATATGCCGGTTGTGGTGGTAGCACCTGAAAACGATTTACTTGAAAAAGTGAAATCAAACATTGAAGAAGTACGTGCTCGTGGCGGTCAATTATATGTATTTGCGGATCACGATGCCGGTTTTGAAGAAGCAGAAGGCTTCAAAACCATTGTAATGCCGAAAGTAGATGAAGTAACCGCACCGATTTTCTATACCGTGCCGTTACAACTGCTTTCATACCACATTGCTTTAATTAAAGGTACTGATGTGGATCAACCTCGTAACCTTGCAAAAGCGGTAACCGTAGAGTAACGATAAAAGAAAAACCTTATTCATCGCTGAATAAGGTTTTTTTCTTCCTTGAAGATTACAAGCGGTCAAAAAAGTAGAATTTTTTGCAAATAGTTTATGTTAATCAACCGCAAGGTAAGCAATCCGTTCACTTACTTATTTTGCTAAAAGATCTTCTTTTTCGCCATAAACGGGAACTAAGGTTTTTTCGTAAGCTGCTTTTAATTTGCCGTTCGCTTTAAGTTCGCTAATTTCTTTGTTCACGAAATCCAGTAAAGCCTTATTACCTTTTTGTACCGCCGGTGCAATTTGCTCAGATGGACCGATATTGCCAATCGCTACATCAAAGTCTATGTTCTCTTTTGCCCAAGCCCAAACTAATGCGTTGTCGTGTGCAAGAGCAACGCCACGTCCGTCTTTTAATGCATTAAAGGTTTCGGTGTTATGGTCGAATTTTAATAACTGAATTTCAGGGTGGTTTTTGCTGAAATAAGCATCAGCTGTTGTGCCTTTATTCACTAATAAGGTTTTGCCTTCAAGTTGTTTAACATCTGTAATTGGGGCATTTTTTGGAGAAACCACACCTAATGCTACGTTCATATAAGGCTCGGCAAAATCAACCACTTCCGCACGTTCAGGTGTTTTAGTAAAGTTGGCTAATACTAAATCTACTTTATTTGATTTTAGATATTCTACACGGTTTGCTGCTTCTGTGAGTACGAACTCCACTTTGTCAGGGCTACCCAGTAAATCATTGGCGATTTCTTTCGCAATTTCCACATCAAAACCTTGATTTTTACCGTTAGCATCAATGTAGCCAAAGGGTGGTTTATCACTAAATACTCCAATACGGATTACTCCTTTTTCTTTAATTTGAGCGACGCTATCTTTTGCTTGAGTAGAACCACTGTTATCACAAGCAGTTAATGTAAAAGCTGCAAGTGTTGTTGCCAGCAAGGTTTTTAAGAATGTTGAACGTTTCATAATAATTCCTCAAATAGTAGTTAATAATCTAAACCGTGTAAGAACTGTTTTGCCCGCTCGGTTTTCGGTGCTTTAAAAAATTCTTGTGGAGAAGATTGCTCGATGATTTCGCCTTTATCAATAAATACAATACGATCGGCTACCTTCTCTGCAAACCCCATCTCGTGGGTAACAATGAGCATTGACATTCCCTCATCTGCCAATTCCAATACCACATCTAAAACCTCTCTTACCATTTCAGGGTCAAGAGCCGCAGTAATTTCATCTAACAAAATAACTTCAGGGTTCATACATAACGCTCGTACGATAGCAATACGTTGTTTTTGTCCGCCGGAGAGTTCTCTTGGGAAAGCTGCTTTTCTATCAAACAAACCAACTCGTTTTAAGAGTAAATCTGCTTGAGCTGCAACTTCTTCCCGACTACGTTTTTGAGCCTTTAATGGACCAAGTAAAATATTTTCGATAACGTTTAAGTGTGCGAATAATTCATAGCTTTGAAATACCATTCCCACTTTTTGCCGAGATTGCTCCCAGCTCAAATCTTTGCCAAATTCACCGACACCTTGCATCGTAATTGTGCCACCTTGTTTATCTTCCAATCCATTAATACAGCGAAGTAACGTGCTTTTCCCACAGCCGGAAGGTCCGAGTAACACTACCACTTCACCTTTATGTAAATCTAAACTTAGATTATTAATCGCGATGGTTTCACCATATTTTTTGTGTAAATTTTGGATTGAAAGTAAAGACATATATGCATTTGCTAAGTTATTTGATGAGTTCATTTTGCAAAAAAATTTTTAGGAAAGGAAATTATAAGAGGCTATTTTGTATAACTTTTGATTATAAGGGTGGTTTGAGATAAGTTAGGTAACAGAACTGTTACCTAACCTTAAGATTGATTTTATTTTATGAATGATAACCTCAAATTACTGGCGTTTTTGTTGAAGTAGCCACTCAATAATTTCAGGACTGTTATAGACAGCGTCCCAAGTATTATGAGGATTGTTATTAACAATACCATTGTCGCCGGCTTGCTCAAAGCTGAATTCGGTATATTTCACATTAGGGGCGTTAAGTTGCTCGCTTAAAATTTGGTAGTTGATGCGAGAACCTTTCACAGGTGAAACTTTGTCTTCTTTGCTATGGAAGAACCAGATGGGGAGGTCTTTAATCGCCGCCAAATTCGCTTTAGTTGCATTGCCGTCCACCCACTCATTGGTGTAGGCTTCACGTCCGCTCATCAATAAAGCTCCAGCAAAGAAATTCGGGCGGGCGAGTAACAGATTTAGTCCGCCCTCTGCCCCACGAGATAAACCGTTCACGTAGATGCGGTTAGTATCAATTTGTGGATTGGCTTTGATAGTTTCATCAATCATTTTGAATACGAGATTGATACGGTTTTCCGTCTGCCAATGAATACCGCCTTTTTGTCCTTTTTCTGCACTATCAAATGGGTCAAAGACTTGGTCATATTGCGGAGCTAACACAAAACTTGGTTCATAAGGCAAGGTTGCAATTGCCCCTTTACTCGAAATTAAATGAGCAAGATTATCTGAACCAACCTGCCCTGAACCGTGTAGGAAAATGACAAGCGGGTATTTTTCATCATTTTTTTGCAAAGGCGAATAGAGGCGATAGTTCAGCTTATTTTTTGGATTATCTAAGCTAATCTGTTTTGCCACGAACTCGTCAAGGTAAGTTGTTTTGATTTTTTCAGGCTCAGCGGTTTGTGTCCATTCTGCCTTACCTAAGGTTGATCCATTCGTTAATTTTAGTAATCCTCTTTGTTCCACCGAATAAGCTAAGCGATTTGCAAAAAATTCAGGAATTCTGACCGCTTGTACCCTCTCACTTTCTACAATTTTGCCGTTTGCCTCTTTAGCTTTGAATTTCATTGGCTCTTTGTTAGCTTCTTTTAGGCTATATGGCACAGCATTTTTATCTGTGGTATCTAATTCAATAATAATATACTTACCGGCTTTCGGAAGGTTTGTGGTTTTCGGCTCACTATTTACATAGGCTTTTAGGACCGAACGGTTTTCTTTTTCCGCATTATCTAAACTGGTTTTGACTTGATAAAGCTGACGAAGATCGCTACCCGATAACACATTTTCAGGGTATTCCAATGCTAAACCGTTAATTTTTTGGCCTTGAGGAGTGATTTCGGCAAGTAGAGTAATATTTACCGCTCCGTTAGGTTTAACTTCATCGGCTGCGTATAAGAAAGTAGAGAATGCTAGACCAGCAAGAAGAGAGAGGTTTTTCATAATATTTCCTTATATATAAAAAAATAGACTATGAGATTGTTCTCATAGTCTATTTATCAGTTCATTACTTATTTAAGGTTTTATTTTGAGATTTGATATAGATTGCGATAATTACCATCACTCCAACAGGGAACGCAAGGTCAAATAATGAACCATCGTTACCCCAAACAAGGTTAGCTAGAATAACGCTAATGCCGCCGATACCCCACGCAATAGTGGTTGGTACAGACCAAACAATCATCTGTTTTTTCACATCGTTGATGCCCATCATTCGGTTTACCACCCAGAATAAGCTGTCGTTAAAGTAACCGAAGAAGAGTGAACCCATTGTTGCCGCTTGTGCTGCTAATAACATATTCACGCCCGGAATTTGAGCTAAGATTGGAGCGGAAATAGACGCTGCTGTAATCATTGCAACTGTACCAGAACCTTGAATAAAACGAACCATTGTAGAAACAATGAACGGAATTAAGATTGGAGAAATCGGTAATTGTGCAATTTGTTCTGCTAATTGTTTACCTGCACCGCTATCACGCAATACTGCACCCAACGCACCGCCAGCACCGGTTACTAATAAGATAATACCTGCAGTTTTAACCCCTTCTTCAAGATGAAGTGCAGTTGTATTTCTATCAGTATTTGGAAGAAGTGTATAAACAGCAACTAATACACTTAACGCAAGTGCAATCATCGGATGACCAACGAAAGCGAAGAATTGATAGACAGCTGATTGAGCTAATTCCGTATTGCCTTTTGCCGCTAAATCAAACATTGCTTTAATGAAAATTAGGGCAATAGGAAGCACGATAGGTAATAAAGATAAACCTAAACTTGGTAAGTTTTTCTTCTCACGGCTTTCGATGTAGTCATCAAATTTTTGTTTTAACTCTTCTTGAGTGAAAACTTGTTGGTTGAACTCTGGGTATTTTTTATCTAACCATTTAGCATACAGAACGATACCAATTACAGGTAATACTGCCATTGCCATACCGACTAATAGCATTAAGCCAAGATCAACATTAAACAGTCCTGCAACACCTAATGGACCTGGTGTTGGTGGTACAGTGTGGTGAGTTACTACTAAGCCACCAGCAAGAGCAACTCCTAAGGTTAAAAGTGAACGTTTACCATTTTTCGCTAATGCTTTAGCCACAGGATAGAGAATAACAAAAGCAGAATCTACGAAGATAGGGATACTTACCACATAGCCTGTGATTGCTAATGCCCATTCTTCTTTTTTCTTACCTAACATTTTGATAAAGCTATATGCCATTTTTTCTGCTGCACCAGAAACTTCAAGCACACTACCCATCATTACACCCAAGCCGATAACAATACCGATACCACCTAATGTGCCGCCAAAACCTTTACTGATTGCACCTAAAGTATCATTTACGGACATTCCGCCTATAAGACCAGCAATAGCGGAGGCAATTAACATTGCAATAAATGCGTGAACACGAGTTTTTAATACTAAATAGACTAAGACAAAAACGGCAATCAATAGTCCGATAATCGGAATGGGTAAGCCAAACATAGAATTGCTCCTAATTACATATCATATTGAATAAATTGTTGGATGACTTCTTTGAAGTTGTTATCTGCCGTAAAGCCAAGTTTAAGAGCTATAGTTTTATCTATCTCAACCGGCCAGCTGGCAACGATATTGTTAATATTTTCATCAAACTTGAATTGGATTTTATCTAAGATTTGTTCTCCTTTTATTGAAACTAAATCAGATAGCATTTGCTCTACGCTTACCGTGAAACCCGGTAGATTAATCACGTGCCAGTCGCGTGGTGGCAAGCTAGGTAAAGTTAATGCGTGGATAAAGTTATTAATTACTGTATTCGGGCTGGAAAGCCATAAACGTAATGAGCCTGATACAGGGCAGATAGCCTCTTCCCCGTGTAAAGGTTCACGGATAATACCGCTTACAAAAGAGGAAGCTGCTTTATTAGGTTTACCCGGGCGGATACAAATTGTAGGTAAGCGAAGCACAATGCCATCAACAAAACCCTTGCGAGAGTAGTCATTGATGAGCAATTCACACATTGCTTTCTGTGAGCCATAAGTTGATTGTGGTGTAACTGCTGTGTCATTAGTGATTACATCTGGTAGCTCACCACCAAATACCGCTAATGAGCTGGAGAAAATAAAGCGAATATTCGGGTTATTTTTACGACAGATTTCTAATAGATTACGAGTAGCTAAGAAATTGATTTCATAACCTAAATCAGGATCTTGCTCTGCGTGGCTACTGACAATCGCAGCTAAATGAAAAATAGCGGTCGTTTTTTCGGTAATAATTGCATCTAAACCTTCAGGATTTCTTAAATCCATTTCTAAACAACGTACACGAGAGTCATTATTGGGTGCGGTTGGTTTAATAACATCCACTAACACCAATTCTTCAATTTTGTCTGAATGCTGAGTTAATAAGGTTTTTGCAAGGCGTTGTCCTAAAAAGCCTGCTCCACCTGTAATGACGATATTCATTTTATCTATCCTCTATTTATATTGCTCGAACCAACCTAATCCTGCGGTTGTTTCCGCTCTTGGTTTATATTCACAACCCACATAGCCGTCATAACCGATTTCATCAAGTTTGTTGAAAATGTATTCGTAGTTAATTTCGCCTTCATCAGGCTCGTGTCTATCCGGCACAGATGCAATCTGAATATGAGCAAATCTGCCGTTTAATTTATCGGTTAAACGAGAAAGATTGCCGTCCACATTCTGTGCGTGGAAATAATCAAGCTGAACAAATACATTGTCTCGATTAACAGCTTCTACAATTTCCAACGTATCAAACTGGCTTTTTAGCAGATAGTTTGGTTTTACTTCAGGGCTAAGTGCTTCTAATAACACCTTAATGCCGTGAGGTTTAAATTTATCTGCGGCATATTGCACATTTTTGATGAAAGTCTGTTTATAAGCTTCACGAGCTTCTCCTTCCGGCACAACCGCTGCCATAACGTGCACATTTTCACAACCTAATGCGAGAGCATATTCCAATGCCAAATCAATATCACGATGGCTGTCTGCTTCACGCCCCGGGATTGCCGAAACACCCCACTCGCCCTTAGAAACATCGCCTGCTGCGGTGTTAAATAGCACTTGCTTTAAGCCGTATTGTTCTAGCTTGGCTTTAAGTTCTTCAGCTGGATAGTCATAAGGCCAAAGGTATTCAACATACTTAAATCCTGCTTTTGCTGCCGCCTCAAAACGATCTAAAAACGGCACTTCGTTAAACATCATCGTTAAATTTGCTGCAAATTTAGGCATTTTATTTTCCTCTGTTTTTTAGGTCATTCACTTCGTCATCAGTGAGATAACGAACCTTCTGACCTTGTAGAATAAAATGAAGTTTGGCGGTTTCTTCCAGCTCTTCGGTGTTGTCTACTGCATCAACTAAATCTGAACCAGTTACCACAACACCGTGATTTGCCAGTAAAAAGGCTTTACCATCTAAGGCTCTTTCGCCTAATTCTCTCGCAATATTGCTATCGCCCGGTCGGTAGTAAGGAATAACGGGCAATTTTCCAACACGCATTACATAGTATGGTGTGAAGGCTTTCATTGCATTGTCTGTGTCCAGATTTTCTAAGCAAGAAAGTGCTGTTAAATAAGTGGAATGTAGATGCACGATTGCTTTGCAATTTGGATTTTTTCGGTACATCGCCAAGTGAAAAATCGATTCCTTAGAAGGTTTATCACCCTCAAGTACATTCCCTTCCATATCTAGCACTGAAAGACGCTCAGCCTGTAGCCGTCCTAGTGATGAACCTGTTGGAGTAACTAAAATACGATTTTCATCTAAACGAACAGAAAGATTGCCTGCTCCACCTACCGTATAGCCTCGCTCAAATAAAGAACGAGCGAGATTTACCATTTCAATTTTTTGTTCTTGTTCTGTCATTGGTACATTCCTTGTGCATAAGAGAAGAAATCTTCTTTTCCGAAATTTCCAGATTTCAATGCAAGAAAAATTGGTTTTTCGACCGCTTGTAACCACGGTACACCCGGTGCAATTTGCTTACCGATGTGGAAACCACTAAATCCAAGCTGTTGAACTACAATGCTAGAGGTTTCTCCACCGGCAGTAATAAAGTTGGTTACACCTGCTGTTTGTAATTTTTCTGCTAGTTTGGCAAAGGTATTTTCAATTGCGTGGCTGGCTTTATCGCCACCGAATTGGCTTTGGATCTCTTTGAGTTTTTCCGGCGGCACTGTGGCATAAACCAAAGGAGCTAATTCACCATCTAAATTCCCAATAACCCATTGATAGATTTCTTCTACATAGTTCGGGTCGTTAATCGCTTTTTCTGCTTCTAAGAAATAGCTTGGAGCTTGTTGTTTATAAGCGGTTACTTGGCTGTTAGTCATTACAGAACAAGAACCAGAAAGTACAACGGTTTTGCCTTTGCTTGGCACAAATGCATTCGTGCCTTTCTTGCCACCTGAACGGTAAGCTGCCATATAAGCCCCTAAGCCTGATCCACCTGTTACTAATTTGAAATCAGCTATGGCTTCTGCAAGTACCGTAAGTTGTGAGTTGTCCGCTGCATCTACAACAGCATATTTGTAGCCTTGTGCTTTTAATTCAGCGAAACGAGCTCTTACACGCTCTGTCCCTTGAATAACATCAGCATAGGCTACTAAACCCGTTTTACCTTGAGATTGAGCGTCCATTAAACGCACTAAGTTGGCATCTTTCATCGGGGTAATCGGGTGGTTACGCATACCTGATTCGCTCAACAATACATCGCCGACAAATAAGTAGCCGTTAAAGATCGTACGACCATTTACTGGTAGAGCAGGTGTTACTACCGTGAAATCGGTCTCTAACGCTGCCATTAATGCATCGGTAACTGGTCCGATATTGCCTTTTTCGGTACTGTCGAAAGTTGAGCAATACTTAAAATAGAATTGTGTGCAACCGTTTTGTTTTAACCATTCAAGAGCAGATAAAGATTGTGCAATCGCTTCATCAACAGGGTTTGAGCGAGATTTCAAGCTAATGACAATCGCATCAACTTCACCATTTAATGCTACTTTAGGTACACCGTTCATCTGTACAGTGCGTAAACCGTTTTCAACCAAGAAGCTCGCAATGTCGCTCGCACCGGTAAAATCATCTGCAATAATGCCTAGCATTAGTTGTCTCCTTTTTTCGGCAACTCAATCCCGCTGAAAATTTTGATCACCGCACTATCATCTTCCTTGCCATAACCTGCGTTACTTGCTTCGGTAAACATTGAGTAAGCCGTACTTGCTAAATGCAGCGGGAAGCGTAATGATTTTGCGGTGTCGTTCACTAAGCCTAAATCTTTCACGAAAATATCTACCATTGAAAGCGGAGTGTAGTCGCCATCAACGACGTGTTTCATACGGTTTTCAAACATCCAAGAATTACCTGCGGCGTTAGTCACTACGTCATACATTAAATCAAGTGGAATACCTGCACGAGCCGCTAATGCCATTGCTTCTGCACCTGCGGCAATATGTACACCAGCTAATAGTTGGTGAATAATTTTCACCGTTGCACCTAAGCCAATTTCTTCGCCGATGTTGTATACTTTGCCTGCAACGGCATCTAAAACAGGTTTTAATTTCTCAAATGCTTGTGCAGAACCTGATGCCATAACCGTCATTTCGCCTTGTGCGGCTTTAGCTGCACCACCTGAAACAGGAGCATCTAACATAATTAAGTCTAAATTTGTTAATTTATGTGAAATATCTTTCGCATCTTGTGCAGAAATGGTAGATGAAACCATTACGACAGTACCTTTATTCAAATGTTGTGCTAAGCCATTCTCGCCGAATAATACTGCATTTACTTGGTTTGCATTCACAACTAATAATAAAACTGCATCTAAATCTGATGCAAATTCAATTGCACTATTACCAACGCCTTTTGCACCTGCTGCTTTTAAGGTTTCTAAGTAGGTTGGATTTAAATCTACACCGTAGGTGTCTAAACCTGCTGCGATACAAGATTTCGCCGCACCCATACCCATTGCACCTAAGCCGATAACGGCAACGCTATATTTTTGACTCATTGTTTATTTCCTCAAATAAATTAATGAACTTGATGGGCGTATATTAACCAATAGAAAAGATAAAATCTGTGATAGCGATCACAAAATTTAACAATTAATGTTAAATTTTGTGATTTTAATTTTGTGGGCTAAATCTGATATAATTTGTAACAACAACTAAAATTAGGCGAAAAAATGATTCCTATAGAACGACAACAGAAAATATTGCAATTTATCAATAATAATGGGGTGGCTAGTATTCAATTTTTGGCAGATAAGTTAAATGTGTCGCATATGACTATCCGCCGCGATATTCAAAAACTTGAAGATGAAGGCAGGATTTCGTTAGTTTCAGGGGGGGCTCAATCCGTTGAGCGATTAGCGGCTGAGCTACCGCATAGTGATAAATCAAGTTTGTTTCACGATGAAAAATCCGCCATTGGGACTTTAGCTGCAAAGCTTATTTCAGATCACACTACGGTGTATCTTGATGCAGGAACTACCACATTAGAAATTGCTCATCAAATAGCAGATAGAAAAGACCTACTGGTTATTACAAACGACTTTGTAATAGCTCATTATCTTAGTAATGCAGGAAAGTGTGATTTAATTCATATAGGTGGAAGTGTTTGTAAAGAAAATTTCTCAACAACAGGTTCACTTGCTGCAGAGTTTCTTAAGAATCTTTCTATTGATATTGCCTTTATTTCAACCTCATCTTGGAGTTTAAAAGGTTTAACAACGCCAAATGAAAATAAAATTCCCGTAAAAAAAGCGATATTACAATCATCAAAACAAAATATTTTAGTTACCGACTCATCAAAATACGGCAAAATTGCTACTTTTTTTGTTTGTCCTTTAACCGTATTTGATCAAATTATTTGTGATAACGGATTGTTTGAAAATGTGCAAGATGCACTTAAAGGGCTTGATGTTAAATTGAATATTGCACAGTAATTAACTCTCCCACCTATGTTCTAATTTGTTCGCCAATAATGAAAGTGGATAGCAAATTAAGAAATAGAGCACGAAAATTAGCCCATAGACAAAAAATGACGCATTAGGGCTGGTAAGAAGGGAATTTTCAATAATCTGTTGTCCTACTTTTACTACTTCAATAACACCAATGAGTGCGGCGAGTGAGCTGGTTTTAATCATTCGAGTAAATAGATTAATCGCACTTGGCAACAGACGGCGAGTACCCTGTGGTAATTCAATGTGGCGGAAAATCTGCATACGGGTTAAACTGATTGCTTTTGCGGATTCTATTTGGTGTTTTTCGATTGAGGCTAAAGCACCACGTACCAAATCGCCCATTTCAGCTGTTCCCCATAAAGTAAACACCCATATACAAACCCAAACACCGCTAATGTGAATATCTAACCACGTTGATATGCCAAAATAGAGCATAAAGAGCCAAACTAAGATTGGCACAATGCGTATTGTTTCAAGGTAAAAACGAGCAAATCCACGTACAATCAGGCTATTTGAACGCATAATCAAGCCAAATAATATGCCTAAAACCAGCGATAGTGTAACGGATATAAAGGATATTTTAGCTGTTAGCCATAGCCCTTGAGCCAAGCGGGCGGCATTTTGCCCTTCCCATAACCAATCAAACCCCATATTTTGCCTTCCTTACTCTGTTTTCAAAATGACGGACCAAAAGCGATATTGGTAGCAAGATAATTAAATAAGCAATAAATAGCATAAATAACGCTTCGTTGGTTTTGTAATCCATACCAATAATATCTTTAGTAACAAATAATAATTCTGCTACGGCGATAGCACTAATAACAGAGGTTTCTTTAATTAAAAAGAGTACATTTGCCCCAATGGCTGGAATAGATACTGCCCACGCTTGTGGGAAAATAACATATCGGAAGATTTGGTAAGGCTTTAAGCCGATAGATTTTGCAGCCTCAGTTTGTCCTTTGGGAATAGCTTGTAAACCAGCTCGTAGGCTTTCTGCCATATAACTAGAACCTAGAAAAACTAAAGCGATAACACCACAAGTGAAGCCGTCCCACTTAATCCCTATTTTCGGTAAGCCATAGTACAGAAAAAAGAGTTGAATAAGTAAAGGAGTATTACGAGAAAGTTCTATATAACCTTTTGCAATGCTATCAAGCGGTCGTATTTTGTAAGTAATAATAACGGCAATAATCAACCCGAAAAAGAGAGAAAGGGAAATTCCCCAAAACGAGAGTTGCAGGGTAAGCCAAGCTGCATCTAAAAATTTGGGGATATTGTTATAAATATAAGTCCAATTCATATCGCATAAACATTTTGGAGATAATGAAGGCTATTGTGTGAGAAGTAAAATAAAAAGGGAAAGAATTAGAACTACTTTTTTATAGAAATTAGTTATAAAAAAATCAGCACATTGCTGTGCTGATTTTTTAATTTGAATTATTGCCCGTAATAAGCATTTTTACCGTGTTTGCGGAGGTAGTGTTTATCTAGCAATTCTTGTTGCATCGGCTGAATATCAGGGCGAACTTGGTGGCTGATAAAATTCATATAGGCAACTTCTTCTAAAACCACTGAATTATGCACCGCATCGTGTCCGTTTTTACCCCAAGTGAATGGACCGTGCGAATGTACCAGAACTCCCGGAATAGACATTGGCTCAATGCCACGGGTACGGAAAGTTTCTACAATCACTTTACCTGTTTCTAACTCATATCCACCTGCAATTTCTTCAGGGGTCATTTTACGGGTACAAGGAATTGCACCGTAGAAATAATCACCTTGTGTTGTACCGAGTGCTAACAGATCTTTACCTGCTTGAGCCCAACCCACAGCGTTGCGTGAATGCGTATGTACTACGCCGCCAATATCTGTAAATTCACGATAAAGTTCTAAGTGAGTTTCTGTGTCCGAAGATGGCTTTTTATCCCCATATACACGGTTGCCTTGTAAATCAACAAGCACAATATCTTCAACCGTCATTGCATCATATTCCACACCTGATGGTTTGATAGCTACTAAGCCTGTTTCACGGTCGATTTCACTTACATTGCCCCAAGTGAAAGTAACTAAACCGTGTTTTGGTAATTCTAAATTTGCTTTTAAAACACGTTCTCTTAATGCTTGTAATGCCGGTGTTAATTCGGTTAATTGAGTCATAGCGTGAAGCCTCCTTCTGTCATTTTTTGTTCAATCCAACGGCGAGCATTAATAATCTCAGCGATTGGCTCTTCTGCTTTTTCTGTCCACATTTCGATTAAAAATGCACCACGATAATTTAATTCAGCCAGCGTTTTAAAGCAAGCAGGGAAATTCACGCAACCATCACCGAACGGCACATCACGGAATTGTCCTTTGCAAGTTTCAGTTACTTTGTAGGTATCTTTCAAATGGATTGCTGAAATTTTATCCATTCCTAATTTAAGTTCTTCCGCTACGTTATCATTCCACGCAGAGAGATTGCCTAAATCCGGATAAACGGTAAACCAAGGAGATTTGATAATATCGTCCCATTTCTTCCAGCGAATGATGGAACTCATAAATTTGGTGTCCATAATTTCAACGGCAATGGTTACTTGGTTACTTGCCGCAAGTTCTACCGCCCATTCCAAGCCTTCTTGGAAGCGTTGGATTGTGCCTTCGTCTTGCTCTTCATAATAGACATCATAGCCGGCAAGCTGAATGGTGCGAATGCCGAGATCAACTGCTAATTGAATAGCCTTTTCCATAATCTCATAGGCTTTTTGACGAGTGGCTTCATCACGAGAACCGAATGGAAAACGGCGATGTCCCGATAAGCACATTGATGGAATGGTTACCCCGGTGTTAATGATCGTTTTGACTAATTTAGCACGCTCTTTTTTGCTCCAATCAAGGCGAGCAAGGCGTTCGTCTGTTTCGTCAATCGACATTTCCACAAAGTCAAAACCGCAGACTTTGGCGATAGAAAGTCTATCTTGCCAAGAAATATTCTTAGGCAAGGCTTTTTCATAGATACCGAGTTTGTGTTTTCTCATAAATTTTCCTTGAGAGTAGTATTTGCAAAATTTTAGTAAAAAATAACCGCTTGTTGTACTAAGCTAGAATAATCTCTAATCCATTTAATTAGTGGATATCTTGTCTTCAATGACAGAAGAATTCTTTATATCTGTTACTTTGTTTATCGAATAAATAACTATTCTGCCATAATGAAATGGCTGAAAAAAGCATAACCTCTAAAATAGATATTTATTATAAGCATAATTTGTTATTATTCACTAAACATAAAAATAATTCTATTCTTCTTTGATCAAAAAGTTGCAAACTGGCATAAAGAATGAACCTATATTGCATACTCTTTCTGAGACTGTTCCGAACAATAAAAGCAAGGTTTAATCGAAATTACTCAAGTCTTATATGATGAAGATAGAAGAATTGCTCATAATGTTTATGCAATGATTGATAACGCATTAAACGGTTGAGAATTAATGAATTTTAAAATCCACAGAGGAATATCAATATGTCAAAACCCTTACTACAAATCGCATTAGATTCACTCAGTTTAGAAAAAGCCGTTGCGGATGCAAAACAAGCTGAAAATTTAGTAGAAATCATAGAATGTGGCACAATTTTAGCCTTTGCAGAAGGTATGAAAGCGATTTCTACCTTACGTGCATTACACCCAAATCACATCATTGTGTGTGATCTAAAAACTACCGACGGTGGTGCAATTTTAGCGAAAATGGCGTTTGAAGCAGGGGCGGACTGGCTTACTGTTTCAGCAGCGGCTCACCCTGCCACCAAAGCTGCCTGTAAAAAAGTGGCGGACGATTTCAATGCTGCCCACCCAGAATTGAAAGTGAAAAAAGAGATTCAAATTGAAATCTATGGTAACTGGACAGTCGAGAAAGATGCCAAAGAGTGGGTGGAACTTGGTGTTACTCAAGCTATTTACCACCGTTCACGCGATGCCGAATTAGCTGGTAAAGGTTGGACAACAGAAGATGTTGAGCTAATGAAGCAACTGTCTACATTAGGTATCGAATTATCTATCACCGGTGGTATTGTGCCGGAAGATATCCATCTGTTTAAAGAGATCAAAAATGCGAAAGCCTTTATTGCAGGTCGTGCTTTAGTGGGTGAAAAAGGCAAACAAACCGCTGAAGCAATTCGTGCAGAAATTGATAAATACTGGAGTTAATAAAGCTCTATAAAAGAAATTGAGTTCTAACTATCCGCTAGAACTCAATTTTTTACCCTCTGACAGTCTTCTTATTTAGCATCTGCCATTTTCCAAAGTCGTGCCACATTCTCTGCGGTGGAAATCAGATTTTCTTTACCGAGTTTCAGCGTTTCTTCAAGACTACCCAACTGTCGGATAATCGGGAACACAGCATCAATACCGTGTTGATAAACCACAGGGTAGTCTTCTCGTAAACAACCGACAATCGCAATCACTGGCTTGTCAAACTGCTTAGCTGTTTTGGCAACGCCAATCGGGGTCTTACCTGCGATGGATTGAGCGTCCATTCTGCCTTCGCCTGTAATCACCAAATCCGCATTTGCTACTTTTTCGGCAAGACGAGTGGCTTCAATAATAATGTTCACTCCGGAACGAAGTGTAACATTTGGTAGCAGTAATAATCCGCCCCCCATTCCGCCTGCCGCTCCAGCCCCTGCGGTATCGGCAATATTCACACCAAGCTGTTTCTGAGCTTGCTCAGCAAAATGGCGGAGAGCATTATCTAAGGTTTTGACCATCTCAGGTGTTGCTCCTTTCTGCGGTCCAAAAATGGCGGAAGCCCCACGCTCGCCACATAACGGATTATCCACATCACAAGCGACTTCAAAGGCGACTTGAGATAAACGTGGA
Source organism: Mannheimia bovis (assembly GCF_014541205.1). Taxonomy (NCBI): domain Bacteria; kingdom Pseudomonadati; phylum Pseudomonadota; class Gammaproteobacteria; order Pasteurellales; family Pasteurellaceae; genus Mannheimia; species Mannheimia bovis. The sequence goes on along the minus strand of NZ_CP061280.1, from coordinate 347,579 downwards.
TCTAAACCGCTTAAATCAATCTGTTGAATTTGATTTAACGCTTCGCCCCCGAAGCCGATTTCTTGCTTTTCCGCATTGCGGAATGTTGCCCCTAAGGCTTGCAACATTCCCACTCCGCCATCGTTAGTAGCACTGCCACCAATGCCGAGAATGATTTTTTCCACCCCGAAATCGAGTGCGGCTTTAATCAGCTCGCCAGTACCATAACTGGTGGTAATCAGCGGATTTCGCTTGTTGTTTGGTACAAGATGTAAGCCACTTGCCGCCGCCATTTCAATAAAGGCAGTTTTTTTATCGCCCGATAGCCCGAAAAACGCTTCAACTTGGTTTGCAAGCGGTGCTTTTACGCTGATTTTTTGCAAATTACCTTGAGTGGCATCAATCAGCGATTGCACTGAACCTTCACCGCCGTCTGCCATTGGTACAAGCTCACAATCAGCATTCGGGAAAATGCGAGAAAAACCTGTTTGAATTGCCTGAGCCACCTCTAAAGCGGTCAAGCTCTCTTTAAATGAATCGGGAGCAATTACAATCTTCATCATACTTCCTTACAATAATACTAATGAGAGTAGATACACTGTAAGAATACCAACCACGCCCATAATGAAGGTTAGCGTGGTTTGTGTGCGATAACCCTGTTGCGGCGTGAGTTTGGTAAAGTTAGTAACCACCCAGTAATAGCTGTCGTTGGCGTGTGAGACACACATTGAGCCTGCGGCAATTGCCATCACAGTTAGAGCTGCCGCCATTTCGCTGGTTAAACCTAAGGCGTTCATTAGTGAATCTGGGGCGTTGAACATTCCCATAATAGAAGCAGTTGTAATAATCGCCACAGTTGAGCTGCCTTGTGCGGTTTTCAAAATAGCTGAAATCAAGAATGGGAAGAAAATGCCTGCGGTGCTGATAATGTGGGCGTTTTGTTTGATGTAATCCACAAAACCTGCTTGAGTAATCACATTACCTAACACGCCACCTGCTGCGGTAATGAATAGGATTGGTCCAACTAATTTCAAGGTATCGTTGGTTAAGCTGTCAAACTCTGCCATTTTACCGCTCGAAGCCAGTAAGAAAATCGCAAAGACGACACCAACTGCTAAGGCGATAATCGGGTTGCCGACAAACTGTAAGAATGTACCGAAATTACCACTTACACCTGCGATTTTAGCAATAGAGCCTAACGCCATTAAGATAATCGGTACAAAAATCGGGGCAAGGCTTAAAAAGCCACTCGGTAATTTTCCATAGTGTTTCAGTAAGTCTTCATAACTTTGGCTGATGATTTTATCCGCTTCCGCTTCTTCGCTAACCGAGACTTGTTTACCGATATATTTTGCAAAGAAGTAGCTGGCAATTAGCACAGGAATTGATACCACAACGCCCATTCCGATAACCAATAATAAGTTATGGCTTAATCCTACTGCACCCGCTGCTGCAATCGGACCAGGTGTCGGAGGAATAAAAACGTGAGCGGCATATAAACCGGCACTCAGTGCAACCGCCATTCCAACTGGGTTAGCCAAGATTTTTTTACGAATCGCTTCACGGATTGGATTTAACACCACGAAACCGCTGTCACAGAACACAGGAATGCCGACAACCCAGCCCATAATCAGCATCGCAAGCTCTGGGCGTTTTTGCCCGACTACTTTTACCACCATATCGGCAAGTTTCAGGGCTGCCCCTGTTTTTTCTAAAATCGTGCCGATAATCGCCCCAAAGATGATGACGATACCGATACTTTTGAAGGTGTTGCTAAACCCTTCGCCGACAATAGACGGAATTTTCGCCAGCGGTAAACCGGCTAATAGAGCCAATGCCAATGAAATCGACATTAACGCCAAGAAAGGGTGAACTTTCAGTTTGGCAATCATATAGATCATAATAATGATTGCCACCACAAAGGTGAGAATAAGTGCAATACCGGACATAATCAGTCTCCTCGTTGTAGAATAATCAACCCATTATTAGAGATCTGCCGGTAAAAATCTTTATATGAAATTGCAAAAAATTTGTTAAAAATGACCGCTTGTTTTGTATTTTTCTACAATTTTTACGATAAAACCGCACCAAGATAAAGCACAAATTTTTGCTCTATGTTATTGAAAGATAAGCCGGTAATCTGCTCAATCTTCTCTAACCGATAGCGTAGGGTATTTGGGTGGATAAACAATTTTTGTGCGGCGTGATCCAGATCACAATTTGCAAAAAAATAGTGGCGAAGACTTTTCAGTAGCACCGGTTTTTTATCTGAATTCAGCAACGCTTGGAACGGAACAAGTAAGGTTTTTGCCTCCCAAGAGTGGCTAAAGCTATGTAACAAAGCAGGCAGTTTGAAATCTTCAAAATGAATAATCCGCTTGCGACTTTGGATTTGCTCGGCATAGTTGAGGGTGTGGCGAGCGGTTTGATATGAAATGTTGGTTTGCGATAAATTCTCAACCGCCAACCCAACCACTGTTTTAAAGGATATTTCGGGTTCTGCCAGTTTATTTAAGGTATTGCGAATCAGAGATTTATCATTGGATAAATTATTCAATAAGGCGATTTTATCTAAGCTAATTACCGCCGTGAGCAAGGTGGGGAAATGATGCTCAAAGAAATCGATCAAGTGTTGTAATTTCTCAGCCGTTGGCGTATTCACTTTAATCAGTATAACCGAGAGCGGTTTTGCAAAATCTTGCTCAAAAAAGACCGCTTGTTCGTGAATCTCTTCCGTGCTGAGTGTGCCTTTGAGCAAAGCTCGCACAAATTCTTCACGATAACGCCGCTGCCAACGCTCTTGTTCCAGCTCAAAGGCTTGTTGCATAATCAGCTCTGCTGCCATTTTCACTAATTGAGCATATTGGCGAATTTCTTGCGGCTGCCCTGAAATTCCTACCACACCAACGGTAGAACCGAGATAGTGTAGCGGTAAATTAATGCCCGCTTTTGCTTCATAGTGCCACTGTTTTGCAAGATTTTCATCAATTTCGACCGCTTGATCTTGGCGTAACGCCAACACCGCCCCGGTATGTCGCTGCCCGATACGAGTGGTATCGCCGGAGGCAATAATGACGCCTTCGTTATCCATCACATTGACGGAATTGGGAATAATCTGCATCGTGCGTTTTACAATACGGTCAGCAATGGCTCGGTTGAGTTTCATCTTTTATCCTGTTGCAATCGGCACAGCCTGTTTAGCGTTTTAAGAGCGAGAAATGTAAAAACTCGACAAAATGATCAGCCCAGTGCATTTCGTGGTGGATTTCGTTCGCCATAATGCGTAGGCGAATGTTATCCAGTGGCACACCGGTGCGAATTAGCGACTGATAATAGTTTAACGAGCAGTCAATATAAGTTTGGTTCATATTGGAGATAAAGTGTGAGTCGATTTCATCGCCTTCATTCGTGCCGACCTGAATAAACACCTTGGTATTTGGTTGTATTGGGTGCTGGTGCGTAAAGTGTAAAAAATCCGGCTCGCTAAACCAAGAAGCCAGAGAAAATACGCCTAAATGCCCGAAAATATGGGGGTAGCGGCTTCCCATATAAGCTGTGATAATGCCTCCCATTGAGCTACCGGCAAGTAACGTATGCTCACGTTGTGGTTTGGTGCGGTAATGGATATCAATAAACGGCTTCACAGTTTCTACCACCCATTTTGCATAGTCGCCGCCTAAACCGCCCGCGTTTTTGGTTTCAGGCGTAGAGCCTGTTGTGGTTTTCCAAGGACCATATTCATTTAAACGCTCTTTGCCTGCATTATCAATGCCGACAATAATCATCTTGGGTAATTCCGAGTGCGATTTAATGGTTGGAATAATTTTCCACGAATGCCCGGAGTAAGACTCTTTGCTGTAAAACACATTCTGCCCATCGTGCATATATAACACAGGGTAAGTTTCCCATTTTTCGTGATGATAATCTTTCGGCAGCAATACCCGAATACGGCGATGGTGATGTAAGTATGGCACATATAAAAAATGTTCCTGCATTTCCAGATAGTGATGATTGAAATGTTTATATGCCATTATGTTTATTCCTTTCTGATATTAAATGTTGTCATAACCGTATTTTACACCTTAATTTTATGACGAGAAACAAGCGGTCATAAAAAGTGAATTTTTTGCAAATTCAAGCAATCGTTTGCCTTATTCTTTTTCGATATATAAAAGAGAAACTGTGATCTAAATCACAGTAATTTTAGTTAGGCTTGGTTAAAATCCCTCCCGATAATTCAATAAAGGAGAACGCTATGCAGGCTTCATTACAAGATATTCTTGATGTGGTAAAAGCAAAAAATTTAACTTATCAACAAAAGTTGATGAGTTTGGGTAATATTGCCGAGCGGTTATTTAGCCCCGTTGAGTTACTCGGTTATACCGAAGAAGAGTGGGCGTATATTAACAATCAGATGATTTGCGATCTGTGTGAAGGTTATGCGATTTACCGCCCTCGTTATATTCTGCCTGATTATAATGTTTATATTCAAAAAGGTTGTAAATTCTTAGATTTACCACCGCCAACCAATCTTGATGAAGTGCTGGACGGGTTATTGATTCTCTACTCTCACGTTCCGTCAATTACCACTTTCCCTGTCTATATCGGGCGTTTAGATGAATTATTAGATCCGTTTATTACCGATGAAGAACAAGATTACATCAAAATTAAACGTTTCTTAAATCATATCGATAAAACCATTTCAGACTCATTCTGCCACGCTAATATTGGACCTTATGATACCAAAGCAGGGCGTTTAATCTTAAAAGCTGTGATTGAACTTGAAAACACCACGCCGAATATGACGATTCGTTATGATAAAACCAAAACCTCTCGTGAATTTGCGGAATTAGCAGCGAAAGCTTGCTTGTTGGTTTCAAAACCTTCTTTCGCCAATGATGCCTACTACCGCCAAGATTTAGGCGATGAATACGGCATTGCGAGTTGTTATAACGCCTTACCGGAATGTGGCGGTGCTTACACCTTAACCCGTTTACGTTTGGGGACGATTGGGCGAGCGTGTGCAACGGTAGATGAAATGGTCAATAAACTATTACCAAAAGTAGCGAAGTTAGCACTTTCTACAATGGATAAACGCCATAAATTCTTGGTGGAAGAAAGTAACTTCTTTGAAAGTAGTTTCTTAGTTCACGAAGGATTTATTAAACGTACGAACTTCACGGGTATGTTTGCGATTGTAGGGCTTGCCGACGCAGTAAATCATTTATTAGAGCAAGAAGGTTTAAGCGAAACCTTCGGACAGAGCAAGCGTGGTGATGAAATTGCAACCCTGATTATGGATAAACTTCAAGAAGTCAATAATGCTCATCAAGGTGTGTATGCAGAACGTACCAACGATCACTATTTACTACACGCTCAAGTTGGGGCAAGCAACCACGCAGAAGATAAATTGAATACGCCGGCTCACCGTATTCGTGTCGGTCAAGAACCAACGCTATTGGCTCACTTAAAACAATCTGCACCGTTCCACAAATATTTCCCATCGGGTACAGGCGATTTGTTTGCGTTTGACCAAACCTACACCGACCATTTAGATGCCGTTGTGGATATTATTGATGGCTCATTTGAACAAGGTTATCGCTACATTACCACTTACTTGAAAAATACCGATTTAATTCGCGTAACGGGTTATTTAGTGAAGAAAAGTGAGGTGGAACGTTACCGTCAAGGCGAAGCCGTATTGCGTGATACCACTTGGTATGGTGCGGGTACGGACGATTGTGCCAAAGTATTCGACCGTCAGTTGCGTGATGAAGAAAATGTAACTGTGGCACAATAAAATGGCTGCACTTTCTGATATTTTTGTGCCGTTGCATCGCATTATTCCCTTTTCTAATGTGGAAGGGCAGGGCAACCGCACAAGTATTTTTCTACAAGGTTGTAAGCTAAATTGCTTGTATTGTCATAATCCGGAAACAATCTCTCGTTATACGGAAGAAGCAAAACAGGTTAGTTTGCAATACTTATATGATCAAGTGATGGAGGCTGTGCCTTTTATTCGAGGGGTAACCATTTCGGGTGGAGAGCCGACGATTCATCATAAAAAATTAGTTCCGCTGTTTGAAGCATTTCGCCGAAAAGGCTTAACCTGTTATTTAGATAGCAGTGGCTTTTTTGATTTTGAGGCAACAGAGCCGTTAATTAATGTTACCGATAAATTTCTGTTTGATCTTAAAGGTGATGGAATCGGTTTACAAACGCTCTGCTTTGATCGAAAAAATCAAGCCGGCAAAGTGCCTGAACAGGTTATTCCAAGCGTTAATCATATTAAGCCTGAAAACTTGGCTCGTAATTTGCAAAATTTAGCCAAATTATTACCGCTTGATAAGGTAGAAGAGGTGCGTTTGGTTTACCTCAACGAGTTTTATGATGCCTATCATTTACTCGAAAAAGTAGCTCAATTACTTAAGCCTTATCCAAACGTATTGCTCAAAATTATTCGGGTACATACCAAAGGAGCAAGAGACGAAGACGGTTTAGCCTGCTTTGTACCAAGCATTGAGCAAACAGATAAACTGGCGGCATTTGCCAAACAGTGTGGAATAAACAAAATTATTACTATCTACTAACGGAGTTCTCTATGGATATATTCATTAGCATTATCGGCGTATTTGTCCTATTAGGTATTGGGGCTTTACTGTCTAATAATCGACGTGCAATTAATTTGCGAACCGTATTTGGAGCATTAGCCATTCAAATTGCTTTTGCTGCACTTATTCTGTATGTGCCAGCAGGGCGTGATGCGTTACTTGCCACCGCAAATGGCGTGAGTAAGGTGATCAATTACGGTAATGAAGGGATTTCATTTTTGTTTGGTAACTTAGCTGATCCAAGCAATAGCAGTATTGGCTTTGTGTTCGCCATTAAGGTATTACCGATTATTATCTTCTTCTCTGCACTGATTTCATTACTCTACTACATTGGCGTGATGCAATGGGTGATTAAAATTATTGGTGGCAGCTTACAAAAGTTACTCGGCACTTCACAGGCGGAATCAATGTCTGCGGCAGCGAATATTTTCGTTGGACAAACTGAAGCTCCATTAGTGGTAAAACCTTATATCAGCCGAATGAGTGATTCAGAACTCTTTGCGGTGATGGTAGGTGGAACAGCATCTATCGCAGGTTCTGTAATGGCTGGTTATGCAGGAATGGGCGTGCCTTTAACTTACTTAATTGCAGCGTCATTTATGGCTGCACCGGCAGGTTTGTTATTTGCGAAATTAATGTATCCGCAAAATGAACACATTTCAGATACCATTGATGAAAATGTTGAAATCGAAAAACCAAATAATGTGGTGGAAGCCTTAGCTAACGGTGCAAGTTCAGGGGTATCTTTAGCGATTAATGTTGGTGCGATGTTAATTGCCTTTATTGCGGTGATTGCATTACTTAACGGCATTATCGGCGGAATTGGTGGTTTATTTGGGCGTGAAGATTTAACGCTACAAATTCTATTGGGCTACATCTTCCAACCGCTTGCATTTATTATTGGTGTGCCTTGGGAAGATGCTGATATTGCAGGGCAGATGATCGGTATGAAATTAGCGGTAAATGAGTTTGTAGGTTATCTGGAATTTGCCAAGTATCTGCAACCTGATTCAGTTGTGCAACTAAGCGATAAAACCAAAGCAATTATTACTTTTGCATTATGTGGTTTCGCTAATATTAGCTCTATTGCGGTATTAATTGGTGGTATTGGCAGTATGGCTCCAAATCGCCGTTCAGACATCGCTCGCTTAGGCTTAAAAGCAGTAATTGGCGGTACATTAGCGAACTTAATGAGTGCAACTATTGCAGGTTTCTTTATCGGCTTAAGTGGTGCTGCTTTAGGTTAATATAAGGGCTTATACAAGCGGTTAAAAAATGCTGCTAGATTGCAAATCTGGCAGCATTTATTTTTTACTCGGATTTGTAGTTAATTCAAGGTTCCCCACAGATCGTATTCATCTGCATTGGTAATGGTTACTGAAATAATTTGGCCGACACTCACGTCTTTATTTTCAAGATTATCAACATACACGACACCGTCAATTTCCGGTGCATCAGCCATTGAACGCCCGATAATACCTTCTTCATCAATTTCATCAATGATTACAGGTAAGGTTTTACCGATTTTAGCTTGTAAGCGTGCAGCGGAAATCTCTTGTTGTAACTGCATAAAGCGGTGGAAGCGTTCTTCTTTTACCTCTTCCGGCACTTGATCCGGCATATCGGTTGCAACTGCACCTTCAACAGGGCTGAATTTAAAGCAACCAACACGGTCAAGTTGGGCTTCTTTTAAGAAATCAAGTAACAGTTGGAAATCTTCCTCTGTTTCACCCGGAAAGCCAACAATAAATGTGGAACGTAGCGTTAATTCAGGGCAGATTTCACGCCATTTTTTGATACGCTCTAGAGTTCTTTCAATTGAGCCGGGGCGTTTCATCGCTTTTAAAATTTTCGGGCTGGCGTGTTGGAGCGGAATATCCAAATACGGCAGAATTTTGCCTGCTGCCATTAGCGGGATTAAATCGTCTACGTGCGGATACGGATACACATAATGCAAACGCACCCAAACACCCATTGAACCTAATTGCTCACAAAGTGTGATTAAGTTACTTTTAATCGGCATACCGTTCCAGAAAACGGTTTTAGTGGCTTCTTCTTTTTTGCGATCTAATGAGTAAGCAGAGGTGTCTTGAGAGACAATTAATAACTCTTTTACACCGGCGTCGACTAAACGTTTGGCTTCATCTAATACTTGCACAATCGGGCGGCTTGCCAAATCGCCACGCATTGACGGAATGATGCAGAATGTACAACGATGATCACAGCCTTCTGAAATTTTTAAGTAAGCGTAATGCTTTGGTGTGAGTTTTACGCCTTGTTTTGGTACAAGGCTAGTGTAAGGATTGAACTCAGGTTTTGGCACATATTTATGGACGTGGTTCATTACCGCCTCATAACTGTGTGGACCAGTAATTTCCAACACTTTCGGGTGGACTTCACGAATTTGGTTCTCTTTTGCTCCTAAACAGCCTGTAACGATCACTTTTCCGTTTGCTTCTAGGGCTTCGCCAATGCTTTCCAATGATTCTTGCACTGCAGAATCAATAAAACCGCAGGTGTTTACAATCACTAAATCAGCATCTTCATAGCTTGGAATGATGTTATAACCGTCGGCACGTAGCTCGGTTAAAATACGTTCGGAATCAACTAAATTTTTAGGGCAGCCTAAGCTGATAAAACCAATATTCGGGGTAGCACTCATATAACTCTCAACAATTAAAAAAGAAAATGCCTACAAATTTTGTCTTGTAGGCAAAAAACTAGCGAGATTTTACAAAAAATTGCCGCAAATAGCGATAACAAGCGGTCATTTTTTGATAAAGTTTTGCAAATAGTTAGTCAATATCATTTAGCATTGCTAACACAATAGCAGAGGATTTCTCCGCTGTTAAAGGCAGGAACTCTTCAAATGACAGATGAGATTCTTTATCTGCCACATCAGAAACGGCTCTCACAATCACAAACGGCACGCCAAAGCCATTACAAACTTGAGCAATTGCCGCCGCTTCCATTTCTACCGCAACAACATTTGGGAAATTTTGGCGGATTTCGTTAATTTTCTCTTTGCCATTGATAAAGGCATCGCCACTACAAATTAAGCCTGACACTACGTTGAAGCCTGCTTTTTTCGCTTCTTTTTGGGCAACTTCGACTAATTGCTCGTTTGGCTCAAATGCGGCAGGATTTGCGGGAAGTTGCCCGATTTCATAGCCGAAAGCGGTTACATCAACATCGTGATGGCGTACTTCGGTTGAAATGAGAATATCGCCTACATTTAAGTTTGGGTCTAATCCACCGGCAGAACCTGTGTTAATAATCATATCAGGTTGGGTGAGCTGAATAAGTAATGTTGTGCCGATAGCAGCTGACACTTTACCAATGCCCGATTGTAGTAACGCAATACGCGTATTGTTAATTTTTCCTTCAAAAATTTTACAGCCTGCTAATTCCGTTATTTTAGGCTCAACCATTAAGTTACGTAAAATTTCCACTTCTTGTGCCATTGCACCAATAATACCAATTTTCATTATTTTGCTTTCTCTATAATTCTTAATTAAAAAAACGCTATTTTAACAGCATTAATAGTGGGGTGGGGGTGTTTCTTCAGAACGTGAAGCAACAAGGCTTACTTGAGCCCCTTTTAATTTTTCAGCAATATGGCGAATTTGAGTTTGTAGCTTATCTATCGCAAATTGTTGCTTGATTAATGATTGATTTAACTCTTCAATAATCAGCTCTTGGAAGGCAACTTTCGTCTCCAATTCGGTAATTCTTGCCGATAATGTACAATTATTATCCATTTTCGTGAAAAAAAGGTTGTGTGAAATGAAATTACACTTTACCCTATCTGAAGTCTTCTTAACAGTTATTTTTATAAGGAAAAATTATGTTAAAAATGAAGTTATCCGTAGCTGCCGTTCTTGCAGGGGCATTTTTTGCAACAAATGCAATGGCTGAAGAAAAAGCTGATCCAAAGTTTGTTGATGAATCGTCTTATGCAGTAGGCGTATTAATGGGTAAAAATATCAATGGTGTGATTGAATCACAAAAAGAGATTTTTACTTATAATCAGGATAAAATTTTAGCCGGTGTGCAAGACACGCTCAAGAAAACAGGTAAATTAACTGATGAAGATTTACAAAAACAGTTAAAATCTTTAGATGCATATTTGTCAGAGAAAGAAGCTAAAATTAACGAAGAAAAAACAAAAGCCACGGTTTCGGCAGGCGATAAATTCCGTGCAGATTACAAAAAACAAGCCGGCGTGAAAGAAACCTCTTCGGGCTTGTTATATAAAATTGAAAAAGCAGGTGAAGGCGAATCACCAAAACCACAAGATACCGTTAAAGTTCACTATAAAGGTACTTTAACAGACGGTACGGTGTTTGATAGCTCATACGATCGTGGTGAGCCGATTGAATTCCAATTAAACCAACTGATCCCGGCGTGGATTGAAGCAATCCCAATGCTGAAAAAAGGCGGTAAAATGGAAATCGTTGTTCCTCCAAAATTAGGTTATGGCGACCGTGCAGCAGGCAAAATTCCTGCAAACTCAACCTTAAAATTTGAAATTGAATTATTGGATTTCAAAGCGACTGATGCTAAAAAATAGTTGATATTCAGTTTATCATTGCACCTACACAAGCGGTTAGATTTATTATAAGATTTGCAAAAAATGTTATAAAACTAACCGCTTTTAATTTGTATTATGACCAAAAAATTCACGCCTTTTTCTGATGAAGATCACGCAATTCTTGCTTCTTACTTTCCCATTGTAGATGGTATTGCCGCTCTTATTGGTGAGCATTGTGAAATCGTTCTCCATTCATTAGAGTTTCTTGAACATTCCGCTATTTATATTGCAAACGGGCACAATACCAACCGCAAAATTGGCTCGCCAATTACTGATCGTGCGTTAAAATCCCTCCATAATATGGCAACAGATAGCGTGTCTAAGCCTTATTTTACGAAAGCAAAAGGTGGTGTGTTGATGAAATCCATTACGGTGGCTATCCGTAACGGCAAGCAGCACGTTATCGGGCTATTGTGTATTAATATCAATTTAGAAGTGCCAACTTCACAGTTCCTCAGTTCCTTTATTGCTCCGCAAGACGAAGCGGCAGATGTTACCTTTGCCAGCTCGGTGGAAGATTTAGTCGCTCAAACCATTCAAACCACGATTGATGATGTGATGGCGGATCGAACGATTTCTAACAATAATAAAAATCGCCAAATCGTGATTTCTCTGTTTGAAAAAGGCATTTTTGATATTAAAGATGCAATTAATCAAGTGGCTGAGAAGCTGGATATTTCCCGCCATACGGTGTATCTCTACATTCGCCAAATCAAGCAGCCGGAGAAGGGAGAAAATGATTGATGGAGTATGTATTAGCGATAAAATCACCTGTTTATGGCTCACAAGGGGCATTTTTAGCTTACCAAGTGGCTGAAGAATTGTTACAGGCAAAGCATAATATTTGCCAAGTGTTCTTTTTCCAAGGAGGCGTAAGCAATGCCAACGCGTTAGTTAATCCTGCCAGTGATGAAATTAATTTGGTGGAAAAATGGCAAAAATTAGCCGAATTACACCGCTTGCAGCTACATTTATGCATTGCTGCCGCTCAGCGTAGAGGCATTGTGGACGAGCAAACTTCCGCTACCGCCACCACCAATTTAGCACAAGGTTTTACCCTTGCGGGGCTTGGCGAGTTTAGCCAAGCAGTATTAAAAGCGGATAGACTTCTCACCTTTTAAAATGAAAAAATATAAAATTGCTTTTCTATTTACTCAGCCGCCTTTTGGCTCGGCAGCCAGCCGTGAAGGGCTAGATGCTTTACTTGCGGCAAGTGCGTTTTGTGATGAACAAGACATTGCTATCTGCTTTATCAATGATGGCGTGTTCAACTTAATTTCAAGCCAGCAGCCAGAACAAATTTTGCAAAAAGATCATATCTCTACCTTTAAATTATTAGATCTCTATGATTTAAGTGAATGCTTTGTCTGTCAAGAGAGTGTGAATGTACGTCAATTAGGCAATGCAGAGTGGGTATTGCCCCATATTCAATTTAAGGCGAAAGCGGATATGATGGCTTTACTCAATCAAGCAGAAAAAGTGATGACTTTTTAAGGAATACAATGCTTTATACTCTTTCCAATGCACAATATGATGATGAAACACTTAGTTTACTCAATCATTTAAATGAAAATGATGCGGTGGTTCTATGGCAAGACGGCGTGTTACAAGCGGTCAAAAATCCACAATTTTTTGCAAATTTACCACGCTGTTATCTGCTTGAGCGAGATGTTATCGCAAGAGGATTACAACAATCTCTCTTTGAATTTCGCACTATTTCATTAGCGGAATTAGTGAAATTAACGGAAGTTTATTTTCCTCAAATAGCCTTATAATTTTCTTTGTAATGGCAAATAAATTGGATTATGATGGAGTAACCTTGAAGGAGGACTTACTATGAAAACAAAATACCTTGTTTCTTTACTTGCACTTGCCCCTGTTTTTGCTACAGCACAACAAAATGATCCAAATTGGGTTGATAAGCAACATAGCAAAGCCAGTAATACATTGGACCGTTGGGCAAATAACATTAACAATTGGTTAGGTGAAGCTGATCCAGACAAGCCCGGCACTGCTTCTTTGCGTGTTATGTTAGACAGCCGCTGGGATAAATATGACAAATTTACCGTTAAGCCTCGCGTTCGCGGTAAAATCAAATTACCCGTATTAAAAAAACACCTAAATGTGGTATTTGGTGATGATGAACTAGATAACGAATTAACCGACAAAAACCACGTTGGAAAATTATACAAAGATGTTAAGGCTAATAAACGTTATAATTCTCGCGAAGCAAGAGATTCTAACGCTTCTATCGGTTTGCGTTGGTCTGATGGTATTAAATCATTAGGGATTGAAACTGATTTTGACGTTGGTGTTCGCTCCGGTAGTGATATTTTTGGACGTGTACGTATCAGTAAAGATTGGAAAATTACCGATCAATTTACTACTCGTTTAGAACAAATTTATCGTTATGGTTCGGATAGTAAGCATTATTTACGTACAAACTTTGAAAATAAATATAATGAAACGGATACAACCTTCATTATGAACCATACTCATTTTGAGTATCGCCATGATTTAGATGAAGAAAGAAGCTGGGGAAACAGTTTATATCGTCAGCATAACTTCAAACCACTTACGCATATTAGCTATGGTATTGGTATGGGAGGGCGTATAGATAAGGATTTCGCAAGATTTAATTATTGGGGACCATTTGTAACGTACCGTCAACCAATTTGGCGTAATTGGCTCTTTATCCAGCCAGAAATCAGTTTCTACAACGATAAAGATAAAGATCGTAAGCACTTTGTTCACACATTCGTACGTTTAGAAGCGATTTTCTAATAGCTATCCATTACAAGTGAGCTATTTTGTAAAAACTTTCTTTATTATGTAGCAGTTGCACAAAGATTTTCTCTTTTGTTTCTGCTACATTTTTCTTATCTGTGATCATTAAAATTAAGAAAAGAGCAATAACATATTCTCAATCTGTTTAAAATAATTTTTACCAGCGATTGCTGTATATAAAAAGCAAATACCAAAGGCAAAGGTATGCGAATTTACAAAGAAAAAGCTTTAGCAGATGAATTTAAGAGTTAGTAATTAAAAATGGAATTAAATCAGATAATTAATAGCGACTCCATAGAGGAGATGAATAAATTACCTGCAAATAGTGTTGATCTTATTTTTGCGGATCCACCGTACTGGATGCGTACAGGAGGAACTTTAATGAGGGTGGAAGGAACAGAATTTAGTGGGTGCGATGATGAATGGGATCAGTTTGATACATTAGAAAATTATGAACACTTTACTAGAGAATGGCTATCTGCTTGCTATAGGGTTTTAAAGCCAAACGGCTCTATTTGGGTTATTGGCGGTATGCAATGTATCTATTCTATTGGTGCAATTATGCAACAAATAGGATTTTGGCTAATCAATGATGTAGTTTGGCATAAAAAAAATCCTACTCCTAATTTTAAAGGCACAAGATTAAATAATAGCCAAGAGACTTTAATTTGGGCAACTAAAAGCAAAAATTCAAAATATACGTTTAACTACAAAACAGCAAAAGAATTAAATACTGATTCTGTTTCTGCTGACGATTTTGCAAATGGTGTAAGAAAGCAATTAGGTTCGGTATGGCGTTTTTCTGTATGTTCAGGTAATGAGAGGTTAAAAGATAATTTGGGTGAAAAATTACATAGCACACAGAAGCCGATAGAATTATTAGAGAGAATTATTGCTATTTCTTCCAAAAAGAATGATATTATTTTAGATCCTTTTGGTGGAACAATGACCACAGCAGCAGCAGCTAAGAAACTTGGTCGAAATTATTTAATGATTGAAAAAAGTGCAGTTTATTGTAAATATGGACAAGAAAGATTAGATTTAATTAAATTTGATTCATTTGAAAATCAAGATATAGCTAATGCTCTTTATGATGAAAAACCCAAAAAAGCAACAATGCCCGATATGATAAAGAGCAACTATTTTACTGTTGATGAATGGTTTTATTTTAAAAATGGAGATAGGATCGCCAGATTATTAGATGATGGTAAACTTTCTTATAATGGAAATAAACTGGATATGCATACTTGTGCTGCTATTGCTAAAGGTGTTAAAGCAGCAAGACTAAATGGGTTTGATTATTGGTATGTTTTACGTAACAGCGTACTAGTCTCAATTAACGAAATAAGAGAGAAATATAGAGAACAGCTAAATAATTAAATAATGTTAATGAAAAAATAAAGCCTTATATCAAGGCTTTATTTTTTAATAGCTCGAAGAAAATCATTTATACTAAATGGTAATAACTCATTTAAACTAAAATGGTAATTGACTACAACTCCTTTATGTTGCCCATTAACTATGTCACCTACGCCACTTTTTCTACGAAATCTTCTTTTATCCTTATAATATTCAAATATATCTTTCAATATACCTATATGGTTATAATAAAATTTTGTTGTATTTCCAGTAATACATGGTCGGTTTGATAAAACCCACATAATAAATATTGGTGCAGATTCCACCTTGCTTTGTTCAATGTAATGCTCCAAGTCAGATTGATTCAAAGCAACAGTTTCTGAAGGTATTAGACTTCCATTTGGTAAATATTTTTCAACTGTCATAAAAGTTCTTCTTTGCACTTTTACTTCAATAAAACACAATATATTCCCATCTTTCTTATCATAAACTTCCACATCAGGATATTGACTTCTTTCGGTTTTTTTGGCGAATAATCCTAGTGCATTTATTTTATCAATAAGTTGTTTTTCATACTTTTCAGAGTATTGTACGTCATTTAGAAAATCATATTTCATCAATGACTTTCCATCACATTTTTTTAAACATAATGAGCAATTAAATAAATAGTTCATATTTAAACAATATCCGATATATGTTTTATAGGAAGTAATTTTAGTCTTAATTAAATATAGTTTAGGTAAAGGAATAATCGTTTTTAATATAAACTATATTGATAATTTTTTAATTTTATCATAGCAATTGTTATATCATTACTCGTATCAAACGCAAGAATGTAAAGAAAATTATTCAATTTTATTATTTGTTATTTTAGTAAATAAGAACATATTTCTTTCTAAGTTTTAAAAGTACTGTAATGATGTAGATTTATCATATTATTAGCAATATACTATCCATAAATGCCCTAAACTGAGATCAATTTAGGGCATTTCATTTTTTAGCGATTTAAGTGTGTCTAATCTGTATACAATAGCTAGATAATAGAGAAAATCTTTACAAAATCAACTGCTTGGTTATTTGTAATTAAATAATTCCTTGTCTTTCTAATTTATTTAAGAAATAAGGCATTTGCTTACGCCAAGTCGGCCAATCGTGATCGATATCAAAGCCCCAATAATCAAACCAAGCCTCGATCCCTTTCGCTTTAAACGCTTCTTGTAGGCGGCGGGTATCTTCAACGTGTTGTTCTTCCCAAGCACCTTGTCCAACAGCAATGACATAATGGTTTTGACGATAACGATCTAAGAACCAATCATCATTTTGCCCCCAGACGTAATCAATCGGAGAGTTGAAGTATACTGCTTGATCACCATAAAATTCGCCTGTGAAGAAACGTGCATCGTAAACACCGCTTAAGGCAATAGCAACATCGAATAAATCAGGGTGGCGTAGGGCAAAATTAATAGTATGGAATGCTCCCATACTGCAACCTGTTGCCATCATTGTGCCGTTCCATTGCGATTCGTGGCGAATTAACGGTACAAGTTCGTGAATAATGTAGCGGTCGTAAGCATTGTGAGCCAATGCCATATCGTGCCCGGATTTGTGTTTTGATAACCAAGATTCTGCATCATAAGAGTCCGGCGTGTAGAATTTGATCAAGCCTCTTTCGATAAACGAACGGCAGGCTTCAATCATACCGAAGTTGCCATATTCATTTTCATTACCGCCTGATGACGGAAAAACAATAACGGGTTTGCCTGCGTGTCCGTAAACGTTGAATGACATCTCACGCCCTAATTCGCCACTCCAGTGGCTTCTTTTTTCAAAATGCATAGTTCACCTCTTATTGTTTAGCTTGTGCGAATTGTGCGATTTCACGCATTTGTTCCATTGTTTCAGTGCGAGCTAAAATGCCTTGCTCGCCCATTACTTTGGCAAATACGCCCGGAACAGTTTGCACGCTGATAATATTGCCTGCAAACTTCTCACATACGGCTTCAATTGAATTTACATAGTTTTGATTTGCCTTGCGAGAAATATAAACCACATTCCAAGGGTGTTGAATATCTGAGTAGAATTTGTTTTCTTTCACAATATTTGCAAATTCACGGAATACATCAAAATCGTTGGCGTAGTTCCACATATCAATGGTTAAACCACCCGGTGGACGGCAATTAATTTCAAGTGGCAATATTTCGTCTTTTTTACTGCCTTTCACACGGAAAAATTCAAAGTGGAAAAAGCGTTCTTTGACGTTAAAAGCGTCCACACATTTTTTGCCCATTTCAACTAATTTTGGTGAAATTTCGCGTGGCACGTAGTAATACATATCACTATCTTTAGATACGGTATCTAATACCGCTTCAGAATATTCCAGGCTGGAGTAGAACACAATATTGCCTTGGTGGTCGGTTAAACCGTCAAAGGTAATAATATCGCCATCAATAAACTCTTCCATAATGTATTCAACGGTTGGTGTTTTATAACCAAAGAAGGCTTCTAATTCTTCAGCAGATTTAATTTTATAAGTATCGCTTGCTCCGACGCCTGAGTTTGGCTTGATGATCACTGGGAATTTTAATTCTTTCGCTAATTTGCGAGCATCTTCATCATTTTTGAACACTCGACCTTTTGCCACTTTTAAGCCTGTTTTACGGAAAACTTCTTTCATTTGGGCTTTGGTTTTAATTGCCAACATATCGTCAGTTTTATAACCAAACACGTTAAAGTCGGTACGCAATTTGGCATCCAATTCCAACCAATACTCATTGTGCGATTCAATGCGATCAATCCGCCCATATTTGTGAGCAAAATAGGCAACTGCACGGTAAACCTGTTCATAATCTTCCATATTATCAACACGATAATATTCCGTTAAAGAATTACGAAGGTTTTCGCTGAGCGATTCATAAGGTGCATCGGCAATACCTAAGGTATTAAAACCCGCTTCACGCAAACGAACGGCAAAAGTTTCAAAGTTCGTAGGGAAGTGAGGGGAAATCATCACAAAATTGAGTGGTCTGGACATAAGTTTTCCTTTTGAGTTTGCATATTATTAATTCAATAAAGTGATTGTAGGCTAAATTAATTAAATTGCAAAATATATTCAAACAAATAACTTTGCAACAAAAAATAAACTTTTAAATAACGTGTGTTTAATGATTTTGGAATTGATATTTAACAAGAAAGTAACCTTATTAATTTACTAGGATATTTTTCACAAACTCGCACTATTTCTAATTTACATCACAATGGCTATCTATTATGCTAATTGTATTCATCAGTGCTGATACTGATAAATTACAACATTAATCTATCTAATGGGAGATTTAAAATGGCTGAACAAATTGTTCCTTCAAATGAAGCTATCTTAAAAGCAGTACAAGATACCTTAGTAATTTCAACCACCGATTTACAAGGTGTGATTACTTATGCTAACGATCTTTTCTGTCGTTTAACAGGTTTTTCTCGCGAAGAGCTAATCGGGCAACCTCACAATATCGTTCGCCATCCGGCAGTACCGAAAGAAGTATATAAAGATATGTGGGATACCATTCAAGCAGGAAAAATTTGGACAGGCATCGTACCAAACTGCGGTAAAGGTGGTGTAGTTTATGTAGTTGATACTACCGTTCAGCCAATGTTTGATGAAGCCGGCAATATCTCAGGTTACATCAGTGTTCGCCGTGTAATTAACGATTTAATGACAAACTTTGAAGCAGTTGAATTGTCAAAAGAAATCTTTGATGACTTCTACGGCGAATAATTAAAAAGCTAGGATTGCGTGTAAAAGAAGCTCTCTTTTGCACGCAATTTTTTATTCCTTTTAGTTTTCGAGGAGTTTTTATGTCTCTCATTACCCATATTCACATCGCTTATGGTTCAGAGTCTGGCAACGCAGAGAAACTTGCCCAACAGTTAGCCCAACAACCTTTTTTAAATCACTACTCAATGAGCCTTTCCACCCTTAATGAAACGGATTTAACCACTTTCAACCCAAATAGCTTATTGCTGGTTTTAACCAGTTCATTTGGTGATGGCGAACCACCTGAAAATGCTGATGGATTTGCAGAAAAATTGGAAAATTTGACCGCTTGTAATGTGAAATATGCCATTTTCGGACTGGGTGATATTACTTACGATAAATTCTGTGGCTATAGCAAACAGTTAGACTGCTTATTGCAGGCAAAACAAGCCCAAGCCGTGATTGAAAGGGTAGATGCAGACCTAAATTATCAAGAAATCTTTAAACAGTGGTTGCCACTTGTGCAGCAGGTTTTAACTCAGCCTAATGAAGCTCCGCTAACCCATCAGCTTTCTGTACAAGTGTATGGAGAAGATGCCACTTATCAAGCAGAAGTGTTAGAAATTAAGCATTTAGCCAATTCAAATCCGCCTGTTTATCATCTTCGATTATCGCTTAAGGATAGCGGTATTTTCTATCAAGCAGGGGATTTAATTTATATCAAAGTAAACCAGCCTGAACAGTTGTTAAACCAATATGCCGAGTGGTTTGATGATACACAGGCTCTCAATGTATTACGCAATAAAGAATTACGCTTATTAAGTAAAAATGTGCTGCGTGATATTCAAAAAATTTGTGGCAGCCAAGCGTTAAAAGACTTAACGAAAATTTCCAACAAAAAAGCACTAGAACAATATTTATACGGACGAGATTTATTGGATGTGCTACAAGATTTTGACCCGAACAAAACTGTTACATTAGCGGATTTAGAGCCGATGTTATCCAACTTATCCGCTCGTGCTTATTCAATTAGCTCTTGTGGTAAAACGCACTCTGATTATGTGGATTTATGCGTTCGACACGTCTATTATGATTTAAACGGCAGATCTTACCAAGGTACAGCGAGCGACTATTTAGCCAAATTACAAGCGGGTGAATTTGTTTCAATTTTTGCAAAAGCAAATCCAAACTTCCGTTTACCTGAACATTTAAATGCTCCTGTAGTAATGATTGGTTCCGGTACAGGTATTGCACCGCATATTGCCTTTTTACAAGCGTTAGAAAGCCAATATCAAAATGTGGAAAGCTACCTATTTTTTGGGGAGCGTTATCGTTCGAAAGATTTTCTCTATCAAGCAGAATTGGAAAACTATCTCTCCAACGGCACATTAACGCAACTATTTACTGCATTTTCACGCGATCAGGCGGAGAAATTTTATGTGCAAAACGCTTTAGCTAACCAAGCCGAACTCGTTTGGAAATTGATTCAACAAGGGGCTTATTTCTACATTTGTGGAAGTAAGGCAATGAGCAAAGCCATTGATGCGGAAATCATTAAAATTGCGGAAGAAATCGGCGGTCAGCCTTATGTGGATGATTTTAATAACATCATTGCACAGCTTGTAGCGGAAGGGCGTTTAATGAGAGATGTGTATTAAACTCTGAATATTGTCAATGAAAAAGGCACAAAACTGAATTTGTGCCTTTGTGTTTTGCAAAAAAATGTGAAAATCTTACCGCTTGCCGAACATTCCGCCTAAGTTGCCAAGACCACCTAAGCCTCCCATTCCTCCGCCCATTAAGCCTTTCATTCCACGCATCATTTTCGACATTCCGCCTTTACGCATTTTTTTCATCATACGCTGCATATCGTCAAATTGTTTGAGTAGTTTATTGACATCTTGTACTTGCGTACCTGAACCAAGTGCGATACGGCGACGGCGAGAACCTTTGATAATATCCGGGTTAGCACGCTCTTTCAGCGTCATTGAGTTGATGATCGCCTCCATTTTCACGAACATTTTATCGTCCACTTGATTTTTAACGTGATCAGGTAAATTTTTCGCACCCGGTAATTTGTCGAGCATTGACATCATACCGCCCATTTTCTTCATTTCGATAAGCTGCTCACGGAAATCTTCAAGGGTGAAATCGTCCCCTTTCTTGAATTTTGCCGCCATTTTCTCGGCTTTTTCTTGATCGACCGAACGTTGTAAGTCTTCAATTAACGACATTACATCGCCCATACCTAAAATACGGGAGGCGACACGATCAGGGTGGAATGGCTCAAGTGCATCGGTTTTCTCACCCACACCGAGGAATTTAATCGGCTTGCCGGTGATTTGGCGGATAGAAAGAGCCGCACCGCCACGAGCATCGCCATCCACTTTGGTTAAAATTACCCCGGTGAGCGGTAATGCTTCATTGAACGCTTTTGCCGTATTTGCCGCATCTTGACCGGTCATTGCATCAACGGTAAACAAGGTTTCAATTGGATTAAGGGCGGCGTGGATTTGTTGGATTTCCTCCATCATTTCGCCATCAACGTGTAAACGACCGGCGGTATCGACAATTAACACATCAAAGAAATTGAGTTTAGCGTGTTTGAGTGCGGCTTCAGCAATCGCTACCGGCTTTTGGCTGGTTTCGGTAGGGAAGAAATCCACTTTTAACGCTTCAGCGAGCGTTTGGAGCTGTTTAATCGCCGCCGGGCGGTAAACGTCGGCAGAGACCACTAATACTTTTTTCTTGTGGCGTTCTTTTAAGAATTTCGCCAATTTGCCGACCGAGGTGGTTTTACCCGCACCTTGTAAACCTGCCATTAAAATGACCGCAGGCGGTTGAGCCGCAAGGTTGAGTTCCTCATTGGCTTCGCCCATCGCACTTTCTAATTCGCTTTGGACGATTTTTAAGAATTCTTGACCCGGGGTGAGGCTTTTGTTTACTTCAACGCCTAAAGCACGTTCTTTGACCTTATTGATAAAATCACGCACTACAGGTAGGGCAACGTCTGCCTCGAGCAATGCCATACGCACTTCACGCAGAGTGTCTTTAATATTATCTTCGGTTAAGCGACCTTTGCCTGTGATGTTACGCAGGGTTTTGGAAAGTCTATCGGATAGGTTTTCAAACATATTGGGTTCTCAATGTGCAAAATTTTAGAAAAATTTGACCGCTTGTAGGCGGAAAATTGCGGATATTATACAAAAAAACGAGGAGATATTATAGGGGCATAAAAAAACGACATAGGGTTTAAGCTATGCCGTAAAATTTGACGATATTCGAGGAATCATTATTATTTAATTATTGTGTTGAGGATAATACTCCGAATACTTCTTAAAAGTGAAGTAAAATTTTCATATTTGTTTCAGAAATGAGAAGTAAATCACATAATTTTTTGAGAAAAGAGAATTAAGCATCTTAAAAAGCGAAAACCCTGATGATTGCTCATCAGGGTTATCTAAATATGGCTCCTCCTGCGGGACTCGAACCTGCGACATATGGATTAACAGTCCACCGTTCTACCGACTGAACTAAGGAGGAATAGATGGTGCCTCGAGGCGGAATCGAACCACCGACACGGGGATTTTCAATCCCCTGCTCTACCGACTGAGCTATCGAGGCAACGTCGTTGCGTGGTGCATTATGCTGATTTTTTAGGGCTTCGTCAAATATAATTATCAGAAATTTGACCTTTTTGATTGCATAATACTAAAAATTGAACAATCTCATTCAATTGTGCATTTGTAAAAAGTAAAAGCCCCGATAATTTCTTATCGGGGCTTTAGAATATGGCTCCTCCTGCGGGACTCGAACCTGCGACATATGGATTAACAGTCCACCGTTCTACCGACTGAACTAAGGAGGAATAGATGGTGCCTCGAGGCGGAATCGAACCACCGACACGGGGATTTTCAATCCCCTGCTCTACCGACTGAGCTATCGAGGCAACGTCGTTGCGTGTTGCATTATGCTGATTTCAGCCATCAACGTCAAACACTTTTTGCTGAATTTAAAAAAACTCCTGTTTAAATGTGCTTTTTTTATACTTTTAGGCTAAAAAACAACATAATTCACGCATTATCGAATATTTCGATATTTCTCTCTAGCCGTTGTTACTTTTCTTAAATAATTTCTTGCTTGAGAAGATGGGTGAGCGGTGGTTAAAATTCGATAAACCGCATCAGGCGAAAGATCGTTAATTCTATCAATCGCCTCATATTTATCCGAATCAAACACACGTAACACTGCTCCAGCACCGCTGTTATAAGCAGAAATCATCGCATAGCGTTTAGATAATGGATCAATGATGCCATCTAAGTATTCATCACGCAAAATGGTTAAGTAGAGCGTACCTGCATCAATATTATTTGATGGATTGTAGAGATATTCACGGCTTGGCTGCCCACCCATTCCTTTACGGGCAAAAATATCACGCCCTGCGGTACGAGGCACAACCTGCATCAAACCAATCGCATTAGCGTAACTTACCGCATAAGGGTTGAAAGAAGATTCCACTTCCATAATGCCTAAAATGAGGCTTGGTTCAATACCATATTGTCTTGCCATTTTGCGTACAAGCGGTAAATATTGTCTTGCACGCACTTCAACGTGCCCTTCCACCATTTTAATCGCCACATACATCGCATTTCGACCATTTTTCAATCTGCGGGTTTGCGTTTTATTTTGAATAAGATAGGTAGCAAAATCATTTGCAAAAGCGACATTAGTAATATCACGACCAAATTGATCTTTTACCTGACCTTTTAAGAACGGATTTGTACTAATCGGCACATCACCTGATGCAAATAAGTCAATTCCTCTAGGATCTCGCCCCATTAATAAAGTATGAACAATGGAGTTACGAAGATGATTTTGATCACCTAAAGTCTCAATGGTAATCACCCCTTCTTCAAACGAAATATGACTACGGGTGTAGAATTTATCGGTGTATTTTACGTAATCTTTTTTACTGGCAACCAAAAGCTCGTTGCTACCCCAAATATCATCAATATTATTAGAGAATTGCCCCGTTAAGATATCCATTGCATTGGTATCTTTTGAATAATCGACACGGGTAGATTTTGGCTTTTTACCACTGGAAGATGTATTACTTCCACAGGCAATAAGAAAGGGAATAATTGCCAACATTGGCAAATATTTTGCATATTTTTTCATTTTGAATTTAACCTTGAATTATTCGATTGGCTTGTAGCCTTCAATGATGATTTCTTTACCTTCAAATAAGAAATTAACCATCTCTTCTTCAAGTAATTTGCGATGTTCCGGGTTCATCATACTGAGCTTTTTCTCATTAACGATCATTGTTTGTTTTTTGATCCACTCAGACCACGCTTGTTTACTGATGGAAGCAAAAATACGTTTGCCGAGTTCGCCCGGATACAATTGAAAGTCTAAGCCTTCGGCATCTTGTTTTAAGTATTCGCAAAATACGGTACGAGCCATAATCTAATCCTTAATTTTTGTTTGTTACGCTAAACGCCAGTTCATCTAAAATGCGTTTAACCGGCGTGGCTAAACCTATTTCATTATGTTGGCTGAAATCATACCAATAATCCGCCTCTGAAGATACAGTAGAAAGGTAATTTCCTGCGTTTTCTTCCGCTACAAGCGGTAAGATTTTAGCTATTTTTTGCAAATTTAGATCTACCAAAATGGGGGTAATATCTAAATGAAAATGGCTGAATGTGTGTCTAAAAGTGGTTAATTGTTGCGAAATTTGTAAATTTCCTACTAAATCTGACCGCTTGAGTTCCTCTAAACTACCAAATTGTGGAAAGGCAAATAATCCACCCCAAATACCTTTTGCTTCCCGCTTTTGTAATAACACTTTTGAGCCGTTTTTCAGGATTAAAAAATAGGCTTGGCGTTCGGGGAGCGTTTTCTTTGGCTTCTTGGCTGGGAATTTATCCCACGCTTGCATTACATTTGTTTGGCAATGTTCTTGTAACGGGCAGAGCAGGCATTTCGGCTTAGAGCGAGTACAAATCATCGCCCCCAAATCCATCATTGCTTGGTTAAAATCAGCCACCTGTTCTGTTGGCGTAACACTTTCACTTAACTGCCAAAGTTGGTTTTCAACCGCCTTTTCGCCAGCCCAGCCTTCCACCGCAAAATAGCGGCTTAACACACGTTTAACGTTGCCGTCTAAAATCGGGTGCGGAGCATCTAACACCGAAGACAAAATCGCCCCCGCTGTACTTCTCCCCACACCGGACAATGCCAGTACATCATCAAATGTTGTGGGAAACTCACCACCAAATTCATCTCGAATTTGAATTGCCGCTTTATGCAAGTTTCTCGCTCGTGCGTAGTAGCCCAAGCCCGTCCATAAATGCAGCACTTCATCAATAGAGCCATTAGCTAAGTCAGTAACAGTTGGAAATCGTTCCGTAAAACGTGCAAAATAAGGAATAACGGTGGCAACTTGAGTTTGTTGCAACATCACTTCTGACAACCAAACTTTATACAAGGTTTTATTTTGTTGCCAAGGCAAATGTTTACGCCCGTATTGCTCAAACCACGCTAATACAGATTTTGCAAATGGATCAGACACTTTCGCTGTCGCTAACGGATATTGTGAAGAATTGCTATTCATTAAACATCTTGAAATCAAAAAAAGAAATCATCATACTGCAAGCGGTTGTTTTTGCCAAAAATTTTACATATCGAGGAAAAAATGAAATCTCCTATTCTAGGCTTCCACCACGTTGCTATTATTGTGTCGGATTATGAAAAATCCAAACATTTCTACACCCAGATTTTAGGTGCGGAAATTATTGAAGAAACCTACAGAACTGCACGAGATAGTTACAAATTAGACTTACGTTTTCAAGACGGCTCGCAAATTGAACTTTTTAGTTTTCCGGTTACGCCACCTCGCTTTACCTCGCCTGAAACTTGCGGGTTACGCCATTTAGCATTCAAGGTGGAAAATATTGAACAAGCCATCGCCTTTTTAGAACAGCACAATTTGCCACACGAAGGCATTCGCCTTGATGATCTTACCGGCAAACGTTTCACCTTTTTCCGAGATCCCGACGATCTACCGCTAGAATTTTACGAGATCTAAAATGGTATATTTACTGATCGCAACCTTAATTTGGGCAAGTTCATTTATTGTGGGTAAAGTGGCGATTGCCGAATTTGACCCTGTGCAAATTATGCAAATTCGGCTGACGCTGGCGGCATTTATCGCTCTGCCGTTTTTTATGCGAGCCTATCGAAAAATTCAGCAAAATCAGCATATTAAAGTTTGGTTGATTAGTTTTCTTACCTTTCCGCTCTGTGTAATCTTACAATTTTCAGGCTTGAAATTAACTTCAGCGGCGAGTGCGGTTGCATTACTTGGGCTAAATCCGCTTTTAACGGTATTGGTGGGCTATTTCTGCTTTAAAAAACGGGCAACAAGGCTGGATTTTATCTTAAGTTTGTTCGCTTGTGTCGGCATTCTAATTATGGCAGCAGGGAGTGATGATAGCGGTTCAATTAATATGCTGGGGCTATTGCTCGTAACGTTAGGCAGTTTGAGTTTTATTATTGGAATGTATCTCAGCAAAGACATTTTACAATCCGTTAAAGTTACAGATTTAACCAATATCACACTAGTACAAGGGGCAATTACCGCTTTACCCATCACATTATTATTCGCCGAAGATTGGCAACTGCCAACCAGCTTCTCGGCGTGGACGAGTGTGGTGTATCTCGGCATTATTTGTACCAGTTTGGCAATGTTGTTATGGAATAAAGGCATTAGCCAATCTTCCCCTATTCTCGCAGGCATTCTGCTTGCTCTTGAGCCTGTGTTTGGATTATTAATGGCGTTACTCTTTTTATCGGAGCAACTGGGCCTTATCACTTGGATTGGTATTATTATCGTCATTTGCACAGCGTTACTTTCTGTTTTTCTGCCGATGATGAAAAGATACAAGCGGTCATTTTAAAAGGATTTTTTACTAATGCAATTTCCTCCTCTTTCTAGTGGCATTTTGCTTCGTCGTTATAAGCGTTTTCTTGCCGATATTCAGCTACCTAACGGCGATCAAATTACCATTCATTGCCCGAATACCGGAGCGATGACAGGTTGTGCTAATGTAGGTGATACGGTTTGGTTTTCCACTTCCAATAACCCGAAACGTAAATACGCCCACACTTGGGAGCTGACCCAAACACAATCGGGCGATTTCATTTGCGTAAATACTTTGAGAGCCAATCAGCTTGTGCAAGAGGCGTTGGAAAATCAATGGATTAGCGAGCTTGCTGAGTATCAGCAAATTTTACCCGAGAAAAAATATGGAAATGAGAACAGCCGTGTCGATTTTTTATTAAAATCTGACCGCTTGCAGGATTGTTTTGTAGAAGTGAAATCCACCACATTGTTAATAGAAAACGGGGTGGGAATGTTCCCCGATGCGAAAACCGAACGAGGGCAAAAACACTTGCGAGAACTGGCAACTATTGCCGAACAAGGGCTACAAGCGGTCATTTTTTTCGCCATTTTGCACACTGGCATTGATAAGTTTGAAGTGGCAAAACAAATCGACCCTAAATATGCAGAATTGCTTGAGCGAGCTAAAAAACAAAATGTGAAAGTTTTGACTTATAAAGTAGATGTGATATTTGAAAACGGTAAGCCGTACGGAATACGATTAAATCGAAAATTGCAATAATCGGAAATAGCTTGTGTATAAAAGTACTTTTTCTATTATACTTCGCCCGAACATTTACTAGGAGAACTTATGCGTTCAGATAATTCACAAGTTTACGGCACAATCAGCCGTACATTACATTGGACGATGGCAATTTGCTTTGGTTTTATGCTTTATACAGGGCTTCAGGGAGAGGCGTTTCGTGAGTGGTTGCCTTATCACAAATCTGTTGGGGCAATTTTAATGTTGCTTATCGTTATTCGAGTGATTTGGGCGATCATCAATCGAAATAACCGCCCTGCACCTGATAATATTTTTGTTACACTCGGACATTTTGCACTTTATGTGTTAATGCTTGCTGTACCAACCATTGCTTTAATCCGCCAATATGGGGCAGCACGAGGTCCGTTAGAAGTGTTTGGTGTGAAAGTGATGGAAGGCTCTACAGAAAAAATCGAATGGGCGGTCTCACTGGGTAACAACTTTCACGGCGAACTTGCGTGGGGGCTATTTGTGTTATCGGCTGGTCATATTGTGATGGCGATTTACCACCAAATTAAAGGTAAAAAGATTTTAAACCGTATGGCTCACTAAAATAAAAAAGAAGATGGCTTGAAGAAATTCAAGCCATTTTTTTGCAAAAAATTCAGTAAAAACGACCGCTTGTAATTGAAATGCAGAGAATGAGCCCCATATAAGCGAAAGTTTTCTAAAAAGAAGGATTTAAAATGACAACAATTGTATGTGTGCGAAAAGACGGAAAAGTGGCTATCGGTGGCGATGGTCAGGCAACACTTGGCAACTGCATTGAAAAAGGCACAGTGCGTAAAGTTCGCCGTTTATATAAAGACAAAGTGGTAACAGGCTTTGCCGGTTCAACGGCTGATGCCTTTATTCTACGTGATTTATTCGAGAAAAAATTAGAATTACATCAAGGGCATTTGGTGAAATCGGCGGTGGAATTGGCGAAAGAGTGGCGTACCGAACGTGCTTTACGCCGTTTAGAAGCAATGATGATCGTAGCAAATGAAAGTGAGTTCCTGCTGGTTTCAGGTTCAGGTGATGTGATTGAGCCGGAACAAGATGTACTGGCAATCGGCTCAGGCGGAAACTATGCCAAAGCCGCCGCTCTCGCACTACTTCGCACCGAAAATAACCTCTCTGCGAAAGAGATCGTTGCCGAATCGTTAAAAATCGCCGGCGATATTGATATTTACAGTAATCATAACCACGTGATTGAAGAAGTTTAAATTTTACTCCCCTCTTTAGCTACCCCTCTTTTCTAAAGAGGGGAACTACGTAATAAAGGAACAAAATATATGTCAATGACCCCTCGTGAAATCGTCTCAGAATTAGACGCTCATATTATCGGACAAAAAGATGCAAAACGTGCGGTAGCAATCGCCTTGCGTAACCGCTGGAGAAGAATGCAGTTGCCGGAAGATCTTCGCCAAGAAGTAACTCCAAAAAACATTTTAATGATAGGTCCAACCGGTGTGGGTAAAACCGAAATCGCCCGCCGTTTGGCAAAACTGGCAAATGCTCCGTTCATTAAAGTGGAAGCGACGAAATTTACCGAGGTCGGCTACGTAGGTAAAGAAGTGGATTCAATTATCCGTGATTTGGCAGACGTTTCGATGAAATTGGTTCGCCAACAAGCGGTAGAAAAAAACAAAATGCGTGCTCAAGATGCGGCGGAAGATCGCATTTTAGATGTGTTATTGCCACCGGCAAAAGATCAATGGGGCAATGTGCAGGAATCGGACAATAGCTCAACCCGCCAAGTTTTCCGCAAAAAATTGCGTGAAGGTCAGCTAGATGACAAAGAGATTGAAATCGATGTTGCCGCTCAGGTGAGCGTAGAAATTATGACGCCACCGGGAATGGAAGAGATGACCTCGCAGCTGCAATCGCTCTTTGAGGGAATGTCGCCAAACAAAACCAAAAAACGCAAAATGAAAATTAAAGATGCGTTAAAAGTGATGTTAGATGAAGAAGCCGCTAAATTAGTCAATCCTGAAGAGCTAAAACAGCAAGCGATTGAGGCGGTGGAACAGCACGGTATTGTGTTTATTGATGAGATTGACAAGATTTGCAAAAAAGGCGAACACTCTGGCGGCGATGTTTCTCGTGAAGGCGTGCAGCGTGATTTACTGCCGATTATTGAAGGTTCAACCGTAAACACTAAACACGGTATGGTGAAAACCGACCACATTCTGTTTATCTGCTCAGGGGCGTTCCAAGTAGCTCGACCGTCTGATTTACTGCCTGAATTGCAAGGTCGTTTACCAATTCGTGTGGAGTTAAAATCGTTAACTAAAGAAGATTTCGAGCGAATTTTAACCGAGCCGAACGCCTCATTAACATTGCAATATCGTGAGTTAATGAAAACCGAAGGCGTTGAAATTGAGTTTACTAAAGAAGGTATCAGCCGCATTGCGGAAAGTGCTTTCCGTGTGAACGAGAAAACCGAAAACATCGGTGCAAGACGTTTACATACTGTGCTTGAACGCTTAATGGACGGCATCTCTTTCGATGCAAGCGAACGTCGTGGTGAGAAAATCGTGATTGACGAAAACTACGTTTCTGAAGCGTTAAATGATGTGGTAGAAAACGAAGATCTGAGTCGTTTTATTCTTTAATTTGAAATGAAACAAGCGGTCAAAATCTGCAAAAAATTTGCGAATTTTGACCGCTTGAATTTTATTTACCGCTCATCCATTTATCATAGATTTTTTGGTATTCGCCATTCTCTTTAATGGTTTTTAACGCTGCGTTGAATTGATCAACCAATGCTTGGTTTTTGATATTGGTTGCAATGCCTAAACCATTACCAAAGTAGTTTTGGTTGTCAATTTTCTCGCCAACAAAATCAAGTTCTTGGTGCTTTTTGATCATCTCTGCTAATACAGGCACATCACCAAAGATCGCATCAATTCTCCCATTTTCAACATCTAAAATCGCACTTTGGTAAGAAGCGTAAGATTTTGAGTTGTACTCTTTTTTCTCTTTTGCTAAGTAGTTCTGGTAAGTTGTGCCATTTTGCACGCCAATGGTTTTTAGATTAGCAAAATCCGTGCCTTTTTTCGCAATGAACGCAGCTGAACTTGGAAAATACGGGTCGCTGAATAGCACCTGTTTTTTACGTGCTTCGGTAATGCCCATACCTGAAATTGCCGCATCAAATTGTTTCTGTTTTAAACCTTGAATTAAGCCGTCAAACGGTTGGCTGTGGAAAGTACAGTTTGCGTTGATCTCTTTACAGATTGCATTAGCAATATCCACATCAAAACCGATAATTTCACCTTTCTCATTCGTCATTTCAAACGGTGGGTAACTTGGTTCCATCGCAAATTTAATATCCGTTGCCTGAGCGGTTAGGCTAAATCCGAATAACAGAGCTAAAAGTGTTTTTTTCATCGAAAGATCCTTATGTATTTAGAAAAAAGGCATTTTAACGTACTTATTGCTCAAAAGCAGTTTTTTACTCAACAAGTGGTTAGAAAAGGCAAAAAATTTACGTTTTTATAACAAATCGTTCTAACTACAAATGACTAGTTCTTTTCTATTCCGCTAAAAATAAGCTACTTTTAGCGAAAATTAAATATGAAGAAGAGGGATTTATGAGCCTTATTATTACTGATCTTTCTCTTGGTTATGAGAAAAACGGGCAAACTAAAACCATTTTGCAAGAGGTCAATTTTGAGGTCGATAACGGTACACTTACCTCAATTTTAGGTCCGAGTGGTGTGGGGAAATCATCATTACTGCGTGTGATTGCCGGTTTAGATAAACCACTAAGTGGTAACGTGGCATTGTTTGGGGAGCAAATCAACCAGCCACACCCTGATGTCGGTTTTGTGTTTCAATCAGCTACATTATTGCCTTGGCTTTCGGTCAGAAATAATGTGGCATTTGGGCTGGATTTTAAATGCCGCACGCCACTTTCAAAAGCAGACATTCAAAAGCGGGTAGAAGAAGCATTGGAAGAAGTTGGCTTAAGCCACGCTATTGATGCGATGCCGCACGAACTTTCAGGTGGTATGGCTCAGCGGGTGAATTTAGCTCGAGCCTTAGCCCGCCAGCCGAAAGTGATTTTGTTAGATGAGCCGTTCTCTGCTCTTGATGAAGTCATTCGTAGCCAAATGCAAACCTTATTGCACGATATTGTTCGCCACCATAATGCGGCGGCAATTATGGTAACGCACGACATTGATGAGGCATTATTAGTTTCTGATGATGTGTTATTACTTGGCGGCACGCCAGCTCATATTGCTGGAAAATGGCATTTATCTGATCCCTTCCCTCGTACCGATTTGCTTAGTTTAAACCATATTCGAGTGGATATTTTACAATCTCTCAAGTGGGCTCAGCAGAAAAATCAGCCAGAACCAGTAATTGATTTTGTGATTTAGGGGGATTTATGGATCAACAACGTCGAGATTTTATGAAACTGCTTAGCCTGTTTTCGGTTGCTGGCAGCTTTCCTTTACTACAAGCCTGCGAGCAAGTGCAAAAAACAGCAGAAAATCGACCGCTTGTGATTGGCTATTTGCCGATTACCGATGCAACCCCTTTGCTTGTTGCTCACGCCAAAGGCTTATTTGAAAAGCACGGTGTGCAGGTGGAAAAGCCGGTGATGTTCCGTAGTTGGGCTCAGTTGGTGGAAGCCTTTTTAAGCGGCAACGTGAATGTAGTGCATCTGCTTTCGCCAATGAGTTTATGGGCGAAATATGGAGCAAATGCCCCAGTGAAAGCGGTGATGTGGAACCATTTAGCCGGTTCAGCTCTCACCGTTCGCCCTGAAATTAATAGCGTTGCGGAGTTATCGGGCAAAACGGTAGCAATTCCGTTTTGGTATTCGATCCACAACATCGTATTGCAGCGTTTATTGCGTGAAAATGGCTTGAAAGTAACTGAAAAAGAGCCGAAAAGTGGCGAAGTACGTTTAAGTGTAATGGCTCCTTCTGATATGGTGGCGGCACTGGCGAGCGAAGCTATTTCAGGTTTTATTGTGGCAGAACCTTTTAATGCTTTGGCGGAAGCCAAAGGGGTGGGTAAAGTGCTGCGTTTTAGTGGCGATGTGTGGAAAGATCACGCCTGTTGTTTAACGCTAATGCACGAATACGATATTCAAAACCGTCCGCAGTGGGTGCAAAAAGTGGTGAATGCATTAACGGAAGCCCAAGTTTATACACTAGCAAATCGTTCTGAGGTAGCAAAATTATTAGCTCGTGGCAGTGGCTACACACCGCACGATCAAAAAGTGTTGGAAAACGTATTAGCCCCAACGCAAGCACAGATGGATAAATATATTGAAAACGGGGCAATTATCAATCCGCAGTGGCATCAAGAGCGTATTGGCTTCCAGCCTTACCCGTTTAATTCTTATATGGAAGAGTTAGTGAAAATGCTCAAAGAAACGCACATTGCAGGCAATAATGCCTTTTTACAACCACTTGACCCTGTAGAAGCTGCAAAAGCCATTAATGAACCCAAATTTGTGCGAAGAGCGATTGAAGAAGGTGGTTGGATTGAAACTTTCAACTTACAAGCAGGTTGGACAAGAACCGAAGAAATCAGCGTATAAATAGATTAAGGAACAGTATGAAACAGAAGTATATTTACGGCTTAGCAGGTTTATTGCTACTGCTTTTAGGCTGGCAACTAGGCACAATATTATTAAGCCAAAGATTGCCGATGGCATCAATGTTAGCTCCGCTCAAAACGTGGGAAAGCTTTGGTTGGTTGATTTCTTCGGGCGAAATTTTTCCTCACTTATTGGCTAGTTTAAAACGAATTGTCGTGGGCTTGTCAGCAGCATTGCTAATTGGCGTTCCTGTGGGTTTATTACTCGGCTTTTCCCGCCGCTTGGAAATGCTTTGTACGCCGTCATTCCAGCTGTTGAGAATGATTTCTCCGCTTTCGTGGATGCCTATCATCGTAATGTTATTAGGCGTAGGTGATTTACCAATCTATTTCCTACTCGCTTTTGCAACCGTGTGGTCATTGATTATTTCTACCGCCTCAGGGGTAAAAAATATTGATCCACAATGGCTACAACTGGGTAAAGTAATGTCGGCTTCCCGCAAAGAATTATTGTGTAAAATCGTTGTGCCAGCTATTACAGGGCACGTTCTAACAGGCTTACGTGTGGCAGTGGGTATTGCGTGGGTAGTGCTTGTGCCGTGTGAAATGTTAGGCGTAAACGAAGGCTTAGGCTATTTCATTTTAGACACTCGCGATAGATTAGCCTATTCTGAATTAATGGCAGTAATTGTCATCATCGGCTTAATTGGCTGGGCATTGGATAGTTTAATTCGCTTAGCGTTAGCGAAAGGCGGAAAATAATTTCATCATTTACAAGCGGTTGTTTTTTGCAAAAAAATTGCAAAATATAACCGCTTGTTTATTCCAAAAAAGCATATTACTTTCCTTTCTTTTATTTCATCGCAATAAAAAAGCCTATTAAGATAGCCTTAATAACACATTATAAGAGGTAAACACAATGTCAGTACTTTCGACATCTTTTATTGAATGGCTGCAAGAAAACGCAGAGAGTTTAGATCAATCTAACCAGCACGCTGATTTGTTAATTCGCAAAATTGCGGCTGAAAATCTGTTCAAAATTGGGGTGCCGACAGAATTGGGGGGCAATGGCGGTAATTTAGTTGATGCGATTAAAGCGATTTCTGAGCTGGGTAATCACTCATTAGCGGCGGCTTTTGTTTCGTGGGGGCATCGTACTTTTATTGAGCATATTATTGCTTCGAAAAATCCTATTCCTAGAGAAATCTATTTGGCAGATTTGCTGAGTGGCAATTTAACTGCCGGCACTGGGTTATCGAACGCGATGAAATTTCTGGCTGGCATCGAAGAGTTAAATGTCAAAATTAGTGAAGAAAACGGCAAACGTTATTTAAATGGTCGCCTGCCGTGGGTAACGAATTTACGTTCAGACCGCTTTGTAGCAAGTTTTGTGGCGGGTTTTGAAGATGAGCGTAAACCGATTGTGATCGCGATTCCTTCTACGGCTCAAGGTTTAACTCGCACCAAAGAATTGGAGTTTATGTCGTTACAAGGCACGAATACTACCGCTCTCATATTTGAAAATGTGGAATTACTAGATGAATGGATTCTGGCTGATAACGCTCCGGAGTTTTTAGCAGCAACTCGCCCTGCGTTCTTAGGTTTACAATTTGGTTTACCTTTTGGTTTAGTGGAAAAAAGTTTAGCGGAAATTGAAAAATCGCTCTCATTCCGAGCCATTCTAACTCCTGAATGGCAAACTCAAGTTGATGCTTTAAACGATATTAAAACTCGTCTATTTAATGGCTTAAATGACGAAGGCTATTTCGTTCGCCACCCGAAAGAGCTATTTCAAGCCAGAATTGATATTGTGAATGTGGTTGCACAAACCATTTTGTTAGAATTACAAGCCAGCGGTGGGCGTGGCTATTTGAAAAATGATACCTCAGGCTTCAGCCGCCGCTGGAAAGAAGCCGCATTCTTACCCGTTGTTACCCCAAGTGCGGTGCAGCTAAGAATGGTGCTGGCGAATTGTTAAGAAATAGAGAGGCAAATGTTTGCCTCTTTTTTATTTGCAAAAAATGAGATAAAAAGAACCGCTTGTAGATATAAAAAAGGACACATTGAAAGCGTCCTAATTTGATTTGATCCCTATTACGCAAAAGGCTGTAACTCTGGGTTAATTGGTGTTTCAGCAATGTTGTTCACATAATTACACAACGTTGCCAAACTCACACCTAAAATCACGTCAATTGCATTTTGTTGATTATAACCTGCAGCAAAAAACTCATTGAGTTGTGCTTCGGTCAATTTTGCTTTTTGTAGCATTACTGCAAGAGTGAAACGAGCTAAAGTGTCTAATTTATCATCAGAATCAATGCGAGAGGTTGCACGCAACGCATTTACGACTTCTTCAGGCATTTTTAACAATTTTAACGCGATTTTAGTATGACCTGCCACACAGAATCCACAACCGTTTACCACCGCAGCAGTAATTTGCACCACTTCACGTTCCTCAGCGGTTAAGCTGTTGCGACCGTTAATACCGCCTACCGTGCGGTAGGTTTCTAACGCAGTTGGGGCATTTGCTAACACGCCGATAAGATTTGGGATAAAGCCATTTGCTTGTTGTACCGCTTTTAATGCTTCTTGTGCGGCTTCCGGTGCAGATTCAATAGTGTGAATTTGAAATTTTGACATAATTATTCCTTATCAATTTATGGGTTGAATAGGCTAATCATAAATAAAACATTCTTCCACAACAAATCAAAATGACTATGTGATATAACTAAAAGATCTTAAAAGGGAGTATGGTTGCCGATACTCCCTTTCTGTTTAGTTTAAGTTGGAAATTACTCTTCAGCGTCTTCTTTTGCCCATTCTAATGAACGGCGAACCGCTTTTTTCCAGCCTTTATAGCGTTTAGCTCGTTTTTCTTGGTCGCCATCCGGTGTGAAGGTTCGCTCAATTTCTGCTTTATCTTTTAGCTCCTCCAAATCTTTCCAGAAACCAACTGCAATACCGGCAAGATAAGCTGCCCCTAATGCAGTCACTTCTTTTACTTTCGGACGTTCTACTTTGGTATCTAAAATATCCGCTTGGAATTGCATTAAGAAGTTGTTTGCTGTCGCACCGCCATCAACACGCAATGCTTGCAGTTTCGCTTTTGAATCAGACTGCATTGCTTCTAATACATCACGGGTTTGGTAAGCGATAGATTCCAATGTTGCACGCACAATATGATTGCGGTTTGCCCCACGGGTTAAACCGAAAATTGAGCCTCGTGCATAAGGATCCCAATATGGTGCACCTAAGCCTGTAAATGCCGGTACTACATATACGCCGTTAGAGCTGTCTTCTTTCGTCGCAAAATATTCGCTATCGAAACTGTCGTGAACAATTTTTAGCTCATCACGTAACCATTGAATGGAGGCTCCTGCAATAAAGACAGAACCTTCTAACGCATATTCAGGCTCGCCTTTCGCATTACAAGCAATGGTGGTTAATAAGCCGTTTTCGGACTGAATCGCAGTATTACCTGTGTGCATCAGCATAAAACAGCCTGTGCCGTAGGTATTTTTCGCTTGCCCTTCCTTAACACATAAATGACCATAAAGAGCCGCTTGTTGGTCGCCTGCGATACCTGCAATTGGAATACGTACACCACCTTGTCCGCCGATATTGGTTTTGCCGTAAATTTCAGAGGAATTTTTCACTTCCGGTAACATTGAGCGTGGAATATTCAGTAATTCCAGCATCTTATCGTCCCACTGCTTGGTGTGAATGTTAAATAACATCGTACGAGAAGCATTGGTGTAATCGGTAATATGAACACGTCCTTGAGTTAATTTCCACACCAGCCAAGTATCGACTGTGCCGAA
Source organism: Mannheimia bovis (assembly GCF_014541205.1). Classification (NCBI taxonomy): domain Bacteria; kingdom Pseudomonadati; phylum Pseudomonadota; class Gammaproteobacteria; order Pasteurellales; family Pasteurellaceae; genus Mannheimia; species Mannheimia bovis. The sequence goes on along the minus strand of NZ_CP061280.1, from coordinate 310,422 downwards.
TAATAATTCGCCACGTTCGGCTTTTTCTCTTGCCCCTTCTACGTTGTCTAAAATCCATTTTACTTTCGTACCCGAGAAGTATGGATCGACAACCAAGCCTGTGGTTTTACGAATATACTCTTCGTGTCCGTCTGCTTTTAATTTATCGGTAATATCGGAGGTACGGCGGCATTGCCATACGATCGCATTATAAACTGGTTTACCGCTCTCTTTTTCCCACACAATGGTGGTTTCACGCTGGTTGGTAATACCAATTGCCGCAATACTATCAGGGCTAACACCTGCTTTAGCAACTACTTCATTTAACGTAGAACTTTGTGTTGCCCAAATTTCCATCGGGTTATGTTCTACCCAACCAGCTTGTGGATAAATTTGGGTAAATTCACGTTGTGCCACTTCAACAACATTGGCATTTTTATCTAGTAATACCGCACGGGAGCTTGTTGTGCCTTGATCAAGGGCGATGATATATTGTTTGTCCATAGATTACTCCTGAATATTTGCCGGAAGGTTTTTGTGAATAAGATTTTTATAGCCCCAAGCACCGAATAACGCACCGCAGATTGGAGCAACAATTGGAATAATGAAATAAGGGATTTCTTTGCCGCCGGTGAGTGCAATTTCGCCCCAACCTGCAAGGAAAGCAAAGAGTTTAGGTCCAAAATCACGAGCTGGGTTCATCGCAAAGCCTGTTAATGGACCGGTTGCACCACCAATCACAGCAATTAATAAACCGATGAGCAATGCCGCTAGAGCTTTATTTGGTAAGCCATTTTTATCATCACCAATCGCTAAAATGGTAGACATTAACACGGCAGTAATCACAAATTCCACAATAAATGCCGTTAATAATGTAATATTTGGGTTTGGATAAGTTGAGAACACACCGGCAAAACCAACAGTTTCACCACGTACAATCCCTTGAGCTGCTTCGGCTGCTGCAAAGAGATCGCTATACATAAAATAGATAAGTGCAACAGAGCAGAAAGCACCTGCTACTTGAGCGATGATATAGGGTAGAATTTTGTGTTTTTCAAAACCATAAAATGCAGCGAGTGCGATAGTTACAGCTGGGTTAAGGTGAGCACCGGAAATCCCGGCAGAAATATAAATTGCCATTGAGACCCCAATACCCCAAACAATTGCAATTTCCCATAAACCGAAACTTGCACCAGCAACTTGTGCAGCCGCTACGCAGCCGGCACCAAAGAAGAGAATGAAAGCTGTACCGATAAATTCACCGATACAAGCATTGCGTAAGGTTCTGTCCATAACGTTCCCCTTAAGAAGAAATGATTGAAAACCAATAAAGAAATGTTTGAAAATGAAAATATTTTCGAGCTGATATTGCCAAAACACCATTTTTTAAGCAAATGGGAAATTTTAAATTTGTGAAATCCATCACATTATTTTTTTAAATCAACTATTTCTAGGTATAATTTTACAAATCATTTTTTAGGGCAAAATATGTACTCAGTTTTTATACTTTCAACCGGTGCAGTACTTGGGGCATTGTCTCGTTGGCAATTAGGTGTGTGGGTTAATCCATTACTTAATCAGTTTGCATTAGGCACATTGTTAGCAAATTGGGCTGGTTGCTTTCTGATTGGTATTGCGATGGGGTTTAATTTAGGCGATAGCCAAAGATTATTATTTATTACAGGCTTTCTCGGCAGTTTCACCACCTTTTCAAGTTTTTCCGCAGAGTTAAGCGAGAAATTATTAGCGGAAAAATGGGGAGAATTTATCGCGGTATTAAGCCTGCATTTAGTGGGTGGCATTGTACTCACAATTTGTGGCATTTTGCTCACTCGTTGTCTTACAAGCGGTTAAATTTGCTGAAAAATTTGCAAATAAAAAACCTCCCAATCGGGAGGTTTTTCGTGGAACTTTTACAGTAACATATTCGATAGTAATAAACCGAAGCCGATACTGAAAATCATACTGAGTAAGCCCGGTAGCATAAAGCTATGGTTGAAAATAAACTTACCAATGCGAGTTGTACCCGTTGTATCAAAGTCGATTGAAGCAATAATCGGACCATAGTTCGGAATGAAGAAGTAGCCGTTTACGGCAACAAATACCCCGATTAATACCGGTGCAGGAATACCGATTGCAATCGCCACAGGGAATAGAGTTGCAACTGTTGCCCCTTGGCTATTTACTAATACAGAAAGTACGAATAGTGCGAATGCAAATGCCCAAGGTGCAGTTTCAACTAAGCCTGACACCATAGATTTTACTTCATCCATATGACCTTGCATTAAGGTATCGCCTAACCACGCAATACCGAAAATCGCAATTACCGCACGCATACCGGCGTGGAATACTGAGCCTTTGGTAATTTCATTGCCATCCGGCTTGCAGAGTAAAATGATTAATGCACCTACGCTTAACATTACGATTTCAATGGTGTGAGCCATACCCATCGGTTTGCCGTCAAACACTGGGCGAAGTGAAGGCATCGCACCCATTAAAACTACTAATAATGCACCGAATAAGAATAAGCCAACGGATAATTTTGCAGTTGGTTTTAACGGTAATTCGGTTGGGTTTGCGGTGATGTGGTTTGCTTTCACATACTCAGGATCTTGCAATAATTTTTGATAGTGTGGGTCGTCTTTCAACTCTTTACCCATTTTATTCACAAATACGCAAGCTAAACCTAAACCTAATAATGTTGAAGGAATGGTAACCATCAGCACATCGCCTAAGGTAATGCCTTGTGGTTCAAGGAATGCTACTACTGCGACGACTGCCGCTGCAATCGGGCTTGCCACAATTGCAAATTGTGAAGCGATTACTGCCATTGAAAGAGGACGCTCAGGGCGAATACCGTTATGGCGACTTACCTCAGCGATTACAGGTAATACAGAATAAGCAACGTGTCCTGTACCTGCAAGCACGGTAAATGTCCAAGTTACAAGTGGTGCGATAAAGGTAATGTGTTTTGGATTTTTACGCAAAATACGAGTGGCGATTTTGATCATATAATCTAAACCACCGGCAGCTTGCATTGCAGCTGCTGCTGCAACTACCGCCATAATCATAAACATTACATCAATTGGTAATCCTGCCGGCTTTAAGCCAAAGCCAAATGACAAAATGGCTAAACCTAAACCACCGAATACCCCTAATCCGATACCGCCAACGCGAGCACCAACCAAAATGCACAGTAATACTATGGCAAATTGGATAATAAACATAGCAGACATAATTTTTGCTCCTAGTAAGATTGTAAAAATACATTTTTGAAGAAATTAAATTCCTCAAATTCATTGAGATTTACTATATCAATAACTATTTTTAATCTCTATAATCTAAATCAATAAATGGTTTAATAATTAAGGAAAAATATGCAATTCTCAAAAATGCACGGTTTGGGCAATGATTTTATGGTAGTGGACGGTGTAACTCAAAATGTTTATTTAACGGAGGAGATGATTCGCACACTTTCTGATCGCCATCGTGGGGTTGGTTTTGATCAGCTTTTACTGGTTGAACCGCCTTACGACCCTGAATTAGATTTCCACTACCGCATTTTTAATGCAGATGGCAGTGAAGTTTCACAATGTGGAAATGGGGCAAGATGTTTTGCTCGCTTTGTAACGCTTAAAGGGCTTACCAATAAAAAAGATATTCACGTTAGTACTGCCAAAGGCAAAATGGTGTTAAGCCTGCAAGATGACGACAAAGTACGAGTAAATATGGGAGAGCCGATTTGGGAACCTGCACAAATTCCGTTTACGGCGAATAAATTCGAGAAAAACTATATTTTACGCACAGATTTACAAACGGTATTGTGCGGGGTAGTGTCGATGGGCAATCCGCATTGTGTATTGCAAGTAGATGATGTGAAAACTGCCCCTGTAAATGAACTTGGTCCTTTGCTTGAAAGCCACGAACGCTTCCCTGAACGAGCAAATATCAGCTTTATGCAAGTGGTGAATCGCAATCACGTCAAATTACGGGTATATGAGCGTGGAGCAGGCGAAACCCAAGCCTGTGGCAGTGGGGCGTGCGGCACGGTGGCGGTCGGTATTATGCAAGGTTTGTTGGATAACAAAGTGCAAGTCGATCTACCCGGTGGCTCGCTGATTATTGAATGGCAAGGCGTAGGGCATCCTCTTTATATGACAGGCGATGCAACGCATATTTATGATGGATTTATCAAGCTGTAATTATTATCGGGAGGGTTAAGCCCTCCCATTTTTTCATTAAATTAACTTCTTCACCAACTCCAATACCACAGGCAATTCGGTTACACCCTCTCTATCCAAGAAATGTCCACCCTGATTTAGGCGAATATAGTCCGCTTGCAAATGTTGAGCGAGAGCATCGCTGTATTTATGATTAACGATTTCATCGTCTAACGCACTCACCACATAGCTTGGAAAATGCGATACGCTCGGTAAAATCGCATAATAATTGGTAAAGGCAGACAGTTCGGGTAAATTTTCTACGGGTTGATAGAACCCTGACACAAACACCGCCCCTTTAATTTTGGCGTAATTTTTCGCTAAAAAATTCAAAATGGCGATACAACCTAAACTATGCCCGACAAAAATGGTTTGATCGTTAAGCTCCACATTTTGTGCAAGATGATTTAACCAACCATCTAATGATGGATTTTCCGAGTTAGGCATATTCAGCCGCTCGCAACTTACCCCAAGCTCGGTTAATTGCTGCTCCAACCAAGGAAACCAATGCTTATCGGCATTTGCCGTATAGCCGTGTACGATATAAACCTGTGCCATTACATACCTCCTAATTGACTAAAAAGATTGTAGCAAAAAATGCTAAAATAGCCACATATACTACTTATAAGGAACTCAATGAACGTTTGGATTTTGTTAGCGATTTCAATTTGTTTGGAAATTGCCGCCACTAACTTATTAAAATTAAGCAACGGTTTTACCAAAGCCGTACCAACCATTAGCTCGCTGGCACTTTATGGCTTATCGTTTTACTTTCTCTCAATTATTTTCCGCACCTTACCGGTGGGCATTGTTTATGCGGTTTGGTCTGGTGTAGGAATTGTACTTACTGCCATTGTTGCGTATTTCGCATTCGGGCAGAAAATAGACTTGGCAGGCTTGGTTGGTATTGCGTTGATTTTAGCTGGTGTATTGGTGATTAATTTATTTTCGAAGGTGTGATTACAAGCGGTCATTTTTCTGCAAAATTTTGCGAGAAAATGACCGCTTGTTAGTCTTTATAAACCCTTCAACCGCTGATAAATCTCCGCAAATTTTTTGCGTTTTTCTTGATATTCCGCATAACGAGCCGGGTTTGGCTGATAAACCTGTTCTAACGGTAGCGGCTGGCAGAACTCGGCAATATCTTGGTTTGGATTTAATGCAATTTGAGCCAGTTTTGCAGCTCCTAAAGCCGGACCAACATCGCCACCTGTGCGGTATTCAAAGGTTTTACCGCTAATATCGGCAAGCAGTTGTCGCCAGTAGGCACTTTTTGCTCCACCACCAATTAAGGCGATATTTTCCGCTTTTATCCCTGTTTCGTGAAGTACATCAATCCCTTCCGCCAAAGCAAAACTCACGCTTTCAATCACGGCTTTTGCCATCGTAACTTGGTTATCGTTATGACTTAAACCCCAGAATACGCCTTTGGCGTAAGGGTCATTATGCGGTGTGCGTTCACCTGATAAATAAGGCAAGAAAATCGCATCAGAAGCAGTTCGGTTTGCTTCAACTTGTTGGAATAAGGTTGGCACATCTTTAACGCCAAGCGATTTTGCCGCCCAATCGACCGAAGATGCCGCACTTAAAATCACCGACATCAAATGCCAGCGATCCGGTAAGGCGTGGCAGAAACTGTGAACCGCTTTTTGTGGATTAGCGTGGAATTTATCGCTCACCACAAAATAAACACCTGAAGTACCGAGTGAGAGCATTGCCTGCCCTGTTTGGTATAAGCCAATACCGATTGCACCGGCGGCATTATCGCCACCACCTGCTACAATTGGCACGGATTTCATTTTCCACTGTTCGGCAAGCGTTGGGCGTAAATAGCCTGTGATTTGATTGCCTTCAAATAGTGTTGGCATATTTTCAATATCTAATCCGCAAGCATTCAGCAGAGAGGTGTTCCAATCCCGCTTGCCTACATCTAGCCACATAGTGCCGGATGCATCCGACATGTCCGAGGCATATTCACCTGTCATTAAGAGCCTTAAATAATCTTTCGGCAACAACACTTTACTCACTTTTTCCGCTACATTTGGTAAGTGTTTATTCACCCAACGCAATTTTGGGGCGGTAAAGCCCGGCATCATTAAGTTTCCGGTAATTTCACGGCTATCAGGCACTAGTTTTTCCAGCTCTTCACATTCAGCAAAACTGCGACCATCGTTCCATAAAATAGCCGGGGAAAGCACATTATCTGCGTTGTCTAGTAAGGTTGCTCCGTGCATTTGCCCTGTCAAACCAATAGCTTTTACGCCACTTAAATCGTGTTTCGAGGCGAGTTCAAGCATTGCTTCATTAGTGGCATTCCACCAATCTTGTGGGTTTTGTTCAGACCACAATGGCTGTGGGCGAGAAATAGGGAGAGGCTTTTGGGTAATTGCAACAATGTGTTGGGTTTCACCCAGTAGAACGACTTTAACCCCAGAAGTACCAAGATCAATTCCAATGTACATAAATACTCCTTAATTTAAAAACAAGCGGTCATTTTTCTGCAAAATTTTGCGAAAAAACGACCGCTTGTCAGAATTAACGATAAATATAGCTATTCACTAAATTTTCTAAATATTCTTGCTGACCTGAAACAGGTTTTGGATCTAAGCCTTGGGTTTCTACAATTCTAGCAAGATCTTCAAGGCTTGCTTTGCCTGTTAAGATTTGCTGACCTAGTTCTTGGTTCCAACCTGCGTAGCGGTTATCCACTACTTTTTGTAACGCTTGGTCTTCAATCATTTTCGCTGCACGTTTTAGTGATAATGCTAACACGTCCATTGCACCGATATGGGCGTGGAATAAATCATACGGGTCAGTACTTTGGCGGCGGATTTTCGCATCAAAGTTGAAACCGCCTGTAGTAAACCCACCAGCTTTTAAGATTTCATACATCACAAGGGTATTTTCTTCCACACTGTTCGGGAATTGGTCGGTATCCCAGCCTAATTGCGGGTCGCCACGGTTTGCATCGATAGAACCAAAGATGCCTAATGCTGTTGCAGTTGCAATTTCGTGTTGGAATGTATGCCCTGCAAGGGTAGCGTGATTGGCTTCAATGTTCATTTTAATTTCATTTTCTAAACCAAACTGTTTTAAGAAACCATAAACGGTTGCGACATCGTAGTCGTATTGGTGTTTAGTTGGCTCTTGTGGTTTTGGCTCAATTAATAGTGTGCCTTTAAAGCCAATTTTATGTTTATGTTCTACCACTAATTGCATAAAGCGACCGATTTGTTCGCGCTCACGTTTGAGATCGGTATTCAGTAAAGTCTCATAACCTTCACGACCGCCCCATAACACATAGTTTTCGCCACCTAAGCGTTGAGTTGCGTTCATTGCGGTGAAGACTTGTGCGGCTGCCCAAGCAAACACTTCCGGATTTGGGTTGGTTGATGCACCAGACATATAGCGAGGGTTAGTAAAGCAGTTTGCTGTTCCCCAGAGCAATTTCACGCCGGTTTCTGCTTGTTTTTTCTCTAAAATATCGACAATGGTATTGAAATTATGAAGATATTCTTTGAAATTATTGCCTTCAGGGGCGATATCCACATCGTGGAAACAGTAATAAGGTACGCCTAATTTTTGGAAAAACTCAAAAGCAATTTCCGCCTTTTGTTTAGCACCTTGCAGTAAATCACCGGTTTTTTGCCAGCTTCTGTCAAGCGAACCTACACCGAACATATCATTCCCTGTCCAGCAGAATGTGTGCCAATAGCAAACTGCTAAACGCAGATGTTCTGCCATTGTTTTTCCTAAAATCACTTCATTTGGATTGTAATGCTTGAATGCAAACGGATTGGTTGAGTTTGCCCCTTCGTATTGTACTTTTGAGATTTTGTCGAAATAGTTAGACATAACAATGCTCCTATGTATTGGAAAAATGATGTTTCGGCGACATCATCGGAGAATTATCAAAACCATTCAATTACGATATTTCGTTTTTTAATTTCGATTATTGGTTAATGTGGCGTAGATCACAAAAGTGAAAAATCGTAATAGTGTTGAGAAATATGATAATTGAACTTCATTTGAAATCAGAACAGACTTTGGGCGAGTGAGAACCGGCTCGAACATCATTTTTACAACCAATGAGGTGAACTATGAAACTCAAATCCAAATTATTAGCAGTTGCTGCCGCTACTTTAATGGCATTTAGCCACTCTGCAATTGCCAAAGATCTGAAAATCGGTATGTCAATTGATGATTTACGTTTAGAAAGATGGCAAAAAGATAGAGATATTTTTGTGAATAAAGCGGAAGCCTTAGGTGCAAAAGTGTTTGTGCAATCCGCAAACGGTGATGCGACTGCTCAAATTTCTCAAATTGAGAATATGTTGAATAAAGATATTGATGTGTTAGTGATTATTCCGTTTAACGGCGAAGTATTATCAAACGTGATTGTGGAAGCGAAAAAAGAAGGCGTGAAAGTACTTGCTTATGACCGTTTAATTAATAATGCCGATATTGATTTTTATGTTTCATTCGATAATGAAAAAGTGGGTGAGCTACAAGCACAAAGCATTATCGAGCAAAAACCGGAAGGGAATTATTTTTTAATGGGTGGTTCACCTGTGGATAACAACGCAAAATTATTCCGCCAAGGGCAAATGAAAGTGTTACAACCCCACATTGACAGCGGCAAAATCAAAGTAGTAGGTGATCAATGGGTTGATTCTTGGTTAGCTGAGAAAGCACTGCAAATTATGGAAAATGCTTTAACTGCAAATAAAAACAATATTGATGCAGTAGTGGCTTCAAACGATGCAACCGCAGGCGGTGCAATCCAAGCATTAAGTGCTCAAGGCTTATCAGGAAAAGTGGCAATTTCTGGTCAAGATGCTGACTTAGCAGCAATTAAACGAATCATTGCCGGTACACAAACGATGACGGTATATAAGCCAATTACTAACCTTGCAGATAAAGCGGCGGAAATTGCAGTAGCACTGGGTAAGGAAGAAAAAGTTGAAAGCAATGCGAAATTAAATAACGGTAGCAAAGAGGTTGAGGCTTACTTATTAGAGCCTGTGGTAGTAACCAAAGAAAATATTGATGACACTGTAATTAAAGACGGCTTCCACACAAAAGATGCAGTATATAAATAAATCACTTTAATTTATCGAGATGGCGAGGCTTACTCGCCATTTTTTGAAAATAGGGGCTAAGTATGGCGAAATTATTAGAAATGAAGAACATCACCAAAAAATTTGGTGAAGTTGTCGCATTAAATAATATTTCAATCTCCCTTGAAACCGGTGAAATACTTTCTTTGTGTGGCGAAAACGGCTCAGGTAAATCAACCTTGATGAAAGTATTATGTGGCATTTATCCCGCTGGTGAGTATGAAGGAGAAATCTATTTTTCCGGCGAAAAACTGATTGCCAAAAATATTAAAGATACCGAAGAAAAAGGCATTTCCATTATTCACCAAGAATTGACCTTAGTAAAAAATATGTCAATTTTGGAGAATATGTTTTTAGGCAACGAAATTACTAATGCAGGTATTACTAATGACAACGAAATGTACCTGCGTTGTAAAACCTTGCTTGAACAAGTTCAGCTCGATGTTGATCCGAATACCAAAGTGGGCGAATTAGGCTTAGGGCAACAACAATTGGTCGAAATTGCTAAGGCTTTGAACAAACAGGTGCGTTTATTAATTTTGGACGAACCAACAGCCTCTCTTACTGAAAAAGAAACCGATATTCTGCTTAATTTAATTAAAGACCTAAAAGCCCATAACATTGCTTGCGTTTATATTTCTCACAAGTTAAACGAAGTCAAAGCCATTTCTGACAAAATCTGTGTAATTCGTGATGGAGAGCATATTGGTACGCGTTCGGCAATCGGTATGAGTGAAGATGACATTATCACAATGATGGTAGGGCGTGAGATTACCTCGCTTTATCCACACGAACCACACGAAATTGGCGAAGAAATTCTGCGTGTTGAAAATATTACCGCTTGGCACCCAACTAATACGCATATCAAGCGGGTAGATAATGCTAATTTTGTGCTACATAAAGGCGAAATTTTAGGCGTGGCAGGTCTAGTCGGTTCAGGACGAACCGAAATGGCACAATGTATTTTTGGCTCTTATCAAGGCAAATATCAGGCAGATATTTATCTCAATAACCAAAAAATAAAAATCAAGAATTGTGCACAAGCTATTGAAAATCACATTGTAATGGTGCCGGAAGATCGTAAAAAACACGGCATTGTACCGATTATGGGAGTAGGCAAAAATATTACTCTCTCTGCATTGCCGCAATTTTGTTTTGGAAAAAAAGTGATAAATGAACCGCTTGAAGAGACCATTATCAACCAATCTATTGCCAAACTAAAAGTGAAAACTTCCTCACCTGAATTAGCCATTGGGCGGTTAAGTGGCGGTAATCAACAAAAAGCGATTTTAGCGAAATGTTTGCTACTCAACCCGAAAATCTTAATTTTAGACGAGCCAACACGGGGTATTGATGTGGGGGCAAAATATGAAATTTATAAACTCATCAATCAATTAGCTCAAGAAGGAATGGCGATTATTGTGATCTCTTCCGAATTGCCAGAAGTATTAGGCATTAGCGACCGAGTGTTAGTAATGCACGAAGGCAAAATCAAAGCAAACCTCATCAACCAAAATTTAACCCAAGAAAAAGTGATGGAAGCGGCACTCAAGGAGTAATCTATGAATAAGTTAAAATCCATTAATTTACAAGTTTATATTATGCTGATTGCAATCATCGTAATTATGAGCTTTTTCTCTATTGCAACTGACGGTGCTTATTTAAGTGCCAGAAATATTTCTAACCTGCTACGCCAAACTTCCATTACAGGTATTCTTGCCATTGGTATGGTATTTGTGATTATTTCTGCTGAAATCGATTTATCGGTCGGCTCACTAATGGGTTTACTTGGCGGTTTTGCTGCGATCAGTAATGTCTGGTGGGGCTGGCCTTTGTCGCTAACCATTGTAGTTACGCTGATTTTAGGTTTAATGATTGGTGCCTGGAACGGCTGGTGGGTGGCTTATCAAAAAGTACCATCTTTTATTGTAACCCTTGCAGGTATGTTGGCGTTTCGTGGCATCTTAGTCGGTATCACTAACGGTACAACGGTTTCGCCTATCAGCGAAGAGATGACAACTATCGGTCAAGGCTACTTGCCGGATATGGTCGGTATGATTTTAGGCACTATCGGTATTTTCTGCTTTATTGCTTGGGGCAGCTATCAACGTAAAGCCAGACAGAAACTCAATTTAACTGTGCCATCTATGCCGAAAGATACGCTTAAATATGGCATTGTAGCGATGATTGTATTGGGGGCAATTTATCTGCTTAATGATTATCGAGGCGTACCATTCCCGGTATTGGTATTAGTAGTATTAGCAATTGCAGGCACATTCCTAGCTCGCAAAACTGCCTTTGGTCGCCACGTTTATGCGATTGGTGGCAATATTGATGCCGCACGTCTCTCTGGTATTGCAGTTGAAAAAATCAAACTTTCCATTTTCGCATTAAACGGATTATTAGTCGCCATTGCAGGTTTGATTTTAAGCTCTCGACTTGGTGCAGGTGCTCCATCAGCAGGGCAAAATGCTGAGCTTGATGCCATTGCCGCTTGTGTGATTGGTGGAGCAAGTTTAGCCGGTGGTGTCGGTACAATTTACGGTGTTGTTATCGGTGCATTTATCATCGCCTTACTGGATAACGGAATGAGTATGCTTGATGTACCAACTTTCTGGCAATATATCGTAAAAGGGGCAATTTTACTGCTTGCGGTTTGGGTGGATATCATCAGCAAGAAAAAAGCCTAAGACTTAAAGTTACAAGCGGTTGAATTTGTAAAATTTTTTGCAATTTATTCTTAAAAAATAACCGCTTGCATTAAGCATTTTTCATAAAGCACTGCTATTTTTAATGGTGGTGCTTTTTTATTTTTAGTTGAATTTTCTCATTTTGTGATATGGTTCACAAAAGTGAAAAAACGTAATGCAATGAAAAATTATCATAATTGAGAGCTTAATTTATTTACTCGAAAATACAAGCACTTAATCCATAAAATAAGGAGTTCGTGATGAACGCAATAAAAAGTAAAGCTGATGAGTTTGCAAAACTCAGTACGTTTGAACGTATCGCTTATGGTAGTGGCGACTTAGCCCAAAATTTAGTTTTTGGTACTGTTGGTGGTTTCTTACTCACCTACTTAACTACCGTAAATGGTATTTCTGCCGCAGCCGGTGCGACTATTTTCTTAATTGTGAAATGGGGAAATGTGTTTTGGGATCCGTTAGTCGGTGCGTTTATTGATAAAAGTAAACCAACCGCACAAGGTAAATATCGCCCTTATTTGCTGAAATTTGGTATTCCGTTGGTTATTTTAGCATCATTACTATTTTTACCGATTGAATCGGTACGAGGCTCAGTGATTTATGCTTTCCTCTCTTATTTTGCGACAGCGATGGTCTATTCTTTCGTAAATATTCCTTATGGTTCACTTTCTGCATCTTTAACTCGTGATACCGAAGAAATTGCGAAATTAACCACCACCCGAATGACGATGGCAAATATCGCTAACTTGTTTGTTTACACGCTTTTCCCGCTTTTTGTACAGCTACTTGCACCACACACAGAGTTAAAAAATACCGGTTTCTTCGGCATTGAACTCTATTTAGGCGATTATATGTCTGCTGCCGCAGGACTGGCTTGGTTTAAAGTCTATGCCATTTATATGGTTGTTGGATTTGCTGCATTGATGTTCTCTTACTTTGGCGTTAAAGAGCGAATTATTCCAAGTGCGGAAGAAACTGAAAATGTGAAATATTCAGACTTAATCAATGAGTTAAAACGTAACCGTCCGTTACAAATTTTAGGTATGTTCTTCTTAATCGGTTTTACCTTTATGTTCTTTGGTAATACGGTTTGGCCTTTCTACCTAAAATATAATATCGGACATTCCGAGTGGATTGCTTCAGTGGGGTTATTAGGTTCTATCCCGGGTATTTTCTTAGTTTTCTTATGGCCGAAATTACGCCGCACCATCGGTAAAAAGAATTTCTTCTATCTGTTTTTAGGGATTTTCGTGCTAGGGCAACTTTGTTTATGGGTATGGCAATTTGACGCCTTCAAAGATTCGCCAACTCTGGGGTATATCGGTCGTTTTTTACAACAATGGGGTTTAACTTCTGCTACCGGTTTTATGTGGGCATTAGTACCGGAGGTTGTAACCTTTGGCGAATTTAAATCGAAAAAACGTGTGGCAGGTATCATCAACGCATTAATGGGCTTGTTCTTTAAAATCGGTTTAGCGTTAGGCGGTATTATTCCGGGCTATATCAATGCAGTTTATGGCTTTAATGGTTCACTTGTGGCTCAGACGGAAGATGCTTTATTTGGTATCAATCTTTCAATGATTTGGGCTCCGATTGTGTTAGCCATCGTGGCAGGATTTGTGATGAGCCGTTATCCGTTAAGTGATACCGATATTGATCACATCAATGAAAAAATTACCGCATATTCCAAATAATTTGAGTGTAGGAGAATAGATTATGCAAATTCAAAATCCAATTTTACCCGGCTTTAACCCAGATCCGTCTATTGTGCGTGTGGGGAATACTTATTACATTGCAACCTCAACATTTGAGTGGTTCCCTGGTGTGAGAATTCACGAATCAAAAGATTTGGTACATTGGAATTTAGTAAAAAATGTCTTAGATACAACTACGTTGTTAGATATGCGAGGCAATCCATCTTCAGGTGGGATATGGGCTCCCGATCTCTCTTATGCTGACGGTCAATTTTGGTTGGTTTACACGGATGTAAAAATTACCGATGGTGCATTTAAGGATATGACGAACTATCTGACAACCGCAAAAGATATTCAAGGACCTTGGTCAGACCCGATTAAATTAAACGGTGTTGGCTTTGATGCTTCGTTATTCCACGATGATGACGGCAGAAAATATTTGGTGCAACAAACTTGGGATCACCGTGAATATCGCCACCCGTTTGATGGCATTACGCTGACCGAATTTGATGTTGCAACGATGAAACTCAAGCCGGAAACCCAGCGTACTATTTTTGAAGGCACAGAAGTGAAATTAGTTGAAGGACCACATATTTATAAAATTAATGGAGAATATTATCTCTTCGCTGCAGAGGGAGGAACAGTATTTACACATCAAGAAGTGGTTGCTCGTTCTAAAACCCTTGAGGCTCATTCGTTTGAATTAGCACCGAACACACCGTTTATTACCAATTTTGATACACCTAACTCTTACTTACAAAAACAGGGGCACGGTTCATTAGTTGATACGCCAAGTGGTGAATGGTATTACGCTTCACTCACGGCAAGACCTTGGAATCACCCAACGGAATCAGCAACTGACCCTCGTGGTTGGTCTACATTAGGACGTGAAACGTCCATTCAAAAAGTAGAGTTTGATCAAGACGGCTGGCCTTATATTGTAGGCGGGCACGGTGGTAGAACATTTGTAGAAGCACCGAAAGATGCGATTTTTACCGAAGCTCCGGCAGATCATTCTCAACACGATGAATTTGATAGCCCAACGTTGGATATCAACTGGAACACGTTGAGAGTACCTTTTAGTAAAGAGATGGGCGAAACAGGCAAGGGCGTTTTAAAATTGGTTGGTCGAGGTTCTCTTGCGAATACGCACGATCTGTCATTAATCGCTCGCCGCTGGCAAGCCTTCTATTTTGATGTGGAAACTAAAGTGAAATTTACCCCGTTTTCTTATCAATCAATGGCAGGTTTAACCAACTACTACAATCACTCACATTGGTCTTGGATTTTCATCACTAAAAATGATCAAGGTCAGCAGGTAATTGAAGTAGCAGAAAATAAAGGTGGACTTAGAAACGGGCAATATACTTCTTACCTGAAAGACAAAGCGATTGTCATTCCTGACGGAACGGAGTATGTTTGGTTTAAAACTAAAGTACGTAAAGAAACTTACAGCTACGAATATTCATTTGATGGTAAACAATGGCACGCTATTCCGGTTGAATTAGATGCTGCGGTTCTCTCAGATGATTATGTGTTACGCAGTTATGGTGGCTTCTTCACAGGGGCTTTTGTCGGGCTTGCAGCAGTTGATTATTCAGGCTATGACTCTACTGCAGAATTTAGTTATTTTGACTATAAGGAGCTGGGCGATAAACAGCTTGATGATGGTTCTTTCTCTTGGGAACGTTCTGAAAGCCGTTTCGGCTGATATCGGAGGTTATGATGCAACAACGTCGATTTGGTAAAACCAACAAAATGGTTTCAGAAATTGGCTTAGGCACTTGGCAGCTTGGTACGAAATGGGGAGACCCTTTTAATCATCAAGAGGCAATGGCAATTTTGGAAACCGCTTATGAGCAAGGCATCAATTTTATTGATACTGCTGATGTGTATAACAATGGGCAAAGCGAGAAAGCCATTGGCGAAATCCTGAAAAAATATCCTGACTTTTTCTATGTGGTAACCAAGTGTGGGCGAGCGTTAAATCCACACACTGCCGAAATGTACACGCCGCAAGCTATCGAAAAGTTTGTTGAGGGTAGTTTAAGCCGTTTAGGTACAGAAAAGTTAGATATGATTTTGCTCCATTGCCCGCCAACCTCGGTGTATCGCAATGATGAGATTTTTGCGAAATTGGAACAGCTTAAGTCTAGTGGAAAATTAATCGACTACGGTGTGAGTATCGAAACTGTAGAAGAAGGCTTGCTGGCAATGGGCTACGATATTGCCGCAATGGAAGTGATCTTCAATATGTTCCGTTTAAAACCATTGGAGGAACTTTTCCCAACCGCACAGCAGAAAGATGTAGGAATTATTGCTCGAGTGCCGCTTGCAAGCGGTTTACTCACAGGCAGATACAACGCAAATACTGCTTTTGGTAAAGATGATCATCGTACTTTTAACCGCAATGGCGAAGCTTTTGATAAAGGCGAAACCTTTTCGGGTGTGGATTATCAACTTGGTTTACAAGCGGTGGAGGAACTGAAAGTCCTATTCGGCACGGAAGATTTAATTCCTTTCGTCCTACGTTGGGTGTTGATGAATGAAGCGGTTAGTACAGTAATCCCGGGTGCAAGTAAGGTTTCACAAGTGATTACTAACGCCGCCGTAGATAACTTCCCGCCGCTCACTGAAAATGAAATGCAAAAAGTTCAAGAGATTTATAACCGCTTAATCCGTCCAAGCGTGCATCATTTGTGGTAGAACTTAACAATTAGAACGAAAAGCAGGCGAGATAAATTATCTAGCCGGCTTTTCTTTTTTTATCTTCTTTGATTAAGCAATCATTTTCTTTTATAGTTAGCCCTAAACCGACACTTGGAGGCTAAATGATAGAGAAATACCATAAAGTTGCCCTACTTTTTAATGCTAACAAAGTTTATGATCGTGGAGTTATGCAAGGCATCGGGCAGTTTATTCAAGCATCGCAATGTTCGTGGGATATTTTTGTAGAAGATGATTTTGTTTATCACAAAAACACGATAGAAAGCCTCTCAATTGACGGTATTATTGCTGATTTTGACGATCCTGAAACCGTTGAACTACTAAAAGGTATTGATGTACCGATTGTAGGGGTGGGGGGCTCTTATCAAAATCCTGACTTTTACCCCAAAGTGCCTTATGTCGCAACCGATAACTATGCCTTGGTGGAAGCCGCTTTTTTGCACTTAAAGCAAAAAGGGATTAATCAGTTTGCCTTTTACGGTTACCCTGCGGAAACGGAAAAGCATTGGGCGATAGAACGCCAAAATGCCTTTATTCAGTTGATGGAAAAATATGAACATCAGCCAATTTGTTATATGGGAGAGCAAGCCCACTCTGATAATTGGTTTGAGTTACAAGAAAAATTAGGCGACTGGCTACAGAAATTACCGCTGCATACAGGCATTATTGCCGTAACCGATGCTCGAGCCAGACATTTACTTCAAACCTGCGAACATCTCAAAATTGCGGTACCTGACCAGCTTTGTGTTATTGGCATTGATAATGAAGAGCTGATCCAATATCTCTCTCGTGTTTCCCTCTCTTCCGTTACACAGGGCACAACGCAAATTGGTTACCACGCTGCAAAATTACTTTATCGCAAATTGAATGATTTGCCTGTTTCCACGAAACCAATTTTAATTCCACCGATGAATGTGGAAGAGCGGCGTTCGACCGACTACCGTTCTTTACAAGATCCGCTAGTGATTCAGGCTATGCACTTTATTCGCCATCGAGCTTGTCAGGGGATCAAGGTTGAGCAAGTGTTGGATCATCTGAAAATTTCTCGCTCTAACCTTGAGCAGCGTTTTAAAGAGGAAATGAATAAAACTATTCATCAAGTTATCCACGAGGAAAAGCTGGCTCGAGCAAAATATATGCTCAAATTTACCGATATTTCTACCCAAGAGATTGCTAATGTGTGCGGATATCCTTCCCTACAGTATTTCTATGCGGTATTTAAAAAAGAATTTGGCAAAACCCCAAAAGAGTTTCGGGAAGAGTAGCTACAAGCGGTCGTTTTTGTGCAAAATTTTGCATATAATGAGCCACATTTGATTTATCCCTCAACATATTCTAAATGACCAAACATAAACGTCCTACTTTGCAAGACATTGCCTCCCATCTTGGTATTACCAAAATGACTGTTAGCCGTTTTTTGCGTGATCCGAATACGGTAGCGAAAGAGACCGGAGAACGCATTGCACAAGCGATAGAGCAGTTTGGTTATATTCCGAATCGTGCCCCAGATATTCTCTCCAATGCCAAAAGTAGAGCAATTGGTGTGCTTGTTCCTTCACTCACGAACCAAGTTTTTGCGGATGTAATTAAAGGCATTGAACAAATTACCGACCAAGCTGGTTACCAGACAATGCTTGCTCACTACGGTTATAGCGAAGAAAAGGAAGAGAAGCGGATTGAGTCACTGCTTTCCTATAATATTGATGGCATTATTCTCTCGGAAAATCACCACTCTGCCCGTACGCTAAAAATGCTGGAAGTGGCTCGAATTCCTGTGATTGAGATAATGGAATGTGAAGGCGGTATTCAACAAGCGGTCGGATTTGACAATATTTCTGCAGCACAAGCGATGGTGGAAACGATGATCAATCGAGGCAGCCGCCACATTGCCTATTTCGGGGCGAGAATGGATAAACGCTCTCAGCTTAAAATGCAGGGCTACGAGCAGGCGATGCAAAAACACGGTTTGACACCATTGAATATCACGACAGAAGAACATTCCTCTTTTACGCTTGGAGCAGAACAACTCCGTCAAGCTCTCGCACTACAACCACAACTAGATGGTGTGTTCTGCACCAATGACGACTTAGCTATTGGAGCATTATTTGAATGCCAACGTTTAGGCATTGCAGTGCCTGAGCAGATTAAAATTGCCGGTTTTCACGGACACGATGTTGGGCAATCCCTCACTCCGCAACTTGCGAGCGTGATTACCCCTCGTCTGCAAATGGGCAGAGTGGCAGCACAGGAACTGTTAGACCGCATTCACGGCATACCGCAACAAAGCCCGATTATCAATTTAGGGTATCAGATCCATTTGGGAGAAAGTGTGTAGCAAGCGTTTGTGCAAATTTTTTTGTAATTTAGACCGCTTGTATCTTAAATCAAGGGTTTTACAGCCTCTACACATCTCTCCACTACCTCCTCAAAACTGCCGTCAATATCAATAAAGATCACATCAGGCTCGTCAGCTTGTGGAATTTCGAGGGTGTTAAACTGGCTTTGCAGCATTTCAGGTTTCATAAAATGCCCTTTACGTTGCTTCATTCGCTCTAATACCAACTCAAATGAGCCGTGCAGGAATAAAAATTTTACATCAGCATTGCCTTCACGGATTTGATCACGATATTTTTTCTTGAGTGCTGAGCAGACAATAATTCCTTTCTCACTCTTCTGTTCAAGACTGAATGCCGCATCGTTAATTCTCTCTAACCAAGGATGGCGGTCATCATCATTTAGCGGTGTACCACTTGCCATTTTCACTATGTTCGCACGAGGGTGAAGATCATCCCCATCAATCAATTTTAACCCTAATTTCTGTGCAACAGCCGTGCCGACAGAGGTTTTCCCTGTACTGGAAACCCCCATTAAGATAAATGCTTTTCCTTGAGACATTTGTCTGCTCCTATGTTATCGGTAACTTCTATTTGGGTTTAATTTAGCAGTTTAAAACGAAAAATCATCTGCTATTTATGCAAAATTTGAAGTAGATCACAAATTTAAAATAAAAAATAACGACTTATTTACAAGTTTGGTTTTTATCGTTATGTTACCGATAACAATTTGTTGTGGAGAAAATAGTATGTTACTTTTCATTATGTTTGCCGCAATTTTATTATTGCTGGTCTTAATTATTAAATTTAAGGTTCACGCCTTTGTAGCCTTGATTATTGTGAGTTTACTCACGGCATTAGCTGCAGGTATTCCTGTTGATAAAATCTTGCCAACGTTACTGAATGGCTTTGGCGGTACGCTTGCTTCTGTTGCATTGTTGGTGGGATTGGGAGCAATGATTGGTCGCTTGCTTGAAATCACGGGTGGTGCAAAAGTATTAGCAGACACGCTTATCAATAAATTCGGTAAAGAGAAAGCACCATTTGCATTGGGTGTAGCCTCATTGCTATTCGGTTTCCCGATTTTCTTTGATGCAGGTTTAGTCGTAATGTTGCCGATTATTTTTAGCGTCGCGAAGCAGTTCGGTGGTTCAGTGCTACGTTATGCCTTCCCGTCTGCAGGGGCATTTGCGGTAATGCACGCATTCCTTCCTCCTCACCCAGGTCCGGTTGCTTCGGGCGATCTACTTGGTGTAAATATGGGGCTATTGGTATTAGTGGGTTTAGTTTGTGCAATTCCAACTTGGTACATTGGTACTTATATGTTCAGCCAATTTATCAGCAAACGTATTCACGTTGATTTGCCAAAAGCATTTTTGAACGGCTTATCTGCAAATGAAATGGCAGTACAAAATCCACCGAGCTTCGGTAAAGTGCTGACGGTACTATTACTGCCAATTATCTTAATTTTGTTTGATACAGGCTTGAACACACTTTCCGTTGCAAAAGTCGTGGACGGTAACGAACTTTGGGTGCAAAGCCTACGTTTAATTGGAAAAACACCTGTAGCATTATTAATTACCTTAATTGTGGCGATTATGTTGCTGCGTGATAACCGTAGCTTCGATCAAATTGAGAAAATTTGTAATAACGCACTTGGTCCAATTTGTTCTATCGTGCTAGTAACAGGTGCTGGAGGTATGTTTGGTGGCGTGTTGCGTGCAAGTGGCATTGGCGATGTATTATCTGAAATGATGGCAGATACCGGAATGCCGATTGTTGTTGCAGCCTTTATTATTGCAACAGTGTTCCGTGTGGCACAAGGTTCTGCAACTGTTGCTTTAACGACAACGGCGGCATTAATTGCTCCAATGGTGGCAGCTGCAACAGATTTAAGCCAGTTTGATCTTTGCTTTATCGTGATTTCAATCGCTTCAGGTGCAACCGTTCTTTCTCACGTAAACGATTCAGGCTTCTGGCTGATGAGTCGCTTCCTTGAAATGGACGAAAAAACCACCCTCAAAACCTGGACAATGCTAGAAACCTCAATTGGTTTAACCGGTTTTGCTTGTGCGTTGATTGGTAGCTGGTTGCTCTAATTTAACTCTTACAAGCGGTCGATTTTCTTCATAATCTTGCAATATAGATAAGAAAATCGACCGCTTGTTTTTTTATATAACTATTGTAATTTTCTCTTTAATTGGAGTAGATTATAGACGTTCCGTTCTATTTTTAATCATTTAATAGGGGTGATTATGTCAAATAACAACTTTTCTTTACTGGACTTTAGAGCCTATATCAATGGGGAGTTTGTCGAAGGTAAGAGAACCTTTGATGTTACCAATCCAACTACTGGCGAATTAATCGGCAAGGTTGCAGATTTAGATGTAGAAGATGCTCGCTTAGCGATTGAAAAAGCGGTTATCGCACAGAAAAAATGGCAGGCACTATTACCAAAAGAAAAATCAACGATTTTACGCAAATGGTTTGATCTGATTATTCAAAACAAAGAAGAACTGGCTCAAATTTTGAGTTTGGAACAAGGCAAGCCAATCACTGAAAGCCGTACTGAAATTACCTACGGAGCAAGTTTTGTTGAGTTTTATGCGGAAGAATGTAAACGAATTTATGGTGATGTATTACCGCAAGATAGG
This sequence comes from Mannheimia bovis, assembly GCF_014541205.1. Classification (NCBI taxonomy): domain Bacteria; kingdom Pseudomonadati; phylum Pseudomonadota; class Gammaproteobacteria; order Pasteurellales; family Pasteurellaceae; genus Mannheimia; species Mannheimia bovis. Next base: position 288,990 of record NZ_CP061280.1, on the reverse strand, counting down.
ACTGATCATCGCTTAATGGTCATCAAACAACCTATCGGTGTAGTAGCTGCAATTACTCCTTGGAATTTTCCAAATGCAATGATTACCCGAAAAGCCGCTCCGGCACTAGCAGCGGGCTGTGCAATAGTCTTTAAACCCGCAGCAGAAACGCCACTTTCTGCTATCGCTTTAGCAAAATTAGCCGAGCAGGCAGGAATTCCAGCGGGTGTGTTTAACATTGTTACTGCTGAGAAATCGGAAGAGATTGGTAAGGAGTTAACCACTAATTCAAGTGTGAGAAAAGTAACCTTTACGGGTTCAACCCGTGTGGGTAAGATTTTAATGGAGCAATCGGCAAGTACCGTTAAAAAATTAGCCCTAGAATTGGGGGGCAATGCTCCAGCAATCGTGTTTGACGATGCAGATTTAGATAAAGCTGTTGAAGGCGTATTTGCCTCAAAATTCCGTAATGCAGGACAAACCTGTGTTTGTGCTAACCGTATTTATGTGCAAGCGGGTATTTATGAGCAATTTCTTGCAAAATTCCAACAAAAAGTCGAGCAAATTAAACTCGGAGCTCCAACCGATCCAAATGTTACAATGGGGGCACTGATTAGCAAACGAGCTCTTGAAAAAGTGGAAGATCATATTGAAAATGCTCTTTCTCTCGGTGCGGAGTTAGTAATAGGCGGTAAACGCTACGAGCTTGGAGGTACTTTTTTCCAGCCAACTATCCTGAAAAATGTAACTCAAGAAATGAAAGTTGCTCGAGAGGAAACCTTTGCTCCACTTGCTCCAATCTTTAAATTTAAGACAGAAGAAGAGGTTGTTCAGTGGGCAAATGATACCGAGTTTGGTTTAGCGTCGTATCTCTTTAGTGAAAATCTTTCACGAATTTGGCGAGTGTCTGAACAGTTAGAATACGGTATTGTTGGCATAAATGAAGGACTGATCAGCAACGAAATTGCCCCATTCGGTGGGGTCAAAGAGTCCGGCATCGGACGAGAAGGTTCGAAATATGGGCTAGATGAATTTTTAGAAATAAAATATCTTTGTATTAAGATTTAAGTTGACCTGCTTTTAATTATTATAAATGGTACACAAACAACCTCTCTAGAGTAGAAAATTGACAAATTTTTACTCTAGAGAGGTTGTTTTTTTATTTTTTCATAGTTGAGACAATTAAAATGTAAATTAATTAAATTTATAATGCTGATTGAATACAAATTTATTAAAATTAACTTAGTTATTCTTTATATTATAATAGATTTAGGAAAATTGTATATGAAATCTTATACGTTCAACTGTTCTCCGCACAGTGTGGCTTCTCTTCTTCTTACTCTTCTGATTTCAAGCTCAGCGTATGCTAACAGCTATTCTGCCGGTAACGGGCAGGCTTTAGGCACAAATTCTACGGCTATTGGGCAAGGTAGTTATACTACTTCAACTAATGGTGTTGCTATAGGACATAATGCTATTGCAACAGGTGAAGGAATGAATCGAGAGCAGTTTGCCAAACGCCGTGAAGCGGTTGCAGATATTGAACGTCAAATTGGTGAAAAACAGAAAGAAATTAGCAATATTGATGCTCAACTTTACTCTATTCAAAGCTTAATTGATGGTATTGAACGCCGTATCACTGATATTAATCAACGTCAAATTGCTGTTGCTCGTTTACTTGAGCAGCAGGCCACCCTACAAAAACAAAGAGAAACTATTGAAAATAATTTAAGTGATCAGCAAAACCAATTAACCCAAGCGAATGATGCCTATAACCGTGTATCAAAAGATAGTCGTGGTGATAGTTTATACTCAGATTTTGATAAAGTATTAAGAACATTAGATTGGTCTCAGCTTAATCAAGCTAACGGTAGAGAAACTTTAACAACCGTGTTAAAGAATAAAATTGAAAATGAATTTACGGATTTAGCAGGGCAATATACTGAGCAGCAATATCGGGCGTTAATTGATGGATATATTAATCGTAATAATAGCGCAGGTATTGCCGAACAGTATTTAAGAGAACAATTGGGTGAGACTTTTCAATACATTAATACTCATAGTAAAAAATACGCAGCATACATAAAAATGATGGATGATTACGAAGAGGCCTTGAGACAATATAGGGAAGATCTGAAGGAATATTACAAACAAAAGGAAGAATATGATCGTAATCCAGATTATGTTTCTGAGCCAATATTCCCTAGTGAACCTATGGAACCATATGACCCTAGTATTGGCACTCAGCATCACGCATTTTATATTACAGATTTATCTCGTATAGATAGAGAAATTCTTACACGTCAATTTGATTCGAACAAACAATATGACGCAGTTAGTGTAATTGGTGATTTTTTTAATAGTCTTAACCCTGATCAGTATAGTCATTCCTACAGTTCTTTTACTCACAGAGGTGGAGACTCTCTATTATTAGATTTATATTTCTCTTTTTCTTCATTAAAAGAAAATAGTTTAGTAAATGTTATGATTAATGATATGTATCCGGTGACGCGTATAAGTATTCATGAAAAATTTAATTTACCTAGTTTGTTTTTACCGCCTTTAAAAGAAAATCATTACTCGAGACTAAAGCATAGTGAATTGAATTATTTATTGAATCTAGATGGTGGGGCATATGTTTCAAATGTAATCCAAATATTAAAGGCTTTTTCTAAAAATAATGCTTTTTCAGAGGATGATGTAATTAGTCTTAATCGTTATATTAAGAGTGTTAATGATACGTATGGTGCAATTGATTTTGAGAGGGATGAATGGTTTTTTGATTTGGTAGGGTATAAGGAGAACTGGGATAAAGTAAAAGCTTATAGTGAAGCTATAAATCAGTATATTACAGGGCTTGAAGAATTGAAAAGAGAACAGTCGAAGCCATTAGGAGAGCAAAATAATCAACGTATTGATGAACTGAATGCTCAATTATTAGAGGATAGAAACACTATTGTGGAAGGGGTAGGTGATAAGCGTAATTTCTCGCAATGGATTGTTGATAAATTAACTATCAACAAAGAAGTTATTGAAAGAGAATTTGCTGAATATTTACCACGAATACAAGAGTTTTATAATCATGTAGATAAACGCATTAGAACTTATGACTCTACTGATCCGATTATTGTGGCAACCAAAACAAAATCGGAAGAATTAAAGAGAGCGGTGACAGAGGCTCAAAATAAGGTAAATAGTACACAGAACGAGATTAACCAGCTTATCGACCAAATTGCTAGTTTAGGTTTGTCTCCAGATGATGAAACCCTAGCAGATCGCAAGCGAGAGCAAGAACAACTGTTAAATCAGCGTCAAGGTGAACTAGTATTACAACGCCAAGAGCTAGTAGGCAAACAAACCGAATTAGAACAGTTAAACAAAAATTTAGCTAATTCATCAATAGCGAATATTGGCGAAAATTCAATAGCAGAAGGAGCCAATGCCTTTGCTTCAGGCAAAAATGCAATTGCGGATGGTGTTAATGCTCTAGCAATTGGCGAGAATGCCATCGCACAAGGAAATAATGCTCAAGCATTAGGTAAAGATTCAACAGCACAAGGTACAAATGCCGTTGCAGTAGGAGAAAACGCTACAGCAGAAGGTGCTAACGTTAAAGCATTGGGTAAAAACTCAACGGCACAGGGTGCAAACGCTGTAGCTAAAGAAGAAAATGCGACTGCAACAGGTGCTAATGCTCAAGCGTTAGGCAAAAATTCAACGGCACAGGGTGCAAACGCAGTCGCAGCCGAAGAAAATGCAACAGCAACAGGTGCGAATGCTCAAGCCTTAGGTAAGAACTCTACGGTCCAGGGTGCAAATGCAGTCGCAGCCGAAGAAAATTCAACAGCAACAGGTGCTAATGCTCAAGCGTTAGGCAAAAATTCAACGGCACAGGGTGCAAATGCAGTCGCAGCCGAAGAAAATGCAACAGCAACAGGTGCTAATGCTCAAGCGTTAGGCAAAAATTCAACGGCACAGGGTGCAAACGCTGTAGCTAAAGAAGAAAATGCGACTGCAACAGGTGCTAATGCTCAAGCGTTAGGCAAAAATTCAACGGCACAGGGTGCAAACGCTGTAGCTAAAGAAGAAAATGCGACTGCAACAGGTGCTAGTGCTCAAGCGTTAGGCAAAAATTCAACGGCACAGGGTGCAAACGCTGTAGCTAAAGAAGAAAATGCGACTGCAACAGGTGCTAATGCTCAAGCGTTAGGCAAAAATTCAACGGCACAGGGTGCAAACGCTGTAGCTAAAGAAGAAAATGCGACTGCAACAGGTGCTAATGCTCAAGCGTTAGGCAAAGATTCAATTGCTTTAGGAAATAATGCAGTTTCAGCTGAGCAAAGGGCAATGGCGTTAGGAATTAATACTCAAGCCTTAGGCTCAGCCTCGACAGTGTTGGGAAATGAGGCAGTGGCAACGAAAGAGAACGCAACGGTATTAGGACAAAATGCAGCAGCGTTGGCTAGTGGTTCTGTGGCATTAGGGCAAGGCTCGTTAGCAACGGCAGAAAATGAGGTTTCTGTCGGTAATGAAGTAACTGGTTTGAAACGTAAGATAAACAATGTGTCGAACGGATTAATTAGTGATACAAGTAGTGAAGCAGTAACAGGTCAGCAGCTTTATGGTGTTGCTCAAATTTTAGGTGCAGTTGTAACATCAAATGGTTTGTTAGATGCAGAATTTGAATATTACGAGCAAGGTGATGCGAAGAAAACCAAGAATGTTAAAACCGCTATTAAAGCAGTTTCACAAAATAACCGTTATGCTTCAGTAAATAGCACAGGAAATGCAGCTTCGGCAAAAGGCAATGAAAGTGTAGCTATTGGTGGAAATAGTGCTGCGTTAGGGGCAAATAGTGTTGCTATGGGTTCAGGCTCTGTAGCATTGAGCGATAATGAATTTTCCGTGGGTAATTCACAAGTGGGCTTATCTCGCCGTATTACGAATGTTGCCGATGGGGTTGCAGATAATGATGCAGCAACAGTTGGTCAATTAAATCGTGGTATTGCAGGTGTTGAGAGCAAACTACAAAAAGCGGAAAAACGTTTAAGTGGTGGTGTGGCAGGTGCATATGCCGCTGCGAGTTTAGTGAATGCATCATTGGCAGGTGATAATATGCTCTCTGTTGGGACAGGTACTTATAACGGCTCAACTGCACTTGCTGTGGGTTATTCTAAAGTATCTGATAATGGTAAAATACATTTAAAACTACTTGGTTCAGCGAATAATCAAGGTGAAGTGGGCGGTGGTGCTTCCGTTGGCTTTAAATTTAAGTAATTTGCAAAAATTGAGTAATTTTAACCGCTTGTAAGCCTGCAAATGAGGCAGGCTTACTTTATTTATGAAATATTGAGGTAGTAATGAAATTTTTACATAAACCGCTAATTTGTGCGTTTTTATCTTTTGGAATACTTACATCGGCAGTCGCAAATATTGATGAATCTGCAGTATTTAAACGTTATGAACAGGCTAAATTAAAATTAGCCTATGAGGGGGAAGTCGGCGATTTACTCCAATTGGCGTCAAATCGTTTAAATATTGGCTATTTAAGTTATAAAATTGACCCAAATAAGAAGGTTAAATTTAATAATAGCACACCAATTACAGTTAAAAATCTAATTGAAGATCTCCAAAAACAAGTGCCAGATGTGGTTATCCAGTTTGAAAAAGTGGGCTCGACCGTGTTTATAAGTGCAGTAAATAAACAGTCACAGCTGAAATTAAAGCAGGATCAATTTATTAGCGAAGCAATCTTTGAAGAAGAGACAAATACCGAGACTCCTGTCGTTCAGCCTCCAGAAGGTAATCAAATAGAAGTCATTTTAGATAATGAAGTGAAAGAAAATTCGGCTCCAGAGGTAAATGAAGAAAAAAAGCCATAATTGATGGTCAAGTTCAATCGGAATCACCTGAGGCGAAAGCATTGAATGAGATCATCAATCGGGCAACCGACAAAAAGGTGATAGCAAAATACAAAAAGAAAAAAGAACCGAAGTATAAGCTAACTAAAAAAGAATTCGATAGCTTAGAAAGCGTAAAAGTTACGCGAATCGGTACGTTCTTATTGTTTAATAAAGACACGGATACAGCCCAGTTTAAATTAAATGGAAAATTTGAAAAAATAGCTCAATTCGGAAACGTAATTGCTATTTCACATGAAAAAGTAATTGCTCCCAAAGTAATTGAGATAGAGTTTGAAGGTAAAAAATTAGTGCTTAATAGAAGCACTAAGTAAAAAATAATAGTGCCTCTTTTTAAGAGGCATTATTTTTAGGTATAATAGAAAAAAGTGTTGGTAAAAAGTGGATTAAAGCTTTATAATAGAAAGTTTTAATCCGATTTTTTGAATTATAAACAAAAAAATGTTCTTTTCTGCCCCAAATCGACCATATATAAGCATGTTAAGAAAAATAAAACTCAACGTTACAAATGCCCTTCCTATAATAAAAATTTAATAAAAAAATTAGATCCAATATCTATTTGAATTGGCTACACTTGCGAAAAACAAGCTTACACATAACCTACTGTATAAATATCATTATTTAGTTAGAATAATTCAACGATATATTGAAACACTTCTAAGAATAAATTAAATCTTCCTAAAAATAAAAAATGAAATATTTTGATGGATATCATATTTTATCATTTTGGTTTTTGTATTTTAAGTTTGATGGATAGCAATATCAAAAAGCTATTGCTCATTACACAGTTAAAACAGAAAAAGATATTTACTAAAAAATAACTTTAAATCGACTACGAGAAAAAGGTTGTGTAATGCAATTAGTTATGAAATGTATTATAGGTTGTTAAATGGGCTTTTTGGAATACCTGACACAAATGTGTCATTTTAATATGATTGCGATAAGAAAGCTTCAGAATGAAGTATAAATCGGCAGAAAGAAGAGGATATAAAAATATTAGTGAATAAATAAAAGTATGAAGAATGCGTTTTATAAATCATTAAACTTATGGTATGTAAAAGATTTTTTTAATGAATGCTCAGAATATCCAAATGATAAGAAGCTATTATCCTTATAAACACTGATAATTAAGAGGAGTTTATGCAAGTTTGAACACTATCAAGATTATTTACTTTTGAGAGACATTAACATCTAAATATAGAAAAGATAACAAATAGGATAAAACATACGATCCTCCTTTTTGTTTAGATTGACTTTAGGAACTCATATTCTAAATGGGAAACTCTCTCTTTTTAGAGTGAGTTATCAGAGGCATAGTAGACAAAAGTGTTGGTAAAAAGTGGGTTAAAACCTTATAGTACAAGGCTTTAACCCACTTTGTTGAATTATGAACAAAAAATTGTCCTTTCTGCCAAAAATCGACTATACATAAACATGGTAAGAAAAATAACACTCAACGTTACAAATGCACTTCTTGTAATAAAACTTTCAGCTTTAATAAAAAATTAGATCCAATATCCATTTGGATTGATTACACATCAGGAAAACAAACCTACAAACAACTTGCCGATAAATATCATTGTTCAGTCAGAACAATTCAAAGATATATTGAAAAATCCCCTAAAAATAAATTAAACCTTCCCCAAAATAAAAAATTAAATAGTGTGATGGATACGACATTCTTTCATCGTGATTTTGGTATTTTAGTTTTGATGGATAGTAATATTAAAAAAGTCATTGCACATTACACCGTTAAAACCGAGAAAGATATTTACTACAAAACTGCTTTAAATCGACTACGAGAGAAAGGCTATATAATTCAATCGGTTACTTGTGATGGTCGGCGTAGACTGTTAAAAGATGTTTTTGATACACCAACTCAAATGTGTCAATTTCATATGATTGCGATTGTGATGAGAAAGCTCAGAATAAAACATAAATCGGTTGCAGGAAAAGAATTAAAAATAATCGTAAAAACGCTAACAAAAAGCACGAAAAATACATTTTATAAAACATTACACTTATGGTATTTAAAACATCAGGATTTTTTAAATGAACGATCAGAATATCCGAATGAAAAAGGTTATTATCCTTATAAACATAGAGAAGTAAGGGGAGCTTATGCGAGCTTGAAACGCTATCAAGATTATTTATTTTCGTTTGAGAAACATCCACATCTCAATATAGAAAAGACAACCAATAGAATAGCAAGTCTATTTAAGGAACTTAAACAGAAATTAAGTAATCATAATGGATTAACAAAAAAACATAAGGTTATGTTTATAAAGGATTTTTTAAATAAAAAGAGTTGGTAATGATGAATAAAAATAATCAAAACCAACACTTTTGTCTACTATGCCTTATCAGATCGGGTTTGATCTTCTATAAATTAAGAAAAATAATCAAAACTAGAACATTTTATCTATGATGCTTATTCTTATGTGTTATGTAATCTGAGATTAGCTCTTTAGGTTCAACCACTCCATATACTCCGCAGTGCCTTCTGCCACAGTTTTAAATTTACCTGTATAGCCGGCTGAACGGAGGTTGGTTAAATCCGCTTGGGTGAATGTTTGGTAGCGGGATTTTAAGTGATCCGGGAATGGGATTGTTTCAATCTCGCCTCTGCCGTGGTATTTAATTACTGCATTAGCTACTTCTTCAAAAGATTCCGCTTTGCCTGTGCCGAGGTTGAAAATGCCTGATACACCATTTTGCCACGCCCATAAATTTACTTTTGCCACATCTTCCACATAAACAAAATCACGCAAAAACTGCTCAGAACCTTCAAATAATTTCGGGTTTTCACCTTTTAACATTTGGTTGTTAAGGTGAAACGCTACACTTGCCATTGAGCCTTTGTGTTGTTCGCGAGGTCCGTAAACGTTGAAATATTTGAAGCCACAGACAGGCGATTCAGTTTCCGACAAAATGCGACGAACATACTCATCAAATAGGAATTTTGAATAACCATAAGCATTTAACGGACTTTCAAATTCACGTTTTTCGATGAAATTATCAGAGCGTCCACCGTAAGTTGCAGCACTTGAGGCATAGAAAAACGGAATTTGTCGATCCAGGCAGAAATGCAATAACTCTTTTGAATATTCGTAGTTATTTTGCATTAAGTATTTGCCATCCCACTCGGTGGTTGCCGAGCAAGCACCTTGATGGAAAACCGCATCAATCTCGCCAAAATCATCACCAGCAATAATAGAAGCAATAAAATCTTCTTTATCGCAGTAGTCGGCAATATCTAAATCCACTAAATTGATAAATTTTTCGCCATTTTTCAGGTTATCTACCACTAAAATATCTCTACGACCGATTTCATTTAACGCTTTGATAATATTGCTGCCGATCATTCCGGCACCACCGGTTACGATAATCATTTTTCTATCCTTTTTAACTGTTCAACTTTATTTATTATGGTTTTATTGCATTGAATTTGCAAATTTTTACGCTTTTTTAACCGCTTGTAGATACTTATTTTGCTCTCGCAATCTGCTTTTTCAGCTTCTGCATTTTTTCTTTAATGCGTTGGCGTTTGAGAGCGGAAATATGATCCACGAATAGTACACCATTTAGGTGGTCGATTTCGTGTTGAATGCAAATGGCGAATAAGTCGTCTGCCTCAAAGATAATTTCCTCGCCTTTACGGTTTAAGGCTTTCACTTTTAATTTTTCTTTGCGTGGCACTAGGGCACGGTGTCCTGGAATGGAGAGGCAGCCCTCTTCAATACCTGTTTCGCCACTACTTTCTAATATTTCAGGGTTGATGAGAACCACTTGGTTGGTTTTATCGCCTTCAATATCAATGGTAATTACACGTTTTAATACGCCGACCTGCGGTGCCGCTAAGCCGATACCTTCATGTTCGTACATTGTTTCAAACATATCATCAATAAAACGATTTAATTCTTCATCAACCTGTTCTACAGGTTCGCACATTGTTGCAAGCCCTTCATCAGGGTAGAGTACAACCTCTAATACAGCCATTTTTGTGATCTCTCTCGAAAAGTTTAAAAAATTCGTTTGGCTATTCTAAACCTTTTCTTATTATTAGGGAAATGTTGAGGAATAAAAATGGCACATCAATACAATTTATTACGATTATTGCAAGTTCCACAGTTTGGAGCACAGCGAATTGGGCGATTATTGAATGAAGTTGATTTTGCTCAATTTTGCGATTATGACAAAGTGCAGCTTAAACAAATGGGCTGGAACGAAAAGCAAATTCAACGTTGGTTTAATCCGGATAAAAATTGGATTGAGCAATCCCTTACTTGGGCGGAGCAAGAAAATCAACGAATTATCACGTTGTTTGATGACGATTATCCATTTCTTTTACGCCAAATTTCTACCGCACCGCCGCTTCTTTATATAAAAGGAATGGCAGAAAGCCTTTCGTTACCACAAATTGCGATTGTAGGCAGTCGAGATTATTCCCCTTACGGTGAATATTGGGCAGGGCAATTTGCCGAACAACTCACTCAACATAATCTAGCCGTAACCAGCGGATTAGCAATTGGCATTGATGGTTTTGCCCATAAAAAAGTGGTTGAACAGCAAGGCATCACCATTGCGGTTTTGGGGAGTGGTTTAAATCAGGTTTATCCTGCTCGGCATAAAAAATTAGCGGAGCAGATTGTGGATTTAGGTGGTGCGTTGGTGTCAGAGTTTTCACCCAATCAACCACCGATGGCAGAAAATTTTCCTCGCCGCAATCGGATTATCAGTGGTTTATCACTCGGCACGTTGGTAATTGAAGCAACTATCAATAGCGGATCATTGATTACTGCTCGCTATGCGTTGGAGCAAGGGAGAGAAGTTTTTGCCTTACCGAATGCGGTGCAAAACCCGTATGCTCAAGGTTGCCATAAATTAATTAAAGAAGGGGCGTTGTTAGTGGAAACTGTCGCAGATATTTTAGAAGCTATTAGTCATCAATACCAACCACAGCAAATCTCTTTATTTGATAAGCCTTCACTATCAGTAAGTAAGCCTTTACAAGCGGTTGAAAAAGAGAAATTTTTTGCAAAAGATTTGCCAAATCTGACCGCTTGTCAGCAGCAAATTTATCAACATATTAACCTAGACCCGATTTCTATTGATGATTTAGCAAAAGCAGTAGAAATGCCGATAGAAGCCCTTTTGGTGGAATTGTTAGGGTTGGAATTATTAGGTGTGATTAGACAGGTAAGTGGAGGCTATGTGGTAAGCTGATCGCTTTTTAAAAGAAATTTAGCGAAAAATGTATAAAAGATCGTGGCAACTTTTGTAGAAAATGATAGAATTTGACGCTTTAAAAATAAATGTTCGATTTTTTTATTCATTTTTAGGTTATATATGGCTACTGAGATTAAAACAAAGTCCCTTGAACAAGTTGAACAAAAAGGGTCAAAAAGTAAAGGTGTGAATACCGTATTATGGGTGTTATCTATTGCACTTTTAGTGGTTGCAGCGGTAGGAAATACTTATTTTGCATCACACTTTTCATTAATTGTTCGAGTGCTTTTATTAGTGGTTTTATTGGTTGGAGCAGTAGCACTTGCAGCTATTACTAATCAAGGTCAAAAAGCAATTCATTTTATAAAAGATTCTCGTACAGAGCTTCGCAAAATTATTTGGCCAACTCGCTCTGAAGCAACACAAACCACGTTAATCGTACTTGCGATGTGTGTAGTTGTCGCGTTAGTGCTATGGGGTATTGATTCAATTATTGTGGCATTAATTACATTTTTAACAAATTTAAGGTTCTAAAATGAGTGAAGTAGAAGTAAAAGAGAGCAGCTCAAAACGCTGGTACGTATTACAAGCATTTTCAGGTTTTGAAAACCGTGTGGCAGTAACATTACGCGAATACATCAAACTTCATAAAATGGAAGAGCAGTTTGGCGAAGTATTAGTGCCAACCGAAGAAGTAGTGGAAAATGTGGGTGGGAAACGCCGCAAAACGGAACGTAAATTCTTTCCGGGCTATGTGTTAGTAGAAATGGAAATGAACGATGATACCTGGCACTTAGTAAAAAGTGTTCCGCGTGTAATGGGCTTTATTGGCGGTACGGCGGATCGTCCTGCACCAATTACCAAGCGTGAAGCAGATCGCATTCTAAACCGTGTTCAAGAAACTGCAGAAAAACCACGCCACAGAAAAGAGTTCCAACCGGGCGAGAGCATTCGCGTTACCGATGGACCGTTTGCAGACTTTACTGGTACGGTTGAAGAAGTGGACTACGAAAAAGGTCGCTTGAAAGTTTCTGTATCGATTTTCGGTCGTGCAACACCGGTTGAGCTTGAATTTGGTCAAGTTGAGAAACAGTCTTAATTTAGATAAATTGATTGAAAACCTCGCAAATGCGGGGTTTTATTTTTTTATCATTTGTTGTCATTAAAGTGTCATAAATATTGAATAGAATTTGTGGCGGTAACACCACAGCCTATGAGAGGACTTTATGAAAAAACTAGCTCAATTAACTTTTTCCGCTATTGCTGCGTTCTGCTTTATGGCGTCAGCTAATGCACAGCAAGCGGTCAAAAATACACAAGATTCTGCAAAAGCGAGAAATGTGATTTTATTGATTAGTGATGGTGCAGGAATGCAAACTTGGAATGCTGCCAGTTATTATCGACACGGTACATTAGGCAAGGAAGTCTATGATAAGTTTGGGGTAAAAGTATTCGCTTCAACCCACTCATTAAATACCTCAAAGCAAGCAACAAAAACCGCTGAAGGTACGATAAAATTTGATTCGGCAAAATTATGGGGAAACCAAAAATCAAACAATATATTTAAAGGCAGTTTGGGTAATTATGATGGCTATTTCAATGGCTACGATTATGCCAGAGCCGATGCAACCGATAGTGCCGCTGCGGCAACAGCACTTGCTACGGGTTATAAAACCTACAACAATGCAATTAATTGGTCGAATGATGATATTCGGTTAAAACATATTGGCGAATATGTGGTAGAAAGTGGTCGCTCGTTAGGTGTTGTGAGCTCAGTGCAATGGAGTCACGCAACACCAGCCGGTTTCTTAGCCCATAACCAAAGCCGCAATAATTATGCAGAAATCGCCAAAGAAATTGTGGATTCAGGCTTGGCAACAGTTGTGATGGGAGCAGGGAATCCTTACTTTGATGAAAATGGAAAATCTGTTGAGCCTAAAGATGACAAGGCTTTCCGATTTGTTGGCGGTAAAGAAACTTGGGAGAAATTAATTTCAGGGCAGACAGACTATCACTTTATTGAAAAGAAAGATGATTTCATTGCTCTTGCAGAAAAACGCCTTGATTTGGGCTCAAAATCAAAAGTATTAGGCACAACTCAAACTGCTTCTACCATACAGTTTAGTCGTAAAGGTCAAACAGGCGGAGGCTTGCTTGATAACCAACCTGATTTACCAACAATGACTAAGGGGGCGTTAAATGTAGTCAGCCAAAATCCAAACGGGTTCTTTTTAATGGTAGAAGGCGGTGCGGTTGACTGGGCAGCTCACGCCAATAATTTACCGCGTTTGATTGAAGAGCAAATTGATTTTAATCTTGCGGTTGAAGCAGTGGTAGAATGGGTAGAGAAAAACAGTTCTTGGGACGAAACCTTAGTGATAGTAACTACTGATCACGGCAACGGCTTACTCGCAGGTCCTGATTCTGATGTTAATCCTTACTCGCCAATTATCAATCAAGGGGCAGGAGCATTGCCACTGGTTCGTTGGCACACAGACAACCATACCCGTGAACTTGTACCGGTTTATGCCAACGGTGTTGGGGCAGATTTCTTCCATAAAATTGCTCGCAAAGAACCGAATTTAGGACGAGTGTATAAAGTTGCTGAAGAGAGCAGTAAATATATCGACAATACCCACATTTTTGATGCAACCGCAGATGCACTAGGTATTAAAACGGATAAAGTGAAATAACAAGCGGTTCATTTTCATTGATTTTTTGCAAAATAGAAAATTTGCTTGAAAAACGATCGCTAACTCATTATAATATTGCCCTCATACGAGCCGTTTGGCTCGTATTTTTATGTAAAACAACCACAGGGGAGCTGATTTCAGCGTTATCACCCACAATAAAGGAAATTAAAATGGCAAAAAAAGTCCAAGCCTACGTTAAACTGCAAGTTGCAGCGGGTATGGCTAACCCATCACCACCAGTTGGTCCTGCATTAGGTCAACAAGGTGTTAACATCATGGAATTCTGTAAAGCATTCAACGCTCGTACTGAGAGCTTAGAAAAAGGTTTACCAATTCCAGTTGTTATCACTGTATATGCAGATAAATCTTTCACATTCGTTACCAAAACTCCACCGGCAGCAGTATTACTGAAAAAAGCGGTAGGTATCAAATCTGGTTCTGGTAAACCGAACAAAGATAAAGTGGGTACAGTAACTCAAGAGCAAATCCGTCAAATTGCTGAAACTAAAGCAGCTGATATGACAGGTGCAACTATCGAAAGCAAAATGAAATCAATCGCTGGTACAGCTCGTTCAATGGGCTTAATCGTAGAGGAATAATACAATGGCTAAATTGACTAAAAAAATGAAAGCAATTAAAGCTGGCGTAGATTCTACTAAAGCTTATGACATCAACGAAGCAGTTGAAGTGTTAAAAAAATTCGCAACAGCGAAATTCGTTGAAAGTGTTGATGTTGCAGTAAACTTAGGTATCGATCCTCGTAAATCAGACCAAAACGTACGTGGTGCAACAGTTTTACCACACGGTACAGGTCGTACGGCACGTGTTGCGGTGTTCACTCAAGGTGCTAACGCAGAAGCAGCGAAAGCAGCGGGTGCTGATTTAGTGGGTATGGAAGATCTTGCAGAGCAAATCAAAAAAGGCGAAATGAACTTTGATGTTGTTATCGCTTCACCGGATGCAATGCGTGTTGTAGGTCAATTAGGTCAAGTATTAGGTCCACGTGGCTTAATGCCAAACCCGAAAGTAGGTACTGTTACTCCAAACGTTGCTGAAGCAGTTAAAAATGCAAAATCAGGTCAGATCCGTTACCGTAATGACAAAAATGGTATTATCCATACCACTATCGGTAAAGCAGATTTCTCAGCTGAACAATTAAAAGATAACTTAAACGCATTATTAGCGGCATTAGTAAAAGCTAAACCGACTACTGCGAAAGGTATCTTCATCAAGAAAGTAAGCATCTCTACAACTATGGGTGCTGGTGTAGCGGTTGATCAAGCTTCACTTTAATTTCTCGTTAGAAGTTAAAACTTTACAGGGTCGCACATTATCTGTATAATTTGCGACCTTAACTTGCGAGAGCAAGCTGATGGTGCTTAGCCTATCTAAGCCCCGTCTAAGACTGTAGGGGTGAAAACTTAATTATCCTACATAGATGGTGAACAGACAGAATTCTCTGCTTCTGTACACCTTAGGCTCAGAAGATTGCAACTTGTTGTAAAACAAGCGGTGATATTTTTGGGATTTTTTGTAAATTCTACTTGAAAGAGTAGAGTGTATCAGGAGCTAAAACCAATGGCATTAAATCTTCAAGACAAACAAGCGATTGTTGCTGAAGTAAACGAAGCTGCCAAAGGTGCACTTTCAGCTGTTGTTGCGGATTCACGCGGTGTAACAGTTGAAAAAATGACTGAGTTACGTAAAGCAGCTCGCGAAGCTGGTGTTACAATGCAAGTAGTACGTAATACTTTATTACGTCGTGCAGTGGAAGGCACAGAATTCGAGTGCTTAACAGATACGTTTACCGGTCCAACTCTTATCGCATTCTCAAATGAACACCCGGGTGCAGCAGCACGTTTGTTCACTGAATTTGCGAAAACAAACAAAGAGTTTGAACTTAAAGGTGCAGCCTTTGAAGGTAAAAGACAAGATGTTGCATTCTTAGCAACATTACCGACTTACGAAGAAGCAATTGCACGTTTAATGGGCACAATGAAAGAAGCTGCGGCAGGCAAACTTGTTCGCACTCTTGCAGCATTACGCGACCAAATGGAAGCAGCTGCTTAATTTTAGCAGTACTTCTTTATTCGTTTAACTTTATTTACTTTAGGAATCGATTGTTATGTCATTAACTAACGAACAAATCATTGAAGCGATTGCTTCTAAATCAGTATCAGAAATCGTTGAATTAATCACAGCGATGGAAGAAAAATTCGGCGTTTCAGCAGCGGCAGCAGTTGCAGCAGCAGCTCCAGCAGCGGCAGCAGCAGAAGAGAAAACTGAATTCGACGTAATCTTAGCAGAAGCTGGTGCAAACAAAGTTGCTGTAATCAAAGCAGTACGTGGTGCAACAGGTTTAGGCTTAAAAGAAGCTAAAGACTTAGTTGAATCAGCACCTGCAGCGTTAAAAGAAGGCATCTCTAAAGGTGAAGCTGAAGCACTTAAGAAAGAATTAGAAGAAGCTGGTGCGAAAGTAGAAATCAAATAATTTTTGATTTAACTTTCCCCGAACTTCAAGTTCAACAAACCCCGATGGAAACATCGGGGTTTTGTGTTTTACCAATAGTTGGATTTTGAGCATTGCAAAAAATTTAGGAAAAACGACCGCTTGTTAGATTTTAATGGATATGTTTAAAAATTATGAAAATTTAAAGATATTTTGTTGATATGTTTATCGGATAAACATATACTGAAAATATGTTTAAATTTTTGAGATTTTTAAAGATGAATGTTTGGAATCCTAAACTAGCTTACAACAATTTACCTGAATTGCCACCACAAGAAGAGTTAGAAACCAAAGCTATTTTAAAGCAAACGATTAGAGCAAGAGCTGCATTGGCGGAATTAAAGCAAGCAGCCGAACTTATACCCAATCAATCTATGTTAATAAATACGCTTCCGATTATGGAGGCGAGAGCAAGTAGTGAAATTGAAAATATTGTTACTACCACAGATAAAATTTTTCAGTCACTACAATTAGAGAGTGATGAGCAAGATTCTGCAACTAAAGAGGCTCTGCAATATAGAAGTGCATTATTTCTAGGTTATGAAAGTTTAAAAAATCGACCGTTCAGTACTCAAACCGCTATTCTTGTTTGTAGCGAAATTAAAGGACGGGAAATGGATATTCGCAAAGTAACCGGGACGGCTTTACGCAATGGTGCTAATGGTGAGGTGATTTATACCCCACCTGAAGGTGAGCAGATTATTCGAGACAAATTAACTAACTGGGAAAAATTTATTCATTATAGTGATGATTTAGACCCGCTTATTATTCTTGCGGTTGCTCATTACCAATTTGAAGCGATTCACCCCTTTATTGACGGTAATGGCAGGACAGGGCGTGTTTTGAATAGCTTATTACTGATTGAAAAAGGTTTACTTCATCTGCCGATTTTATATTTAAGCCGCTATATTATTGAAAATAAAGCGGATTATTATCGCTTATTATTGGAAGTAACCGCACAGCAAAATTGGCAAGATTGGATTATTTATATTTTAAAAGGCATTGAAGAAACGGCAAAGTGGACTGTTGCGAAAATTGAATCGATAAAAGCATTAGCGATAGATACACAGCATTATATTCAGGGTGCTTTACCCCAGATTTACAGCAGAGAATTGGTCGGGATAAATTATTTATTCATCCTAAATTAATGGAGTTGTTAAGAGGTGATAACAATCTCTTTACACCGTATCCTTAAGAGTATATCGTCGGGGCGAAAGATATTTCGCCTCTACAGTTATCCATTATCCTTTTGCAAAAAGTTGAAGAAAAACAACCGCTTGTTTTTTTATTTTTGAATCAAATCATCTACTGAATAATCGCTTTTCAGTAGGTCTATTAGGCTGACGTTTAGGGCGTCGGCTATTTTCCCATCGCATCGATTGAGATGGCTCTTTTCCCTCTTTCCACATCACTAATATAAGCTCGGCTTAGTTCGGCATCAAAAGCTAACGCCTCTTGAGAAATATCCTTTAATCGGCGGATTTTTCTAAGATTATTGGCGAAGGTATGGCGAATTGGATGGATAGTTAGCGTTTCATTTTTCATTCTCCTAGTATTGTTTTTAGGGATAAACCTATCAATTTACTAACGAATGCTAAATGTAGCCTATCGTTTATATCATTCTTCTAATTTCTCGCTAGAATACTTTAAGGAAAATTGAACAAATAAAAATCAATTTTTCAAGGGAGTATACTCCCTTTACTTCCTATTGACATAGGAAGTAAAACATCTCTATTAAACCATTTCTAAGGATTTATTATGTACAAACAATTTCTTAAATCTATTCTATTAACTACTGTTGCGACCTTTTCTCTTTCGACTGTTGTGAATGCAAAGCCTATTCCTAAAAATGTAACATATAATCAAATTTATGATGGTATTGAAGCTAAGGCTTATAAGTTTGACGATTTAGTTGCAGCAGTAAAAAAAGAGCAGCCTAATGTTCTAGGATTTTGGGCTTATCTGTTTTATGAAGGAAAGAAATTTGATGAGGCACATACGCATGCTCAAAAAGCGATTGTTAAAAATGATGCTTTAGGGAAGTTTATTGTAGGAAACTTATATTTGGATGGGTATAAACACAATTCTTCCCGTGAAGGAAGTAAGTTGATAACACAGGCTTGTGTAGATGGTAAGTTGGGACAAAAATTTTCTAAAGTAACTTGGATCGTTAAAATGTGCGATACAGCTCTTGGTAAAGACTAATGGGATTATGTATTATCGCTGGATTTGGATTGTATTTAGCTCAAGGTAAAATACCTGACTTTGAAATCCGCTCGGTGCAAGTCGGAAAAGTGATTGTTGTTTTATGTATTAGTGGTGGATACGCTCTTACTTTGGGAAATGTAGTGACTATTCAAGGTTTAGAAGCAACCATTAATTATGTTGAATGGGGGTTACTATTTCTTAATTTCTATCTTTGCTATCGGCTTTGCAAGCCTATTTTTTGGTAGTAAATTAGCCCAAGACGAAGAGAAAATCCAATAATTTTCCCATAAAAACAAGCGGTCAAATTGTTGTCAAATTTTGTAAAATCCGCTATAATTTACAACCATTTTTAGTAAAAATTGGCTGACGGCTTGACCGCTCAGCCTTTTGTGCTTGAACGCAAGTGTTGGTTTTGTCATTTTAATCAACAAAATTTGCAAATTTCCTGCCCAATTTGACCGCTTGCAGTAGTGATTTTTGACTGCTTGATTGGCGATTGGAAAATGACACCTCGTACAGTTTTTTATAATGCCACTTCCAACCGAGTCTTTCGTGTCGGATTGTGTAATCTCAACCAAAATATACATCAGAGGCTATCTTAAAAAATGGCATATTCATATTCCGAGAAAAAGCGTATCCGTAAGAGCTTTGGCAAACGTCCACAAGTTCTGAACGTACCTTATCTATTAACAATTCAGCTTGATTCTTTTGAAAAATTTATTGAAAAAGATCCTGAAGGGCAACAAGGTTTAGAAGCGGCATTCCGTTCAGTTTTCCCGATTGTGAGCAACAACGGTGCAACTGAATTGCAATACGTTTCTTACGAATTAGGCGATCCGGTGTTTGATGTTCGTGAATGTCAAATCCGTGGCACAACCTATGCTGCACCATTACGCGTAAAATTGCGTTTAGTATCTTATGACCGTGAGGCTGCTGCCGGTACGGTGAAAGATATTAAAGAGCAAAACGTGTATATGGGCGAAATCCCATTAATGACCGATAACGGTACTTTCGTTATCAACGGGACTGAGCGTGTTATCGTTTCTCAATTACACCGTAGCCCGGGCGTGTTCTTCGATTCTGACAAAGGTAAAACCCACTCTTCAGGTAAAGTGCTTTATAACGCACGCATTATTCCTTACCGTGGTTCTTGGTTAGATTTCGAGTTCGACCCGAAAGATAACTTATTTGCTCGTATTGACCGCCGCCGTAAATTACCGGCAACTATCATTTTGCGTGCATTAGGTTACAGCACTGAAGAAATCTTAAATTTATTCTTCGAAAAAATTACGTTTGAAATTGTTGATAACAAATTATTAATGACGTTAGTGCCTGAGCGTTTAAGAGGCGAAACGGCAACATTCGATATTTCAGCAAACGGCAAAGTATATGTGGAAGTGGGACGTCGTATTACCGCTCGTCACATCCGTGCATTAGAAAAAGATAACGTTACCCAAATTGAAGTGCCGGTTGAGTATATCGTCGGTAAAGTTGCTGCTCAAGATTACGTTGATTTATCGTCAGGCGAAGTGATTTGCCCTGCGAATATGGAAATCTCAATGGAAATGTTGGCAAACTTATCAGCGGCCGGCTATAAAGAGATTGACGTATTATTTACCAACGATTTAGACCACGGTTCATACATTTCTGAAACCTTACGAGTGGATCCAACTTACGACCGTTTAAGTGCGTTAGTGGAAATCTACCGTATGATGCGTCCGGGTGAACCACCAACGAAAGAAGCGGCAGAAGCATTATTCGATAATATGTTCTTCTCAGCAGAACGTTATGACTTATCTGCGGTAGGTCGTATGAAGTTCAACCGCTCTTTAGATATTCCTGAAGGCGTGGGTAGCGGTATCTTAAGCAACGATGACATCATCGGTGTAATGAAAAAATTAATCGAGATCCGTAACGGTCGTGGCGAAGTGGACGATATCGACCACTTAGGTAACCGTCGTATCCGTTCGGTCGGCGAAATGGCAGAAAACCAATTCCGTATTGGTTTAGTGCGTGTTGAGCGTGCAGTACGTGAGCGTTTATCTTTAGGTGATTTAGATGGCGTAACCCCACAAGATTTAATCAATGCAAAACCGATTTCTGCGGCAGTGAAAGAGTTCTTCGGCTCTTCACAACTTTCGCAATTTATGGACCAAAATAACCCGCTTTCAGAGGTTACGCACAAACGCCGTATTTCTGCATTAGGTCCGGGTGGTTTAACTCGTGAGCGTGCAGGTTTTGAGGTTCGAGATGTTCACCCAACTCACTACGGTCGTTTATGCCCAATCGAAACCCCAGAGGGTCCAAACATCGGTTTGATCAACTCGCTTTCTGTTTATGCTCGTACTAACAACTACGGTTTCTTAGAAACTCCATTCCGTAAAGTGGTTGATGGTCAAGTTACTGAAGAGATCGAGTACTTATCAGCGATTGAAGAGAGCAACAATATTATTGCTCAGGCGAACTCAAACTTAGATGAGAATTTCCGCTTTACTGATACTTATGTCACTTGCCGTCAGCAAGGTGAGTCTGGTTTATTCAAACCGGAAGAAGTTCAGTATATGGACATCTCAACCCAACAAGTGGTTTCGGTTGCGGCAGCGTTGATTCCGTTCCTTGAGCACGACGATGCGAACCGTGCGTTAATGGGTGCGAACATGCAACGTCAGGCAGTTCCAACATTGCGTGCGGACAAACCGTTAGTCGGTACCGGTATGGAAAAACCAATCGCTCTTGACTCAGGGGTTGCGATTGTGGCGAAACGTGGTGGTACGGTCCAATATGTTGATGCTTCTCGTATCGTAGTGAAAGTTAATGAAGATGAAACGATCCCAGGCGAAGCAGGTATCGACATCTATAACTTAATTAAATACACCCGTTCAAACCAAAACACCTGTATCAACCAAGTACCTTGTGTGAACTTAGGCGAGCCGGTAGCACGTGGTGAGATCTTAGCAGACGGTCCTTCAACAGACTTAGGTGAATTAGCGTTAGGTCAAAATATCCGTGTGGCATTTATGCCTTGGAACGGTTATAACTTCGAAGACTCAATGTTAGTGTCTGAGCGTGTGGTTCAAGAAGATCGCTTCACGACAATCCACATTCAAGAATTATCTTGTGTGGCTCGTGACACCAAATTAGGTGCAGAAGAGATCACAGCGGATATTCCAAACGTGGGTGAATCTGCATTAAGCAAATTAGATGAATCGGGTATTGTTTACATCGGTGCGGAAGTGAAAGGTGGCGACATCTTAGTCGGTAAAGTAACCCCTAAAGGTGAAACCCAATTAACACCGGAAGAGAAACTATTACGTGCGATCTTCGGTGAAAAAGCATCAGACGTTAAAGATTCTTCACTTCGTGTACCAAACGGTACTTCAGGTACGGTTATCGATGTTCAAGTATTTACCCGTGATGGCGTAGAGAAAGACAAGCGTGCGAAAGAAATTGAAGAACTTCAACTTCGTGAAGCGAAGAAAGATTTATCTGAAGAGTTAGAAATCTTAGAAGCCGGTTTATTCACTCGTGTTCGTAACTTGTTAATCGAAGGCGGCGTGAAAGAGTCTGCACTAGATGGCGTTGCTCGTGAGAAATGGTTAGAACAAACTTTAGATGACGAAGCGAAACAAAATCAATTAGAGCAGTTAGCGGAGCAACACGAAGAGTTACGCAAAGAGTTTGAACGTAAACTTGAAATCAAACGTAATAAAATCATTCAAGGCGATGATTTAGCACCGGGCGTGTTAAAAGTAGTTAAAGTTTACCTTGCGGTTAAACGCCAAATCCAACCGGGTGATAAGATGGCTGGTCGTCACGGTAACAAAGGTGTTATCTCAAAAATCAACCCTGTTGAAGATATGCCATACGATGAAAACGGTCAGCCGGTAGAAATCGTATTGAACCCGCTGGGCGTACCATCTCGTATGAACATTGGTCAGATCTTAGAAACCCACTTAGGTTTAGCGGCTCGTGGTATCGGTGATCAAATCGATAAGATGATCAAACAACAGCAAGAAATTGCTAAATTACGTGAATATATCCAAAAAGCGTATGACTTAGGACACGGTTCACAAGTGGTTGATTTAAGTACCTTCACAGATGAAGAAGTAATGCGTTTAGCACAAAACTTACGTAAAGGTTTACCGCTTGCAACACCTGTATTCGATGGTGCTCACGAAACGGAGATCAAAGGCTTATTAGAATTAGGTGGCTTACCGACTTCAGGTCAGATTACCCTTTACGATGGTCGCACAGGTGAGAAATTTGAGCGTCCTGTAACCGTAGGTTATATGTATATGCTCAAATTGAACCACTTGGTTGATGATAAAATGCACGCACGTTCAACCGGTTCTTATAGCCTTGTTACTCAACAACCGTTGGGTGGTAAAGCACAGTTCGGTGGTCAGCGTTTCGGTGAGATGGAGGTTTGGGCATTAGAAGCATACGGTGCTGCTTACACCTTACAAGAAATGCTCACAGTGAAATCAGATGACGTGAACGGTCGTACGAAGATGTACAAAAATATCGTAGACGGCACACATTATATGGAGCCGGGTATCCCAGAGTCATTTAATGTAATCACCAAAGAGATCCGTGCATTAGCGATCGATATGGAGTTAGACGAAGCGTAATAGTTGATTTTCCCTTGATCAAACTCTTCTCTTTAGAAAAGAGGGGAGCAGATCGGAGAATAAACTACAACAAGCGGTCAAATTTCGTAAAAATTTTGCAAAATCTAACCGCTTGTAGACAAAATTTACTCGCTCGGCTAATTGCGGGGCGAACTTAAAAACCTACCCTAGGGGCAAAAAAGTGAAAGACTTAGTGAAGTTTTTAAAAGCACAAACAAAATCAAGCGATGATTTTGATGTGATTAAAATTGGTTTAGCATCACCGGACAAGATCCGTTCTTGGTCGTTCGGTGAAGTAAAAAAACCGGAAACGATTAACTACCGTACCTTCAAACCAGAGCGTGATGGTTTATTCTGTGCACGTATTTTCGGACCGGTAAAAGATTACGAGTGTTTATGTGGTAAATATAAACGTTTAAAACATCGTGGTGTAATTTGTGAAAAATGCGGTGTTGAAGTAACCCAAACTAAAGTACGCCGTGAGCGTATGGGTCATATCGAATTAGCGTGTCCGGTTGCCCACATTTGGTTCTTAAAATCACTTCCGTCCCGTATCGGATTAATTTTAGATATGCCGTTACGTGATATTGAACGTGTACTTTATTTCGAAAGCTATGTTGTAACTGAGCCGGGTATGACTGATTTAGAGAAAAATCAGCTATTAACCGAAGAACAGTTTATGGATGCTGAAGAGCGTTGGGGCGATGAGTTTGAAGCGAAAATGGGTGCCGAAGGTATCCAAGCATTACTTCGTGATTTAGATTTAGAACACCAATGCGAAGTATTGCGTGAAGAGTTACAAGAAACCAACTCTGAAACCAAACGTAAAAAAATCACTAAACGTTTAAAAACCTTAGAAGCATTCTTGCAATCAGGCAACAAACCTGAGTGGATGGTAATGACTGTATTACCGGTATTGCCACCGGATTTACGTCCGTTAGTTCCGCTTGATGGTGGTCGTTTTGCAACGTCTGACTTAAATGATTTATACCGCCGTGTAATCAACCGTAATAACCGTTTAAAACGCTTACTAGACTTAGTTGCACCGGATATTATCGTGCGTAACGAAAAACGTATGTTACAAGAGTCTGTAGATGCGTTATTAGACAACGGTCGTCGTGGTCGTGCGATTACCGGTTCTAACAAACGTCCGTTAAAATCTTTGGCAGATATGATCAAAGGTAAACAAGGTCGTTTCCGTCAAAACTTATTAGGTAAACGTGTAGACTACTCAGGTCGTTCGGTAATTACCGTAGGTCCATACTTACGCTTACACCAATGTGGTTTACCGAAGAAAATGGCATTGGAATTATTCCGTCCGTTTATCTATTCTAAATTAGAATCTCGTGGCATTGCATCAACTATCAAAGCTGCGAAGAAAATGGTAGAACGTGAAGATCCGATCGTATGGGATATTCTTGCAGAAGTTATTCGCGAGCACCCGATTCTTCTTAACCGTGCACCAACGCTTCACCGTTTAGGTATTCAAGCGTTTGAACCGTTATTGATTGAAGGTAAAGCAATCCAGTTACACCCTCTTGTGTGTGCGGCGTTCAACGCGGACTTCGACGGTGACCAAATGGCGGTACACGTTCCATTAACACTCGAAGCACAATTAGAAGCACGTGCGTTAATGATGTCTACCAACAACGTACTTTCACCGGCAAGTGGTGATCCGATTATCGTTCCATCTCAAGACGTTGTATTAGGCTTGTACTATATGACCCGCGAGAAAGTAAACGGTAAAGGCGAAGGAATGTACTTCTTAGACCCTCGTGAAGCGGAGAAGGCTTACCGTACAGGTCAGGCAGAATTACACTCTCGTGTAAAAGTGCGTGTAACAGAATATGAGAAAAATGAAGCAGGCGAATTTGTTGCTAAAACAGAATTAGTGGATACCACAATCGGTCGTGCAATCTTATGGATGATCGCACCAAAAGGTATGCCATTTAGCTTATTCAACCAAACATTAGGTAAAAAAGCGATCTCAAAATTAATTAACGAAAGCTACCGCCGTTTAGGTTTGAAAGAATCCGTTGTTTTAGCTGACCAAATTATGTACACAGGTTTCGCTTACGCTGCACGTTCAGGTGCTTCTGTTGGTATTGATGATATGGTGATCCCAGAGCAAAAATACGCCATCATTGAAGCAGCTGAAGCAGAGGTTGCTGAAATTCAAGAACAGTTCAATGGCGGTTTAGTGACTGCGGGTGAGCGTTATAACAAAGTAATCGATATTTGGGCGGCAGCAAACGAACGTGTGGCGAAAGCGATGATGGAAAACCTTTCAACGGAGGAAGTTATTAACCGTGAAGGTAACCCTGAAAAGCAAGCCTCATTTAACAGCATCTTTATGATGGCGGACTCAGGTGCACGTGGTTCTGCGGCACAGATTCGTCAGTTAGCCGGTATGCGTGGTTTGATGGCACGTCCGGACGGCTCGATTATAGAAACTCCAATCACGGCAAACTTCCGTGAAGGCTTGAACGTTCTTCAGTACTTTATTTCTACCCACGGTGCACGTAAAGGTCTTGCCGATACCGCATTAAAAACAGCGAACTCAGGTTACTTAACCCGTCGTTTAGTGGATGTAGCACAAGATTTAGTGATTATCGAAGATGACTGCGGTACTCACGAAGGTATTGTGATGACCCCGTTAATCGAAGGTGGTGATGTGAAAGAAGCTCTGCGTGATCGAGTATTAGGTCGTGTAGTAGCTGAAGATGTATTAAAACCGGGTACAGATGAAGTTTTAATTCCACGTAACACCTTATTAGATGAAAAATGGTGTGATGTGGTAGATCGTGAATCTGTTGATGTGATCAAAGTACGCTCGGTAGTAACTTGTGATACAGACTTTGGTGTGTGTGCGAAATGTTACGGTCGTGATTTAGCACGTGGACACTTAATTAACCAAGGTGAAGCGGTTGGCGTTATTGCAGCACAATCTATCGGTGAGCCGGGTACACAGTTAACGATGCGTACGTTCCACATTGGTGGTGCGGCATCTGCGGCAGCGAAAGAATCTAGCATTCAAGTGAAAAATGCAGGTACGATTAAACTCACTAACGCGAAATTCGTTACTAACAAAGACGGCAAAATCGTATTAACTTCACGTAACACTGAATTGACGGTTATCGACACTTTCGGTCGTACCAAAGAGAACTATAAAGTGCCTTACGGTGCAGTGTTATCGAAAAATGACGGTGCAGAAGTGAATGCAGGTGAAGTAGTTGCGAATTGGGATCCGCACACAATGCCGGTTATCTCAGAGGTTTCAGGTCGTATCCAATTTAGCGATATCGTTGATGGCTTAACCGTAACGCGTCAAACTGACGAATTAACAGGTTTATCATCAATCGTGGTTCAAGATGTGGGTGAACGTGCAACAGCAGGTAAAGACTTACGTCCGGCATTACGTTTAGTAGATAGCAACGGTAACGACATCTTAATTCCGGGTACAGACGTTCCGGCACAATACTTCTTACCGGGTAAAGCAATCGTAACCTTAGATGATGGTGCAGAAATTGCAGTGGGTGAAGCATTAGCTCGTATTCCACAAGAATCTGTAGGTACAAAAGATATTACTGGTGGTCTTCCACGCGTTGCGGACTTATTTGAAGCTCGTAAACCGAAAGATCCGGCAATCTTGGCAGAAATTTCAGGTATTGTATCATTCGGTAAAGAAACCAAAGGCAAACGTCGCTTGGTAATTACACCGGCTGAAGGTGAAGCGTTTGAAGAAATGATTCCAAAATGGCGTCAGCTCAACGTATTCGAAGGCGAAATGGTACAACGTGGTGATGTCATTTCCGATGGTGCAGAAACGCCACACGATATCTTGCGTTTACGTGGTGTTCACGCAGTAACCGACTATATCGTTAACGAAGTGCAAGAAGTTTACCGCTTACAAGGGGTAAAAATTAACGACAAGCACATTGAAGTTATCGTTCGCCAAATGTTACGTAAAGCAACCATCACCAACGCTTACGACTCTGAATTCCTAGACGGAGAACAGGTTGAAGTAGCTCGAGTGAAAATCGCTAACCGTAAACGTGCGGAAGAAGGCAAGCCACTTGTTGAGTTCGAGCGTGAATTGCTTGGTATTACTAAAGCATCACTTGCAACAGAAAGCTTCATTTCTGCGGCATCGTTCCAAGAAACGACTCGAGTGCTTACCGAAGCCGCTGTTGCAGGTAAACAAGATGAGTTGCGTGGTTTGAAAGAGAACGTGATCGTAGGTCGCTTAATTCCTGCGGGTACAGGTTTTGCTTACCACCAAGCTCGTGCGAAAAAACGTGCACAACTTGAAGCAGGCATTGCAGTAGCACCTGAGTTTGAAGCACCGGCTGCAAAAGAAAATTCATTTGTAACCGATGCAGACATTGAAGCTGAATTTGAATTTGTTGCAGATGACGCAACTCAAAGTTTAGCAGCATTGTTAAATGCGGGTGATGAAGAGTAATAGTTTGTAATCTAGGCTATTAAATAAAGAAACCCTCAGACTGAATCTGAGGGTTTTTATATTTATAATTCTTTTAATAGATAGACTAACTATGATAGTAGTTTATATATTCAATATATAAAAGAGATTCTTTTAGCTACAAGTGTGGAAAACTATTTCAGAAATTTGCAAATTTCTTTTCCAATCCAACCGCTTGTAAGGGGTAATTACAGCTCCCCAAACGCCTTATCTGCAGCCTCTAACGTGCGAGCAATATCCTCATCTGTGTGAGCTAAAGACATAAAACCTGCCTCAAATGCTGATGGGGCTAAATAAACACCTTGCTCTAGCATTAAGTGGAAGAAACGGTTGAATTTGGCTGCATCGCATTTCATCACTTCTTGGAAGTTGGTTACCGATTTTTGTTCAGTGAAGAATAAACCGAACATTCCACCAACATATTGGACAGTGAGTGGAATATTATGCTTGTCTGCTAAGGCTTTAAATCCTTCGGCAAGGATTTGGGTTTTGGTTGCTAATTGTTCTTCGTTACCTGATTTTGATAATTCGGTTAAACAAGCCAAGCCTGCTGCCATTGCAATCGGGTTGCCTGAAAGTGTGCCAGCTTGGTAAACAGGGCCTGTTGGGGCGATGTATTCCATAATCTCTTTTTTACCGCCGAATGCACCCACTGGCATACCGCCGCCGATAATTTTGCCGAGCGTGGTTAAATCAGGCGTAACGCCATAGTAAGATTGAGCACCACCAAGTGCGACACGGAAACCTGTCATCACTTCATCAATAATAAATACTGCACCATATTGTGTGCAAAGCTCACGTAAGCCTTGTAAAAAGTCTTCTTGTGGCGGAATACAGTTCATATTGCCTGCAACAGGTTCAACAATTAAACAAGCAATATCATTTGGATATTGTTCAAACGCCGCTTTTACGGAATCTAAATCGTTGTAAGTGCAAGTAAGTGTGTGCTTAGCGAAATCGGCAGGCACACCCGGGCCGCTTGGCTGACCGAGCGTTAAAGCCCCAGAACCTGCTTTTACTAATAGCGAATCGGAGTGCCCGTGATAGCAGCCTTCAAATTTGATGATTTTATCTCGTCCTGTATAGCCACGAGCCAAGCGAATAGCAGACATTGTTGCCTCTGTGCCACTACTTACCATTCTTACCATTTCAATAGAAGGGATTAATTTGCAGACTAATTCGGCAAGAGTGATTTCAGCAGCAGTTGGAGCTCCGAAACTTAATCCGTTCGGCACGGCTTTTAATACGGCATCAATAATAGATGGGTGATTATGCCCTAATACCATCGGACCCCAAGAGCCTACATAGTCGATATACTGTTTGCCGTCGCTATCGGTAATATAAGCCCCTTGTGCTTTTTCAATAAATACTGGCGTGCCTCCCACGCCTTTAAAGGCACGAACAGGAGAGTTTACCCCGCCTGGAATCACTTTCTGGGCTTGTTCAAACAATTTTTCTGACATTGACATAATAATTCCTTTTTACTTAAAACAAATTTGTGTTCTATTGTACTGAAAAGCCTCTATTTTCGCTAAAAAATTTTACGGTTTTGTTGCCTTGTGCTATTCTGAGTACCTATTTTTATTGCACATTTTTTGAGGTAATCCCACTATGTGGCTTACTTTTCTAACCGTATTTATTGTTTCATTTCTCGCCTTAATTGTGATGCGACCTGTGGCGGAATTTGTGGGTTTAGTCGATAAACCAAACTTTCGTAAACGCCATCAAGGTTTAATCCCGTTAATTGGCGGTATTGCATTATTTATTGGTAATCTCACTTTTTATTTTATGCAGTGGCAAGATATGCGGCTGCCGGAGCTTTACCTTAGTGCCGTTACTATTTTGCTGATTATCGGTGTATTAGATGACCGCTTTGACATTAGTCCACTATTGCGTGCGGGCATTCAAGCCGCATTAGCAGGAGCGATGATTTACAGTGGCTTATCGCTTAGCAGTTTAGGGCAGATAATCGCCCCATTTAGTATTGAGTTGGGTTGGTTGGGAATTGTATTTACAGTGTTCATTACCATTGGTGTGATTAATGCCTTCAATATGGTTGATGGTATTGATGGCTTGTTAGCTGGGCTATCAAGTGTGAGCTTCGCCGGGCTTGGTACATTGATGTTTATTAAAGATGAGCCAACTTTAGGCTATTGGTGTTTTGCTCTCATTTTTGTATTACTGCCGTATGCAATGTTCAACTTGAGTGTATTCGGAGCAAAATGGAAAGTATTTATGGGCGACTCAGGTAGTATGCTGATTGGCTTTACCATTATTTGGGTTTTACTGTTAAGTACGCAAGGACAAGGCTCGCCAATCAGCCCAATTACCGGGTTATGGCTGATTGCAGTTCCTCTCATTGATATGGTGGCGGTCATTATCCGTCGTTTGAAAAAAGGTAAAAGTCCGTTCAAACCTGACCGCTTGCACTTGCACCATTTAATGATGCGAGCAGGGCTAACCTCTCGCCAAGCTCTGTTAGTGATTACACTTTGGGCAGGATTTTGTGCCACTATTGGCATTTTGGGCGAAGTATATTACTGGAACCAGTGGGTAATGATGTTGATGTTTATCGGTGTATTCTTTTTGTACGCCTATTCGATTACCCGAGCGTGGCGTATAACGCGTTTTATTCGTCGTTTAAAACGCCGTGCAAAACGTACTAAACAAGTTTAAAGGAAATTTTTGTGAAAACGCTATTTTATCGTTTTTTAGTGCTTATTTTATTTACTGCTATTGGAGTAGGATTGGGTTATGGCTTAAGTTATTCGCAGCCGGAAAAATGGAAAGTAACCGCACAATTTGAACAACCGAATGTACCTGATTTAGGTAACTACTATTCGTTACTCTCTACCTATCATTTTTTGAGTAGTAGTACGCCTGAGCTTAGCAATCAAACTGTACAAAAAGAAGCGGTTGAACAAGTTTATGAAGAATTTAAACGTAATTTAACCTCAGCAGATTTACTCCAAGCCTATTTAGTAGAAAGTGAAGTTGTGAAGTTAAAGGCACAAGTTGAGAAAAAATCGACAGCGATTGTTGCAGCTGAATTAGTGGAGCAGTTTAGTTTCCAAAAAGATGTAGCCACTTCTGCCGATAATTTGAGTTTAACGTTAGAAAATGCAGAAGATGCTCAAAAATTATTAACGGATTTTATTCCACTGGTAAATACTCAAGCTCGTGAGAGGTTAAACGCCGATTTAATTGCGAAATGGAAGGTGTTATTCCAACAAATTAAAACGGCATCAGAGTTAAATGTTGGAGCAAAAGGTAATCAAGACTGGGCGGCAAAATTGCAAATGATGCGTTCGGTTCAGCCATTAGATAACCAATTAAAAGCTTATCGTTTGGTGAAATCGCCATCTGTTCCACTAAAAGCAGAATCGCCGGATCGCCTATTTTGGTTAATGATTGGTGCATTAAGTGGATTGCTTATCGGCTTTGTGTTGAGTTTTGCAGTAAGAGCAAAAACGAATGCAACATTAGAAAATGTATAATTAAAATGGCATACGTTAGTGTGCCATTTCTATTTTTAATGGGTAAAGATGCAAAAAACTAAATTTAATCGAATTTGTATTATTGGCTTAGGCTATATCGGGCTGCCAACGGCGGTGGCTTTTGCCAATGCAGGTAAGCAAGTGATTGGGGTGGATATTAATGAGCAAGTTGTAGCAAGCCTCAAGCAAGGTAAAATCCATATTGTTGAACCTGATTTGCAAACTGCCTTCACGCAAGCGGTCAAAAATAGCAATTTTTTTGCAACTCAAACGCCTGATACTGCTGATGCCTTTATTATTGCAGTGCCAACGCCACTATTAGAGAAAAAGCCCGATCTCTCCTATATGCAAAATGCTGCTTTAGCTATCGCCCCTTATTTACGCAAAGGGAATTTGGTAGTGCTTGAGTCCACATCGCCTGTTGGCACAACAGAAAAACTAGCTGAGTGGCTAAGCCAAGCCCGTCCCGATTTAGCCTTTCCTGCCGATGTGCATATTGCCTACTGCCCTGAACGTGTTTTACCCGGCAGAATAATGACAGAATTGGTGGAAAATAACCGCATTATTGGTGGTTTAACCCCCCAATGCAGCCAACAAGCGGTCGATTTATACCAAATTTTTGCAAAAGGGAATTGTATTTCAACCCAAGCTCGCACGGCTGAAATGTGTAAGCTGGTGGAAAATAGCTTTCGTGATGCAAATATCGCTTTTGCCAACGAACTTTCAATGATTTGCGATGAGCTGGATATTAATGTGTGGGAGCTCATTGAGCTTACCAATCAGCACCCAAGAGTGAATATTCTACAACCCGGAGCCGGCGTGGGCGGACATTGCATTGCGGTTGATCCTTGGTTTATTGTGTCTCAATCGCCTCAATTAGCCCGTTTAATTCGCACTGCACGGGAAGTAAATAATGCCAAGCCGCAATGGGTGTTAGAAAAACTTAAAGCCCTAGTGGAGGATTGTGTGGCAGAGAAAGATTGTAAACTGAGTGAGCTAACTATTGCTTGTTTTGGTTTAGCATTTAAACCAGATATTGATGATTTGCGAGAAAGCCCAGCCCTAGCAATTACCCAACAGATAGCTCGATGGCATAAAGGCAGAGTGATGGCGGTTGAACCAAATATTCAGACTTTATCGTTAGAAAATATAACATTAGTTGATACTGACACAGCACTTTCCCAAGCCGATATTATTGTTCTATTGGTTGATCATACACCATTCAAACAAATCTCAATTGATCGTGTGAAACAAAAATATCTGCTTGATTGCAGAGGGATATGGTTAAGATGATAAGGGCGGATAAATGGCTCTCTGATTTTTTCGGCAGAGAAATCGTGCAAGCAAAAGTAGCGGCTGATAATTTTGTTCACATAGACCGACTGCAAAAACAAGGTTTTATCTTTGTAGAAGGCGAGGTGGAACTTGCATTCGATCTTGTAAAATTTTCGCAAAATTCGACCGCTTGTAGTAAGGCTACGATGGCAGATTTACCCGAATTGATCTCATTATTTCGTCCAGCTTTTCCGAATAGTCGCTTTCGCCCACCCTATTTTTCTTTAGCAGAAAATCAACGCTTTTATCAGACCTGGATTGAAAATGCGGTAAAAGGTGAATTTGATGATATTTGCTTCATTAAACGAAATGAATTAGGGCAACTTCAAGGGGCGATTACTGTTCGCCTATTGGCTGGAAATCAAGCCAAAATTGGATTATTGGCGGTAGAGCCACGTTTTCAGCAACAAGGGATTGGTTCTGCATTATTGCACGCTGCAATCTATTGGGCGAAGCAACAACAGGTAGATAAGTTATTTGTTGCTACGCAAAGTAGTAATCTGAAGGCTGCTCGGTTGTACCAATCTCTAGGGGCAAATATACAAGCGGTCTATTATTGGTTTTATCCTGCAATTTTAAGCAATTTATGAAAAATACAGATCTTATCCCATTCAATCAACCACCGATTATTGGCTCGGAACTTGGCTATATTCAACAAGCAATGGCGAGTAGAAAGCTATCAGGCAATGGTAAATTTACCCATTTGTGCGAACAGTGGCTGGAGAAAAACCTCACGCACAGTAAAGTGCTACTCACACCTTCTTGCACGGCAGCCTTAGAAATGGCTGCGATTTTGTTGGATATTCAGCCTGATGATGAAGTGATTATGCCAAGTTACACTTTTGTTTCTACTGCTAATGCTTTTGTGCTGCGTGGGGCGAAAATCGTGTTTGTGGATATTCGCCCTGATACAATGAATATTGATGAAAACCAAATTGAGCAAGCCATCACGCCGAAAACCAAAGCCATTGTGCCTGTGCATTATGTAGGTGTGGCGTGCGAGATGGAAAAAATTATGGCGATTGCTGAAAAGCACGGGCTTTATGTGGTGGAAGATGCCGCTCAAGCGGTTAATGCCTTTTATCAAGGCAGAGCATTAGGTTCAATCGGGCATATTGGTTGCTATAGTTTCCACGAAACTAAAAATTACTCGGCAGGTGGTGAAGGTGGAGCAATCGTGCTGAATGATCCGACATTGATCGCTAGAGCAGAGATTTTACGGGAAAAAGGCACGGATCGAAGCCGGTTTTTTCGTGGCGAGGTGGATAAATACCGTTGGCAGGATATTGGATCGAGCTTTTTGATGTCGGAAATTCAAGCTGCCTATTTGTATGCTCAACTTGAAGTGGCAGATAAAATCAACCAAAAGCGATTGACCTTGTGGCGAAACTATTTCCAAGCCTTTTTACCGTTAGCTCAAGCAGGCAGAGTAGCCTTACCAAGTTCGGCAGAACAATATCAACATAACGGGCATTTGTTTTATCTGAAACTGAAAGATTTAGCTGAACGTTCGGCGTTTATTGCGTTTATGAAAGCTCGAAAGATCTTAACGGTGTTTCATTATGTGCCGTTACATTCCAGTCCTGCCGGGGGGAAGTTTGGCAGATTTAGTGGGGAAGATCGTTTTACTACACAAGAAAGTGAACGATTAGTGAGATTGCCGCTGTTTTATAATTTAACTGAACAAGAGCAAAACAAAGTGATTGAAGCGGTAAGAGATTTCTTTTTTCAATAAAAAAGCTGCTTGCTGTTATATCAGAAGCAGCTTTTTAGGGAATATTAAGGATTATTTCAACATCAAATATTTTGTTGTGAAATTATCTACCACATAGCCAATATTATCTTCAAACTGAAGTCGAATATCACTCAGTGATAACACCGCACTGCCTAAATCAATGTTAAGTAGATCGGATTTTATGTTTTCCAAAACTTCATATTGATGCGTTTGAGTAATGTCTAAATTATGCTTATCAAAAATTTTTCGCACTTCATCGTCTATATTAAATTGAATTTCCGGCTCAATGCCTTTAAAGGCAATGATAAACTCCGTCGGGGCTTTTATTTCATCACAGGCTTGGGCGGTTTCGGTATAATTATCCACATTAAATTCATTAGTGGTAAAGTCATAACCTTGATAGATTAACGTTTGGCACTGATTTATATCTTCTTCGGTTCTTCGAGTATAGATATGGGTTGGGCGATAAAACATTCTCTCTAAAACAATAAACTCTTTCGCATTTTCAATATCGGCTTTGGTTAAGCGAATAGGGCGGCGATCAGAGGCTTCAAAGATGCGTGGATTCTCATTATAATCTCTCTCGCTAATCAGTTCATAAGGTGACTCAATACCATATTTTTCTTTAAATTTTTCAGAGTGAAATTCTCTTGCAACATAACTTACCATTGAATTAAAACGTTCAATTTCAGCACGGTTATCACCTAGTAATTGTTTATGCTTAGATACGGCTTCTTTATCGATTTTATTATTCTTATCTAGCAAGTTATGTTCGTTTAAATAGCGATCTAAACGCTGGGTTTGGTCTTTAATCGCCATTTGTTGTGGGTCTAAAACAAATACTGAAATTAAAATGACTGCAATTGAAACAGCAGAGAATAAGCGGTATTGAGCGAAACGTTGTACTAGTAATAATCCATAACAGATGGATAAGGTAGTAGCTCCAATCACTAAATAAATACGAGCTTCGGTTAAGCCATAATTGCTTAGGCGAATGTAAATGGCATACCACACTAAAGCGAGTGGCAATAAGGCTAAATAAATATAGTAACGATAGAACCACTGCCATTTTGCATTTTGTAGCAATAATTGTACCGCTTGTATTGCTAAACCAATGGTTAAATAGGGGAATGCAACGTTTGCCACCACGCCATTTGGCATTTCGCCTCTGATAATAATATAAACCACATAAGCATAAATAATGGTGGTATAGATAATTAACGCCGGTGATAAAATCCAGTTTAGTAACATTTCACCGACTCGATTTAAATAGGTGGAGTCATCCGCAGATCTTTGGTGTTCAAGTGTTAGAAATAGAACAGGGAAAGCCCAAACAATAGAAAATATCCAGAACCGCTCGAATAGAGAGTAGTCATAACTATTGAGGTTAAATAGCTTGGTAATGGCAAATGTAATCGCACTTAATGCTGCAAAAATAATCGTTGCTAATACAAAAGCAAAGCCAATATTTACTAATTTATTGACCGTTTCACGGACAAAATATGTATTATTTTTATGCCAATGTTGGCTGATTAAACATAAGAAAGTACAAAGCATTACAGCCCAATAACGGGAATCTTTAATAAGTTCAAGTTTGATTTCAGTAAAAAACAAGGCAATTGCAATCGGCAACAGAATTAAAAGCCAATAAGCTTTGGTGCTGCGTGCTAAATAAAGCACTATAAAGCAAATTGGAGCAAGGGCAATTAAGTTTTGAAAAGTTTTTAATGAATTATATTCGCCCCCATAAGGCAGCAATATTGATGTTACATAGGTTACGAATAAAATTTCAATCGGGTGCTGGATAATGGCATTTTTTACCATATTGCCGAAGTGTTTTAATTTATCAAACATAAATATTTCCTAGCCAATTGTGAGAGAATAAGAAAGCCTATAGTTTATAAAACTATAGACTTTCTTTTATAACCAACCCTTACGTTTAAAGTAAAGATAAGGAGCTGAGGCGGCGATAATCATCAAACCAATCGCCATTGGGTAACCATATTTAAAGCCCAATTCCGGCATAAATTCAAAGTTCATTCCGTAAGTGGAGGCTACTAAGGTTGCCGGCAGGAACATCACCGACACCACCGAGAAGAATTTCATAATGCGGTTCTGCTCAATATTGATATAACCCATTGCCGCTTGCATTAAGAAGTTTACTTTTTGGAATAATGACTCATTATGCGGTTGTAGAGATTCAATATCTCGCATAATATCCCGAGCCTGCTCAAGCTGATTATTCGGCAAGCGGGTTTTTCGTAGTAAGAAACTTAATGCACGCTGAGTATCCATCAGGCACAAGCGTACTTTTGAACTGGCATCTTCAAACTCGGTTAAGCGAGAGAGTGCGTCGTTGAAATTATCTTTTTCTTGTTTACCATCTAAAATGACACGGCTTAATTTTTCCAAATCTGCATAAACTTCTTCAATTACATCAGCAAGCTGCTCAATTTTGGTTTCAAATAAGTCGAGTAGCAGTTCATAAGCGTTACTGTCGATCAATTTTTCACGGCGTGAACGCATTCGGTATAAACGAAATGCGGGTAAGTCTCGATCACGCAAAGTAAACAAACGCCCATCACGAATAGTAAAAGCAACGGTAGCAATGTCAGCGTAATCGTCATCATCTAAACAATAAAAGAATGAGTGCAAGTGCAAGCCGTCTTCATCTTCAAAAAAGCGGGCGGAAGCCTCTAAGTCTTCTAATTCACGTTCTTCGGCAAGGGTTTGATCTAAACGGCTTTCTAAAACACCACGTTCGGCATCGGTTGGATCAACCAAATCAATCCAAATAGCATCGTTTAATAAAATAGGATTTGTTTCATCCACGCTGATTAAGCGTGCGTTATCCAGTCCAAAAGCACGGATCATAATTAAGCTCCGAATGGTTAGGAGGCTAGGACAAAAAGGAACAAAGATACTGGGAAGTATTACCGATCTTGTCGGTAATTTGAGGTTAGACAAGATAGGTTAAAGAGTTAAGTATCGACTATGGCTGTCCAAAATGTGTAATCCTCAAGAAAAATAGTGTGCGAATGTTACAGAATTTAGGGGTTTTAGTCAAGCAAGTGAAGGTTTACTTGGAAAATTGGCAATGCTACAAGCGGTGATTTTTTTGATGAAATTTGCAAATTATTAAGGAAAAACAACCGCTTTTTTGCTATGGTTACACCTAAATTTTAATGAAAGAGAATTAGCTATGAATAACGTTCAGCAACCAGAACAAATTGAAAAATTAGATCAAGTAGCAGAGACAACCCACTTTGGTTTTAAAACAGTTGCCAAAGAAGAAAAACAGCAACTTGTGGCGAATGTGTTTCACTCGGTAGCAGGTAAATATGACTTAATGAATGACTTGCTCTCATTTGGTATCCACCGTGTATGGAAGCGTTTTACCATTGATTGCAGCGGTGTTCGTAAAGGACAAAAAGTGCTGGATTTAGCAGGCGGTACAGGTGATTTTACTGCAAAATTTTCTCGTCTTGTCGGTGAAACCGGCGAAGTAATTTTAGCGGATATCAACAGCTCAATGCTTGAAGTCGGGCG
This sequence comes from Mannheimia bovis, assembly GCF_014541205.1. Lineage (NCBI taxonomy): Bacteria > Pseudomonadati > Pseudomonadota > Gammaproteobacteria > Pasteurellales > Pasteurellaceae > Mannheimia > Mannheimia bovis. Next base: position 251,221 of record NZ_CP061280.1, on the reverse strand, counting down.
TGAAAAATTACGCAATTTAGGCGTAGTGGGCAATGTGAGCTATGTGCAGGCAAATGCTGAGTGCTTGCCTTTTGCCGATAATACTTTTGATTGTATCGTCATCAGCTTTGGTCTGCGTAATGTTACTGATAAAGATAAAGCTCTACGTTCAATGTTCCGAGTACTAAAACCGGGTGGTCGCTTACTTGTTTTAGAGTTTTCAAAACCGATTATTGACCCAATCAGCCAGCTTTATAATTTCTATTCGTTCAATATTTTACCGAAAGTTGGCGAAGTGGTGGTCAATGATGCGGAAAGCTACCGCTATTTGGCGGAATCTATCCGTATGCACCCGAAGCAAGACGAACTAAAATCGATGATGGAACAAGCAGGCTTTGAAAGCGTAAATTACTATAATTTAAGTGCGGGCATTGTGGCATTACACAGAGGTTATAAATTTTAACGATGTTAAATGAACTTAAACAACAATTGATGTTTCCTCAATTTGCTTTTGGGTTGATTGAAACGGCATTTAATGCGTTACTTAAACGCTCACCACATATTGAGCCTAACCTACGTAAATTAGCAGGAAAAGTGCTGAAAATTGAGCTAACTTCGCCAAAAATAGATTTTTTTATCCTGTTTGGTGAAAATCGAACAGATTGGCTAGGTAGCTATGAAGGCGAGCCAGATTGTTCTGTACAATTGGTGTTTGAAACACTCCCTAAACTGGCAGATAAACAAAAACTCACCGACTTAATCAATAATAAATCGCTCGTGCTAAATGGCGATATTCAGGTGTTGCAACATTTCACCACGTTACTTGAGCAGTTAGAAAAAGACCCTGCGGAGTTGCTTTCCCCTTTTGTTGGCGATGTGGTGGCACAAATCTCAACCGATTTTGCGAAAAAATTGTTCCACAAAGCCAAAGCTCAATTTACGCAAAATAATCAACATTTGGTTGGAAACTTAATGCAAGAACGTCCGGTATTGGTGCATCGCTTACAAGCATTGAATTTTTACGACCAAGTTGAAGAACTTGCCCAACAAGCGGTTAAATTAGAGCAAAAATTCGCAAAATTAGGAATTCATTAATGCAATTTAGAAATATTCGGCGTTTTTATCAAATTATCCACACTTTCCTCCGCTATGGCATTGATGAAGCCATTCCGAATCTACCTATTACTCGCAAAATGAAACTAGGGCGTACGGCGTTATTTTGGGTGAAAAATCAGCATCAAGATAAACCTTACGGCGTACGGTTGCGTTTGGCGTTGCAAGAGCTTGGACCTGTTTGGATTAAATTAGGGCAGATGCTTGCTACTCGCCGTGATCTTTTTGCTCCGGAGTTGGCTGACCAACTCGCCTTGCTACAAGATAATGTAGAGCCTTTTGATGGCAAAATTGCTCGTCAAATTATGGAACAAGCATTGGGTAGTTCGCTTGAAACTTGGTTTGATGATTTTAATGAAACAGCTTTAGCTTCAGCTTCTATCGCTCAAGTTCACACGGCAAAATTTAATCAAAATCAACCGCTTGCAGGCAAAGATGTGGTGCTGAAAGTCATTCGACCGGGCATTGAACCTGTTATCAAAGCTGATTTGGAGTTAATGTATAAAATTGCTCGGCTGATTCCTAAATTATCAAATGATGGCAAGCGTTTGCGTGCGGTTGAGGTGGTTCGAGAATACGAAAAAACTATTTTAGATGAGTTGGATCTACGCAAAGAAATGCACAATGCCGTTCGGCTGAGAGCTAATTTTGAGAACAGCGAGATGCTCTATGTGCCTGAAATGTACCAAGATTTTTGCCATAAAAATCTAATTGTGATGGAGCGAATTTACGGTATTCCGGTGTCTAATATTGCTGAATTAGAAGCAAACGGCACGGATATGAAATTGCTTGCCGAGCGAGGAGTGCAAGTGTTTTTTACCCAAGTATTTCGTGATAGTTTTTTCCACGCGGATATGCACGCGGGCAATATTTTTGTAAACCGAGAACACCCTGAAAATCCACAATATATTGGTATTGATTGTGGTATTGTTGGTACGCTTAATCATAACGACAAACGCTATTTGGCAGAAAGTTTTGTGGCGTTTTTCAATCGAGATTATCGCCGAGTAGCGTTGATGCACGTGGAATCAGGTTGGACACCACCGGATACTGATATTGATAAATTCGAGCAAGCATTTCGTGAAGTTTGTGAGCCTATTTTTGCAAAACCACTGTCTGAAATTTCATTTGGGCACGTTTTATTGAATCTCTTTAATGTGGCAAGAGAATTTAATATGGAAGTCCAGCCGCAGTTGGTGCTTTTGCAAAAAACGCTTCTCTATATTGAGGGCTTAGGCAGACAAGTTTATCCACAGCTAGATTTATGGCAAACCGCTAAGCCGTTTTTACAAAATTGGCTGAACGAGCAAGTTGGCGTGAAAGCGATGATGCGCGATATTAAACAGCGTTTACCGCAATATCGCGAACATTTTGCGGAATTTCCTGAAGCGATGTTTAAAGCCTTGCAGCAACAAAAACAGATTAATTTTAGGTTGGCTGAGATTAATGAAAGCCTTAAAGCCCAAAATTCAAGCGGCAATAGTCGTTTTATTGTACTTTTAATCTCTGCAATTGTGATCCTTGGCACATTTTGGAAATTTGAATCTTTGCCTCTGTGGCTGAGTGTGTCATTATTAACCATATTTCCGCTGGCATTGATTTTGAGCCAACGCAAATAAGCGGTTATTTTTTACAAATTTTTTGCAAAATCCTTTTTTATATGTCAAAGTAACATATAATAACTGGAGTTTTACTTTATTTATTCCCAATTAAATGAAAGGAGTTTTTATGGGCGGTATTAGTATTTGGCAGCTTTTGATTGTGGTTGCAATTATTGTGTTACTTTTCGGTACAAAGAAATTGCGTACTTTAGGTTCTGACTTAGGCGAATCAGTGAAAGGCTTCAAAAAAGCAATGTCTGATGAGAAAAAAGACGCAGGATTTGAGAACGTTGAAAAAGTTGAAGTGGTTGAAGTAAAAGAAAGAGTTTCAACAGAGCAACAAACCGTTGTAAAAGATAAAGATAAAGAGCAGGTTTAATCCGTGTTTGATGTAGGTTTTTCTGAATTAGTACTGATTATGATTGTGGGCTTAGTGGTGCTAGGTCCAAAACGTATGCCGATTGCGATTAGAACCGTGATGGGCTGGGTAAGTACAATTCGAGGTTTAGCCGCAAACGTGCAAAATGAACTGTCTCAAGAACTTAAATTGCAGGAATTGAAAGAGAGTATTAAAAAAGCGGAAGAGCTTAATTTGAGTTCTCTGTCACCTGAATTGAGTAAAACCGTAGAAGATTTGAAAAACTCGGCGACTCAGTTGCAAGATTCGATTAATTCTGCAAAAAGTGAGTTTGATAACAATGCTGCAACATCAGCAACAGTTCCAAAACTGAGCGATGAGCAGGTGGCGGAAATCCAACAAAAAATTGAGCAGGAAAGCCAAGAGTTAGAAGCTCAAGAATTGCAAAAAATAGCAGAAAATCAACCGCTTGCAGTTGATGATTTATCTGAGAAATTGCCATCTTCTAATGCAGAAAGCGAATTATCGCCAGATGAAATTGCAGAATTAGCTGAAATGGAAGAAGCACTGGTGGATATGTCGGCTTACTACCCACCAGATGACGATTTAGCAACACCGGCTACAACTGAAACAGCGAAGAAATCGGAGGCAGAATATGGCAGAAGTTGATGAGTCTCAGCCGCTGATTTCACATTTAATTGAACTTAGAAACCGATTATTACGTTGTTTTATCTTTGTTTTAGTTGTGTTTTGTTGCTTAGTATATTGGGCAAATGATATTTATACCTTATTGGCAACCCCTTTAACAGAGAACCTGCCTGAAGGTGCAACGATGATTGCAACCAATGTTGCAACGCCGTTTTTTACCCCAATTAAATTGACCATTGTTGTGTCGGTGTTTTTGTCTGTGCCTTTTATTTTGTACCAAGTTTGGGCTTTCGTTGCCCCTGCGTTGTATAAGCAGGAAAAACGCTTAGTTTACCCACTATTGGTATCAAGTACCTTGTTGTTCTACTGCGGTGTGGCTTTTGCTTATTATGTCGTGTTCCCATTGGTTTTCGGCTTCTTAACCTCAACAGCCCCTGAGGGGGTAACAATGGCAACCGATATCAGTAGCTATCTAGATTTCGTTTTAACCATCTTTATGGCGTTTGGTATCTGTTTTGAAGTGCCAGTGGCTATTATCTTGTTATGTTGGGCGGGTGTAACGACACCTGAAGATTTAAGAGAAAAACGCCCATATATTATCGTGGCTGCTTTTGTAATCGGTATGTTCCTTACGCCACCTGATATTTTCTCACAAACCTTATTGGCTATCCCAATGTGCTTGTTGTTTGAAGTGGGAGTATTATGTGCCAAATTCTATCGTCCGAAAGACGATGATGAACCATCAGAACAGGTTGCACAGTAATAATTTTGTTAAAAAAGGCATAGCACCTGTGGCTGTGCCTTTATTCTTTTAGGAAATTTAAAATGCAAGTAATTCAATCTCAATTCCCTTTACGCCGTATGCGTCGTTTACGCAAACACGATTTTAGCCGCCGTTTAGTGGCAGAAAACCAATTAACTGTGAATGATTTAATTTATCCTGTATTTGTGATTGAAGGTGAAAATCAGCGTGTGCAAGTGCCTTCAATGCCGGGAGTAGAACGTTTAACTATCGATCAGCTTTTAGTTGAAGCAGAAGAACTCGTAAAATATGGTGTACCCGCAGTGGCATTATTCCCTGTGGTGGGCGATGCGAAAAAATCGCTAATGGCAGAAGAGGCTTATAACCCTGAAGGCTTAGCTCAGCGTGCAGTGCGTGCATTAAAAGCAAAATTCCCAGAGTTAGGTGTGATTACTGATGTCGCCTTAGATCCATTTACCACTCACGGACAAGACGGCATTATTGATGAGACAGGTTATGTAATAAATGACGTTACCACAGAAGTGCTGGTAAAACAGGCGTTATCACACGCAGAAGCAGGAGCAGATATTGTTGCTCCAAGTGATATGATGGACGGACGAATTGGCGAAATCCGTGAGGCGTTAGAGGCTAACGGTTTTATCAACACTCAAATTATGGCGTATTCCGCAAAATATGCCTCAAACTACTACGGTCCATTCCGTGATGCGGTAGGTTCTGCCGGCAATTTAAAAGGCGGCAATAAATACACTTATCAAGTTGATCCTGCGAATGGTAATGAGGGTTTACACGAAGTCGCAATGGATATTCAAGAAGGGGCGGATATGGTAATGGTAAAACCGGGTATGCCTTATTTGGATATGGTGTGGCGTGTAAAAGAGAACTTTGGTGTGCCAACCTTTGCCTACCAAGTTTCAGGCGAATATGCGATGCATATGGCAGCAATTCAAAACGGTTGGCTAAAAGAGCGTGAGTGCATTATGGAAGGCTTGCTCTGCTTCAAACGAGCAGGAGCAGACGGTATTTTAACCTATTTCGCGAAACGTGTGGCGAAGTGGTTATATGAAGATGCACAATCAAAATAATTGATGAACAACAAGCGGTTGGATTTGCAAAAAAATTTACAAATTTAACCGCTTGTATCTTATTTACACCCGTTATTTATACTAAGTCAAACAGTAAAAATTCTACGTCATCTTGAGCGTTAATTTCTAACAAATCTTCTTGGCGAATGCCTAAGGCATCGCTTGTGGTTAGCTCAACGCCGTTTACAGTTAAATTTCCTCTTACTACTTGTAACCAATAGCTGCGATTGCGGTTAAGCGTAACTTGCTCTGTTTTTGTTGTTGGGTATTGGTAACGCCACAATTTCATATCTTGATAAATTTTGAATGAACCATCTTCTGCGTTTGGCGAAAGAATTAACGTTGCCCCCTCTTTCGGAGCAAATTTGTCTTGGCTGTAGCGTGGAGTAACATCTTTCTGATTTGGAATAATCCAAATTTGATAAAGGTGTAGGGTTTCTTCTGAAGATGGGTTTACTTCCGAATGGAAAATCCCTGTGCCTGCCGACATAATTTGAAATTCGCCTGCTTTTACTTCGGTTTTATTGCCCATACTGTCTTCGTGAGCCACACGTCCGTTTAATACATAAGTTAAGATTTCCATATTGTCGTGCGGGTGTTTGCCGAAGCCATAATTTGGGGCGATGAAGTCTTCGTTAATCACGCGTAAATGAGAAAAATGGATATGCTTCGGATCATAATAATTGGCGAATGAAAAAGTGTGATAGCTCTCAAGCCAGTCGAAAGAACCGTTGCCGCGTTCGTTTGCTTTTCTAAGTTGTAACATAATATATTCCTTATTGTGTGTTTTGTTATGAATAGTTTACTCTGTTATTAAAATAGATAAATAGTGATTTTATAGATTAATTGTTTTCTATTGGTAAATAATGGATAAAAAAGAACCGCTTGCATTTTCTTTAAAAAACGTTATGATTACGCCCCCTTGAGTTCCCTTACCTCAAGTTGTTGTTTAACTAAAAAGGATACAATATGCATCTTAATACTTACTTTTCAGACGAAAGCAAATTTCGTTCGCTGATTTTACTTTCCCTTTTCCACATTTTTATTATTACCATCAGTAACTATTTAGTACAGATTACGTTTGAAATAAAAGTGCCATTTACTGATTGGGTGATTCCGACTACTTGGGGAACTTTCACTTTCCCGTTTATTTTCTTAGCCACAGACTTAACCGTACGAGTGTTTGGGGCAGAGCTGGCTCGAAAAATTATTTTTCTTGTAATGTTGCCTGCGTTGCTTATTAGTTACATCATTTCAGTGTTGTTCTTTGAAACCGAATTTCAAGGCTTTGCTGCTTTATCTGAATTTAATCTTTTTGTTTTCCGAATTGCATTAGCCAGTTTTAGTGGCTATGTGGTGGGGCAGTTTTTGGATATTTTTGTATTCAACCGTTTACGTCAAGGCAAAAGCTGGTGGCTTGCTCCAATGTGTTCGACCATTTTCGGTACATTAATCGACACTTTTGTCTTTTTCGCAGTGGCATTCTATAAAAGTAGTGATGAATATATGGCGGAACATTGGTTTACCATCGGGTCGGTAGATTATGCGTTTAAACTTTTTGTGAGTTTATTACTGTTCTTGCCGCTTTATGGTGTTGTATTAAATTTCATTATGAAAAAATTAGATTTGAAATAGAAATTATTCAGTGAGGGTTTGGGGATTATGCCGAAAAAAGGTATAATCCCCATAATTTTTTTAAGTGAGAATAATGTAATGAATAATATCCCAATTAGAAATGAAGACGAAATCCAAAAATTACGTGAAGCCTGTAAATTAGCCTCAGATGTGCTGGTGATGATCACGCCGTATGTTAAAGAAGGCGTGAGTACAGGTGAATTAGATAAAATTTGCCACGAATATATTTTGGCAAACGGTGCAACCTCTGCGAGTCTTGGTTATCACGGCTTCCCAAAATCAGTATGTATCTCGCTAAATGAAGTGGTTTGCCACGGTATTCCGAGTGATGATAAAAAACTGAAAAAAGGCGATATTCTAAATATTGATGTAACGGTAATTAAAGATGGCTATTATGGCGACAATTCAATGATGTATGTGGTAGGCGAGCCAAGCGTGCGTGATAAACGCTTAATGGAAGTTACTCAAGAATCCCTTTACATCGGCATTCGTACGGTAAAAGCAGGTATCCGCTTAAAAGAGATCGGCACTGCAATTCAAAAGTATGTGGAAAAAGAGGGCTTCTCTGTTGTGCGTGAATATTGCGGACACGGTATCGGCACTGAGTTCCATTGCGAGCCGCAAGTCGTGCATTATGCAGCAGACGATGGCGGTGTTGTGTTAAAAGAGGGAATGGTTTTTACCATTGAGCCAATGGTCAATTCAGGGAAAAAAGAGATCCGTTTAATGGGCGATGGGTGGACAGTAAAAACCAAAGACCGCAGTCATTCTGCTCAATACGAACACCAAATTGTGGTTACTAAAGACGGTTGTGAAGTGCTAACAATTCGTGATGAAGAAATTCAAGTCGGGAGAATTAGTCGTATAATGCAAAATGTGTAAAATGTTGCGAAAAAACGACCGCTTGTAATAGCAAAAGGGATTAAGTTTTAACTTAATCCCTTTTATTATCAATTAGTTATAGTTATTTCGCTTTCGCTTGTGCACGTTTTACCCACACAGTGGAGATAGTGAAAGCGACCACAAATGAAATCACCATACCGATAGAGTACATTGCAAGGCTATCCGGTTTGATTGATGGTACACCTAAGAAACCTGCTGCACCTAAGGCAATTGCTTTTACATTAAAGAATGCGATAAATGCACTCGCTAAACCTGAGCCGATCATCGCAGCAATGAAGGCTTGACGGTAGCGTAAGTTCACCCCGAACATTGCAGGTTCTGTAATCCCTAATAATGCTGAGATACCTGATGGCACGGCTAAACCACGTACTTTAGCATCTTTCATTGCGAATGCTACACCTAAACAAGCTGCACCTTGTGCAATATTAGACATTGCTGCAATTGGGAAGATGAAAGTACCACCGGTTTGTGCCACTTCAGCCAATAATTGCGTTTCTACCGCAATAAAGGTTTGGTGCATACCAGTAATTACAATTGGTGCATAGAATGTACCGAAGATAGCTCCACCGATAAAGCCTAAGCTGTCATATAACCAAGTTAAACCTGCTGAGATGGCTGAACCTGCTTCACGCCCAAATGGACCAATTACGGTAAATGCTAAAATACCTGCAATGAATAACGACATCATTGGTGTAACAAGGTTATCCAAGTAACTTGGTACAAATTTGCGGAATGTCTTCTCAAGGGTTGCTAATACCCACGCAGAAATAATGGTTGGGATAACAGTGCCTTGATAGCCTACTTTCTCAATTTCTAAACCGAAAATGTTCCAATATTTGATGTTACCTTCCATTAAGGTTTTCGCATAGTTCCAACCGTCTGCGAGTGCCGGGTGAACTAATAACATACCAAGAGCAGCCCCTAAGAATGGGTTGCCGCCGAATTTGCGAGTTGCGGAGAAACCAAGAAGTACAGGTAAGAATACGAATGGTGCATTTGCAACGGTGTTAATGAAATCCACTAAATCTGCAATAGCAGGATAGCGGCTTACCACAGATTCACCTTCCCAGAAGAAGCCAACCGCAGTAAGCATTGAGTGAATACCCATTAACAAACCGCCTGCCACGATAGCAGGAATGATTGGAACGAAAATATCGGCTAAACCTTTCACTAAACGTTGTAGCAATGGTTGATTTGCCGCTCCCGCTGCTGCTACATCAGACGTGGACATATCTGCAAGTCCCATTTGTTTTTGCATTTCAGCATAAACGTTATTCACAATACCTGAGCCGAAAATGATTTGGTATTGACCTGAGGTTGAGAATTGACCTTTTACGCCTTCAATATTTTCAATGCCTTCTTTATCAATTTTTGATTCATCAGCAATAGTTAAACGTAAACGGGTTGCACAGTGGGCAAGGGTTGTGATGTTTTCTTTTCCGCCTAATTTTGCAATCGTTTGCTCGGCGATTTTTGGAAAATTCATAGTAGTTACCTTTGATGTGAATAGAATGGCAATATTCTAACTAAAACGGTTTAGCTAAAAAAGAGAAGATTAAAAATATTTCTAAAATTGTGATTTAGATCACATTTTTGCAAAAGCATAGAGCAATTGAGAGGTGGTATTAGTAGCTAGTTCCCCTGATTGCTCAAAGAGGGGAGAGATCAGAAACAATCTTCCCGTCTGAAACTGTAATCACCCGATTAAACAAAAACAAACTTTCTTCTAACTGGTGCGTTACCATTAAAAGTGTCAGATTACGATGTTGGCAAATATCCAGCACGATTTGCTGTAATTCTTCTCTACGCTTGGGATCGAGAGCGGAAAAGGGTTCGTCCAGCAGTAAAATCGGTTTATCACGCAAGAGTGTGCGAGCAAGTGCAACACGTTGCTTTTGTCCGCCTGAAAGCTGATCGGCTTGTCGGTTTAAAAATTCCTCAATCCCCATTTGACCGGCAATCTGTTTAACGTGTAATTTTTGCTCTGTATTGAGCAATAAGCTCGGCACAAGGGCTAACCCAATATTTTGTTCTACCGTTAAATGCGGGAAAATATTGTTGTCTTGGAATAACATAGAAACAGGGCGTTGTGCCACTTCGGTATGGGTATGATTTTCTTTATTTAGAAATAATTCGCCTTTTTCGGCTTTTTCAAATCCGGCAATTAAATTGAGTAGCGTACTTTTGCCAGCACCACTTTCGCCAACAACTGCAATGCGTTCACCTTTATGAGCGGAAAGTTGAAAGTGCATTTTCATCTGTTCATAAGTAAAGTAAAGATCAAGTTCGATCATATTTTGTCCTTTATACATAAAAACGGCAGCAAGGCGAATAACATTAGCATTAACGCAGTAACTGCGGCATCTTCGGTTCTATAGTTTCCGAGTTGTTGATAGAGCAAGTAAGGTAGCGAGCTGAAATCACGATTGCCAAAAAAAGCAATCACGGTAAAACTGCCTAAACTGGAGGACATTGCTAATGCGAAGGCAGTTGCAAGCGGTCGAATTAGCTGCGTTTTTTCCACAATCCACCAGCGTTGAAAGCCTGTTAGCCCTAAGCTGTGAGCCAGTTTATCGTGGCTTGTTAAACTATTCCACATCGCAGAAAAGAGCATCGGGTAGATAAAAGGGAGCAACGTTAAGCCATTGCATACACCAACTAAAACCAGTAGTTCCGATGTGGAGAGGTTTTGGTTCATTAGCAAAATAAATAAACCAACTGATAACAAAAAGATTGGTAGCACTAACGGATAAATCGCTACACTGCCTAAAATAGTGTGAGCAAGTTTGGCTTTTTTATAGAGCAGTTGGCGAGCTTCTAACGCAATAAGATAACTTATTCCAATTACCACAAAAGAGGCAATCAGGCTTAAAACCAGAGAGAACCGTGCTGCTTCCCATAACGCAGTGTTGAGCAATCGCTCACTGAATTTTGACACACTAATGCCAGCCCAAACCACACTTACAAGCGGTAGAATTATGGCAAAACTTTGCAAAAAAATGACCGCTTGTAGCAGCACTTTTGCTATACCTGTAGGCTTTGGTTTCCAAATTTCTACTCGGTTAGGTTGTTGTTTTAACTGCTTCAATGCAGATGTAGAAATTCGGCTCATCGCAAATTGTAAGCCAATACCCACAACAAATTGTACCGCGATTAAGATAATCGCTTTTGCAAAATCAAACTCAAAAGTAACCGCTTGATAAATAGCCACTTCAAGCGTGCTGTATTTCGGGCTGCCGCCGAGCATTAACACAATAGGGAAGCTGGTAAAGCAAACGAGAAATATCGTCATAAAAATATAAGGGAACAACGTTTTGATAATTGGCATTTCCACAATACTGATGAAATTCCAGCCCTTTAAATTTAATTGAGCGGCAAGTTGGAAACGGCTACTTGGGAGCAAGTTTAATCCGCTAATGTAATATTTCATCACAAAAGGAATATTGAATAAGCAGTGAGCAATAATAATGCCGTGTAAACCGTATAAATTAAATTGCCATTCTAAGCCTAAAGAGTGAAAAAGTTGTGCCAGCCAGCCTGAATTGCCAAACACACCAATAACCGCAAAGATAATAACGAGTGAAGGTAATGCCCAAACAAAAGAGAGGGTTTTATAAAGTAATTGCTTGCCTTTAAAGTCTAAATAGAAAAAAGATCTTGCTAAAAGACTACCTAAAATAAGTGAAATGACGGCAGAAAGTGAGGCTTGAAGCGAGCTATAGGCGAGAATTTGTAGCACATCTGTACCGGAAATTAATGTGCTGTTTTGTTGATATCCGACCAGTGCCCATAAACTAAAGCTATAAAGTGCAATAATGCCAAAGTAGATAAACCACGCTGTTGTCTTGGTTAATTTGCTAAGCATATTGCTCCAATCTTGAAAATAATTAAGAGAAAATCGTGTGTAAATTATTGTAACACTTCCATTTGTCTGTATGCTAGAATCTTGATATTTAATAAGTGATTTTTAAATTTGCTCAAAAAATTAGCAGTTTTTTGGGCTAAAGCAACAAGTTTTTCATTTTTTTAGCGTGTGTTTAATTTGAATTTGTAGTAAAGTTGCGGACGAAAATCAATTGATTCAAACACATTTTTTTAACTTTCAAATTTAAGAGGAATACATTATGTACTCAAAAGATGTTGTTATCACAGCTCCGAATGGTTTACACACTCGTCCGGCAGCTGAATTTGTTAAAGCAGCTAAAGGCTTTGCATCTGATATTACCGTTGCTTCTGGCGGTAAAAGTGCAAGTGCAAAGAGCTTATTTAAATTACAAACATTGGGTTTAACTCAAGGTACTACAATCACTATTTCTGCTGAAGGCGAAGATGAGCAAAAAGCAGTTGATTTCTTAGTTGATTTGATTCCTACTTTAGAATAATTTTTTTACTCTCGGATTAAGATTTATACCACTTTATTGTAGCGAAATGCCGCAATAAAGTGTTTTGCTATGCAACACCAGACGATTTATCGTCTTACATAAGGACACGATTATGATTACAGGTATCGCAGCTTCCCCCGGTGCAGTATTTGGAAAAGCATTGGTTTTAAAAGAAGAGCCAATTGTATTAAATACCCGCAAAATTGATGAAAGCGAAGTTGAGGCTGAAAAAGCGAAATTCTTTGAAGGACGTGAAAAAGCAGCTGCACAATTAACCGCGATTAAAGAGAAAGCCCGCCGAACATTGGGTGAAGAAAAAGAAGCGATTTTTGAAGGTCATTTAATGATCTTAGAAGATGAAGAGCTTGAAGAAGAAATTCTGGGTTACCTGAGTGATAATCTTGTTACTGCAGATGTTGCAGCAAGTAAAGTTATTGAAATGCAGGCAGCAATGCTTGCAGAAATTGATGATGAATATTTAAAAGAACGTGCGGGCGATATTCGTGATATCGGTAATCGTTTAGTGCGTAATATTTTAAATATGAATATTGTAGATTTAGGCGATATTCAAGATGAAGTCATTTTAGTGGCTTACGACTTAACCCCTTCTGAAACGGCACAATTAAATTTAGATAAAGTGTTAGGCTTTATTACTGATATTGGCGGTCGTACATCTCATACTTCGATTATGGCTCGTTCATTAGAGCTTCCTGCAATCGTTGGCACAAATAACGTAACCTCTTTAGTAAAAACAGGTGATGTGTTGATTTTAGATGCGGTCAATAATGAAATTCATTTAAACCCTTCAGAAGTTGAAATTGCAGAGTTTAAAGCATTACAAGAAAAACTTAATTCAGAAAAAGAAGAATTAGCGAAATTAAAAGAGTTACCGGCACAAACATTAGACGGTCATAAAGTTGATGTAGCAGGTAACATCGGTACAATCCGTGATGTAGACGGTGTATTGCGTAATGGCGGTGAAGCGGTTGGTTTATACCGCACTGAGTTCTTGTTTATGGATAGAGCTCAACTGCCGGGCGAAGAAGAACAATTCCAAGCCTACAAAGAAATTGTAGAGGCGATGGGCGATAAGATGGTTATTCTTCGTACTATGGATATTGGTGGCGACAAAGAATTACCATATCTTGATTTACCAAAAGAGATGAACCCATTCTTAGGCTGGCGTGCGGTGCGTATCGGTTTCACTCGCCGTGAAATTTTAGATACCCAATTGCGTGCGGTATTGCGTGCTTCTGCCTTCGGTAATTTAGCGGTAATGTTCCCAATGATTATTTCGGTAGAAGAAATTCGCTTATTAAAATCAATCGTTGCAGAGTTAAAAGAACAGTTACGCAGCGAAGGTCATTCATTCGATGAGAACCTAAAACTCGGTATTATGGTGGAAACGCCATCAGCTGCGGTAAATGCCCGCTATTTAGCCAAAGAAGCTGATTTCTTTAGTATCGGTACAAACGACTTAACTCAATATACGCTCGCGGTGGATCGTGGTAATGAAATTATTGCTCACTTATATAATCCATTAAGCCCATCGGTATTAAACTTAATCAAACAAGTAATTGATGCTTCACACGCAGAAGGTAAATGGACGGGTATGTGTGGTGAGTTGGCAGGCGATGTGCGTGCAACTGCATTATTGCTTGGTATGGGCTTAGATGAGTTCAGTATGAGCGGTATTTCTGTGCCACACGTGAAGAAACTTATTCGTTCAATTAATTTTGCCGATGCGAAAGCGTTAGCAGACGAAGCATTAGCTCAGCCGACTGCGGCAGATATTGAGCGTTTAGTTGATGCGTTTTATCAGAAATTAAACTAATTTCAATTATTTAGCATACAAATACAAAATTCTCGTATAGAATGTACGGGAATTCTGTAATATCTGAGGGAGATTTAAAGATGGGATTATTTGATAAATTATTCGGCTCAAAACAAAAAGAGAGCCAAGAAATCAAAATTTATTCACCATTAACCGGTGAAGTTGTCAACATCGAAGATGTACCGGATGTTGTTTTTTCTGAAAAAATCGTAGGCGATGGTGTTGCAATTCGTCCGGTAGGCGATACTATCGTTGCTCCAGTAAATGGTACAATCGGTAAGATTTTTGAAACTAACCACGCATTTTCTATTGAATCTGAAGATGGTGTTGAGTTATTTGTTCACTTCGGTATTGACACTGTTGAACTAAAAGGTGAAGGTTTCACTCGCCTTGCGACAGAAGGTCAAACGGTGAAAGTAGGTGATCCAATCATCAAATTTGATTTAGCCTTACTTGAAGGTAAAGCAAAATCTGTTTTAACACCAATTGTTATTTCAAATATGGATGAAATCAGCAACTTATCTAAATTAAGTGGTCAAGTTGTTGCAGGTGAAAGCGTTGTCTTAACCTTAACAAAATAATTCTAAAATGATGAATAGAGCCACGATATTAAAAAATCGTGGCTTTTTTATTTGTTGAATATCAGATTTATGCAGATTATTTCTAGATAAAAAATAGGCTACAGGGTAAAATATGCCACAAATTTTGCGTAAAGGGTTTATTTTGAGTACAAAACAATAAATTGCTTTACGCTTTTCTTTTCTAACTAATTGATATATCTATTATTTTCGAACTATGGCTAAATTACATATTACCACTTGGGGCTGCCAAATGAACGAGTACGACTCGTCCAAAATGGCGGATTTACTCAATTCTACACACGGTTTTGAGCTAACTGAAAATCCGGAAGATGCAGATGTTTTATTACTGAATACTTGTTCTATTCGTGAAAAAGCACAAGAAAAAGTATTCTCACAGCTTGGTCGTTGGAAAAACTGGAAGAAAGACAAACCAAACCTAATCATTGGTGTGGGCGGTTGTGTTGCCTCGCAAGAAGGAGAGCATATTCGTGATCGTGCCCCTTATGTCGATATCGTATTCGGTCCTCAAACACTTCACCGCTTACCGGAAATGATTAACCAAATTCGTGGCGGTAAAAGCTCGATTGTGGATATTTCTTTCCCTGAAATTGAGAAATTTGACCGCCTACCCGAGCCAAAAGCTGAAGGTCCAACAGCCTTTGTGTCAATTATGGAAGGTTGTAACAAATACTGCTCCTTCTGCGTTGTGCCTTACACACGTGGTGAAGAGGTTTCACGTCCGGTAGATGATGTATTATTTGAAATTGCACAACTTGCTGCTCAAGGTGTGCGTGAAGTAAATTTACTCGGTCAAAACGTAAATGCTTATCGTGGTGAGACTTTTGATGGTGGCATTTGCACTTTTGCAGAATTGCTACGTTTAGTGGCGGCGATTGATGGTATTGACCGTTTGCGTTATACCACCAGCCACCCGATTGAATTTAGCGATGATATTATCGAGGTTTACCGTGATACGCCTGAGTTGGTAAGTTTCTTACACTTACCAATTCAAAGTGGCTCAGATCGAGTGCTGACGATGATGAAACGTAATCACACTGCATTAGAGTATAAAGCGATTATTCGCAAATTGCGTGAAGTTCGTCCTGAAATTCAAATCAGCTCAGACTTTATTGTCGGTTTCCCGGGCGAAACGGCGGAAGATTTTGAGCAAACAATGAAAATCATCGAGCAAGTCAATTTTGATATGAGTTTCAGCTTTATCTATTCAGCTCGTCCGGGCACACCGGCGGCGGATCTGCCGGACAATGTCTCTGAAGAGGAGAAAAAAGAGCGTTTATCACGCCTACAACAACGTATTAACCACCAAGCAATGCAGTTTAGCCGTGCAATGCTAGGCACGGAGCAGCGTATTTTAGTGGAAGGTCCATCAAAAAAAGATTTAATGGAACTCACAGGTCGTACAGAAACCAACCGTGTGGTGAATTTCGTGGGTACGCCGGATATGATCGGCAAATTTGTTGATGTGAAAATCACCGATGTTTACACCAATTCCCTGCGTGGTGAAGTAATCCGTACGGAAGAAGAGATGGGATTACGCGTGGTGGAATCAGCCGAAAGTGTTATTGCCCGAACTCGTAAAGAAGACGAGTTAGGTGTTGGCAAATACGTTGTTAATCTGTAAAAATGACGTTTTATGACCGCTTGTAGCTATATACAAGCGGTCATTTTTTTAGACTTTTTTTCAATGTAACGTATTTTAAAATGCAAAAAATGAGTGAAATTGAACCGCTTACAATTTATAATAATATTTAGCTAAATCGTTTTAGCTAAGCATTAAATAAGATAAAGAGAAAAAATTATGAGCAAGATTTGGGTAACAGGCGATGCCGTTGTAGATTTAATTCCAGACGGCGAAAATCACTATTTAAAATGTGCAGGCGGTGCACCAGCGAATGTGGCAGTGGGTGTTTCTCGTTTAGGCGTTGAAGCCGGTTTTATCGGGCGTGTAGGCAATGATCCGCTTGGTAAATTTATGCGTGAGGTACTACAAGCTGAGAATGTCTCTGTTGAGAATATGATTTTAGATGACAATCACCGTACTTCAACTGTTGTGGTTGGTTTAGATAATGGCGAACGCAGTTTTACCTTTATGGTTAATCCAAGTGCAGACCAATTTTTAGAAATTGGTGATTTACCTGAATTTAGCAAAGGCGATTTCTTACATTGTTGCTCAATTGCCTTAATTAATGATCCTTCACGTTCTACAACCATTGAAGCGATTTGCCGTGTTAAACAATCGGGCGGATATGTTTCATTCGATCCAAATTTGCGTGAATCGCTCTGGAAAAGCCTTGATAAAATGAAATCGGTAGTCAATTCAGTGGTTTCAATGGCAGATATTCTCAAATTTTCGGAAGAAGAACTGACATTACTCACCGATAGCACCACTTTAGAAGAAGCGACTAAAGTAATTACGGCACAATATCCTGAAAAATTAATTATCATCACCTTAGGTAAAGATGGAGCAATTTACCACTTTAACGGTAAGAGCCAAGTTGTAGCAGGTAAAGCATTAAAACCTGTAGATACCACAGGGGCTGGTGATGCTTTTGTCAGCGGATTATTAGCAGGTCTAGCCAACACGCCTGATTGGAAAGATGAAAACGCTTTAGTTGAGGTTATCCGCAAAGCAAATGCCTCCGGTGCATTAGCGACCACAGCAAAAGGGGCGATGTCCGCACTGCCGAATAAAGCGGAGTTGGAAGCATTTTTGGCGGAGTAGCCCTTTAATCTGTTTCCGTTTTTAGGGGCATATTGCAATACGCCCCTACATAAACAAAGAAGATAATCAAACAGGAAATCCCTATGCACATTTTCAATAACGGCAAATATAAAAGCCTGCACGCTCAAAGCGAGGGCGAATTAAATACTCTTCGCCAAACCGTACTTTCTGATCTCAATTTTTATCCAACTTACCATCTCGCCCCTGAAACAGGCTTATTCAATGACCCAAACGGTTTACTTTTTGATGGCAAGAACTACCACATCTTTGCTCAATGGTTTCCTTACGGTGCATTGCACGGAATGAAGCATTGGCAACATTTTATGACCGAAGATTTTCAAACCTTTGAAAAAGGGGAGTTATTAATCCCCGATGAATTGTTTGAATCACACGGTTGCTATTCCGGTGGAGCGATTTTATGGCAAGGCAAAATCGTGGCTTTCTATACGGGTAACACCCGCCGCCCTTCTGATAACGCTCGAGTTCCACATCAAAATATTGCGATTTTTGATACTTCAGGCAAATTGCTTGAAAAACGTTGCATTATTGACCAAGCTCCTACAGGTTATACCGAACACGTGCGTGATCCAAAACCTTACATTACAGCGGAAGGAAAAATTCGTTTTGTACTTGGAGCTCAACGTGAAAATTTAACGGGTACGGCGTTAATTTATGAAATGAATGATCTAAATGATACACCTCGTTTAGTTGCCGAACTTGATGTGAATGGTTTTGATAATAGCAACGTGTTTATGTGGGAATGCCCGGATCTATTTAGGCTTGGCGGAAAGGATCTGTTTGTTTGGTCGCCACAGGGTAAATTGCGCGAAAGCCATCAATTTCAAAATAACTATCACGCCACTTATGTGGTGGGGCAGTTAAATGGTAATAGTCTCAATGCCGAGCATATTGAAGAATTAGATTACGGCTTCGATTTTTATGCACCACAAACGGTGGAAAATTCGGATCGCATTATGTTTGGCTGGGTAGGCTTACCGGATCTCACTTATCCGACCGACAAATACCAATGGCATTCAATGCTGACAATGCCTCGCAAACTTTCCTTACAAAACGGCAAAGTGGTACAGCAACCAATCGTGAATTTAGGCGAGCAACAAGCGGTCGAAATGTCAGAAAATGTTGCAATTGATGATTTAGATACTGCTTATTTGCAAATTTCTTTGGAAAATCAACCGCTTGTATTAGATTTCTTCAGTAATGAACAAGGGCAAAAGCTCACAATGCGTTTTGAAAATGGCGTATTTAGCTTAGATCGTAGCCAAAGTGAGCAAACGGAATTGATGGAAAAGTTTGGTTCAGTCCGTCATTGTAAAATTGAGAAATTAGATACGCTGGATATTTTCTTCGACCGTTCGGTAGTGGAAATTTTCCTCAATGGTGGCGAAAAAGTGCTTACCTCTCGTTTCTTTATCGCTAACCGTGAAAATAGCGTGAAAAGCTCTCGCCCTCTCCGAGCGAGGGTAGCAAAAGTAATACCAATTAGCGTAGAATAAAACAAAGTGGGCGGGAAAGCCCCAAAATGATAAAAAGGAGAAAGTGTGAAAAAACGCTTAACGCTAAGCGATATTGCAGGACTAAGCGGTGTGTCTAAAACCACCGCTAGTATGATTTTAAACGGGCGGGGCAATGATTTTAGAATTAAGCCTGAAACTTGCCAAAAAGTAAAAGAGATCGCCAAAAAACACGGCTATCGAGCCAATGTATATGCAAAATCCTTGCAAGCCCAACGCACGAATGTGATTGGTTTAGTCATTCCTGATCTCACCAACTATGGCTTTGCATTAACCGCTAAAACGCTAGAAAAATTATGCCGTGATAACGGGCTACAGCTTGTGATTGCTTGTTCTGACGATAGCCCTGAGAGTGAGAAAAAAGCAATAGAGCGTTTATTGGATAGACAGGTAGATTTGCTTATTACTGCTCCAACAGCCCACGAGCCGAGTTACTATAAAAGTATTACTCAATATACCCCAATGTTACAGCTAGACCGTTATATTTCCGGGCTAGATGTGCCATCTATTACCAGTAATGATACAGATACTATTAGTATATTGGTGGAAAATATGGTGAGAGCGTATCAGCCAAAAGAGTTTTTCTATTTGGGCGGTCAGCTTTCACTCTCGCCGAGTCAAAATCGTTTAAAAGGTTTTCGTGAGGGCTTGGAGCAATCGCATTTAGACTTCGATGAAAATTGGGTACTGCACAAAGATTACCAACCAGAATCCGGTTATCAGATGTTTTCGCAAGTTGTGGAAAAGTTAGGGCGGCTGCCAGAAGCGGTATTTACTGCCTCTTTTACCTTGCTTGAGGGGGTGATGCGTTATTTAACCGAGCATCGACAAATGGATAAACTCTTAACTCAAGAATTCCATCTAGCCACCTTTGACGATCACCATTTGTTGAATGCATTACCGTTTCATATTCACTCGATCAAGCAAGATCACCAACAGATCGCAGAACAAACATTCACTTTAATTCAGCAAAAATTAGCCCAAAAGAAAGTGGAAAGTGTGAAAGTCGATTGTGAAATTTTATGGCGGAAATCAATTTAAAAGGAAAGTTATGGCACATTTTTATGAATATGTAGAGTTCAATAGCGATGAAGATCGTGAAAATCAACTGGAAGTCTATGTTGAGGTAACGTTAGAACCGGAAACCGAGGAAAAGTTGAAAGCTATTGGTGTACAAGGCGATTGGCTTGTGATGGCAGAACCGCATTGCCCCGATTGTGTCGAAGTAGTTGCTTATTTTCAACGAATGGCAAAACTCAATCCAAACATAAAAGTTGAATATATTTCTTGCAAAGAAGCTCAGGAAGCAAAACAATTCAAGAATGATGAACAGCTACAAGCGGTTATTTCCGAGCAGAAAATTCCCACTATTTTTGATGTAAGTAGTGGTAAGGCTGAAGTTGTGTTATCTGAATTTCCGCAATTTTTAAAAGATAAAATTGAAGAGCAGCCAGAACAATCCGATCAATTAATTGCTGATTTCCGAATGGGGAAATTAGGGAAAGGGGTTGAGAAAGCGTTATTAGGGGTTTTAACCAAAGTTAAATAATTACCTAAATTCCCTCAACCATAATTGCAGAACCTGCCTAATTTCTGTATAATCTGCAATCTTTTTATGAATAGAAATGAATATATCTTTGGAGTAAATTTATGGCTCGTGTAACCGTACAAGAAGCAGCGGAGAAAATTGGCAACCGTTTTGATTTAATCTTAATTGCTGCACGTCGTGCAAGACAATTACAACTTCACACGCGTGAGCCACTTGTGCCTGAAGAAAATGATAAGCCAACTGTTATCGCATTGCGTGAAATTGAAGAAGGCTTAATTACCACTGATATTATGGATCAGTTAGAAAACCACGAGTCTATTAAACAAGAAGCGGCAGAGCAAGAAGCGATTTCGTTTTTAACTGAAATGAGCAACGAAGCGTAATTTTATTTTTCGTCAAGAGAGAATGGACAATTGGGTCTGCAAGCGGTAGGATTTTCCTAAAAATTTGCAAATTCGTTGTCCATTTTTATTTCTGTTGAGGTATAACGTGTATCTTTTTGAACCTTTAGATCGAATTATTCAGGGCTATTTGCCGAGTGAGCAAATCGAACGTGTTAAACGTGCTTATGTGATTGCACGCGATGCTCACGAGGGGCAAACACGCTCAAGCGGAGAGCCTTACATCACCCACCCTGTTGCGGTGGCTTCTATCATTGCTGAGATGAAATTAGATCACGAAGCCGTGATTGCCGCTCTCCTACACGATGTGATTGAAGATACACCTTACACCGAAGAAGAACTTGCCGCTGAATTTGGACAGAGCGTTGCCGATATTGTGCAGGGCGTTTCTAAGCTTGATAAGTTAAAATTCCGCACCCGTCAAGAAGCGGAAGTGGCAAATTTCCGCAAAATGATTTTGGCGATGACGAAAGATATTCGTGTTGTTTTGATAAAACTCGCCGACCGTACTCACAATATGCGAACCTTAGGTTCACTTCGCCCCGACAAACGTCGCCGTATTGCAAAAGAAACATTAGAAATTTACAGCCCGTTAGCCCATCGTTTAGGTATTGAGCATATTAAAAACGAGCTAGAAGATCTCGGCTTTGAGGCAATGCACCCACAGCGTTATCGTGTATTAAAAATGGCAATTGCGAGTGCCAGAGGTCATCGTAAAGAGCTTATTCAACGCATTGCAGATGATATTAAAGGGCGTTTAGAGGATGTAAAAATTGAAGCTCGAGTTTACGGGCGTGAAAAGCATCTCTATTCGATTTATCAAAAAATGCGTCAGAAAGATCAGCATTTTCATTCCATTTTAGATATTTACGCTTTCCGTGTGGTAGTAGGAAATGTGGATAATTGCTACCGCGTATTGGGGCAGATGCACGCATTGTATAAACCTCGCCCGAAGCGTGTGAAAGATTATATTGCAGTACCGAAGCCAAATGGCTATCAATCGTTACATACTTCAATGATTGGTCCGCACGGTGTACCGGTTGAGGTACAAATTCGTACCGAAGATATGGATAAAATGGCGGATATGGGGGTTACCGCTCACTGGCGTTATAAAGAGGGCGAAAGTCCGCACAATACTACTATGCAGTTGAAAGCACAGCAGTGGTTACAAAGTATTGTTGAATTGCAAAACAGTGCGGGCAACTCAGCAGAGTTTATTGATAGCGTGAAATCTGATCTTTTCTCGGATGATATTTTCGTCTTTACCCCGAAAGGACGTATTGTGGAACTGCCTGCGAATGCAACAGCGATTGATTTTGCCTACGCCGTTCACTCAGGTATTGGTGATCGTTGTGTTGGTGCACTTGTAGATCGCAATCCATATCCACTTACTGAGCCTTTACGAACAGGACAGACGATTGAAATTATTACCGAGCAGGGCAAACGGCCGAAAGCTTCTTGGCTGAACTTTGTCGTAACGGGTAAGGCTCGTGCAAAAATTCGACAGTTCCTTAAAAATCAAGAACACGATGAAGCCATTGAATTAGGCAAACGCCAGTTAATTCGTGTGATGAATTTGAATTCTATTGATGAACTCAAGCCAGAAATCATTCAGCCTGTATTAGATGAGTTGCGTTTAGCCACCTTTGATGATTTGCTATCTGAAATCGGGCTAGGTAATCAGATGAGCAGCGTGATCGCTCAACGCTTATCGGGTGAAACATTACAAATTGATACTGATGGTAACCCGGAAAATAATCAACCAATAAAAATTGAAGGTATTGAAAACCATCTTATCAGTTTTGCGAAATGCTGTTTACCGATACCGGGTGATGACATTATCGCTTACGTTAGTTCAGGAAAAGGCTTGGTTATTCATAATACTTGTTGTGCAAATGTGAAAGATTACGCTATCGATCAAAGCCATTATCTTCCTGTAATGTGGGAAGTTGCGAAAGAGAAAGCCATCAAGTTTGAAACTGAAATCATTTTAGATATTATGAATGAACCGGGTGTGTTGGCAGCCATTACTTCAACTTTTGCGAAGATGGACAGTAATATCGGCAGCATTCATAGTGAAGCAAGAGAGGGCAATGTCTATCAAGTGATATTCCAAATCTCCGTTATCGACAAAGCTCATTTTGAGGCGATTTTACGCAAACTTTCCAGCATTAATGGTGTGGTAAAAGTTGCTCGTAAATAGGTAACAAGCGGTTAAATTTTATGAAAATTTAACCGCTTGTATTTTATTTCTTACATTTTGGCTTCAATCAATTTCACTAAAGCTCTAATGTGATCGCCATTTGCATTCAATGCTGGAATGTAACGATAAGATTCCCCGCCTGCGTGTTCAAAGTTCTCACGGTTTTCTTCGGCAATTTCTTCTAATGTTTCTAAACAGTCTGCTGAGAAACCCGGACAAACTACGGCGACTTTTTTCACTCCTTTTTGTGGGAAGCCTTCGAGTGTTTCATCGGTGTAAGGTTGTAACCATTCTTCATCGCCAAAACGTGATTGGAAAGATAAAAGCCATTTATGCTTTGGTAAACCTAATTTTTCTGCCACTAATTCAGCGGTTTCATAGCAATGTCTTGAGTAAAAATCACCTTCATCTTCATAACGTTTTGGAATACCGTGAAAGGAGAAAAGTAACAGCTCATCTTGTTTCACATCAATAGAGTTAGCCAATGCTTGAATATAAAGTGGATCGTTATGATAGCTATGAATAAAATCAAACGGCACAATCTTACGCTGTGCTTTTAAACCGTTTGCGAAAGCATCAAATACCGACGCAGTTGTCGTGCTGCTATACTGTGGATAAAGAGGAAGCACGATAATTCGCTCAACGCCTTGTTTGATTAAGTTGTCTGTCGCACTTTCGATGCTTGGATTACCGTAAGACATCCCCAATTCCACCACTACATTTTTACCTTTTGCATCAAAATAACGTTGAACGGAACGTTGTTGCTCACGAGAAATAACCAATAACGGCGAGCCTTCTTCACTCCAAACCGATTGGTATAATTTTGCAACTTTTGGCGAGCGTTTTGGTAACACTATAAAATTTAAAATCGCCTGCCATTTTACTTTGGGTAAGTCGATAACACGAGGATCGCTTAAAAACTGTTTCAGATAACGCTTAACAGCAGGAGCAGTAGGTTCGTCCGGTGTGCCTAAGTTGGCTAATAAAATACCGATTTTTTGCTGGTTCATAGTATATTCCCAAAATTTATAACTAAATGAGTATGAAGCGATTATGCCATAAAGAAATATAAATTTCTGCGATTATTACAAGCGGTCGTATTTTTCAAAAACTTTGCAAACAATCTGATTTGTACTTAGATTGATTCTTGCTTTTTGTTTTGTTTGCCTGTAGAATTGCAACTCTTTTTTATGGTCCTTGTTTGGCAGAAACATTTTGTATGCCAACTTTTTAAATATATTTAGGTAGATAAGCAATGAAACGTACATTTCAACCATCAGTATTAAAACGTGCTCGTACACACGGTTTCCGTGCTCGTATGGCTACTAAAAACGGTCGTCAAGTATTAGCACGTCGTCGTGCTAAAGGTCGTAAATCTTTATCTGCATAATTGCAGAACTCAGCCAAAACACCTTTCTAATTAAGTGTGAAGAAGCTAAATTTCTCTCGGGAGCTGCGTTTGTTAGCTCCCATTCAATTTAAAGCGGTGTTTGAAGAACCTCTTCGAGCCAGCACCCCTCAAATGACCCTTCTTGCGAGAGAGAATACATTAGATAATCCTCGTCTAGGTTTAACTGTTGCTAAAAAACATCTAAAACGAGCTCACAATCGCAATCGCATTAAACGCATTGTAAGAGAAAGTTTTCGCTTACAACAGCACGAATTACCCAATTTTGATTTTGTATTTGTGGCAAAAGGCGGAATTGGCAAATTAGACAACGCAACGCTTTTCGAGACACTGGAAAAACTATGGGCAAGGCACATCCGTCTGAGCAAAAAGCCTGCTCAGAGCAATCAATAAGCGAGCCAAAACGCATCAGTTTATTGGCAAGATTACTCTTGCTGCCTATCTATTTCTATCGCTATGCAATCAGCCCATTGATTGGACCTCGCTGCCGATTTTATCCGACTTGCTCAACTTATGCCGTTGAAGCAATTAAAATTCACGGAGCAATCAAAGGGGGGTATCTCGCTTTTAAACGGATTTTACGTTGTAACCCAATGAGTGAGGGAGGAGAAGATCCTGTTCCGCCTTGTTGTTGCCAATGTCAAAACAACAAAAAACAGCCTAAATAATTGCTATTTAGGCGGTTTTCGTTTGATACAGGCGGTCAAATTTAGCGGTTTTTTTATTAGATACTAAAAGAAGAGCCGCAACCACAAGTTGAACTCGCATTTGGATTAGTAACCACAAAGCGAGAACCATCTAAGCCTTCGGTATAATCCACCGTGCCACCGATTAAATATTGCAAGCTCATCGGATCAACTACTAAGCCCACATTCTGGTTTTCAATAGTGAGATCGCCTTCATTTACCTGATCATCAAAGGTAAACCCATACTGAAACCCACTACAGCCCCCACCCGTAATATAAACACGCAAACGAAGATTAGGGTTCTCTTCGCCCTCAATTAAGGTTTTCACTTTACGAGCTGCTGCATCAGTAAAGATTAAAGGAATTTGGATATCGTTCATTTTGTTTTAGATCAAAGTTTTTGATGATTGGGTATTATCTAATAATTACATTGCAAGTGCAATCTCAAAAAAAGAGTAATATTTTAGATAGATAGATAGATAGATAGATAGATAGATAGATAGATAGATACATAGATAGATATGATGTATAATCAGCACAAAAATTTTACGAATTCAGAGGACGTTATGGCAGATTTACCAAAAACAGTTGAACAACATTCAGATGAGATCGATTTAACTGAGATTATCCGTGCTTTATGGGACAAGAAAATTTGGATTATTTTAACTACTTTTGTTACTACCTTACTAGCGGGTATTTATGCTTTTACTGCAAAAGAGCAATGGACTTCTAAGGCTACTGTTATTGCCCCGACATCAGTAGAGCTGGGTGATTACTTGAATATTCGCCGAGAATATAACCGTATATTACGTCAAGAAACTATAGAGCCAAAAAGCTTGTCTGAAAGTTTATTTAATAGTTTTAATCGTTTAGCACAATCTTCAGATATTAGAAATGATTTTTTCACAGGATCTGCAGTTTATAAAAAATTAACTCAAGGTAAAGATGAGCAAGCTCAACGATTAATTTTATCTAAGTTAAGTTCTGAGCTTACTAATTTCAAAGCACCAGATACAAAGAAAGATCCAAATGCTATTGGTAATACAATTACTTTTTCAGCAGATAACCCCATTGATGCTCAAGATACGTTAAAAGAGTTGATTGAGTTTATTAATACTAAAGCTTTGAAAATGGAATTAGATGATTTTCTAGTGGATTTTCAGAATTTATTGATATCACTAAAGTATGAAAGAACCCTTATTCAAGAAGATTTATCAGTTAATAAATCTGTAAAATTAGATAATTTAAATAAAGCGTATGAAACTGCGATAAAAGCAGGGATTAAGGAATATTCTAAAATATTGAATGATGATTCTAGAAATATTGTAGCAGCTTTAAGTGATACTAAAATCCCTCTTTCTGATTCACAATTAGCAGATAGTTCCTATTTGTTTATGCTAGGGGAAAAGTATTTAAAAGCCCAAATTGATGTCGCAAATGAAAAAGATGTTGTTTATCCTCCTCGTTATTATCAAATTGATTATCAAATTGAACAATTAGAGCTTTTACTCGAGAAAGTAAAGACTGTAACGACAAAAGCATATCGTTACCAGGCTTCTCCAGATTACCCTATAAATAAAGATAAACCTAAGACAGTAATTATTTTATTATTAGGTGTTATTGTTGGCTGTGTATTAGGATGCTTATTTGTATTATTTAATTCTCTTTTCAGAAAAGGTTAATAAGTAAGAAAAATTGATGTTAAGTAATAAATCAATTCTTATTACAGGTGGGGCAGGCTTTATCGGTTCTGCTGTTGTTAGGCATATTATTAATAGCACACAAGATAGTGTTATTAATGTAGATAAGCTAACTTATGCAGGAAACTTAGAATCTCTAATAGAGATTGAAGATAATTCAAGATATGTTTTTGAGCAGGTAGATATTTGCGATAGAAAAACACTAGAGCAGATATTTGATAAATATCAGCCAGATGCATTAATGCACTTAGCTGCAGAAAGCCATGTAGATCGCTCTATTGATAGTGCAGGTGAATTTATTCAGACTAATATCATTGGTACTTATACCTTATTAGAGGTTGCTCGTACTTATTGGAATGGATTATCTGAAAAGAAAAAAGCAGCGTTCCGTTTTCACCATATTTCAACAGATGAAGTTTATGGGGATTTGGAAGGAACAACCGCACTTTTTATAGAAACTACGCCTTACTCACCATCTAGCCCTTATTCTGCATCAAAAGCAGCAAGTGATCATTTAGTTCGTGCTTGGTTAAGAACATACGGATTACCAACCATAGTGACGAACTGTTCAAATAACTATGGTCCTTATCACTTTCCTGAAAAGCTTATTCCGCTAATGATATTAAATGCTTTGGAAGGTAAAAGTTTGCCAGTTTATGGTAATGGGCAGCAAATTCGTGATTGGCTATTTGTGGAAGATCATGCTCGTGCTTTATATAAGGTCGTAACAGAAGGGAAAGTGGGAGAAACTTATAATATTGGTGGACACAATGAAAAAGCCAATATAGAGGTTGTTAGAACGATTTGCCGTTTACTTGAAGAGCTTGTACCAAACAAACCTGTGGGCATTTCCAAATATGAGGATTTGATCACATTTGTAACCGACCGACCGGGGCATGATGTTCGCTATGCAATTGATGCAAGTAAAATTGAGCGTGAATTAGGTTGGAAGCCACAAGAAAGTTTTGAAAGTGGCATTCGTAAGACCGTAGAGTGGTATTTGAATAATAAAAAATGGTGGAGCAGAGTATTAGACGGCTCTTATAATCGTGAATGCTTAGGTGTTAAATAATAAGCGGTCGATTTTTTATAAAATTTTACAAAATAAGTAAACAATAGTTACTACAGAAAATGAAAAACTTATCTAATAAAATAAAAAATCTGATAGAGGGTAATAAAACGTTATTATCCAATTTTTCTTATTTATCTATTTTGCAAATTTCTTTATTATTTATGCCTTTGATTGCTTATCCATATTTAATTAGAGTGCTGGGTAAGGAACTTTATGGCTTAGTAATCTTTACTACGGTGATTGCTGGATATTTTACTATATTCATTTCTTTTGGATTTTCGATGACCGGGGCAAAAGAGGTAAGCATACATAGGGATAATTTCCAGAAACTTTCTGAAATAGTAAGTGCCATCTTAATTATAAAGTCAGTACTTTTATTAGTATGTTTTTTAGTTTTATATGGATACTTTATTCTTTACCCCAGCCCCTACCAAGTTTTATATTATTTAGCATTTGGAGCCTGTCTGTTAGATGTTATATTCCCCCAATGGTTTTTCCAAGGGATAGAAAAAATGAAATTTATTACAATGATTTCCTTGGGAGCAAGATTGGTTTTTTTAGGGCTTATCTTTGTCTTTGTTGAAGAACAAAGCGATGTTTTATGGTTTCCATTGGCAAATTTAGTTGCTACAGTAATTTCGGGGACGGCCTCTTTTTATCTGATTAAAAAGGAAGGGGTGAGATTTGTTACTCCTTCATTTTTAACTATAAAACACTATATTAAAGAGTCCTACCACTTTTTTCTGTCTAATGTATTGATACAGATTTATGTTAACTCGAACAAAGCAATTATCGGAACCTTTTTAGGAATGGGAGCTGTTGCGTATTACGATTTAGCGGAAAAAATAGTAAATTTAATTCGTATACCACAAGGGATTATTTCTCAGGTTTCTTTTCCAAGGATTAGCTCTACAAAAAGCACTTCTTTCATAAAGAAAATTTTTAGGGTTTCTCTTGTTATTAATATATTTTTATACATTCTTTTATTCTTCACAGCTGAGTATATTGTTCTGTTATTAGGTGGAAAAGAAATGCTTTCAGCAGTACCTATTGTGCAGATTTTAGGGCTTTTAGCTCCTGTAGTAGCGGTGAGCAATACAATGGGGATATTAACACTAGTTCCTTTTGGATTTAATAAACTTTTTACTAAAATGATAGGTTTTTCGGTAGTTAGTTATTTGGCAATGTTCGTTGCTGTTTGGGGGCTAGATATCATTTCTGTCTATTCTCTGAGTGTGGTTAATGTGCTGACAGAGGTTATAGTAACAATTATTTCAATTTATTTTGTTTATAAAACGGGTGTATTATGGAAAAAAAATACGATTATTTAATAGTGGGTAGTGGTTTGTTTGGTTCAATTTTTGCTTGTGAAATGACTAAAAAAGGCAAGAAATGCTTGGTTTTGGAGAGAAGAAATCACATAGCAGGGAATATTTATACTGAAGAGCAAGAAGGTATACAGGTACATAAATATGGTGCGCATATTTTCCATACAAGCAATAAAGAAGTATGGGATTATGTAAACTCTTTTGTAGAGTTTAACCGCTATACCAATACACCTATTGCTAATTACAAGGGGGAGTTATATAACTTGCCTTTTAATATGAATACTTTTTATCAGCTTTGGGGAGTAAAGACACCAGCCGAAGCCAAAGCAAAAATAGAAGAGCAAAAATTAGAATATAAACATATCACTGAGCCTAAAAATTTGGAAGAGCAAGCATTAATTTTAGGTGGAAAAGATATTTATGAAAAACTAATTAAAGGATATACTGAAAAGCAATGGGGAAGACCTGCTACAGAGATTCCGGCATTTATTATTCGCCGATTACCATTCCGTTTTACCTTTGACAATAATTATTTTAATGATTTATATCAAGGTGTCCCTATTGGAGGATACACTTTACTTATTGAAAAAATGCTCGAAGGAATTGAAGTACGACTCAATACTGATTATTTAAAAGATAAAGAGTATTGGGATAATTTAGCAGAAAAGATTGTTTATACAGGAAAAATTGATGAGTTTTTTGATCTACAATATGGAAGTTTAGATTATAGAAGCTTAAATTTTGAAACTGAGGTTTTGGATACAGAAAATTACCAAGGCAACGCCGTAGTAAATTATACAGAAAGAGAAATTCCTTATACAAGAATTATTGAGCATAAGCATTTTGAGTTCGGAACTCAACCTAAAACGATTATTACACGTGAGTATCCCGCTGACTTTTCTAAGGATAATGAAGCGTATTACCCTATTAATGATGATAAAAATCAAGTTATTTATCAAAAATATAAAACCCTTGCTGATCAAAACTCCAATGTTATCTTTGGTGGGCGGTTAGCCGAATATAAATACTACGATATGCACCAAGTAGTTGAGAAAGCGTTAGATGTAGTCAAGAATTTTTAATAAGGAAAGAAAAATGATAAAAGATAAAATTTTAATATTTGCTCCATATAAATATGATATCAATGCAGGTGGACCCTCTGGGTTTATTGCTCATAATTTAGTAAATAAACCAAATGATTTTTTTGTATTATCTCACAATATTTCCGATTCTTTCTTGGAAAGATTACAAAGAAAAATTTATTCTATAATAAGTAAGGATGAATATTTTTCTTTTTACTATAGAATGTTAAATGCACACAAATATAAATTTATCTATTTTCATGATTGTGTTTGTTTACAGCACTGCCTCAAATGGATTCCTAAAAATCAGGTAGTTATTTTGCAATCTCATAGCCCAGAGTTACCTTCACAAGAGTATCAAAGTGCTTTCCCTGAAAAAATAGAGTATATCAATTTTCTGAAAAAAGCTGAAAAAAACGCTTTTGAAAGAGCTGATATTGTGGTATTTCCTAACGAAGGTTGTATACCTTTATATAAAGAGGTTATTACACCAAATAATGAAATTAAGTTTATATTAAGTGGTGCCCAAAAAGGCTATTCAAAAGGTGATGTGCCTTCCGAAAATATTATTAAAAGTGATAAAATCAATCTAATGTATATTGGAAGAAGAAATGAAATAAAAGGTTTTGATATTGTGCTAAATACTTATCGAGAAGTCTATCAACAAAGAAAAGATCTTAATTTGATTATTATTGGCAAAGGTGAAAAAATATCAGAAGATGGAATTTGTGATATTGGTTTCTCAAATAATCCAGTGGGATGGTATAACTCGATAGATTATTTGATCAATGCTAATCGCCAAAGTTATTTTGATTTATCTATTATTGAAGCCCTTTCAACAGGGGTTCCAATTATAATGTCTGACAACTATGGTCATAAATATTATGAGAATAAAAGCCCTTTAATTCATACTTATGATGTTCAAAACCTAAATGCATTAAAAAATATTTTATTGGGCGAGTTGCGAAAAAGAGATTTTAATAGAAAAGATAATCAAGAATTATATCTAAATCACCTCACTGATGGGGATTATTATAATAGACTCAGGGACTTTACTCTATCTTTAATGAGGGGATTATAAAATTTTATGAAAAAGATTTTAATAATTGTTGAGGATTATACAAAATTTGGTGGTGTAGAAAAAGTGACAGCTAATATGTCATCAATGTTTGTAAATAATGATTTTCCAATATGGGGGGTGCTTTCTTTACATAAGGAAAATGATATTAGTCTAATTGATTATAATAAAAATTTAAATATAGAAGTTGTGAAAAGACAGAATGTTACTAACTTTATAGAAAGTAAAGGTATTACTGATGTAATTTTACAGATTGGTTCATTAAAAGAAGCCAGCTGTATTGTAAATAAATTATATGGGAAAGTAGCCATAATATCTATATTGCATAGCACACCTTATGCATATACTAAATATATTTTAGAAAAGTCGACTTGGAAAGACTGGCTGAGTTTTTTTAAAAAAGAACTTTTAGTGAGGTTTATTAATATTTTCTTTTTCAAAAATATAATTAAAAAGTCTAAATTCTTTCTTACCGTTAGTAAGAAGGGAGTAAAAGAGCTTGAAGATATTTTAAATAATTCTTATAAAAATGTGGATTATATCTATAATCTTATTCCTAATGTTTACACATCTTTAAAAAAATTCGGAGAAAAGGAAAATATCATTTTGTATGGCGGAAGATTAGATAAAAATAAAAGAGTCTTTGAAACTGTAAAGTATTTGTCTTCTCTATTAAAAAAGAGAGCTGCTTGGGAATATTATATTCTGGGTGATGGTGATGAATATGAAGAGATTCAAGAGTATATAACAAATAATAGTATAGAAAATATAAAGCTAATTGGTTTTAAAAAGAATATTTATGAGTATTTATCTAAATCTAAAATATGTTTATTGTACTCCTTGTATGAGGGGCTGCCTACAATTCTAGTGGAGGCAGGAATGTATAAAAATGTATTAATATCATACAACTCAACAAGTGGAGTTTCTGATATTATTTTAAATAATGAGAATGGTTTTATAGTTAATAATGAAAAAGAACTTATAGAAAAAATAGAATTATTAATGGATAATGAGGATTTGCTAAATAGAATGGCAGAAAGTAATTATATAAATGAGAATTTTCATTGCGATAAAATTCTAGATAAATGGAAAAAAATCCTTGATTTATAATATTTAAGTGATGATTAATTTTTACAATTCAAGAGATTAAAACTATGAAAAAAATCCTTATAATTTTTGGCACACGCCCAGAAGCAATAAAAATGGCACCTTTGGTAAAAGCGTTTCAAAAGGAAACTTCTTTTTTCGAAACTAAAGTCTGTGTAACTGCGCAGCATCGCCAAATGTTAGATCAAGTATTAGATTTTTTTGAAATCCAGCCAGATTATGACTTGGATTTAATGAAGCCAAATCAAAACCTCTATACACTTACGGCAGATATTATCACTGAGCTTAAAAATGTATTAGATGATTTTAAGCCTGATTTTGTATTTGTTCACGGTGATACAACGACGACGATGGCATCAAGTATCGCAGGGTTTTATTCAGGAGCAAAAGTATGTCATATTGAAGCTGGACTACGAACTTTTGATAAATATTCTCCATTTCCTGAAGAAATTAACCGAAAAGTGACCGGTTGTATTGCAGACTATCACTTTGCACCAACACAAAAATCCAAGGAAAATTTATTAGCAGAGCATGTTGCTGAAGAAAGCATTCTAGTCACAGGAAACACTGTCATTGATGCCCTGATATTTAGTTCTGAAAAAGTGAAAAATATTCATAATAATGAGATTGAAATACTCAAAAATATTGTAGAGAAAGATAAAAATAAAAAGCTAATTTTAGTAACTGGACATAGACGCGAAAATCATGGACAAGGTTTTATTAATATTTGTGAAGCTTTGAAAGAGATTGCGATAAGAAATACTGATGTACAAATCG
Source organism: Mannheimia bovis (assembly GCF_014541205.1). Classification (NCBI taxonomy): domain Bacteria; kingdom Pseudomonadati; phylum Pseudomonadota; class Gammaproteobacteria; order Pasteurellales; family Pasteurellaceae; genus Mannheimia; species Mannheimia bovis. Next base: position 217,676 of record NZ_CP061280.1, on the reverse strand, counting down.
TATATCCTGTGCATTTAAATCCGAATGTGAAAGAGCCTGTGTATAAGATCTTATCAGAAATTAGTAATGTTAAATTAATCGATCCATTGAGTTATCCTGCCTTTGTATGGCTAATGAATGAATCATTTATGATTATTACTGATAGTGGTGGTGTACAGGAAGAGGCTCCAAGTTTAGGTAAACCTGTATTGGTAATGAGGGATACTACTGAGAGACCAGAAGCGGTAGAAGTAGGAACAGTGATTTTGGTTGGTACGAATAAAGAAAGAATTGTTTCTGAGTGTGAGAGATTACTCCAAGATGAAACAGAATATAGAAAGATGAGTACTTTGCATAATCCGTATGGTGATGGTAAGGCATGTCAGCGTATTATTGAATTTATTAAAGGGAAGTAGTTCTATTCTTTTTACGAGTAGACTAATCAAAAAGAAATTATGGTATCATTGTACGCTTTTGCATCTCTTGCATTTATAACATTTTTTATTGCTCTCTTTAAGAAGCAGAGAAAAGTATTATATTGGATAGCTCTTTTTTCACTACTTTTATTTTCTTTTATATTAAGGGATAGTGGTTTTATAGGAGACTTTTTAGTTTATAAGGATGCGCTTAAAAGTGATATAAAAGAAATGTTGAACTCTCCATATTACTTAAGGGAAATAGGATATTGGGGAGGTAGTACTCTTTTTTATCAAGTTTTACAAGATGAAGTACTAACTTTTTTATTTATAGATTTTCTATTTTTCGCATTTTTTACTTGCTTTTGTTATAAAAATAAAATACCTGCTTATTATGTATTACTATTTTTTATTATATTTCCTTCCATTTTAGGAATACAAAATGTATATAGACAACATTTAGCAACTATTTTAATTGTAATCTCTATTTTTTCACAAATGAAAATTCCCTATAAGTTGTTGTTAATGTTTTTTGCTTCATTATTACATAATGTAACAATATTATTTTTGCCTTTTGTTTTTATTTTAAGAAAAAAATATCTATATGCTTTAGTTACATCTTTAGGTGTCTTATATATACTATTTTTTTTAGGTGGGGAGAAATCAAATCAAGAAACGGGTGAGTTTCCTCCAATATTATATATGGTTTTTATATTTGGTCTTTTCTTTTCTTTTCTTTTATTACACAAGCTAAAAATTAGATTATCTGAACTTAATAAGATATATTTTTACTTATATGCAGTAATTTTGCTCTCTTTATCATTAATTACGATGGGGGGAGGGCAAAGTAAACGGGTAGGTATGATGTTGTTTTTAATTCTTTTAACTGATATTATTTTTTTAGTAGAGAAAAAATCTAAGAATATACAAACCTTGAGACTACTAAGGAGTGCACTTGTTATTTTAGGAACTTTAAGTACTATTATACTGCCGGCATCGTATAATATGTTAATTATTGTATGATTGAAGTAAATTATGAGAGCATAGAATGAAAAAAATTTTAATTATAGATACTACTTGGCCTATAAATTCTAGAACGCAAAGATTTAAGAATAGCTTGGACTCTATTTTTAGAACGGTCGTTGTTGCTTGGAGTCGTAATGGAATTCTAGAAAATATCCCTCGGGATCATTATATATTAGAGGGTAATATAGGCTATGGAAAGCAACTAAAGAAGTTACTTTATCTTCCTATTTTTATATATTATACATATAAGGTTTCGTGTAAAGAAAAACCTAATGCTATATTTGCTAGTCATTGGGATTCGTTGATTTGTGCAACTTTTATTAGATTATTTATTAAAGGAAATACTAAGGTTATCTATGATTGTCTTGATCTACCAACCACATCAAACAGATGTTTAAAATTTATCTTGGATAAAGTAGAAAAATTTTGTTTACGCTATGTAGATTTAACTATTTTTGCTTCACGATATTTTAAGCTACTTTATTCGAATCACTTAAATAGCTATGTATTTGAAAATTATCCTTCACTAAATTCATTTCAAAAAAAAATTAATGAGCCTGAGTTTTTCAAACAGCATAAAGAAATTGATTTTAACAATATAAGAAGTGTTTCTTGGATTGGGGTTGTTCGCTATTTTGATGTTATCGAAAATATCCTGTTGGCAATAAAAAGTACTGATATTTATCTTCTTGTATTTGGTGATGGTCCAGAGCTGGATAAGTTGAAGAAAGCCGTTGACAAGCATCACTTGAATGCTCAGGTATTATTTTTTGGTAGATATAACCACTCAGAGCTTCCTTCTATATACAATATCTCTCAATGTATTTGGGCAGCCTACCCAACTAATGATTTTAATGCTGTGTATGCTATTTCAAATAAATATTTTGAGTGCTCGTTTTTTGAAAAAGATATTGTTTTATCTCAAAAAACAAAGATGGCGAAATCATTATATAATCATAAAAATGTATTACTAGTTGATGAATATTCAGTCTCTGATATAAGAGATAAATTAATGAAGTTCATTGAAAAAGGTAAAGGAAAGTATAGTAAGTATGAGCCTGATATTTTTTGGGAAGATAAAGAGAAAGAGATGTTACAGATAATCTCAGAAATAGTTGATTGATATAGGTATGTATTTATGAAAGTTAGTATAATCACACCTGCATATAATGCAGAGAATTTTCTACATAGAATCTATGACTCTTTAAAATTACAAACATTTAAGGATTTTGAGTGGATTATAATTGATGATTTTTCTCAAGATAAAACAGTTTCGATCATAGAAGACTTTATTTCAAAAAAAGAATTAAATATCATTTTCCTAGAAAATAAGGCTAATCAAGGTGTTGCTTATAGTCGAAATAGAGGTTTAGATATGGCTAACGGAGAATATATTTGTTTTTTAGATGTTGATGATACTTGGGAGCCAGATAAACTAAGTATACAGAAAGAGTTTATGGAAAAGAGTAGGGTTTTTCTATCATATATGGATTATAACCAAGTAAATGAAAAAGGTGACTTATTAAAGACTATCAAGGCACCAGATGAATGTGATTATAAAAGCTTATTAAGTTCTAATGTATTAGGTAACTTAACTTGTATGGTTGATAGAAAAGTTATCTCTAATATAAGATTTATAAAGCATGGCCATGAAGATTATATTTTTTGGTTGAATGTTTTATCCAAAATACCTAGGGCAATTAAAGTAAGTAGTGATCTTGTACATTGTAATTATATGATATCAAGTAATTCTATCTCATCTAATAAATTAAAAACTGCCATATGGCAATGGAAGATTTATAGGAATATTTTGAGGTTAAATTTCTTTGATAGTGTTGCTTATTTTATAAGTTACACTTTAAAGGGTTTAAAGAAGCATAAATTTTAGGTGGATAGCATGATTTTTAAAGATAAGAAACGCCATTCTCGTTGGTACGAACGACTATTTTTTAATACTCTGATACAAGGTGTTTTGGGTATTATCCTTACAAGTCTATTCCCAGCTTTTTATCTTTGGGGAAGCGAGTTTACTTTGCTCAATACTCGTTATAATACAATTATTGCGGCAGCTTTGGCTTTTGTAATGATTGCAATTAGTTTAAGGATGTTAATGAAATACCCAGGAAATAAATCAGCCAGTTTTGTAGTTTCTACTGTGGTTGCTTGGTATTTTATTGTACTTATAATATTAACGCTGTTCCGTTTAGACTATTCAAATATTCTGTTAGGAACAAGCTTTTCGTTAACAATGCTATTTTGCTTTATTGGTTATTTTCTATCAAGAAGGTGGATTATTCCTAAAATTGCATTTATTCCGTTTGGGCGTGCTGCTGACTTAAATAAAATTAAAAATGTAGAATGGGTTGAAATAAGAGAGCTTCAGTTAGGCAAGCAAAGAATTAATGCGATTGCAGTTGATCTTCATTATCCTGGATTATCTCCGGAGTGGAATAAATTTTTAGCTAAATGCACCTTAAATGGTATACCTGTTTATAATGTTCGTCAGTTACAGGAATCCTTAACTGGGCGTGTAAAAATTCATCATATGTATGAGAATGATTTAGGCTCATTATTGCCTTCTCCGATTTATTCTCTTATAAAACGAGTGATTGATATCTCACTTATTATACTAACTTTCCCAATAACCCTACCAATTATGGCAATTACTGCGATTGCGATTCGCCTAGAAAGTGAAGGTGGGGCTATGTTTATTCAAAATCGTGTTGGTCAAGGTGGTAAAGAGTTCCGTATCTATAAATTTAGAAGTATGTGTAAAGATTCGGAAAAAGATGGTGCACAATTTGCTTCAAGCGGAGATATGCGTGTAACCCGTATCGGGAAATTTATCCGTAAAACCCGTATTGATGAATTACCTCAATTCTTTAATGTATTAAAAGGAGATATGAGCTTAATTGGCCCTCGTCCTGAACAGAAAGCCTTTGTAGATAAATTTGAGGAAGAAATTCCATTCTACAATTATCGCCATATCGTGAAGCCGGGGATTTCCGGTTGGGCGCAAGTTGTGCATGGCTATGCAGCGGATGTTGATGATACGCGTGTGAAAGTTGAACACGACTTCTATTACATTAAAAATTTTTCTCTGTGGTTGGATATTTTAATTATTTTCAAAACATTAAAAACAATGTTAACAGGGTTTGGTGCAAGGTAAAATTCAGGTTTCTAGTCAAATCGTAAGCGATAATTTCGTCATTAGATAAGTTTTGTGATGTGTAAATTTTCTGCTATTTTTTACAGACTTTCCCTTGATACTAAAGTTTTAGTGTCGGCTCTACAAGCTGAAAATGCTGATGGGTCAGGTCAATAAATGATTTTTCCCATTTCGAAGATCAAAGTTTATCACTTATTATTTGGAAGATGAGTTGTATTTAGTCATACTAATCTGCACCTTAATTAGTTGGTTGTTTAGTCCAGCTTTTGGGGTGCAGATCAATATATATAGTGTTTTTTGATTATTTGGTATTTTCCTCTTTCTGCTTTATTAAGTGGTATAATACAATCAAAGTAAAACAGTAAAATATTGAACCTGAATTATGGGCTAGGAAAGATTGTGTTAAGAAAAAAATCATATGTGATATGATATGAATAACTCCTAATATAGCTATGCATTTTACTGCATCATTTTTGCTTTTTAGACGTCGTGCAAAAATAATTAATGGAATAAATAAAACAGCAATTAATGCAGAAAATCCGATAATACCTCGTTTAACAAAGGCTTCTAAATATTGGCTATGCAAACTGTTATAGTTTAATGTTGTTGGAGCCATCTGTTGAGACTCTACTTGTTTCTTTTGGAATTGAGTGTAACCTGAACTTCCATGTCCGAAAATTGGCTTTTCGCTTATTGCAATGAGGGCGTTTTCCCACATATCTAAACGACCACCTTGAGATGAATCTTTGATTCCTTTTTCTATATAATTTGTTATATCTGATCTGGCTGATAAGTATCTCTGTTCTAACTCAAATTCAGGCCTTGTTATAAATAATGAAATAGTGGCAATAAATATTGTACTAATTAATAAGAATATTTTTTTATTAAGCTCTTTATAGTAACAGCTCAAAATAAATAAGATGCAGAATGGAAAAGAAATCCATCCTCCTCTAGCACCTGAAAGAATACTGGCAGTTAGTCCGAATATTGCAAATATTATGTATAGAATGGCGATTCTATTTTTAGATTGATTAAACCAATAGATTGAAATAACTAAACTAAGCATAGCTAACGTAATGGAGATATCTCCTGCTTGAATACTGAATATTTCTGGAAATGGTCTATATAAGCCGAGCGCAAATCTCTGATAAACGGCTAAAACTCCTACAACTAATGCCCCAATCGGCACAAAGTGGAAAAGAGTAATTTTCTTAATTGGGTAACGTGAGAAGAAAAAAATCAACGGAATAAAAAGCAAAATTCTACTTGGATTATCAATTTCACGGAAACCATCTCCATTAAAAACTGCTGACATTACAAATGTGAGGAAATAGGCAATAAGCGAAAATACAAAAAATTTATCTTCTTTATCAAGCAACCAGCGTTGTTTTAATTTAAAGTGATAAAATAAGAAACTAAGTGTAGCGATAATACCCAATGCCATTGGTACATAGCTATAACCTTTTTTAAAGGTTAAAACAGTAACAAAAAATGTAGCGACTAGTACATTGCAGAAAAGAGTAATGTGTGATCTGTCTATTTTTTTTAAGTTAAGATGCATTGAAATATCCTAAAAAATGAAAAAATTTTTGTCATTCTACACTAAGGGCATTATGCCATCTATCTATTTTGGGTAGAAAATACTAAAATTCTGATTAGGTTGAGCATTTACAAACGAGGGTTTCAGGGTGCAAATCTGCTCTTTACTTTAATTTTTAGTTAAGGTAGAATGCACTACCTTTTTTGTTCTATGCCGCCAAAATTGTGTGCGGTTAATAATTTAATCTATTTTTCTGAGGTGATGGCACATGCCAGTAATTAAAGTTCGTGAAAATGAATCATTTGACGTTGCATTACGTCGTTTCAAACGCTCTTGCGAGAAAGCAGGTATCTTAGCAGAAGTTCGTGCTCGTGAATTCTACGAAAAACCAACTACAATTCGTAAACGTGAAAAAGCATCACTTGCTAAACGCCACGCTAAACGTAATTTCCGTGAGAACGCACGCAACACACGTTTATACTAATTAGTTCGCTAATTGGCACAAATATATCGAAACCGTGATTCCTATTTGGTTCACGGTTTTGGTGTTTTTAACGTTTCTATTTCAAGCGGTCATATTTTGGTAAAATTTTACGATAAATTATCCGCTTGTATCATTCAAAGAGCAGGAGGCAATCAATGAAAGGCACAATTCCACGTTCGTTTATTGATGATCTCATCGCTCGTACCGATATTGTTGAGGTCATCAACAGTCGGGTCAAGCTCAAAAAAGCAGGACGAGATTATCAAGCCTGTTGTCCTTTTCATCACGAGAAAACCCCTTCATTTTCGGTAAGCCAATCGAAACAGTTTTATCACTGCTTTGGTTGTGGCGTTCACGGTAATGTCATCACTTTTTTGATGGATTACGACAAATTAGAATTTCCGGAGGCAATTGAAGAGCTTGCGGCTATGCACGGGCTAGAAGTGCCGAGAGAAAATATCATTAGTCGTGATGGTAAACCGCAAGCGAATTTTAAAACCAAGCGTAACCTCTATGAGTTAATGGAGGCGGTAGCGAAGTTTTATCAGCAAAATCTTACCCATCAAATTGAGCCACAAAGTTATTTGCAACAGCGTGGTTTATCGGCGGAGATTATCGAACGTTTTGAAATTGGTTTTGCCCCTAATGCCTTTGATGCTGCATTACGCACTTTTGGGCAATCGCCTGAAGAAACACAAAAATTGCTCGATACGGGGATCTTAACCAAAAATGATAGCGGTCGAATTTACGATAAATTTCGCAATCGGGTAATGTTCCCTATTCGGGATAAGCGTGGACGTGTGATCGCTTTTGGTGGTCGAGTGTTGCCAAATGATGAGCAAGGGGCGAAGTATATGAACTCGCCTGAAACGGTAATTTACCATAAAGGTAGTGAGCTGTACGGTTTATATCAAGCACTCAAAGTGAATGAAAACCCCGATTATCTCTTTGTAGTGGAAGGCTATATGGACGTAGTGGCTCTGGCTCAATTTGGAGTAGATAATGCTGTGGCTTCATTAGGTACAGCCACCACAGGTGAGCAAATTCAGCAAATGTTCCGCTGCACTGAGCAGATTATCTGTTGCTATGATGGCGACAGAGCAGGGCGAGATGCAGCGTGGCGAGCGTTAGAAAATGCCTTACCTTACCTGCAAGATGGTCGTCAGCTCAAATTTATTTTCTTGCCTGATGGCGAAGATCCGGATACTTTCATTCGTTCACAAGGTAAAGCGGGATTTGAGCAGTATTTAGCGAAGAATGCCAAATCACTAAGCGATTTCTTGTTTGATAGTTTGCTTGCTGATGTCGATCTCTCCTCAAAAGAAGGAAAATCAAAACTGGCAGCTTTAGCGGTGCCGCTAATTAACCGCATTCCGGGTGAAATGCTGCGTGTTTATTTACGCAATATTTTAGGGCAGAAGTTAGGTATTCTCGACCCAACACAGATAGAAGCCTTATTGCCGAATAAAAAAGCGGAGGAGAGAGCGGCTCATCAAGCGGTTAAAATTAAACGAACCCCAATGCGATTACTGATAGCGTTATTATTGCAAAACCCATATTTAGTCAAATTTGTGCCTGATGTGAGTTCTCTGAACGCATTAAAAGAACCGGGTTTTGAATTATTAACGGATATTGTGGCAATTTGCCAGCAAAATGCCGGTATTAGTATGGGAGGGCTACTTGAACATTACCGAGAGAGTCCCCAATATAAAATAGTTGAAACACTCGCAAGTTGGGAACATTTAGTGTTGCCGGAAAATGTTGAAACTACCTTTATTGAAACGCTCGATTTTCTCTATGCAAAATTAGTGGAATTAAGAAAAGAAGAGTTAATTGCCAAAGACCGAACGGTGGGTTTAACTGACGATGAGAAAAAAGAGTACGTTTTATTAATGTTTCAATAGTAGGAATACACTGAGTGAGCCCACAACAAGCGGTCAAAAAAAGCATTGCTTTTTAAACGTTGGCTTTGCCAACGGCAGCGAAGCTGCGAACAATCCTTACAAGGATTGTGAGTAAAATTCATAAATTTTTTGCAAATTTACCAAGCCAAGCTGAATTTAGTGATATAATCCATTACTATTTTTTGCTCGCATAATAAACGGATAAACTATGGAACACCAAGCAGATCAACAATTAGAACAGCAATCCCAATTAGAACTTCTGATTACACAAGGGCGTGAACAAGGTTATTTAACGCTTTCTGAGGTGCACGATCATTTACCTGAAGAATTAGTCGATGCAGAGCAGATCGAAGATATTATTCAGATGATCAACGATATGGGAATCCAAGTATTAGAGGTTGCCCCTGATGCGGATGATTTATTACTTGCTGAAAATATCGCTGATGAAGATGTGGTAGAAGAAGCCACTAAAGTGCTTTCAACCGTAGAATCAGAGTTAGGTAGAACGACTGATCCTGTGCGTATGTATATGCGTGAAATGGGTACGGTAGAGCTTTTAACTCGTGAAGGTGAGATCGATATTGCAAAACGTATTGAAGACGGTATTAACGAAGTACAGTGTGCGATTGCTGAGTACCCGGAAGCCTTAGTTGGGCTTTTAGAATGCTACAGCCAAGTAGAAACGGGCGAAATGCGTATTTCTGATTTAGTTACAGCCTTTGTTGATCCGAATGCATCAGAGCAAGTTACGGAAGAATTAGAGGTAGATCTCGATGATGACGAAGAATCGGATACTGTAGCTGATGTTGAAGATGACGAAAATGAAGACGAAGAAAGTGATAGCAGCTCAGACAGCAGCGATGACAGCTCTATCGATCCTGAATTAGCACGGGAAAAATTTGAAGCTCTGCGTAACCAGCACGAAAAAGTGGTATTAGCAATTCAAAAACACGGTAGAACCAGCAAAAAATCAAGAGAGCAGATTGAAATTTTATCGAATATTTTCCGTGAGTTCCGCTTAGTACCGAAACAGTTTGATTTATTAGTTGCTACTATGCAAAAACTAATGAAGCAAGTGCGTGCGGAAGAACGTCAAATTCAGCGTTATGCGGTTGAATATTCGGGTATGAAGAAAACCGATTTCTTAAAAGCATTCCAAGGGCACGAATTAAGCGAAGCGTGGATTGAAAAAGCGATTAATGCGAAGAAAAACGCCGCACCAAAATTAGCTAATTATATTGATAACATTCGTGTCAATATTGCTAATTTACAGCAATTGGAACAAACTTCAGGCTTAACCATTGCTCAAATTCGTGAAATTGGCGGTCGTATTTCTAACGGTGAGCTAAAAGCACGCCGTGCGAAAAAAGAGATGGTTGAAGCTAACTTACGTTTGGTTATCTCCATTGCGAAAAAATATACCAACCGTGGTTTACAGTTCTTGGATTTAATCCAAGAAGGGAATATCGGCTTGATGAAAGCGGTAGATAAATTTGAATATCGCCGTGGTTACAAATTCTCAACCTATGCAACTTGGTGGATCCGTCAGGCAATTACCCGTTCGATTGCGGATCAGGCTCGTACTATCCGTATTCCGGTGCATATGATTGAAACCATTAACAAACTTAACCGTATTTCCCGCCAATGCTTGCAGGAAATGGGGCGTGAAGCTACACCGGAAGAGTTGGCAGAACGTATGGGAATGCCGGAAGATAAAATTCGTAAAGTATTGAAGATTGCCAAAGAGCCGATCTCAATGGAAACCCCAATCGGTGACGACGATGATTCACATTTAGGCGATTTCATTCAAGACGAAAGCCTTGAATTACCACTTGATTCCGCAACTGCTGAGAGCCTACGTATGGCAACCAATGAAGTGTTGGAGGGTTTAACCCCGCGTGAAGCGAAGGTGTTGCGTATGCGTTTTGGGATTGATATGAACACCGACCACACCCTCGAGGAAGTAGGTAAACAATTTGATGTAACCCGTGAGCGTATTCGTCAGATTGAGGCAAAAGCGTTGCGTAAACTTCGCCACCCAAGCCGTTCAGAAACTTTACGCAGTTTCCTAGATGATTAATGATTTCCCCTGTGCCTTGTGGTACAGGGGTTTTTGTCTTAAGATGAACAACAAGCGGTTGTTTTTCTTAAATTTTTTACAAGAGGGAGAGATATGAAGAAATCACTATTAGCACTTTTAATTAGCTCAGTATTTGTGATTGCGGGTTGTGAAGACGGTAAAATGACACAAACGGTATTAGAAGCTGAAAAACAAATTGTTCATTTAGGCACAGAATTAAAAAATGCTCAGTCGGAATTGGCAAAAAAAGAAGCCGAAGTTGCCGAGCTTTCAGGCGTGAAAGCGGAGAATGAAAAATTAAAAGCAGAACTAGAGAAAGCCCAACAAAACACCGCATTAAACGTTGAGATTGTGAAAATCTTCGATAAGAAAGAAGTGATTAAACACAAGGTTGATCCAAAAGAAGAATTTGCAATTGAAGAAAGTACAGTGAGTTCGATTGTTACGCTTCCAAAAACAAATTTTGATTGGCTCAATCAGCTGTTGATTAATCAGGCGTATGATTACAATGAAGAGCAAGGTAGAAAGCTGAAAAACCCAACCGAAGATGAGTTTAAAAAGCACAGTGAAGAAGTTTATCAAGGTTTAGTTGAAAGTGTGAAAGCAGAGCCTACAATTGGCTATGATGAACATATTCATAGTACGTTTATGGGACAACGCAATAATATTGCTACTTTTTTGATGACGCACTATAGCTACACAGGCGGTGCTCACGGTATGCACTATACCCAATATATCAATGTGGATTTAGCTAAAAAAGCAGCCATTGGCTTGAATGATTTAATCAGCCAAAAAAATCAAGCTCAATTGAAAGAAATCCTTTGGGAAAATTACAGCCGTGAGCGAGTTGATGAAAATGGCAAATATAATGGATTTGGAGATAAGAAAGCGTTCCGTATTTCTGACCAATTCTATTTCACCCCTGAAGGGATTATCTTTGTTTATCCTCCATACGAATTGGGTGCTTATGCAGAAGGCGAGATAGAGATTGAAGCTGATTGGCATAGTATCAATAAGTTACTAAACTCAGATTATCAACGTGGTGAAAAAGATGGGTTCGACCTATAGTTCTAGCTTTCGGAAATTATACAACACAGGAATAACAATTAACTAATTAGCAAGGATTGAAAATGTTATGATTAATATTTCAGACAAACAAATCGACCCTACTTTTTACCAACGTGCGGATGGCTTTATCAATATCGCCAACGCTCATTTGCAAAACATCGCCCCAACTCAAGTGAGCAATGCAATGCTGTTTGCCTGTGCCCGATTCAACGCCTATGTTGCCGCCAGCAAAGCAGAATACAAGCAACAACTTGCCGATTCCAGAGAAGAGGTGATTAATTATTTTGTTGAACAATACAAAGAAATGCTGACCGCCAATTTAGACGAATACATCCACCATTTCGAGCGTTATATTGAACGGAAAAAGGCGGATTAACCGCCTTTGTTTTTTTGACTACTGTGCCATTTTCTCTGCAATTTTCAAAAATCCGTCAGCGGTTTTAAAAATTTCGTCAAAGCCTTGGGCTTCTAAAATTTTGTCAGACACTTCACGGAATGCCCCCTCACCACCGGCTTTTTCTAACACCCAATCAGCTTGGGCTTTGATGTAATCGTGAGCGTTGCGAGGGGCGATGGCTAAACCACATACCTCAAAAGCGGGCAAATCTAAGGTATCGTCCCCGATGTAGGCAGTTTGTTCCGGCGTAACGCCTGCTTTTTCCATCAGTTCAAAACAGGCGGAACGTTTTTCCATTTTGCCGAGTAGAGCTAAATCAATTTTCAACACCTCTAAGCGTTTACGAAGTAGTGCGGTATCGCCCCCTGAAAGCACTGCCACTTTAATGCCGCAACTTTGCAACATTTTCACCCCTAAGCCATCGTGAACGTGGAAGCGTTTCATCACTTCGCCTTGGTCGGTATAGTACATTCCGCCATCGGTTAAAACGCCATCAACATCGGTAATTACGAATTTAATCTTGGTTAGGTCTAACATTTTTTTGCCTCAAATATGGTATGATTTTGCCATTATAGCGTTTTGCTTTTAGTTTACAAAGGAACGGAAATGTCGATTTCAGCGAATTTAACGCAAATTCATCAAAAAATTCAGCAAATTTCAAGCGAATATCAACGAGAAAATGTCCGATTATTGGCGGTGTCAAAAACCAAACCTGTTACGGCAATTCAAGAGGCGATTGAGGCAGGTCAGCTTGCCTTTGGCGAAAATTACGTGCAGGAAGCGGTCGAAAAAATCGAATTTTTTGCAAATCGCCCTGAATTGGAGTGGCATTTTATCGGGCCATTGCAATCGAATAAAACCAAGCTAGTGGCAACGCATTTTGATTGGATTCAAACGGTGGACAGGCTCAAAATTGCCGAGCGTTTAAACGAGCAACGCCCAGTGGATAAAGCTCCGCTCAATGTGTTGATTCAAATTAATATCAGCGATGAAAATTCCAAATCGGGCATTCAGCCTGAAGAAATGTTGCCACTTGCCCAAGCGATTTCGCAATTACCGAATTTGAAACTGCGTGGATTAATGGCGATTCCTAAGCCGGAAAGCGAGCCGGAGAAACAAAAAATCGCCCTTCGCAAAATGCAGCAACTTTTTAACCGCTTGCAAACGGAATTTGACGGCATTGATACGCTTTCAATGGGAATGTCAGACGATATGCAATCGGCAATTGAATGTGGCTCGACAATGGTGCGAATTGGCACTGCAATTTTTGGGGCGAGAAGTTAGCTACTGAACTTTTACAATAACACTATACAAGCGGTCATAATTTGTAAAAAATTTGCAAATTATGACCGCTTGTTTATTTTCTAAACAATTAAATGTAATCGTTTGCTTATTGCTCGACAATCGTTTTTTTTTTGTACAATTACGCTGTGTTTTTACACGATATTATCTATTTGATTTTCCATTCATACTATAAATAGAGGTCTAATATGAAACCAGTATTTAAAACAACCGCATTAGCGATTTTAGTTGGGTTAGGGGTTACTGCTTGTAAAAGTAATGATGAGCATAAGCCTGCCCCAACTCCAAGTTCCGCGAATCAACAGGCGAACCAAAGCCAAGTAAATCAAACTCAAACTAATAACGGTAATGTAGAAAAAGAGAAAGCGGAATCTGAAAAAAAAGCAAAAGAAGCTGCTGAGTTAAAAGCGAAAGAAGAAGCTGAAAAAGCTCGCTTAGAGGCGGAAAAGAAGGCGAAAGAAGCAGAGAAAGCTCGTTTAGACGCTGAGCAAAAAGCGAAAGAAGAGGCAGAGAAAGCTCGCTTAGCTAAAGAAAAAGAAGAGAATAAATGGCGTGGAGAAGTAGATACGCCTAATAATTGGGTTGAAAATACGGGTGTGGTTGGATTGACATATAAAGTAGGTGATATAACTTCTCCTGCACCAAAAGCGATATTAGATAGCGGCAAAAGTCTTTGGGATTTACAAGATGGTAGAGAGAAATTACATAAAGAAATTTCTATAGTTACTGATGAAGTATATGTTGATGGTTACTCTGGTAATAAAGAGAGGGCTCCAATATCTCATAATAACAATGGGAATTATAAGTTAGATTACTATAAATTAGCAGTTGAAGATGCAAATAACCCCTCTCTTTTAGGTCTTCATCAAGGTGAAATAAAATCTGGTGGGATTAATGGTTCTGTTATCTCTTCTTTAACCGAAGATGGAAAAATTGCAGAAAGAACTTATTTAGAGAAAGTGGATTATATTTTTAAAAATACGCCATATTCAACTTATGGTGCAGTTTATAATCCTCACGAGACAAAATTATTTGTATCTTCAGAAAAAGGTGTTGTTATTGGTGGTGTTCCTGATGGAAAAGATAGCCATCTGTTTGGTATTGGTGAATATGAAGTGGTTGATGGGAATGTAACCACTAAAATTAAGTATACTGATGCAGTAAAAGGTTCAGCTACTTATAAAGGGGAGATAATTGCTCAATTACAAGAGATTAAAGAGCCTGGAGAATTGGTATATAGAAAGGTTAATAAAGGAACACCTTTTGTAGATGGAACAATTCAATTTGATGTTAATTTTGGAGAACGTGCAGAGCAAAACTATGCTTCTGCTGTATTAGATAGTAAAACGGTAGGAAAATTAGAGTTTGCTCAAGAAGCATTTGATGTTAAAAACTTTAATATTAAACGAGGTCCAGTAAATATATATGACGAAAATAATGATAAAGTGGGCTTTTATAGTTTAAATGCAAATGTTGTTGGTAAAGAGGCAAGTGAAGTTGCTGGTTCTGTTATTTATGAAAAAAGTAAAGGTGCATATGGATATGATGGAACTTTAATTTATAACGCCGTCTTCGCAGCCGAAAAACAACCTAAATAATCACCTTTAATTTCCTTTTAAAGCCATTGCTTCGGCAATGGCTTTTTAATAATAGATCTCAAATAATCAATGAAACACCCTATTATTTTACTTTTAGCCCTTTTCCCTGTGTTGGTTTTTGCAGAAGCCTTTAATCAGCCAATCACCGAACGCACTACGCTTGAACCATCATTAAAAGTAGCACAACCCGTCGCACCTGCACCTGTGGTGGTCATTCGTAATCAAGAAAACCAACCGATTGAGCTTTCGGAAGCACAGTTAAAAGCCAATCCTGCACTCACTCAGCAACTACTCAGCCAAGCAATTTACGCTCGTAATCCAGAGATTATTAGTAAGCTATTGGCAGTGTACCAAACTTTTCCCCATACTGACCCGATTTTAATTCAGTTTGCTCAAGGCAAAATGTTTGCCTTAACCGGTGAGCCTAGTAAAGCGGTAGAGCAGTACCGCTCGATTTTGTCTAAACATCCTGAACTTAACCCCGTTCGTTTTGAGCTTGCCACTTCGCTATTTTACGACAAGCAACTTTCTGCCGCAGAAGATCAGTTTAACAAAGTGAAAACCGACCCGAATATGCCTGCTAGAGTGCAACAAATGGCAGATACTTACCTTGAAAATATTCAAAAAAGTAGCGAGTGGCATTTTAGTGCGAGTAGCCATTATGTGCGGGATAGTAATGTCAATAATGTCTCCAGTAGTCGCAATATTGAAAATACTGGCTATGTGAAAAATGACAATATGATGCCTGAATCAGCACAGGGAATCGCATATAGTCTTAATTTCGGTAAAGATTTCAACCTGTTTGGCAGACATTACCTCGCTTTTGATAATGACCTTTACGGCAAAATTTATTGGAGCAATCACGATTATGACGATATGAATAACCGCACCTCGTTAGGTTATCGTTATAAAACCGCAAAATCGACATTAAGCTTGCTGCCTTTTTACGAAAAGCGTTGGTATGGAGATGAAAGTTATCAATGGCGTAATGGCGTGCGTGCGGAGTTATCCCATTGGCTTAGTAGCAACTGGCAAATGGTAACGGCGTTAGAACATAGCAAACAACGCTATTTTGACAGCACTGCTCAAAATGGTAATAGTAAACTTGCCTCTCTGACTTTAGTGTGGCTACGTAATCCAAACCAATTTTTTACTTTAGGGGCTGATTTTAATCGGGAACGTACTTGGGTGAAGCAATACAGTGCCGATACCAAAGGCTTACGCCTAAGCTGGGGGCAAGAGTGGGAGCTTGGCGGTATTTCCAGCCGTTTAAGTTTCGGTATTTCCGAACGCCAATATAAAGACCAAGCCAGATTAGGTGGGTTTTTAGCTCTCGGTAAAATCAGACAAGATAAAATCTACTCCGCCGCTTTAACTCTTTGGAAGCGTGATTGGCATTTATGGGGCATTACACCGAAATTACAACTGAGTTGGCGGAAAAACGACAGTAATTTGCCGACAATGTACTCTTATAACCGTAAAAATGCGAACGTGATTTTTGAAAAGACGTTTTAGTTTCTAATACAGGGGGTAAAGTATTTCTTTAATGAGTCATTAGAATTTAATGGCTTGTTTTGAAATAAGTTAAGTTATTTAACTTGAATTTATTAACTCATCTCTTAAGGATTTTTTATGAAAAAATTAATTTTAAGTGCAATTTGTGCATCAGTGTTATCTGGTTGTGTTGCTGTAGATAGAAATGTAGCTATTGTAAAATTACAAGCTCATACAGCCAATATGATCGGTTTAAGTTCTTCAGATGAAGTAACATTATCGAATGTAAACTTTGGAGAAAGTAATCCACTAACGGGTCAAGAGGTTACTTATAAAGCAACAACTGCAAAAGGTCGCACATTCCAATGTAATGCACGCATTGTTGATGGTACGATTTTAAGTGAAGCTCAAATTAAGTTGCCAAGCTGTAAGCCATTAAGTGTCTATAAAAAATAATTTTAATCATACCCAAGCGGTGTAATTTGCAAAAACTTTTACAAATTACACCGTTTGTTTTGTAGTCAAATTCGGAAAAAGTCTGTATAATTCGACCTCCAATTTCTAGACTCTCGCCAGTTTTGATGGGCGGGAGTTTTTATTTTCACTTAACTTAAAGATATTCAAATGCAAAATGTAGATATTAATAAATTGCGTAACATCGCAATTATTGCACACGTTGACCACGGTAAAACCACGCTGGTAGATAAACTTTTACAACAATCAGGCACTTTTGAATCAACTCGTGGTGATGTTGATGAGCGTGTAATGGACTCAAACGATCTTGAAAAAGAGCGTGGCATTACCATTCTTGCGAAAAATACCGCAATTAACTGGAACGGCTACCACATCAATATCGTAGATACTCCGGGGCACGCAGACTTCGGTGGTGAAGTTGAGCGTGTACTTTCAATGGTGGATTCTGTTTTATTAGTGGTAGATGCTTTTGACGGCCCAATGCCACAAACCCGTTTCGTAACCCAAAAAGCATTCGCACACGGTTTAAAACCGATTGTGGTCATCAACAAAGTTGACCGTCCGGGTGCTCGCCCTGATTGGGTGGTGGATCAAGTGTTTGACTTATTCGTGAACTTAGGTGCTACCGATGAGCAGTTAGATTTCCCGATTATCTACGCATCAGCGTTAAACGGTGTTGCCGGTTTAGAACACGAAGAGTTGGCGGCAGATATGACCCCGCTTTACGAAGCGATTGTTAAACACGTTCAGCCACCGCAAGTGGAATTAGATGCACCATTCCAAATGCAGATTTCGCAATTAGATTACAATAACTATGTGGGCGTTATCGGTATCGGTCGTATCAAACGTGGTTCGGTTAAACCAAACCAAGCGGTAACGGTTGTGGATAGTGAAGGCAAAACCCGCCAAGGTCGTATCGGTCAAGTTTTAGGGCATTTAGGTTTACAACGTTTTGAAGCAACAGAAGCCTTTGCGGGTGATATTATTGCAATTACCGGTTTGGGCGAATTAAATATCTCGGACACTATCTGTGATATTAATGCGGTGGAGGCTTTACCTGCATTAAGCGTTGATGAACCAACTGTAACAATGTTCTTCTGTGTAAACACCTCGCCATTCTGCGGTCAAGAAGGTAAATTTGTAACCTCTCGCCAAATTCTTGAGCGTTTAAACAAAGAGTTAGTACATAACGTAGCATTGCGTGTGGAAGAAACCCCTAACCCGGACGAGTTCCGTGTATCTGGTCGTGGTGAACTACATTTATCAGTATTAATCGAAAATATGCGTCGTGAAGGTTACGAATTAGCGGTATCTCGCCCGAAAGTAATTTACAAAGAAGAGAACGGTAAAAAACAAGAGCCGTTTGAACAAGTAACCATTGATATTGAAGAACAGCACCAAGGTTCAGTGATGGAAGCACTTGGTATGCGTAAAGGCGAAGTACGTGATATGATCCCGGACGGCAAAGGTCGTACCCGTTTAGAGTATGTGATCCCAAGCCGTGGCTTAATTGGTTTCCGTAACGAATTTATGACAATGACTTCAGGTACAGGTTTACTTTACTCAACATTCAGCCACTATGATGATGTGAAACCGGGTGAAATCGGTCAGCGTAAAAACGGTGTGTTAATTTCTAATGCGACAGGTAAAGCTCTCGCTTATGCGTTATTCGGCTTACAAGAGCGTGGTAAGTTAATGATCGACCACGGTGTGGATGTTTACGAAGGTCAAATTATCGGTATTCACAGCCGTTCAAACGACCTAACGGTAAACTGCTTGCAAGGTAAAAAATTAACCAACATTCGTGCTTCAGGTAAAGACGATGCGATCGTATTAACGACACCGGTACGTTTCACTTTAGAGCAAGCATTAGAGTTTATTGATGACGATGAGTTAGTGGAAGTAACACCACAATCTATCCGTATCCGTAAACGCTTATTAACGGAAAACGACCGTAAACGTGCAAGTCGTACTACGACAAGTACCAGCACTCAATAGCCTGAATTAGATATTGACTAAAAAGTTGAGTTTCTTACGGAACTCAACTTTTTTATTTTCCTCTAATAAAAGACCTAGCGTAACACTGTTATAATGGACAAATTGGCTTAGGGATTGAGAGAAATAGAATGAAAAAATTTGATGAAAACGAAATTGAAGATGCAGAAATTGTAGATGCTGAGCCGATAGAAGCAGATGATATAGAAGAAATATCAACACTAGAGGCAATGCACCCTGCGTTAGTGTCGGGCTCAATGCCTGTACCACAAGGGAATTTGGACAGCTATATCCGAATGGCGAACCAATATCCGATTCTAACTGCAGAACAGGAAAAAGAGCTTGCAGAGCGTTATTACTATGATGAAGATGTTGAGGCAGCAAAACAGCTCATTCTTTCTCATATGCGGTTTGTGATTCATATTGCACGTGGTTATTTAGGTTATGGTTTGCCATTAGCGGACTTGATTCAAGAAGGTAATATTGGTTTGATGAAAGCGGTAAAACGCTTTGATCCGAATGTTGGCGTGCGTTTAGTTTCTTTTGCAGTGCATTGGGTAAAAGCAGAAATTCACGAATATGTATTAAAAAACTGGCGAATTGTGAAAGTGGCAACGACCAAAGCCCAGCGGAAATTATTCTTTAATCTACGCAAAAATAAAAACCGTTTAGCGTGGTTTAATGAAGAAGAAATCAAAAAAGTAGCAGATGATTTAGGCGTTTCGGTAGCAGAAGTGAGAGAAATGGAATCTCGTATGACGGGGCAGGACTTAGGCTTTGATCTGCCGGCAGGAGACGATGATGAAGATAGCTACGCTCCTTCAATGTACATTGAAGATGATAGTTCTAACTTTGCGGATGATCTGGAAGATGAACAACACAATGGGCAGGCGACTGCTCAGCTTGCGTATGCCTTAGCCACGCTTGATGAACGCAGCCAAGATATCATTAAAACCCGCTGGTTAGATGATAATAAAGCGACATTACAAGATTTGGCGGAAAAATATAATATTTCGGCAGAGCGTGTACGCCAGCTTGAAAATGCTGCACTTAAGAAAATCAAAGAGGCAATTTCAATCGAAGACTAAGTGCAACAAGCGGTTGTTTTTTAATAAAATTTTGCAACTATAAAAAGGGCTTGTGATCTTATAGATCGCAAGCCCTTGCTATTACCCCAGCATAATTCCCAAACTAAACAGCAGATTGGTGATTAATGCCAAGCCTGCCATTTGTCCTAGAATTGGGTAAAGCTCTTTTGGATCTTGGTGTTGATAAACAAAAAGTGCGTGTTTTGCGAGTAGCGGTACACCAAGCAAGAAGATGAAACTGTACCAATGCTCGAATTCTAAAATAGCAAAAATGAGATAAGATAGGACTGCTAGTACCAATAAGGCAATATGGTATTTTCGCCCGTTTTGGCTGCCAATTCGCACAATGAGCGTATTTTTACCTGTTTGTCTGTCTTGATTGATATCTCTTAAATTATTGATATTTAATACCGCAACAGAAAGTAATCCGCAGCCGAAAGCGGGTAATAAAATCATTGGCGGGACATTATGAGCTTGCAAGTAAAACACGCCGATAACCGCCACAAAACCAAAGAAAATCAGCACGAACAGATCGCCTAATCCTAAATAACCGTAAGCCTTTTTGCCGACGGTATAAGTGATTGCGGCAACAATCGACACCACTCCCAGCCCAATAAAAAAGAACAAGTCTTGAATGGTTTCAAAGGCATAAATGCTTAATACTACGCCTGAAATAAAGGAGAGTAGGCTTAAAATAATGACTGCGTGTTTAAGTTGTTCGCCACTAATTGCTCCTTGTTGAATAGCTCGTAGAGGACCAATCCGCTCTTTAGTATCAGAGCCTTTAACGTGGTCGCCGTAATCGTTAGCGAAGTTTGACAAAATCTGCAACAAGATGGTGGTAATAAACGCCAACAGGGTAGTAATAAAATCAAATTTTCCAGCCCAATGAGCCAGTGCAGAGCCAACAATAATTGATGCCAACGCCAGTGGTAACGTTTTAGGGCGGGCAGTCGTAAACCAGATCGAAAAAAGAGAATTTTTGTTCATTGTTTATATTTCATTTAAAATAATCGTAAATCACCATTATTTTAACAGAAAAAAGCCCGATGAACTCTACCTCTATGCAATTAGCTTCTATTGAATTAAATCCTATCGGTTTTGTGCAAAGTCCTTACGATGAAAAATTTTCCGTGCCTCGCCAGCCTAATTTGGTAGCGGAAGGAAAGGGAATTTTGCGTTTAGTGCCACCCTATAATAGCCCTGATGCGGTTCGAGGCTTAGAGCAGTTTAGCCATATTTGGCTGATTTTTCAGTTTCATCACATTCCCGAGCGAGATTGGCACGCAACTGTTCGCCCGCCTCGTTTAGGCGGGAATGAACGAGTGGGCGTCTTTGCCAGCCGAGCTACTCATCGCCCTAATTCATTGGGCTTGTCAAAAGTGAGACTAGAAGAAGTGGTGGTTGAGAACGGCGACGTTTATCTGAAATTAGGCAGTGTAGATTTAGTAAACGGCACGCCGATTTTGGATATTAAGCCTTACATCGCCTATGCGGATAGCGAACCTGAGGCAGTTTCGGGCTTTGCACAAGAAAAACCGGAGCAGAAGCTATCTGTTGTATTTAGTGAAGAAGCCCAACAAGCGGTGGAATTTTGCCAAAACTTTGCAAAATTTGGCATTGAGCAGCCACTTACTTTTATTCGTGATGTGATTGCTCAAGACCCCCGACCTGCTTATCAACAAGGAAAAGTATCGGATAGAATTTATGGTATGAACCTTGCGGGCTATAATATTCGCTGGAAAATAGAACAAGGTGAGCAAGTACTTGTCCTTTCGATTGAGTAAATGAACTTTCTGAAGGTAGGGATATCTAATAAGTGAATTTTATCCCTTTAAGGACTGATTATGAAATTGAAAAATTTTTTCACAATTCTACCGCTTGCACTCACAACGATAACGGCTTTTGCTGAAACGGCTACCACAGAGGCAGCAACTGCCGGTACGGTTGTTTCGGTAGAGAAAAAACAAGCCTCAAACTTTAGTTTTTCAACCAAAGTAACTCGTAGCGTTGAACAAGATTTAATGCAGGCAACGGTTTATAGCCAAAAATCAGGTAAGTCATTACCTGAACTGAAAAAAAGTGTTTCGCAAAATTTAAATCAAGTGATAGAAACAGCCAAAAAACACTCCGCTATTGAGGTGCAAGCAGAAGGAATTAGCAATAACGCCAATTACAATAACAAAGGGAACATTGACGGTTGGCAAGCCTACGGTAGCGTGAGCTTGAAAAGTAAAGATTTCAACGCTATGGCTGAGGTGTTAGAAAATTTAGGTAAAGACGTGGCAATCCAATCTATTTACTTTGGTGTATCGCCTGAGAAAGTTGCATCATTGGAAGAAGAGATGCTACTTGAAGTCATTAAAAAATTCCAAGCTAAAGCGGAAATTATTCAAAAAGCTTTAGGGGCGAAACAATATCGATTAAGTATGGTTAATCTACAAACACCGAGTGATGGTGGTTATGAGTATGGCTCTCGTATGGCAAGTGCGATGTATGCAGCAGAGAAAGCTGCAATGGGAAAATCTGCAGATATGCCGTTAGAAGCAGGTAAAACCACCATTTCTGCCTCAGCTTCTGGCAGTGTTGATTTTGAATAGAATTGTATAGATTTGCATTTTTGCTTTAGTTTTAATGGAAGAACTGGTTATACTATTCTCCGAAATATGAGTATTGATGGCTCTGCCGTAATACTCATATTTTTTATTGGCTATTTATTGGCACATTTAAGTTAGTGTGGTATTAGCGGCGGGTATCCTTAGGCTAGGAATTAGGAAGATTTACAAGTGAAAAAATTGATTAAATTATGTGGTGTAATTTCTGCTACTGTTTTGCTAAGTGGTTGCTTAGTTACTTCGGTTGTGGGCGGCGTAGTCGGTACGGCGGTAGATGTCGTTGATGCGGTAACCCCCGATATTGTCGATTAATAATTATTACAAGCGGTTAAAATTCGCCGATAGATTGCAAATATAAAATAAAGCGTTACAATGGCTTGTTATTTTTAACTAAACGTGGATAAAGGATTCAATATGAAAATTACAAAAGATTTAGTGCCAAGCATTGCTTACCAAGTACGTACCCAAGAAGGTGTGTTGGTTGATGAAGCACCGGTAAATCAACCCTTAGAGTATTTGCACGGTCATAACAACTTAGTGGAAGGTTTAGAAAAAGCTCTTGAAGGCAAAGTGGTAGGCGATGTATTTGAAGTGCGTGTAAAACCGGAAGAAGGTTACGGCGAATATAATGATAATATGGTTCAACGTGTGCCAAAAGACGTATTTATGGGCGTAGATGAGCTAGAAGTAGGTATGCGTTTTATTGCAGATACAGACTTAGGTCCATTACCTGTTGTGATTACTGAAGTGGACGGCGATGAAGTCGTGGTTGATGGCAACCATATGTTAGCCGGTCAAGAGTTATTATTCTCTGTAGAAGTAGTTGGCGTGCGTGAAGCAACCGCAGAAGAAATTGCACACGGACACGTTCACGGTGGACACGAGCACGGTTGTGGTTGTGGCGGACACGATCATCACGATCACGAAGGCTGCTGTGGTGGACACGAGCACGATCATCACCACCATCACGGACACGGTGGTTGCGGCTGCGGCGGTCATCACTAATTTTTATGTTCTCCCTCCCTCTTGGAGGGAGAGCTGTTTTCAGAATTTCCCTTTTAAAGCCATTGCTAAATAGTCAAACAAGCGATCAAATTTCTCTGAAAATTTACCAATGTCTTTATAAAATATAACCTTTCAAATGATGAGTGAAACCAAACAAAACGAATCTGTAGATTATTTACGTTCGATTTTAAGCTCGAACATTTATGATCTCGCCCAAGTTACCCCTCTGCAAAAAATGGAAAAGTTTTCTGAACGTTTAGGCAATAATGTATTTATTAAACGTGAAGACCGCCAGCCTGTGCATAGTTTTAAATTGCGTGGTGCGTTTGCAATGATTTCTAATCTATCTAAAGCACAAAAAGAAGCCGGTGTGATTGCCGCTTCTGCAGGAAATCACGCTCAGGGAGTGGCACTTTCAGCAAAACATCTAGGTTTAAGAGCCTTGATTGTAATGCCACAAAATACCCCGGCAATTAAAGTAGATGCGGTGCGTGGTTACGGCGGCGAAGTATTACTCTACGGGGCGAACTTTGATGAAGCAAAAGCTAAAGCGATCAAACTTTCAACCGAATTAGGAATGACCTTTATTCACCCGTTTGATAGCCCGGCGGTGATTGCAGGGCAAGGCACTATCGGTTTGGAATTAGTGCAGCAAAAGCCGGACTTAGACTATATTTTCATTCCTGTTGGTGGCGGTGGATTAATTGCAGGCATTGCAGTATTCATTAAGCAAGTTTTACCGAATATTAAAGTGATTGGGGTAGAGTCTAAAGATTCAGCCTGTTTATATCACGCCTTGAAAAACGGTCAGCCAACCGATTTAGAGCGTGTGGGCTTATTTGCCGATGGTATTGCGGTTCGTCGTATTGGTGATGAAACTTTCCGCTTGTGCCAGCAATATGTTGATGATGTTGTATTGGTGGATAATGATGAAATCTGTGCTTCAATGAAGTTGATTTTTGAAAACGTGCGGGCAATTTCAGAGCCATCGGGGGCAACTTCATTGGCTGGTTTAAAAAAATATGTAAAACAGCACCAATTACAAGAAAAGAATTTAGCTTGCATCCTTTCCGGGGCGAATGTTAATTTCCACACGTTGCGTTTTGTGTCTGAGCGTTGTGAAATCGGTGAAAAACGTGAAGCATTATTGGCGGTAACAATCCCTGAACAGAAAGGTAGTTTCTTAACTTTCTGTGAGATTTTAGGCAATCGTGCGGTAACAGAATTTAACTATCGTCATTCCGATGATCAAAATGCGTGCATATTTGTTGGCGTAAGAATTTCAGGTTCGGCAGAGAAGTTAGAGATCATTAAAGAGTTGCAACAAAATGGTTATGATGTAGCCGATCTCTCTGATGATGATATTGCCAAAACCCATATTCGTTATATGGTTGGTGGTAGAGCTGCTTCTATCAAAAATGAACAGCTATATAGTTTTGAATTCCCGGAACAGAAAGGGGCGTTACTGAAATTCTTGCAAATGCTCACAAATTGGGATATTTCTTTGTTCCATTACCGTGCTCACGGGGCAGATTATGGTGATATTCTCGCTGCATTTGCACTAAATCAAGGTGATGAAGTAGAATTAAATCAACATTTAGAACAGCTTGGCTATCGTTTCCAAAATGTTAGCAATAGCCCTGCATATCAATATTTTTTGAAGTAAAAGTTAGGAATTAAAATGGCTCGTAAATATTTCGGTACAGACGGTGTGCGTGGAGAAGTAGGTAAATTTCCGATTACTCCTGAATTTGCCTTAAAGCTCGGTTGGGCAGCGGGTAAAGTGCTGGCAACACAAGGCACGAAAAAGGTGTTAATCGGGAAAGACACCCGTATTTCAGGTTATATGTTGGAATCAGCCCTTGAGGCAGGTTTAACAGCAGCCGGTTTATCGGCAGTATTTGTTGGTCCGATGCCAACCCCTGCAATAGCCTATTTAACCCGTACTTTCCGTGCTGAAGCAGGTATTGTGATTTCAGCTTCCCATAACCCATATTATGATAATGGGATCAAATTCTTCTCATCAGTAGGTGAAAAATTGCCTGATGAAATCGAAGAAGCGATTGAAGCAATGCTTGATCAGCCGATGGATTGTGTAGATTCGGCAAATTTAGGACGTGCAAGCCGTATTAATGATGCAGCAGGGCGTTATATTGAGTTTTGTAAAGGAACTTTCCCGTCTGAATTAAGCCTCGAAGGTTATAAGATAGTGGTGGATTGTGCCAACGGTGCAACTTATCACATTGCCCCAAGTGTAATGCGTGAGCTAGGGGCAGAAGTGCTTGAAATTGGCACGAAGCCGGATGGTTTAAATATCAACGAAAAATGCGGTGCGACAGATATTAAAGCACTACAAAAAGTGGTGGTTGAAGCAGGAGCAGACGTTGGTTTAGCCTACGATGGTGATGGTGACCGTTTAATTATGGTTGATCACTTAGGTAATAAAGTTGATGGCGACCAAATCTTGTTTATTTTAGCCCGTGAAGCCTTGCGTTCAGGCAAATTACAAGGTGGTGTAGTTGGCACATTAATGAGTAATATGAGCTTGGAATTAGCCTTAAAAGAGTTAGCAATTCCATTCTCTCGTGCTAACGTGGGCGACCGCTATGTGCTAGAACAACTCAAAGAAAAAGGCTGGAAACTCGGTGGCGAAAACTCCGGACATATCATCGTACTTGATAAAAATACAACAGGCGATGGCGTAATTGCCTCACTGCAAGTTTTAGCAGCAATGGTTAGCCATAAATTAAGCCTCAATGATTTAGCCAAAGCTGTACCGCTATTCCCTCAAGTTCTCCTGAATGTTCGTTTTGAGAAAGGTGCTGCAAATCCGCTCGAAAGCGATGAAGTGAAAGCCGTTGCCGCTGAGGTAGAAAAACGTTTGGCAGGCAAAGGGCGTATTTTATTGCGTAAATCAGGCACTGAGCCATTAATTCGTGTAATGGTAGAATGCGAAGATGGACAACTTGCACAAAGCTGTGCAGAAGAAATTGTTGAAGCAGTAAAACGTAATTAATCGCAAGCGGTTATATTTTGTAAAAAATTTGCAAAATATGACCGCTTGTTGTTTAAAAGGAGCAAAAAATGGATCAACAAGAAATGAAAAAAATTGCAGCTCAAGCTGCATTAAAATTTGTAAAACCGAATACGATTGTAGGCGTGGGTAGTGGCTCAACGGTAAACTGTTTTATTGATGCCCTCGCTTCAATGAAAGAAGAAATTAAAGGGGCAGTTGCTGCATCAAAAGCCTCAGAAGAACGCCTGCGTGATATCGGCATTGAAGTCTTTAGTGCCAATGAAGTTAGCGAGCTTGATGTTTATATTGACGGGGCTGATGAAATCACGCCTCAAGGAGCAATGATTAAAGGCGGTGGTGCAGCATTAACTCGTGAGAAAATTGTCAGTTCGTTAGCGAAAAAGTTTATTTGTATCGTGGATAGCTCAAAACAGGTGGACGTATTGGGTTCAACTTTCCCACTGCCGGTGGAAGTTATTCCAATGGCTCGCTCTTATGTGGCTCGTCAATTAGTGGCTCTTGGCGGCTCGCCGGAATATCGTGAAGGTGTAGTAACCGATAATGGTAACGTAATTTTAGATGTACATAATTTTAAAATTATCGAACCATTGAAAATGGAGCATACAATCAATAATATTGCAGGTGTAGTTACAAATGGTATTTTCGCACAGCGTTATGCTAATGTTACCATTGTTGGCACACCTGAAGGTGCAGTTATATTAGAATAATTTATCATCGCAAACACATAATACTAGGAGCAAAAAATGGCTAAAATCTCTTTGGATAAATCAAAGATCAAATTTCTTCTACTTGAGGGCGTGCATCAAAACGCAATTGATGTACTCTTAGCGGCGGGTTATACCAATATTGAAGTACATAAGAAGGCACTTGATGGTCAAGAGTTAATTGATGCAATTAAAGATGCACACTTTGTTGGTATTCGCTCACGTACCTTTTTAACAGAAGAGGTGCTGGCTCAAGCTCCGAAATTAATTGCGATTGGTTGTTTCTGCATCGGTACAAACCAAGTGGATTTGAGTGCGGCGAAAAGACGAGGTATTCCGGTATTCAATGCACCGTTCTCTAATACCCGTTCTGTGGCAGAATTAGTGCTTGCAGAAATGATTTTATTAATGCGTAAAGTACCGACTGCCAATGCTGAAGTGCATCGTGGGGTGTGGAATAAATCTGCTGCCGGTGCAAATGAAGTGCGTGGCAAAAAACTAGGTATTGTAGGTTATGGGCATATCGGTTCGCAGTTAAGTGTGCTTGCTGAAGCAATCGGTATGCAAGTTTATTTTTACGATGTTGAAAATAAACTACCGCTTGGTAATGCACAGCAAGTACCGACGTTGGAGCATCTACTTTCAACTTGCGATATGATTTCATTACACGTTCCGGAGATCGATTCTACCAAAAACCTAATGAGTGCAGAACGTATTGCTCAATTAAAAGAAGGTTCGGTATTAATTAATGCGGCTCGCGGTACAGTAGTTGATATTGATGCGTTAGTAGCCCGTTTGGAAGCAGGCACATTGCGTGGTGCGGCAATTGATGTATTCCCGGAAGAGCCGGCATCAATTAACGATCCGTTTGTATCACCATTATGTAAGTTTGATAATGTGATTTTAACGCCACATATTGGGGGCTCAACTTCTGAAGCACAAGCAAATATCGGTACTGAAGTAGCGAATAAATTTGTGAAATATTCAGATAATGGTTCAACTGTAACTGCCGTAAACTTCCCGGAAGTTTCATTACCGATTCATAATCAAGCTAAACGCTTATTACATATTCACGAAAATCGTCCGGGTATCTTAAATCAGATCAACCAAATCTTTGTGGATCTAAATGTAAATATTGCAGCACAATACTTACAAACCGACCCAACTATTGGTTATGTCGTGATCGATGTGGAATGTGATAATGTTGATGATGCATTGCAACGCTTAAAAGCAATTGAAGGTACAATTCGAGCACGTGTACTTTACTAATTAAGCAAAGAGCCTGAATAATATTCAGGCTCTTTCATTACAAGCGGTTATATTTTTAAAAAATTTTACAACCGATTAATTTATGCTTAGAAACGATAAGTGGCATTTGCTGTGAAAGAGTTGCCTCTTAATTTTGTACCACTGCGTTTTAAGTTATCACGGGTGTATTCTGCAGTAAGTTCTACATCGCTTGATACAGCATATTTTGCCCCTGCACCAAAGCCGAAGCCACGATAGGTTTCGTTGCCGACTTTAGTTGAGCTCGCATCAACTTTTACATAAGGAAGTAAGTCTGAACCAACACGATAACCTTGTTGATAAGCAACGGTATATTTATTTTTTTGTTTTACATCACTAAATACTTTGGTGCTGCCTACTTTTGCTTTACCTTGCACAACACCTACAAAGTTATTGCCTTGATCGATACCGTAATCAACAACTAAGACCGGACCTGTTGAGTCTTTACCTTTTACGCCATCTACGTTGTATTTGGTCGTTGTTACATCAACACCTACGCCAATACCGGTAAATGTATTACCAACAGGGGCTGCAAATAGATTTGCAGAGAATAAGCAAGCAAGTGCTGCAACAGTTAATTTATTCATATATGACTCCTCTTTAACTAAGATTCAATATTACCGCAGAAGCGATAACCTTCACCGTGAATGGTTACGATCATTTCCGGCGTATTTGGGTGATCTTCAAAATGTTTACGAATACGACGGATTGTTACATCAACGGTTCTATCGTGAGGTTTTAATTCACGTCCTGCCATTTTCTTCAGTAAATCTTCACGAGTTTGGATTTTACCCGGGTTTTCACAGAAATGTAATAATGCTCTAAATTCACTACGCGGCAATTTTGTTGCTTCGCCTTCCGGATTAATAAGGCTGTGGCTGTGAATATCTAATGTCCAGCCGTTAAAGTGATAACTTTCTACATCAGATTGTGCTTTTGCCTCATTTTTTTCGCCCATTGTGCGTTGAAGTAAATTTCTAGCACGAATAGTTAATTCTCTTGGGTTAAATGGTTTGGTAATATAGTCATCAGCACCAATTTCTAACCCCAAAATTTTATCAATTTCGTTATCACGACCAGTTAAAAACATTAAAGGCAGTTTACGGTTCTCTCGAATTTCACGAGCTAAAATTAAGCCGTTTTTACCCGGTAAGTTGATATCCATTAACACAAGATTGATTTCTTGAGCATTCAACACTGCGTGCATTTCTTCGCCGTTAGATGCTTGAAATACTTGATAACCTTCACCCTCAAAAATGCTTTTAAGCATATTCCGTGTGACTAATTCATCCTCAACAATTAAGATTTGTGGGATTTTCATTTTTTAACCTCTGATCTAATTTATAAATTCTGTTTATAACCTTTATGTTACAAATTATTTAAATTCTACTTATAAATTTCTAAATGGAAAGCATAAAAATGACAATTTGTTTAATTCAATCAAATTTTTAGCTATTTCTCTCTATCATCAACACCTAAAATTAAGTAATTACCGTTAATATCGGCAAGGCTACGGAAACCGATGTTATAAATATGACAACCATATTTAGAATTTTTATTGTCGTAATGAAAATTATCGTGATGATGTCCGTGAAAAATCTTAGTTGCTCCTAATTTTTTAGCTAGTTGGTTTATTACCGAAAAACCTTGCGGGTGTGGCTTAGGTGCTTCGTGTGTAATTAAAATATCAGCTGTTTCGTTTTCCAATGCTTCAAAATCGGAAGGAAAAATAGAAGATCGATGTCTTAGTGGCACTCCTCCTCGCCAAATTTTCTCTTGCGGAGTATATTGGCAAAAATGAATAGGGTCAAAAAACATAGGTCGGTTCGGCGGCATCCAGATATGCCCTCGAAACACGCCGCCAATCCCCGCAATTTTTACCCCTTGAATTTCCACTACTTTGCCGTGAATATTGCGTTCTTTCCAATGGCTATTCCAAACAGAATCAAAAGCAGCAACGGTTTTGCTATCGTGATTACCGTGAATAAACCAAATATCGCAATATTGTGAAAGTTTATCTAATTCATCGGGGGTAGTGAGTTGGAGATCGCCTAGAATCACCAGAGCCACTTCCTCTGTTTGTTGTTGTAAAACAGGGTAAAGATGCTCATAGCTGCCGTGCGGATCGCCTGCAAAAAGTATCATCTTGTATTCCGTTACTCTTAATCGTTAAGGTTATATTGTTTAAATTGTAATGGGATAGGCTCTTCATTCAAAATCGCTTCAACCACCTCTTTTGCCTGATTATATCTGTCCAAATAACTTGGTGATTCAATTTCAATATAAGGAATACGGTATTTTTCCAGTAATTTTTTCAATAATTGTTGGAATTGTTGGCGTTGTTTTTTAGAACCTAAACTACGCAAGCCGTCCGCTACCCATTTGGTATTGTTTGAAAGCAAAATAGTTACATCAAACGGATATTCACGAATCATTGAATCTAAGAATGGGTGAGCTTTTCCTTCGTATTGAATACAAAATGCTTGGGTAGTGATGTAATCGGTATCAATAATGGCGACTTTGTGGGCGTGCTTCATCGCATAATCCACATAACGCTGATGTCCTAGAACCATTTGAGGGTAATCGGAATATTGCATTGCTTGCTCGTTGCCCCCAAGTTGCTCAAACACAAATTCACGCCCGTATTCCCAAGCGGAAGTGGTATTAAATACATTCGCTAATTTGCTCACTAGCACTGATTTACCGCTACTTTCGCCACCTAAAATAGCAATAGTTTTCACAAAGAACGGGCGAACTTCTTTCGGAATAAAACGCCAGTATTGGAACGGATTATTACGAATTTGTGTGGCGGAAACATTAAACGATTCACGAGCAGGATCAACTAAATGTACTTCTAAATTCAAATATTTTTCGTATGGCTCTTTGTCTTGCATTTCGCTACTAAATACAATAGTCGGATTAATATTTTTTTCTGCAAATAATTCTTTCACACGAGCAGACCAACCTTCCCATCCATTCGGGTAGCTTGGAATGCCATCTTCAACTAAATGGTGGATAAAGATCTGTTTTTGTTGATATTTGAAGATCTGCTGCACCCAACGAAGTCGATCTTCGTTAGTTGGCATACGCTTCATTTTACTTTGTTGGAAAAGGCGTAAATCACGCTCGGAATCGGTACAAACAATAACGTGCAATACATCAACTTTACTGAATGCTTCATAGATCATATTAATATGACCTGTATGAATAGGGTAAAATTTACCAAAAATGACACCGGCACGCTGATTGCTATCTTCAACAATCTCTAAAACCGAATGTAACGCTTTTAGCTTATTTGCACTCGGATTTTTAATTTTACCGCTCACCAGCTGATTAAAATAAGCTCGTGTTACACCGGCTTGCTCACAAATATCATTGACTTTAAGTTTAAGCTGTTTACGTTTTTGTTGAAGATAAGCAAAATCTGCCATAACTGTTCCCCCGATTTTTGGTTGCCATCATATAGTAAAATGTAGCATTTGAATATCTTTTTATGCAAAAAAGCCGTGCTGATGTTATATTCGTGCATTAATTGATAACACATAGGATTTTTTTTCCTTTTTTGTTGATTTCTCGCTATAATCACAGCAATTTTTACTCATAAAACGGTTTATATTTTTATGCAGCTTATTCGAGGTTTTCATAATTTAGATAAATATAGTGCTTTAAATAAAGGCTGTGTTCTTTCTATTGGTAATTTCGATGGCGTACATATCGGGCACCAAAATATTTTAAGCCGTTTGTGTGATAAAGCCTTAGATTTAGATTTACCTTCGGTGGTAATGCTATTTGAACCGCAACCTCGCGAATTTTTTGCAAAAAAAAGTGGAAATTTGACCGCTTGTACACCACCTGCAAGGTTAATGAGACTGCGTGATAAGTTGAAATATTTAGCCGAAGCAGGCGTGGACTTCGTGTTATGTGTTCGTTTTAGCGAAAAGTTTGCTCAAATTTCAGCAGATGACTTTATTAGTGATTTATTAGCTAAACGACTAAAAGTTCGCTATTTAAGTGTGGGTGATGATTTCCGCTTCGGTGCTAAACGTGCAGGCAGTTTTGAAACCCTACGCAATGCAGGGCTGAAATACCGTTTTGCGGTGGAAGAAAGCCATACGCATAGTTTAAATGAAGAACGTATCAGTAGCTCGCTCGTGCGAGAAGCCTTACAAAATAACGATTTAGCCTTAGCCGAAACATTATTGGGTAAGCCTTATTCTATTCACGGGCGAGTTGCTCACGGTAATAAGCTCGGTAGAACCATCGGTTTTCCAACCGCCAATATTATGCTCAACCGTTTAGTAACCCCTATTCAAGGCGTGTTTGCAGTGAAAGTAAACACGAAGATCGGAAGTTATAATGGCATTGCAAATGTAGGAAACCGCCCAACTATCAACGGCACAAAACCGCTATTAGAAGTGCATATTTTTGATTTTAATGCCTCTATTTATGGTGAAGCGATTGAAGTCGTCTTTCTGCAAAAAATCCGTAATGAAACAAAGTTCGAAAGTTTTGATGCGTTGAAAGCACAAATTGAGCAAGATGTAATGGCTGTAAGAAAGTATTTTCAAGCGGTCTGATTTGGCAAAAATTTTGCAAAATAATTTTGATTAAAATTGGTAGATAACAATGACAGTTGATTACAAAAACACCCTAAACCTGCCTGAAACAGGCTTTCCTATGCGTGGTGATTTAGCCAAGCGTGAACCGGATATGTTGAAAAATTGGTATGACAAAAATTTATACCAAAAAGTGCGTGAAAGCTCTAAAGGCAAGAAAACCTTTATTCTGCACGATGGTCCTCCGTATGCAAATGGTAATCTGCATTTAGGGCACGCAGTAAATAAAATTTTAAAAGACATTATTATGAAGTCTAAGACTTCATTAGGTTATGACACTCCTTATGTGCCGGGTTGGGACTGTCACGGTTTACCGATTGAGTTAAAAGTAGAAGGCATCGTCGGCAAGCCGAATGAAAAAGTTTCTGCGGCGGAATTCCGTCAAGCGTGCCGTGATTATGCAAAAGAGCAAGTGGAAGGGCAGAAAGCCGATTTTATCCGTATGGGGATTTTAGGCGATTGGGATAACCCATACCTGACAATGAACTTCGATACTGAAGCAACCATTATTCGTACACTTGGAAAAGTCATTGCGAACGGTCATTTATATAAAGGTGCAAAACCGGTTCATTGGTGCTTGGATTGTGGCTCTTCTTTATCTGAAGCAGAAGTGGAATATG
Organism: Mannheimia bovis; assembly: GCF_014541205.1. Lineage (NCBI taxonomy): Bacteria > Pseudomonadati > Pseudomonadota > Gammaproteobacteria > Pasteurellales > Pasteurellaceae > Mannheimia > Mannheimia bovis. The sequence goes on along the minus strand of NZ_CP061280.1, from coordinate 183,778 downwards.
AAGATAAAGTTTCCCCTTCTATTTATGTGCGTTTTAATGCGGTAGATGAATCGGAAGTGGCTGCGAAATTTAATGCAAAAGGTCAAGGCAAATTATCGGCAGTGATTTGGACAACCACCCCTTGGACTATTCCGTCTAACCGTGCGATTGCCATTAACCCGGAACTTGAATACGCATTAGTGCAATTAGGCGATGAGCGTGTAGTACTAGCGGTTGATTTAGTCGAAGATGTTGCAAAAGCCGCAGGCGTAGAATTGTTTGAAATTTTAGGTACTACCAAAGGTGAAAACCTAGAGTTATTACGTTTTAATCACCCATTCTATGACTATAGCGTGCCGTTTATTTTTGGCGACCACGTGACCACAGACGGTGGTACAGGCTTGGTACACACTGCCCCTGACCACGGTGCAGACGACTTTGTGGTGGCTCGCAAATATAAAATTGAAATGGCGGGCTTAATTTCGAATGATGGTAAATTCAAAGCCGACACCCCATTCTTTGCCGGTTTAGGTGTATTTGAGTCGAACGACAAAGTCGTGGAAAAATTGCAAGAAGTAGGGGCATTACTGAAATTATCTCGCATCAAACATAGCTACCCACACTGCTGGCGACACAAAACCCCGATTATTTTCCGTGCTACTCCACAATGGTTTATCGGTATGGAAACCCAAGGCTTACGCCAACAAGCGTTAGGCGAAATCAAAAAAGTGCGTTGGATTCCGTCTTGGGGTGAAGCTCGAATTGATACAATGGTAGCGAACCGTCCGGACTGGTGTATTTCACGCCAACGTACTTGGGGCGTGCCAATGGCGATGTTCGTTCACAACGAAACCGAAGAGCTACACCCACGCACATTAGAATTAATTGAAGAAGTGGCGAAACGTGTTGAGCAATCGGGCATCCAAGCGTGGTGGGATTTAGATCCTGCTGAATTATTAGGTGAGGAAGCCAAAGATTACCACAAAGTACCTGATACGCTAGATGTATGGTTCGATTCAGGATCGACTTATGCTTCGGTGGTAGAGCAACGTCCAGAGTTCAACGGCAACTCTGCGGATATGTATTTGGAAGGTTCAGATCAACATCGTGGCTGGTTTATGTCTTCATTAATGCTTTCCACTGCAACTAACGGCAAAGCCCCTTATAAACAGGTTTTAACCCACGGTTTCACGGTAGATGAAAAAGGCAGAAAAATGTCTAAATCGCTTGGTAATGTGATTGTACCTAGCGAAGTTTGGAATAAAAACGGTGCCGATATTCTGCGTTTATGGGTTGCTTCAACTGACTACACCGGTGAAATTGCCGTTTCGCACAATATCTTAAACAGTGCTGGTGAATCTTACCGCCGTATTCGTAACACTGCTCGTTTCTTATTGGCAAACTTAAACGGTTTTGATCCGGAACGTGATTTAGTGCAACCGGAAGAGATGATCGCACTTGATCGTTGGGCGGTAAGTTGTGCGTTAGATGCCCAAAATGAGATTAAAGATGCGTACGATAACTACCAATTCCATACCGTAGTACAGCGTTTAATGCGTTTCTGCTCGATTGAAATGGGGTCGTTCTATTTAGACATCATCAAAGACCGCCAATATACAACCAAAGCGGATAGCCTTGCTCGCCGTAGTTGCCAAACCGCATTATGGCACATTGCTGAAGCCCTTGTGCGTTGGATTGCACCAATTTTATCCTTTACCGCAGATGAAATTTGGGGCTACTTGCCACAAGTTGAAGGTAGAAGCGAATTTGTCTTCACCGAAGAGTTTTACGATGGTTTATTCGCTTTAACTGAGCAAGATAAATTAGACGATGCTTACTGGCAACAAATCTTAAAAGTGCGTGCTGAAGTAAACCGTGTGTTAGAGCAAGCCCGTAAAGATAAAGTGATTGGTGCAGGCTTGGAAGCTAAAGTTACGGTGTACGCGAATGATGACATTCGCCCATTGTTAGAGCAACTTGGTAATGAATTACGCTTTGTATTAATTACTTCACAAGCAATTGTAAAACCACTTGCGGAAGCCGATATTGCCGAAGGCGAATTAGCTGGTTTGGCGGTGAAAGTGGAAAATGCAGATGGCGAAAAATGCCCTCGTTGCTGGCACTATGCAACCGACATCGGCACGCACGCAGGACACGAAGAAGTTTGTGGACGTTGTGTTGAGAACGTTGCAGGTAGTGGTGAAAAACGTTTGTTTGCGTAATCATTTCATATATTTTAAGGCAGGGAAAACCCTGCCTTAGCTTTTTCAGCGATAGATAGACACCCATCTTAAAATTTGCAAAAATTTCCTAAAAAATAACCGCTTGTATCGCTATAAAAAATGAAAAAAATCATTCTTTTCTCCTTCAAAGCAAGCCAATAGCTCAAATTTTTCTCTATTTTACAAACTGAAATTGACAAAATCTAATGGGTAGAAACTCTCTGCGTTCCACAAGGCAGGGCGAAAAAATGCTGATTTATCAAGGTGTTTCAGATCCGATTTTTTCGGCTGTTGATCTAAGAGATTGGTATCAAAAGGTGTAACAAGCGGTTGAAAATCCGCAAAACTTTGCAAAATTGTTTTTTGTGCCGGCAATGAATCATTGTAGACGAGGGGAAACAATCAATGATTTTGATATGCTGACAACCCTTGAAAACTGGGTGGAAAAAGGGACATCTCCAGAGCAAATAATAGCTAAAGCGGGTGAATTATATCCGAATAAGGAAAACAGCTCCTACGTTGCCCTTATCCAAAAGTGGCTTATTACCAGCAAGGCGAGCCAAATAACCCTAAAAGTTATAAGTGTTGTTAATGTAAAATCGCTTTATTAATCATTTCGGTGTAAAATAGTGGGTAGTTATTAAAAATCGGGAATCATTAATGTTAATTTTGAATAAACAACGCAAAGCTGAAAAGCTGATAGAAAGTTTACCTTTCTTGCCACAGCAGGCGGAACAGGTGATTTTTCTTAATTCAAGCCAAGCGTTTAAACAGCAAATTTTACAGCTGATTCAAACGGCAAAAAAAAGAATCTATTTGACCGCACTTTATTTTGAAAAGGACGAAGCCGGGCAAGAAATTTTAACTGCCCTTTATAATGCGAAACGAAGTAACCCGGATTTAGAGATGAAAATCTTAGTCGATTGGCATAGAGCTCAACGTGGACGGATTGGCGAAGCGGAAAGCCTCTCGAATGCTGATTGGTACACTGAATTTAAAGCAGAGCAAAATCTCCCAGGCGGACAAGAAATTGAGTTCTACGGTGTGCCGATTAACGGGCGAGAAGTGTTCGGTGTGTTGCATCTAAAAGGTTTTGTGTTTGATGATACGATTTTGTATAGCGGAGCAAGCATCAACAATGTTTATTTGCATCAGTTAGATCGTTACCGTTACGACCGCTATCACGTTATTGAAAATAAAGCTTTAGCAGATAGTTGGGTGAAATTTATTCAACAAAATATTTTATCAAATGGAGTGGTAAGCCGTTTAGATACGGCAAATCGTCCGAAAACCATTGAAATCCGCCCACAAATTAAAGCATTCCGTAAGCAATTAGGGCGAGAGCAGTATCAATTTAACGGTATTGCGAAAAGCGACGATTTGTTGGTTTCGCCATTATTTGGTTTAGGTCGCCGTAGAAATCAGCTCAATAAAGTTATCGAGGCATTGTTCTATCAAACAGAACAGAAATTAACGATTTGTACGCCTTATTTTAACTTTCCGCTTTCGCTAAGAACTCGCATTGAATGGTTGTTGGCAAACGGCAAATCAGTAGAAATTATTGTGGGTGATAAAACCGCTAATGATTTCTATACTAAGCCTGATGAAAAATTTACAATGGCATCAGCTCTGCCTTATCTGTATGAGAAGAATTTGCGAGCATTTGCTAAACGGTTAGATGGCTATATTCAAAATGGACAGCTTACTATTCGTTTATGGAAAGATGGCGAAAACAGTTACCATCTGAAAGGTGTATGGGTAGATAACCGTTATATTTTGCTCACCGGGAATAACTTAAATCCTCGTGCGTGGCGATTAGATGCCGAAAATGCGATTTTAATTTCTGACCCGAAAGCAGAGCTAAGTGAAAAAGCGGAAATGGAGTTGAGCCAAATTCGCCAATATACGCGGGTTTTAAGCCATTATAGCGATTTAGAAGTGCTGACGGATTACCCTGAAAATGTACGTAAATTGCTGAAAAAATTTGGCAGAGTGAAACTTGATAAAATTGTGAAGATGTTACTATAAAATAGTTAATGTAGGGGCGAACTGATGTGTTCGCCCAATTATTAAGGGAAAATATGAGCGAACAAATTTATGGCATTCACGCCGTAAAAGCCTTTTTAGACAATGCTCCGGAGCGTTTAATTGAAGTATTGGTGCTTAAAGGACGTGAAGATAAAAGATTACTACCGTTATTAAATGAGTTGCAACGCTTGGGTGTTTCTATTCAACAAGTTAACCGCCAAACCTTAGATAACAAATCGCAAGGCGAAGTGCATCAAGGTATTATTGCGAGAGTTGTACCACAAAAAGAGCTAAACGAACACGATTTAGAAGCGATTTTAAGCCAAAAGCAAAATCCGCTACTGCTCATTTTAGATGGTGTAACCGATCCCCACAATCTTGGTGCGTGCTTGCGTACCGCTGACGCAGCCGGTGTAGATGCAGTGATTGTACCGAAAGATAAATCAGCTCAACTGACCTCAACTGCCCGTAAAGTGGCGTGCGGAGCCGCAGAGGTGATGCCTCTTATTCGAGTAACTAATCTCGCACGCACAATGCGTGATTTGCAAGAACGCCACAACGTTTGGATTGTTGGTACAGCAGGTGAAGCTACATCGGGTATTTATGAAGCGAAATTAACCGGCTCAATTGCTTTAGTGATGGGGGCAGAGGGCGATGGAATGCGTCGTCTAACCCGTGAGCATTGCGATCAACTTATTAGTATTCCAATGGCAGGATCAGTTTCGTCATTGAATGTGTCGGTTGCAACAGGGGTTTGCTTGTTTGAGATAGTTCGCCAAAAGTTGCTAGGACAGTAAGCAGATAAAAAATGCGAAGAAATGTTACTTCGCATTTTTTGTATAGATTTGCAAAACATAGGTAAAAAATAACCGCTTGCAACTTAAATCCCATCACCAAATAATCCTTGTTCATCTTCAAAGTATTGGTTCATATCAAATGCAGGTTTTTGTTCTGAGGATTTACCGATAATGCGTGCCGGTACTCCTGCCGCGGTAGCGTGTTCCGGAACAGGTTGTAGTACCACTGAATTTGCCCCGATTTTGGAATAGCGTCCGATTTCAATATTGCCGAGAATTTTCGCCCCCGCACCAATCATCACCCCTTCTCGGATTTTCGGATGGCGATCGCCATTTTCTTTGCCTGTTCCACCTAGTGTTACGCCTTGTAGAATAGAGACATCATTTTCAATCACTGAAGTTTCGCCCACCACAATGCCTGTTGCGTGGTCAAACATAATGCCACAGCCTACTTTGGCGGCTGGGTGAATATCTACATCAAAAGCAACTGAAATTTCGTTTTGTAAATAAACAGCAAGAGCCTTTCTGCCTTGATTCCATAGATAATGAGTTACTCGGTAGCTTTGTAGTGCGTGAAAACCTTTTAGATAAAGCAGTGGAGTACTCCATTTATCTACCGCAGGGTCTCGTGTGCGAACCGCATTAATATCGCAGGCAGCACTTGCAATAATTTGAGGCTCTGCACGGTAAGCTTCTTCTATAATCTCTTTTAGTGCAATAGCTGGCATAATCGGATTTTCTAGCTTATTGGCTAGAATATAGCTTAACGCATCACCTAAATTATGATGCTTTAAGATGGTTGCGTGGAAAAAACTTGCCAGCATTGGTTCACTGTTGGCAAGCTCTTTTGCTTCTTCTCTAATAGATTGCCAAATCTGATCAATTTCGTTTTGCTGCATATTATTCTCCCTTTCGCTCACGTCCTAATAATGTTTTAACTACATCTAGAGCATTTTTTCCCTCAAATAACATTTGGTAGATCTGCTCTACTATCGGCATTTCAACACCTTGTTTTTGGGCGAGCAAGTAGGCTTCTTTGGTATTGTAAAAACCTTCTACGACTTGCCCGATTTCTTGAATAGCAATTTCAGGCGATTTCCCTTGCCCCAAAGCTAAGCCAAAACGACGATTACGGGATTGGTTATCGGTGCAAGTTAGCACTAAATCTCCTAAACCTGCCATTCCGGTGAAGGTTTTTGGATCAGCCCCGAGTGATACTCCCAAACGGCTAATTTCAGCAAGCCCACGAGTAATTAAGGCAGTGCGTGCATTTGCCCCAAAGCCCATTCCATCTGAAATACCAGCACCAATCGCAATCACATTTTTAATTGCTCCGCCTAGTTGCACGCCGACAATATCATTATTGAGGTAAACACGAAAAGCCTTTGAACAGTGAATACGTTGTTGCATTTCATCAGCAAATACAGGATCGGTAGAGGCAAGTGAAATAGCGGTTGGTAAACCTGCAGCAAGTTCTTTTGCAAAAGTTGGACCAGAAAGCACCGCTAGTGGGTAAGAGTCTCCCAAAATTTCTTGCGTTACTGTTTGCAATAACCGCCCGGTATCTCGCTCAAGCCCTTTAGTTGCCCACATAATACGATGATCTTTAGATAAAAGAGGCTTAATCTGCACTAAGACATCAGAGAATACGTGGCTCGGCACAACAATGAGCAAATCTTTAACATTTTGCAATGCTGTTGATAAATCTGAAACCACTTCCAACGCCTCAGGAAAAACAATATCCGGCAAAAAGTCTTGATTCATTCGAGCCTTAGCAAGCTCTGCCATTTTTGCCGGATTATGCCCCCATAAATAGGTTTTATGACCATTGCGAGAAAGGGCAATTGCTAGTGCCGTACCGTAAGAGCCTGCTCCTAATACGGCGATTGGTGCGGAATAAACTTCTCTCATATATCTTCTCAAATCATTTGCAAAAAAATCATTAAAAACAACCGCTTGTAGATAAAAAAATAGGTATGCAGTGCATACCTATTTCTCTGAAATGCTTAGTTAGCTAATGGCTGCTCTGCACTTTCTTCTTGTTCTTGACGCTGGAGGTAGTCCATAAATAACGCATCAAAATTTACCGGAGAAAGATTTAACGCAGGGAATGTACCGCGATTTACCAGGCTTGAAATTAACTCACGTGCATAAGGGTAAAGTACATTCGGACATTGCGATGCTAAGCAGTGAGCAAGCTGAATACCTTCTAAGCCTTTAATGGTAAACACGCCGGCTTGTTTTACCTCACAAATAAATGCCACATCACCACTATCTTCTAACGTGGTTTGAACTGTGATATGTAATGTTACTTCATATAAATCTTCGCCAATCTCTTTGGTTTCAGTATCAAGTTCAAAACCTAATTGTGGTTTCCACTCTTGATGGAAAATAGTCGGCAAATTAGGGGCTTCAAATGAAACATCTTTCACATAAATACGTTGAATTTGAAGCTCAAAAGGAGTTTGAGCAGCTTCTTCTGTTGAAGCGACTTGATTTTCTTCTGACATAAAATTTCCTTAATAAATAGATTATTTATGTTTCTTAACTGTTGGTAGGCTTGCTGCACGCCAGCCTGCAATACCTTCTTTCAATACATAAAGCTTGCTAAAACCTTGTTTAGCAATAGCATCAGCAACACCGCCTGAAGTAAAACCATTAATATCGACTAAAATTACAGGGCGATCTTTATATTTGTCAATTTGATGCGTTTTGCCTGCTTTTAATTCTGAAGGTAAAACGTGAATACTATCAATAATATGACCTGCCCGAAACTCTTCGTCCGAACGCAAATCAATTACCACTGCTTCTTCTTTATTAATAAGCTGAGTAGCTTGTGCATTATCCACAATAGTATATTTACGGGTTGCGTTTTTATAAAAACTGAAAATTACCGCAACAAATAAAGCTATCCACGCAAACACCATAATCGTATGGTTTGCGAAAAATTGCTGTAATTGCTGGGCAAAAGTAAGTTGTTCCATAATTTAATTTCCTTAAAATTGAAAAATAAGCGGCTTTTTGACCGCTTGTAAAAGCAATAAAAGGTGAGCATAAGCCCACCCTAAGGAAATTATTGAGCTTGTTGCGACATAACTTCGTCAAAAGACATTGTTTTTTCAGTTACTTTTGCTTTCGCTAATACTGCATCAACCGCTTGCTCTTCTAATACCACATTACGGATATTTTCCGTTAATTGACGATTTTTCGCATAGTGAGCAACAACTTCTGCCGGTTGCTCGTAAGCTGATGCGATATCTGCAATCATATCTTCAACACGTTTTTCATCTACTTTTAACTCGTTAGAACCGATGATTGAAGAGAGTAATAAGCCTACTTGAACACGGCGTTTAGCTTCTGCTTCAAATAATTCAGCCGGTAATTGTGCTGCCATTTCTGGTTTACCACCAAAGCGTTGAACTGCTTGTTGGCGTAACACATTGATTTCTTCTTCAACTGCTGCAGCTGGTACTTCAACATCGTTTTGTGCAATTAAGCCGTTGATTACTTGTGTTTTAACACGTGAAGTTACCGCATTTTTCAGTTCACGTTGCATATTTTTCTTGATTTCTGCACGTAACTCTTCAACTGATTTCGCATTACCGAATTTTTTCACAAACTCTTCTGTTAATTCAGGTAATACCATTTCTTCTACTTTTTTCAAGGTAATAGCGAATTTCGCTGCTTTACCTTTTAAGTTTTCTGCGTGGTATTCTTCTGGGAATGTTACATCAATGTCGAATTGCTCACCTGCTTTACGACCAACAATACCGTCTTCAAAGCCTGGAATCATACGACCTTGACCCATAAATAATACGAAGTCAGATGCTTTACCGCCTTCAAACTCTTCGCCATCTACAGAGCCAACGAAATCAATAGTTACACGTGATTCAGCTTTTGCTGCTTCTTGGCTTTCTGTCCAAGTTGCTTGTTGTTTACGTAACACATCCACCATTTTGTCTAAATCAGCATCAGCGATTTCAACAACCGGTTTTTCTACTTCAATGTTTTCGAAACCTTTTAATTCTACTTCCGGGAATACTTCAAAAGTTGCAGTGAAGCTGAAATCTTGACCTGGTTGATAGTTGTTTGGGGTGAATGTCGGACGACCTGCTAAGTTGATTTTCTCCGCAATTACAGCTTCAAAAAATGCACGTTGCATTTCATCAGATAATACATCTTGACGAGCTGCGATACCGAAACGTTGTTCGATGATTGAATGAGGTACTTTACCTTTACGGAAACCATCTACGCGAGCATTTTTCGCATAGCCTTTTAATTGTTCTTTGTATGCTGCTTCGATTTTGTCAGCTGGTACGTTAATTGTTACGCGGCGTTGTAAGCCTTCTAATGTTTCGATTGAAAATGACATTCTTAAACCTCAGTTTAGGGATATAAAAGATATACAAATAGACGGCTATTGTATCGATCTATAAGAGAACTGTCGAGAAGAAAGTCATTGAGAGGTGGAGAAAATAGAACTGTTTCTGCAAAAAATCAGAAAATTTAACCGCTTGTAAATATCCCTTACCACAAGCGGTCTTTTTTCATCTATATTTTGCAAATTAAGCTTTATCCTATTCTCCCTTGAAGCAATAAAAAAGAGGCATATCTTTCGATATACCTCTCTTTCGCTTTGTTCGCTTATCTCAAATATAAACTTGCGTTTAATTATTTGATGATTTTCGCAACAACACCTGCACCTACTGTACGACCACCTTCACGGATAGCGAAGCGTAAACCTTCGTCCATCGCGATTGGGTGAATTAAGCTTACAGTCATTTTGATGTTATCGCCAGGCATTACCATTTCTACACCTTCCGGTAACTCGATAGTACCAGTTACGTCAGTTGTACGGAAGTAGAACTGTGGACGGTAGCCTTTGAAGAATGGAGTGTGACGACCACCTTCTTCTTTTGATAATACGTAAACTTCTGATTCGAAGTCTGTGTGTGGAGTGATTGAACCCGGTTTCGCTAATACTTGACCACGCTCGATTTCTTCACGTTTAGTACCACGTAATAATGCACCAACGTTCTCACCCGCACGACCTTCGTCTAATAATTTACGGAACATCTCAACACCGGTTACTGTTGTTTTTGTGGTATCTTTGATACCTACGATTTCAACTTCATCACCAGTACGGATGATACCACGCTCAACACGACCTGTTACTACTGTACCACGACCTGAAATTGAGAATACGTCTTCGATTGGTAATAAGAATGGTTTATCAATCGCACGCTCAGGCTCTGGAATGTAAGTGTCTAAGTGGTTTGCTAATTCAAGGATTTTTTCTTCCCATTCTGCAACGCCGTTTAATGCTTGTAATGCAGAACCACGTACGATTGGAGTGTCATCGCCCGGGAAGTCGTATTGAGATAGAAGTTCACGTACTTCCATTTCAACTAATTCTAATAACTCTTCGTCATCTACCATATCGCATTTGTTTAAGAATACGATGATGTATGGAACACCTACTTGGCGACCTAATAAGATGTGCTCACGAGTTTGTGGCATTGGACCATCTGTTGCTGCTACTACTAAGATAGCACCGTCCATTTGTGCCGCACCGGTAATCATGTTTTTAACATAGTCCGCGTGTCCCGGGCAGTCAACGTGTGCGTAGTGACGAGTTGCTGTATCGTACTCAACGTGTGAAGTGTTGATAGTGATACCACGTGCTTTCTCTTCTGGTGCGTTATCGATTTGGTCAAATGCACGAGCTGCACCACCGAAGTGTTTCGCTAATACAGTGGTGATTGCTGCTGTTAAAGTTGTTTTACCATGGTCAACGTGGCCGATTGTACCCACGTTTACGTGCGGTTTTGTACGTTCAAATTTTTCTTTAGACACTTTAATATCTTCCTAAAAAATGAGCCACAGCCCTATTGCTCCGGCTCAGGTTAAACAAATTATTTTCTACGAGCTTCAATAATAGCTTCCGCCACGTTTTTCGGTGCTTCAGCATATTTTAAAGGTTCCATTGAGTATGATGCACGACCTTGAGTTTGTGAACGTAAGTCTGTTGCATAACCAAACATCTCTGAAAGTGGAACTTCAGCATTGATTTTAACAACGAACTCGTTCGCTTCTTGACCGTTTACCATTGCACGACGACGGCTTAAGTCACCGATTACATCACCCACGTAGTCTGGTGGAGTTTCCACTTCAACTTTCATAATTGGCTCTAAAAGAACAGGGTTTGCTTTAGCGAATGCAGCTTTAAATGCTAAAGATGCTGCTAATTTAAACGCTAATTCTGATGAGTCAACATCGTGGTATGAACCGAAGTGTAAACGTACACCTAAATCTACTACCGGGTAACCCGCTAATGGACCAGATTTAAGTTGTTCTTGAATACCTTTATCAACTGCAGGGATATATTCACCAGGGATTACACCACCTTTGATTTCGTTTACGAACTCGTAACCCGGACCTTCCGGATCTAATGGGTAAAGGTCGATCACAACGTGACCATATTGACCACGACCACCAGATTGTTTTGCGTGTTTACCTTCAACATCGTTTACACGAGTACGGATAGCTTCACGGTAAGATACTTGTGGTTTACCGATGTTTGCTTCCACTTTGAATTCACGTTTCATACGGTCAACGATGATATCTAAGTGTAACTCACCCATACCTGAGATGATGGTTTCACCAGATTCTTCATCAGTATGAACACGGAATGAGGGGTCTTCTTGTGCTAAACGACCTAACGCTAAGCCCATTTTCTCTTGGTCAGCTTTAGTTTTTGGCTCAACCGCTACAGAGATTACTGGCTCTGGGAATTCCATACGCTCAAGAATGATTGGTGCATCTAATGCACATAATGTATCACCTGTACCAACATCTTTTAAGCCGATAGCCGCAGCGATGTCGCCCGCACGAACTTCTTTGATTTCGTCACGTTTGTTTGCGTGCATCTGTACGATACGACCTAAACGCTCACGCTTCATTTTCACTGAGTTATATACAGTGTCACCTGAGTTTACAACACCTGAGTAAACACGGAAGAAGGTTAAGTTACCTACGAATGGGTCAGTTGCAATTTTGAACGCTAATGAAGAGAATGGCTCATCATCGCTTGCGTGACGCTCACCTTCAGTTTCATCTTCGTTGATACCTTTAATTGCAGGGATATCAGTTGGTGCCGGTAAGTATTCGATTACCGCATCAAGCATTGCTTGAACACCTTTGTTTTTGAATGCAGAACCACAGCAAACAGGGATTACTTCACCTGCTAATACGCGTTGACGTAATGCTGATTTGATTTCTTCTTCAGTTAATTCTTCACCAGAGAAGAATTTATCCATTAATTCATCAGATGCTTCAGCTGCCGCTTCAACTAGGTTGTTACGCCATTCTTCACAAGCTTCAACCATATCTGCTGGGATGTCTTCATAAGTGAAAGTCATACCTTGGTCAGCGTCATTCCAGTTGATTGCTTTCATTTTGATCAAATCAACTACACCACGGAAGTTTTCTTCTGCACCGATTGGTAATTGTAGAGGTACTGAGTTACCACCTAAACGGGTTTTGATTTGCTCAACAACACGTAAGAAGTTAGCACCTGTACGGTCCATTTTGTTTACGAATGCGATACGTGGAACTTCATATTTGTTAGCTTGACGCCATACTGTTTCAGACTGTGGTTGAACACCACCTACAGAACAGTAAACCATTACCGCACCGTCAAGAACACGCATTGAACGTTCTACTTCGATGGTAAAGTCAACGTGTCCCGGAGTATCAATAACGTTGATACGGTGTTCAGGGAATTGTTTAGACATACCAGACCAGAATGCTGTTGTTGCAGCAGATGTAATGGTGATACCACGCTCTTGCTCTTGTTCCATCCAGTCCATAGTTGCTGCACCATCGTGCACTTCACCTAACTTGTGGCTTTTACCTGTATAGAAAAGGATACGCTCAGAGGTCGTTGTTTTACCTGCATCGATGTGAGCAGAGATACCGATATTGCGGTAACGCTCAATAGGAGTTGTACGAGCCATTATTATTACCTTTTGGGTTTAAATTGAAATTCTTAATAAGGGTAAGGCTTCACCGCACATTTGGATGAAGCCTTTAATAAGTTTGCTTAAACGATTACCAACGGAAGTGAGCAAACGCTTTGTTAGCTTCAGCCATACGGTGAACGTCTTCACGTTTCTTCACTGCTGAACCTTTGTTGTCTGCTGCATCTGATAATTCGTTAGCTAAACGTAATGCCATTGATTTGTCACCACGTTTACGAGCTGCTTCTACAATCCAACGCATTGCTAAAGCATTACGACGAGTTGGGCGAACTTCTACCGGTACTTGGTAAGTAGAACCACCCACACGGCGAGATTTAACCTCAACAGTTGGACGTACGTTTTCTAATGCGATTTCAAATGCTTCTAACGCTTCTTTACCAGAACGTTGTGCTAAAGCTTCTAATGCACCGTAAACGATTTTTTCTGCAGTAGATTTTTTACCATCTACCATTAAAACGTTAATAAATTTTGCAAGTAATTCTGAACCGAACTTCGGATCTGGAAGAATTTTGCGTGGTTCAATACTACGACGACGTGGCATTGGAAATTTCTCCGTATAATAAATCTTCAGGATATCCAAAACTCATCTAATCTGCCTTAAGGCATATTGACTGGAGTTTATGGTTTAAATATTAAAATTTAGACGTTTGGCCTTACTCAACGGAGAACCATTAAGATTTAGGACGTTTAACGCCGTATTTAGAACGACCTTGTTTACGATCTTTAACGCCAGCACAGTCTAATGCACCGCGTACAGTGTGGTAACGCACACCCGGTAAGTCTTTAACACGACCGCCACGGATTAATACAACGCTGTGTTCTTGAAGGTTGTGACCTTCACCACCGATGTATGAAGTTACTTCAAAGCCATTTGTTAAACGAATACGACATACTTTACGTAATGCTGAGTTCGGTTTTTTAGGTGTAGTAGTGTATACACGAGTACACACGCCACGTTTCTGCGGGCAAGCCTCTAATGCAGGAACGTTGCTTTTTACAACCTTTTTCACACGCGGTTTGCGTACTAATTGGTTGATAGTTGCCATTAAAAAAGCTCCAGTTAAAATTATTAAAAATAAAATTAAAAATATCCTTTCACACGAAAGGACGGCAAATTTTAAATTGGTTGCGGATAAAAGTCAAGTACACTAAAAGAGCAACAATGATTATTGGTTAATCAACGGTATTAGTTTTTCCAATACTTGTGAAGGTGTAATATTTTCCATTTTATCGGCTTTTAAATAATATTGATTTTGACCGTAAGCCCCGATTAATTTAGGGTCGGTTGCTCCGTATAGAATCACATTAGGTTTATCTAAAGCTGCCGTCAAATGACTTAAACCTGTATCGACAGATACCACCGCTTTAGCTCCTGCAATCTGCATTGCCAATTCTGTTAAGCCCATTTTAGGCAGAACAATTATATTATTCTCCACCTTAGCTAAACGCTCTGCCCTTTCTTTTTCAGTTTGATTTCCCCAAGTCAATCTCACTTCAATATTTTGCTTAGCAAGGGCTTTTATAACGTCCGCCCAATATTCCTCTTTCCAATGTTTATCTGCACGAGTTGTTGCGTGAATAAGCATAACGTAAGCGGTCATTTTTAACTGATTTTTTGCAAAATGTTGAGCAATGTAGTAATCCCCCTGAGTTTCAAGCAATGTATAACCTATTGATTTTGCACACAATTTTCTAATTCGTTCTACTGCGTGCTGTTGGTAGGGAATATCAAATTTTTCATCATAAAATAGACTACTTAACCCTTCGCGTACCGAGTTTTTATCATAGCCGAATTTTTTCCCTTTTGCTTGACGTGTAACTAACACGGCACTTTTGATAAGCCCTTGTGCATCAATCACAACATCATAATGCTCCTTTTTCAGCTCTTGCAAAAAATGTTGCCACTCTATCCAAGTAGAACGCTTGCATAAATTTTTCCGCCAACGGCGAATAGCAACAGGAATAATATTATTGACAGCAGAATGCCAAGCCGGAATTTCAGCAAAATTTTCTTCCAC
Source organism: Mannheimia bovis (assembly GCF_014541205.1). Taxonomy (NCBI): domain Bacteria; kingdom Pseudomonadati; phylum Pseudomonadota; class Gammaproteobacteria; order Pasteurellales; family Pasteurellaceae; genus Mannheimia; species Mannheimia bovis. Next base: position 168,692 of record NZ_CP061280.1, on the reverse strand, counting down.
CACCCAATCTACTCTCAAATTAGGAATTGCTTTTTGCATATCGGTTAAGGCGGGTAAAGTGTGCAAGACATCACCCATTGAGGAAGTTTTTACAATGAGAACTTTCATAGTTGTAAGATCATAAGCGGTCGTTTTTTGCAAATTTTTTACCAAAAACGACCGCTTGTATTGAGGTTAAGCTAATAATTGGCTGAGTTTTGCCATCACCATTTCAGGGGTAATATCAATCAAGCTTTGATGATAGCCTTCAGCCCCATCGCCTTTGCGGATTTTAATTAATCCACCTTCAATCAAGCGGATAATTACTGCATTTTTAGCCAATGGTGGCGTATATTGTGGACTGGTTGGACCGTAGAGGGCAACCAAAGGTTTATTTAGGGCAGCAGCAATATGCATTAACCCCGAATCATTACTCACAACCGCTTGGCAATCTGCAATTAAATCCACTGCTTGGTTTAAATCCGTTTGTCCTGCCAAATTCAAACAATAACGTTGTGAATTTTCAGGTAAAGATAAGCGGATTTGTTCGCCCGCTTCTTCATCTTTTTTCGAGCCGAATAAACGCACTGAATAGCCTTGCTCAATCAACATTTTAGCAAGCTCAGCATAATGGTAGTGAGGCCAACGCTTTGCTGGTCCAAATTCTGCCCCCGGACAAAAACCGATTGCCGGGCGATTTTCTGCATAATGTAATTGCTTCTCAAATTTTGCTTTGGTTTGCTCAATTTCTTGACTATCGGTTTTCAAATAAGGGTAAGCAAGCGACAATTGCTCGGCATTCGGAATTGAACCTTGCTCAAACGCCAACGCCACATAACGTTGCACCATCATCGGATAATCATTTTTATTCGAGCGAAGATCGTTTAAAAAGAAATATCTGCTTTCCCCTTTCCAACCACGACGTCTTGCAATTTTAGCAAATAACGGAATAAAAGCAGATTTCAATGAATTTGGTAATACTATTGCCATATCATATTGATTTCTCAGATTTTTACCGAGCTGATAACGATCACATAAGCGAAATGAACCGTGACCGATCGGCATTGAAATCGCCTTACGAACCTCCGGCATTCGAGCCAATAGAGGACGACACCAGTCTGGTGCCATCACATCGATCTGACAATTCGGATATTGCACCTTTAACTGTTGATATAGCGAGTGAGACATCATCATATCGCCCACCCAAGATGGACCGATAACTAAAATATTCATTTGCAAAATTCTCTTAAAAATTATTCACAATCCTTGTAAGGATTGTTCATAGCTTCACTGCAGTTGGCAAAGCCAACGCTCAAAAAGCGATGCTTTTTGTTCCCTCTTGTTATTGTTTTACACAATTTTCGGCAAGATTTTTTTTCGTTGTATTATATAAAAATGCTTTGCCGTTACGCATTTCGTGCCACGTCCAGCGAATATTTGTGTATTTTTTACCATCTTTAGTTACTGAAGGAGAAAGCTGATACGATGAGCCTTGAAAATGGACAGTAATTTTTTCTTTTGGAGCGATTTTTTGACGTTCAACTTCTACTTTTTTGTTGTTTTTACAAAGGTATAAATGCAATTCTTTCGCTTGCTCGACCTGCTTAATGATCGTTTTAGCAGGTTCTGCTACTTTTTGTGCTTTCTCAAGCTGCTCAACGGGTGGGATAACTTCTGTTGTACAAGCCCCCAAAGCAACTACTGATACAGCCAAAACAATACGTTTATAGGATTTGGAAAATAAGTTCATATATACCTCCGTAAAAAACAAAGAGCAACGCTTGTAGCGTTGCTCTTTTTCTCTGATTATTTAAAAGTATAGCTACCGTTTGCTTGACGAGTAAATTTACCACCTGAGCCAATGCTCATTTCAACCACACGGTTGTTCTTATCTAAATGAACGGTTACTCGTTCACCCACTTTCAAATTACTTACTACATTATTGACTTTGCTCATCGCATTCACGTCTGAGATATTTAAATTGTTATCACGGAACACTTGCATTAACGATACGCCTTTTGGCACAGTCATCGTTTTAGTCGATACTGAGGCTGAGGCAGTATTTGTTTTAGCTGCTTCTGATTTTGCAGGTACTTTTTCTGCTGGTTTAGCTACTACTTTTGCCGCTTCTTTTTGTGTCTGTGGTGCAACACGTTCTGCTTTAGGCTGCTGTTTTGGTGCAGTTTCAGGCTGGAATACAACACTTCCCTCTGTTTTTGGCTTGATTGCAGGCTGTGCAACTACAGGTTTATTCTGAACCGGCTTAATGGCTGCAGGTTGCTCGGCAATCGGTACTTGTGTTGCCTGTGGCTGATTATTTTGCACTTGGTTAGAAATAGGTTGTTCAGTTTGACCTGGTGCTACTGCTGTTGTTGCTACCTCTTGTTGTGCTTGCTGAGTTGCTTGAGCTTGAGCCTGTTCCTGTGCTTTAGCTGCTGCTTCTTGTTCCGCTCGAGCTTGCTCTTCGGCACGTTTTGCTTCTGCTTCATCTACCGGGCGGAACTCAATTGGTAAGCTACCACCTTGTTGTGATTGTAACTCTTCCACTGTTTCCGGCGTACTCGGTTTTAATAGGAAAAACAGTACTAATAATGCTAAACCTAACAATGCAACTAATAACAAACGACGAGTTTTAGGTGGTATTTTGGCTTTCATATCTTTTGTTTTTACAGCTGCTGCCGCAGCTACAGTCGCTCCCACTGCAGTTGCTACTGCATTCGGGATAATGCGTTCAGTAGTAAAACTTTCTTGAGCAGGCTTAACTACTTCAGGTTCTACTTTTTCATCCATTTCAATAGTGGGGGTAGTTGTAGTTGAAAGACTTTCTTCAGAAACATTCTCTTCAATATTTTTTGCTACAGAAACGGTATTATCTGTGCTTGGCGTAAATTGAAATTCTTTTTTTGATTTACTTGCAAATACATCTACAGGTCCATCTGCCGCTGGCTCACTTCTTTCCAATGTTGGCGTAAAAGTGTGGCTAGGTGCTTTTGTTGAGTGCAATGAAAAGTAAGTTTTATTTTTTTCATCAGCTTGAACTGGCTCTACCTTTTCATTTTCTTGATGATGAGCTAAGGGGTCGCCAAAAACAGGCTCTTTACGAAAGTTATTTTGTGTCATATTTCTTCCAAAAATAATAGGAGTTAATTCATATAAAAATGCCTTTATTCTAAATCAATTCACGGTTTATTTGAATTGATTTGAATAAATTTACACAAATAGCGGTCATTTTTCATAAATTTTTTGCAAATCATCATAATCTCACTTAATTTCAGACCAAATACAACTCAATACGTTTAGCTTTTTTCTATTTTTTCGATCTATATCGAAAAATTCACTTTTGCTGCTTGAGATAAATGCTACTCACTTTTAAGCTCGTCATAAATTTACTCAACCAAAAGGAAACATTATGAAAAAGATGAAAACTATCGCACTGGGTCTATTAATGGGCTTAAATACCTTAACTTTTGCTCAAACACCATCACAAATTGAGCAAAATAATACGGTTCAAGATAATCAACAGATAACACAAATAAGCACCAATGCGGTTAATATCAACACTGCAAGTGCTGCCGAATTGCAGGATAAGCTGGTCGGTATTGGTGAGAAAAAAGCTCAAGCTATTGTCGATTACCGAACAAAAAACGGGAATTTCAAGAGCATTGAACAGCTTGCTGAAGTGTCAGGCATTGGGCAAGCAACGGTAGAAAAAAATAGGGCGAATATCGTTTTAGAGTAATCCAAATATTGTTGAAGTGGATAAACTATAGAGGATCTATCTGTCTTTTCCTTTGTAGCCACTTCAACATCTTTAATTTTTTTATCTATTTTGCATTGTATTTGCTATACTTCGCCCTCATTTAAAAACAGACTTCAGTTTTTAATTAAGAAAGGATAATCGCAATGCAATTAAAATCATACCCTACCCCAAGCTATTTCCAACGTGCCAAAATCGCGTTGCACTACTTATTACCACAACTAGCCATTACCCGTGCGGCAGGTTGGTTAGCGGAACAAAAATGGGGAGCTGTTACTCATTTCATTATTAAATTATTTGCTAAGCAGTACAAAGTTAATTTATCTGAGGCAGTAAAAACTGAGCCTTCAGATTACGCTACTTTTAATGAATTTTTTATTCGTGAATTAAAAGAAGGCATTCGTCCTATTAATAATGATTTAAATACCATTTGCCTTCCAGCAGACGGTAAAGTAAGTGAATCAGGTGAAATTTCCGATAACCGTTTATTACAAGCAAAAGGTCATCACTTTACGTTAGAAACCTTATTAGCCAATGATGAAGAGATGGCAGCAAAATTTAAAGACGGTACATTTATTACCACCTATTTATCGCCAAGTGATTACCACCGAGTGCATATGCCGTGCGATGCCACATTGCGTAAAATGATTTACGTGCCGGGCGAATTATATTCGGTAAATCCATTTCTAGCGGAACACGTTCCAAACTTATTCGCCCGCAACGAGCGTGTCATTTGTGAATTTGATACCGCATTCGGACCAATGGTTCAAATTTTAGTGGGTGCAACAGTTACGGCAAGTATGAGTACTGTGTGGGCAGGCGTTATCAATCCGCCACGAGCTGATGAAGTAGTCGTTTGGAACTATGAAACCGAAGGTGAAAAAGCGATTAAATTACGAAAAGGTGAAGAAATGGGAGCATTTCGTTTAGGCTCAACGGTAATTAACCTTTTCCCGAAAGGAACAGTACATCTCAGCCCTGCTCTGATTGCTGGAACAAAAACCCGAATGGGAGAAGAACTGGGTAGAGTAGTAGCTTACTAAGATTATCTTATCTAGCATCTGGTTAGCTAAAATAGAAGGGCAGATTATATCTGCCCTTTATTTGTTAATTACCAATCAATAATTTTATTGACGATTTCTTGCTGCTCCGTACTGGTTTTACGCAAATAAATTCTTGTTGTTTCTATGCTTTCATGTCCCATTAAATCTGCAAGGAATGCAATATCATTAAAGCGTTCTAAGAAACTTTTTGCAAAACGATGACGAAATGAGTGAGGGTAAACAATTTTAGGATCTAATTTATAACGTCTGGCAAACACTTTTAATTGAGCGGCAATGCCACGAGTGGTAATTCTGTCGCCATATTTATTCAAAAAAATAAATCCATTGTATTTATTATTTAATCTTAGCCATTCTAAGCACTCCTGTTGTAGTGCAGCCGGAATATAAATCCTTCTTAATTTTCCGCCTTTGGAGTAGAGATCTAAATAGCCTATTTTGATATGCTCACATTTTATTTGGATTAGCTCACTAACCCTTGCACCTGTGGCAGCCATAAATCTAATGACAAAATACCAATAAAACTCCCCATCTTCTTTTAGACACTGTTTAAAGTAAGCATAATCAGCCTCGCTAATGACATTTTCCAAAAACGGTTTTTGCTGCACTTTAATAAATGACAATTTCCATTTTTCTTTTTTCATAAATTCTAAATAGTAATTTATTGCCCTTAGCCTTAAATTAACAGTTTGTGGCTTATAGTTTTCAATTAAGAATACCTTATACCGCTGTAAATTGATTCTAGATAACTCTGCAAACTTTTTATGATATTGCTTTATAGCAAAAATATAAGCCGTTTGAGTATTTTCAGCAAGGTTGGATTGATTGAGATATTTTTCAAATAAATTGAACATATTGATTTCCTCATTGTTGGTTGAAAATCACTATGATAATTTCAGATTCATAAGGCTATATTTGACCTCAATCATATTCAGAGAAAACGGACATAATGGTTATAACCAAATCATCTACCCCATTCCAATAAAATAAAACCCACTATTTCACTAAGTCTTTCATTTGTGGTATTGTGCATCTCAAATTTATTGACGAGAAGGATAGATAATGAACTTACAGCAACTTATCCGAGAAAATCATTTAGGATTACTGTTTCAACAAGGCAATTTTGGTTTAGAAAAAGAGAGCCAGCGTGTTGATATCTTTGGTAATATTGTTACAAGTCCACACCCTCAAGTATTTGGAAATCGTTCTTACCACCCTTATATTCAAACCGATTTTGCCGAAAGCCAGTTAGAGCTTATTACTCCACCTAATGCCAAATTGGAAGATAGTTTCCGTTGGTTATCGGCGATACACGAGGTAGTTTTACGCTCTTTACCGGAAGATGAATACATTTTTCCTTTAAGTATGCCTGCCGGTTTACCGCCGGAAGAGCACATTCAAGAAGCACAGTTTGACAACCCTGAAGATGTAAATTACCGCAAATATCTTTCTGCTAATTATGGAAAATACAAGCAGATGGTCAGCGGTATACATTACAACTTCCAACTCTCACCTGAATTTGTTGAGAAGGCTTTTGAGCTGCAAACGGAATATAGTGATTTAAAATCCTTCCAAAACGCACTTTATATGAAGTTAGCAAATAATTTCTTGCGTTATCAATGGATTTTGCTCTATTTGCTTGCTGCTACACCAACGGTGGAATCGCAATATTTTTACGGAAAATCACCGCTTGCAGAGGGGCAATTAGTGCGTAGCCTGCGTTCCAGCCCTTATGGTTATGTGAACTCGCCTGATGTTCAGGTCAATCACGACAGCCTTGAAAGCTATGTGGAAAGTCTTGAAGCTCAAGTAACGAAAGGTTTACTGATTGCGGAAAAAGAATTTTATTCTAATGTGCGTTTACGTGGAGCAAAAAAAGCTCGTGATTTGTTAGAAAAAGGTGTGCAATACGCTGAATTTCGCTTATTCGATCTCAATCCATTCGCCCCTTATGGTATTGAATTAAACGATGCAAAATTTATCCACTATTTCTTACTTGGAATGCTTTGGTTAAAAGAAACAAGCGGTCAAAAAGAAGTAGAAATCGGCAAACAGAAACTTTACCAAGTCGCTCTTGAAGATCCAAGAACAGAAACGATCTTCCGTACCGAAGGTGAAGCAATGTTACATCACATCTTAGCTATGCTTGAAGAGTTAGGCTCAAACGAAGAAAGCCTTGCAGTCGTGCGTGAAAAATTAGCTCAATTTGCTGATCCGATGAAAACGGTTAATGGTCGTTTACTTGAGGCGATTGATCAATTCGGTAGCTATAAAGCACTGGGGGCGAAACTCGCTCAAGAGTATAAAGCCCAAGCCTTTGAACGTTTTTATGCCCTTTCTGCCTTTGACAATATGGAGCTTTCCACCCAAGCACTGTTCTTTGATTTGATCCAACAAGGGATCTGTGTGGAATTATTAGATGAAAACGATCAATTCCTCGCACTGAAATTTGGCGATCATCTGGAATACGTGAAAAACGGCAATATGACCAGCCACGATCAATACATTTCTCCATTGATTATGGAAAACAAAGTGGTTACTAAAAAAGTATTGGCGAAAGCAGGCTTCAATGTGCCGAAAAGTGTTGAGTTTACCAGCCTTGAGCAGGCAGTTGCTCATTATCCGTTGTTTGAAGGTAAAGCAGTTGTAATTAAACCAAAATCAACCAACTACGGCTTAGGCATTACAATTTTCCAACAAGCGGTCAAAAATCGGGAAGATTTTGCAAAAGCAGTGGAAATAGCTTTTCGTGAAGATAAAGAAGTAATGGTGGAAGATTACTTAGTCGGTACGGAATACCGCTTCTTTGTGTTAGGCGATAAAACGCTTGCCGTGCTTTTGCGTGTGCCTGCAAACGTAGTGGGAGATGGCGTTCACACCATTAAAGAATTGGTTGAAATGAAAAATAACGATCCGCTTAGAGGTGATGGCTCTCGCAGTCCGTTGAAAAAAATTGCCTTAGGTGAAATCGAACAGTTACAACTGAAAGAGCAAGGCTTAACAATTGATTCTGTGCCGGCGAAAGAGCAAACGGTTCAACTGCGTGCGAATTCGAATATCAGTACAGGGGGCGATTCCATTGATATGACCGACCAAATGCACGAGAGCTACAAGCAAATTGCAGTGGGAATTGCTCACGCAATGGGAGCAAAAGTATGTGGGGTAGATTTGATTATTCCTGATCTGACTAAAGCTGCCGAGCCGACGTTAAGTTCTTGGGGCGTAATTGAAGCTAACTTCAATCCAATGATGATGATGCACATTTTCCCATATCAAGGAAAGTCCCGCCGTTTAACCAAAGCGGTGATTAAAATGCTGTTTCCTGAAATTCCTTCCAAATAAAACAACAAGCGGTTATTTTTCTCAAAAATTTTGCAAAAAATATGAGAAAAACAACCGCTTGTAGCAATATTAAATAATGTAATTCAATTACGCTTTCGCTGCTGCCGCTGCTTTTACGATTACTGCAAATGCTAGAGCTTTAAGTGAAGCACCGCCTACTAATGCACCGTCAATATCAGGTTGGGTAAATAACTCTGCTGCATTTGCATCGTTTACTGAACCGCCGTATTGAATAATCACTTGGTCTGCTACCGCTTGTGATTTTGCCGCAATGTGATCACGAATGAATTTATGCACCGCTTGAGCTTGTGCCGGAGTCGCTGATTTGCCTGTGCCGATCGCCCAAATTGGTTCATAAGCAATCACCGCACCGTTGAACGCTTCCACACCGTGGGCGTTAATTACCGCATCAATTTGTCTTGCACATACTTCTTCGGTTTTTCCTGCTTCGTTTTCCGCTTCAGATTCACCGATACATAACACCGGCACTAAACCTGCGTCTTTTAACACTTTGAATTTTTGGGCGATAAATTCATCGCTCTCTTTATGGTAAGTGCGGCGTTCTGAATGCCCGATAATGATATATTTTGCACCAAATTCTTTTAACATTTCAGGGGAAATATCGCCTGTGAAAGCCCCTTTTACATTCACATCAACATTTTGTGAACCTAACGCAATTAAGCCTTTATCGCTACAACCACAGCCACAACCTGCAAGTGATGCTTCAGCGTGAGCCAAATACATTACCGGTGGAGCAATTGCTACATCACAGCCTTCAACGCCGTGTAATTCTGCTTTTAAATCTGCAATTAAGGTTTTGGTAAACGCTTTATCACCGTTTAATTTCCAGTTACCCATTACCAGTGGACGACGTGCCATTTTGTTTCTCCTATAAATTGAATTTAAATATAAACCGTTGCGAACTATATCAAATTTTGAAAGCGTTTTGTTGTTTTTTATTTGGTTTTTCTGATCTAGATCGAAAGGTTTAACGTATAATTAGTAAATCTATTTCTAATGAGCAAAAAACAATGCAACTAAACTATTTATACTCTGCCCCTCAAACCCAAGGGCGTTTAAAAGCTGAATTTGCCGACTTTATCGTGCGTGAAGAATTGGGGTACGAACTGACTGGCGAGGGAGAGTTTGTGGCAGTTAAAATCCGTAAAACCAATGCAAACACTCTCTTTGTCGGCGAAAAATTAGCAAAATTTGTCGGAATTTCTGAGAGAGAGATGAGCTACGCAGGCTTAAAAGACCGCCACGCCGTTACCGAACAATGGTTCTGCTTGCATTTGGCTGGTAAAGAAACACCTGATTTCTCTACTTTTGAATGTGAAGGTGTGGACATTTTAGAGGTTACTCGCCACAACCGCAAAATCCGTGTTGGCTCGTTAGCTGGCAATCATTTTGAATTATTACTGCGTGATGTGGCAGAAAGTGCCGATTTGATTCACCGCTTGCAGCAAATACAAGCGGTCGGATTTCCCAATTATTTTACCGAACAACGTTTCGGGCGAGACGGTCATAATTTAACCCAAGCGTTACGTTGGGCTAAGGGTGAAATTACGGTAAAAGATCGCAAAAAACGCAGTTTCTACCTTTCAGCCGCTCGTTCTGAAGTGTTTAATTTAGTCGTTTCCCAACGTATTGCCGATGGTTTAATGAACCAAGTGTTAGAAAATGATTATGTTCAACTTGCCGGCTCAAATAGTTTTTTCTGTGTGAAACAAGATGAAATTGCCGAAACTCAAGATCGTTTATCCCGCTTTGATGTACTACTCACCGCCCCACTTATTGGCGAAAAATCGCTTGAGCTGGAAAGCAATCAAGCCGAAAAAGCAATGATTGAACAACACGCGGATTTAGTAGCACTAATGAAAAAAGAGCGAATGAACGCTGCCCGCCGAGCAATGATCTGCAAACCTAAAGATCTTGAATGGCAATTTGAAACAGAAGGATTAAGATTGAAATTCTTTTTAGATTCAGGTAGCTATGCAACAGGATTGGTAAGAGAGTTAATACGTTTATCGGAAGAGAGCGAAGTTTAAATCTACAAGCGGTTAGATTGATAAGATTTTTTGCAATTTGCAAAACTTTCTTAAAATCTTACCGCTTTTTACACTTTTAGACTAAAAAAATTGTCGAAAAATTGTTAGAATTGACTGCTTTTATACTTAGTATCTGTTTAGTAGTAAGATCTAAAGGAAATTATGAGAATTTTAATCAGTAATGACGATGGCTTTCACGCTGTCGGCATTCAAACCTTAGCAAAAGCATTGCGAGATGCAGGACATATTGTCACTATTATTGCACCGGATCGTAACCGCAGTGCAGCATCAAGTTGTTTAACCTTAGTTGATCCATTACGTGTGCATCGTTTTGATGAATACAATTATGCAGTAATCGCCGGTACACCGGCAGATTGTGTCCATTTAGCTTTAAATGGCTTATTTGACGGTAAATTTGCCGAAAAATTTGATTTGGTGGTTTCGGGTATTAATCACGGTGCGAACTTAGGCGATGATGTAGTTTACTCAGGCACAGTGGCAGCAGCGTTAGAAGGTCGCCATTTGCCATTACCAAGTATTGCGGTTTCGCTGGTTGGGCGTAAACATTCTTCGTTTTTAGATGGTGAAAACCATTTTAATACGGCAGCACAAGTCGTATTGGATTTATTGAAAAAAATGGAACATCAAATATTTCCACCAAACCACGTTTTAAACGTGAATGTGCCCAATTTACCTTATTCAGAGCTAAAAGGCACAATGATTACCCGTTTAGGTGAACGCTCGACAGCAGCTGAGATCGTAAAACAGAAAGACCCTCGCAATGCTGATGTATATTGGATTGGTGTAACAGGTGATCCAATAGATGAAAGTTACGGCACCGATTTTTATGCGTTAAATCGAGATTGCGTGTCTATTACCCCAATTCAAGTGGATATGACCGCTCACAAAACCATTGCAACTTTAAAAGGCATTTTTAATGAAACTGTTTGAAAAAATTTATGACAAAACAATGGAATGGTCAAAACACCGTTTAGCGGCATTTTGGCTGAGTTTTGTCAGCTTTATTGAGGCGATTTTCTTCCCCATTCCGCCTGATGTGATGCTTATTCCAATGTCGATGGCAAAACCGGAAAATGCGTTTAAATATGCACTTTATACTACTATTGCTTCAGTGTTAGGTGGCATTATCGGTTATTTTATCGGTTTGTATGCAACCGACTGGGTGCAAGGCATTATTGCCAGCTGGGGAATGCAAGCGAACTTTGATAGAGCCAAAACGTGGTTTGAAACTTGGGGCGTTGCTGTTGTGTTTTTAGCAGGCTTTTCGCCAATCCCTTTTAAAGTATTTACAGTGTGTGCAGGTGTACTACAAATGGCATTTTTACCGTTTGTAATAACGGCTGCAATTTCCCGTTTTGCTCGTTTTATTTTAGTTGCAAAACTTTCTGCGTGGGGAGGCAAAAAATATGAAGTTAGAATTCGCCACTCTATTGAATTAATTGGTTGGGGAACTATCGTACTTGCAGTAGTTGCTTATCTTCTTTATAAATTATTGAATTAAATTTTAAGGATAATAGAAAATGAAAAAATCACTTTTTGTACTCTCTCTCATCTCTTTCGCTTTAGCAGGCTGTTCAAGTAACTCAAGCGAATCTAGTGCGTCAAGTGTGGAAACCACAGATGCCAATGCAACTTGGCAATCTGCTGATAGCATTCAAACTGCACCAATGCCAGCCTCAATGAATCAACCAATTGCCGTACAACCGGCACAACCTGTGTATTCAGCTCCGCAGCCTATTACTGCTGCACCAGCTCCAATGACTGTTTCAAGCGGTAGCTATGGCTCTCAAGTGGAAAGTGTAGGTAACTGCCAAGTGGTGCGTGATGGCAATAATGCCCCAATTTACGCACAAATTACTAAAGGTTGTTATACCGATAGCTCTTATACTGTAGGTAAAAGTGATACGCTTTATTTGATCGGCTACTTAACAGGAACAAGTGCAAACCACATTGCTAATTTAAACGGCTTAAGTGCAACTTCTGCCCTAAAAGTCGGTCAAGTATTGCGTGTGCGTTAATAGGCGGATTGAATGAAAAAATCATTTTTAACATTTGCAACTTCTTGTGCGTTTTTGACCGCTTGTGGAACAAGCTCCAAGCAGTACAACGTTGATGATCCGAATCTATTACCTTCAGGCACGTTAGAGCCTGTTGCAGGTTCAGGAGCAAGTCAAGGGAGTTACAGTTTGCCGTCTGATATTAAGCCAACGTCTATGCCTGATACAATGAAATAATTTTAGGATAATCATTTAATGAAAAAACAATTTATACTTTTACCTTTAGTTTCCGCTATTTTAGCTGCTTGTTCCTCGAACAATCCTGCGCCGGTGGTTAATGCTTCGGGCAATAATGAGCTTAGTCCGGGTGTAATGCAGCCTGTAAATAGTAATATGGGAGCAATAAACTCAAGCGGTGGCTGGCAGTCTGATATTCAGTCAGCTCCAATGCCAAGCTCAATGAATACACCGGTACAAACTATTCCGCAGCCTGTTTCTACACCTCAGCCGATTGCGACTGTGCCACAACCTGTTATCACTAATCCTGTGATTACAGAACAACCGCCACAGCCGACGACTACGACTAAAATTGTGAAGAAAACAAAAACAGTAGAGAAAAAAGTTGATCAGAATTTTGAGATTCCACGTGATGCGAACAATGCACCGATGTATAACCAAATACAAAAAGGCTTCTATGACGGTTCAACTTATACGGTTCGCAAAGGCGATACAATGTTCTTAATTGCTTATATTGTGGGCAAAGATGTAAAAGAAATTGCCGCTCTTAACAATATGAGTGAGCCTTATCAATTAAACGTAGGGCAAAAAATTAAAACGGGTAAATCAGCCACAGAAACCATTACCGTTGAGGAAAAAGTAACTGTGCCTGTTGAACCGCAAATTACTTATCAGCAAGGTGCAAACGGTACAACTTACGCTTCTGATGGTAACATTACCGGTCCTGTTAAAGCCGGTGTAGGCAGTGCAGACGTGCCTGTTGCTAATAATGGCATTCAAGCAACAGCGGGAACAGTGTCAGCCGTAACTGCTTCCGTAGGTAGTGCAAACCAAGTAGAAAATCGTACAACATCGACTATCCGAGCAACAACCGCTTCTGAAAGTCCATCGCCAGTCTCAAATACGGCAGCGACACCTTCGTCATCAATTAAATGGCAATGGCCAACCAATGGACGAGTAATATCAGGCTTCTCATCAGCAGAAGGTGGTAATAAAGGTTTAGATATTGCAGGCTCGAAAGGACAAGATGTACGTGCAGCAGCGGCGGGGAAAGTTGTGTATGCAGGTAATGCTCTACAAGGCTATGGTAACTTAATTATCATCAAACATACCGACGATTTCTTAAGTGCTTATGCACATAACAACACTATTGATGTTGATGAACAAGACACCGTTAAAGCCGGTCAGAAGATCGGTACTTTAGGTAGTACCGGTACAAACACCAACAAACTTCACTTTGAAATTCGTTATAAAGGGAAGTCTGTCGATCCTGCCCGTTATTTACCAAGAAAATAATGGTAAATTATTAACTTAATCTGACCGCTTGTTTCATCTTATATTATGAACAAGCGGTTATTTTTTATAGGAATTTTACAAATGAGCCAAATTATACGCTGTGATTGGTGCGGTGAGAGCGAACTTTATGTGAAATATCACGATGAAGAGTGGGGAAAACCTGAATTCGATAACATCAAGCTATTTGAGAAAATTTGTCTCGAGGGGCAACAAGCAGGGCTTTCGTGGATTACTGTACTGAAAAAGCGAGAAGCTTATCGTCAAGCATTTCATCAGTTTGATCCTGTAAAAATTGCTCAAATGACAGAAAAAGATCTCGATCAATTAATGCAAAATGCCGGTTTAATCCGCCACAGAGCAAAATTAGAAGCAATTATAAAAAATGCAAAAGCTTATCTTGCAATGCAGGAAAAAGACGAAGATTTTAGTGAATTTATTTGGGGATTTGTGAACCATCAACCACAAATTAATGATGTTCCCACGCTTCAAGCTATTCCGGCTAAAACAGATACTTCAAAGGCTATGTCTAAGGCGTTAAAAAAGAGAGGATTTGCTTTTGTAGGTGAAACAACTTGTTACGCTTTTATGCAATCAATGGGATTAGTTGATGACCACTTGAATAATTGCATCTGTAAAACAAAATAGCGGTAAAAAAATTAGGCGACCATAGGTCGCCTAATCTCAATCTGAATTATTGATTGTTTTGAACGTAATCAATTGCTGATTGAACAGTTGTAATTTTTTCAGCTTCTTCATCTGGAATTTCGATATCGAATTCTTCTTCTAAAGCCATTACTAATTCAACGGTATCTAAAGAGTCAGCACCTAAATCTTCAATGAAAGAAGCTTCCGGTTTAACGTCTTCTGCTTTCGCGCCAAGTTGATCAACAATGATTTTTTTTACGCGTTCTTCAATGCTCATTTTGTTTTTCCTATAGTGAATATCGCATAAGTGCGAGAGTTAATTAGTGTAATCGAAATAATTTTAGATACAACCTTTTTATAGAAAGGTCTAACCAGACTATTCCAATACACAAGAATAAAACTGTATTTGTTTTACCATTCTATCATTATGTTTGTCTTTAATCTATAGAGATAGTTCAAATTTCCCGATCTGATTAACGAACTTTCGCTAATTCAGCTCTCATTTGATCAATGATAGCTTTGTAATCAGGCTGGTCAAAAATTGCAGAACCTGCAACAAACATATCTGCACCGGCAGCAGCAATTTCGGCAATATTGTTTACTTTTACCCCACCATCAACCTCTAGGCGAATGTTGTAACCACTCTCATCAATACGGCGACGTACCTCACGCAATTTATCTAGCGTTGATGGAATAAAAGATTGCCCGCCAAAGCCAGGATTTACCGACATTAATAAAATCACATCAACTTTATCCATCACATAATCTAAATAATGCAAAGGTGTTGCCGGATTGAACACTAGCCCTGATTTACAACCTAAATCACGAATAAGCTGTAAATTACGGTCAATA
Organism: Mannheimia bovis; assembly: GCF_014541205.1. Lineage (NCBI taxonomy): Bacteria > Pseudomonadati > Pseudomonadota > Gammaproteobacteria > Pasteurellales > Pasteurellaceae > Mannheimia > Mannheimia bovis. Next base: position 153,454 of record NZ_CP061280.1, on the reverse strand, counting down.
TGCTCTGTTGCTTCCGGGTGGAAGGTAATGTAATCTGCTCCTGCTTTCGCAAAATCAGGAATTAAACGCTCAACAGGTTTTACCATTAAATGCACATCAATCGTGCATTGAATGCCATAATCTCGCAATGCTTTGCAAATTGCCGGTCCAAAGGTTAAATTAGGTACATAGTGATTATCCATTACATCAAAATGAATTAAATCTGCCCCAGCCTTTAGCACATCTGCCACATCATCGCCCAATCTAGCCAAATCTGCCGATAAAATCGAAGGGGCAATCAAATAAGGATTTTTGCTCATATTTCCTCACAATTTATGAATGAATAAATAGTTTGTTAGATTACCATAATTTTAAAAATGAAAATCAGATCTAGATCTAAAAATTAGCTTTTTCCTTAAAATACCATAAAAAAGTTATGGAATAGTAGAGAGATTTCGTATAATATACAGTCCATAATTTAATTATGGTTAATAGCCTATTGTCAAAATTCTGGAGAAAATATGAAAAAAGGGATTCATCCTGAAAATTATCGTGAAGTACTGTTTTATGATGCCTCTGTACAACAAGGCTGGGTTATCCGTTCTTGTGCTTCAACAAACAAAACAATGGTATGGGAAGATGGTAAAGAGTATCCGCTTTATACCTTAGATACCTCATCAGCATCACACCCTGTTTACACCGGCAAACGCCGTGAAGCAAATACTGAAGGTCGTGCAAGTCAATTTAAAGATAGATTTAAAGGCTTTGCTACAACGCTTTCAAATAAAAAATAAGAAGGACATAAAATGAAAATTTTAAACTCATTAAAATCGGCAAAAACACGCCACCCTGATTGTCAAATTGTAAGACGTAAAGGCAAACTGTACGTAATTTGCAAAACCAATCCAAGATTTAAAGCTCGTCAGCGTTAAAAAGAATAGCACCTTGATCACTTTGATTAAGGTGCTAATTTTTTATAACTAAATGTTCCCAATAATTCACTATTTTTCCTCATAATCCCATAGCTAATAAGCCATCCATACTATAAAACCATTTTCTTATGTCTTATTCCATTTAGTTATTTGCAAGCGGTCATTTTTCCCTTTAAATTTGCAAATAATTAATTTTACCAATGAAAAGGAACTTATTATGTTGAAAAAATTATCAGTTGCAGCATTAGCACTTACTCTTTCTGTTTCTGCATTTGCAAAAGAAAGTTTACTTGAGCGTATCAATAATAAAGGCACAATTACCGTTGGCACAGAAGGGACCTATGCCCCTTATACCTACCACGATGAGAGCGGTAAATTAACAGGCTATGATGTGGAAGTAACCCGTGCGGTAGCAGAAAAACTAGGCGTGAAAGTTGAATTTAAAGAAACACAATGGGACGCAATGTTAGCAGGCTTAAAAAGTAATCGTTTTGACTTAGTAGCAAATCAAGTTGGTTTAACTTCACCGGAACGCCGTGCAATATTTGATAAATCTGAAGCATACAGCTGGGACGGTGCAGCATTATTAGTGCGTGAAGATGAAGCCAAAATCAAAAGCCCAGCCGATGTAAAAGGGGTAAAAACAGCACAAACATTAAGCTCTAACTATGGTGAATTAGCTCGTGAAAGCGGTGCGGATATTGTTCCAATTGACGGTATGGCACAAGGCTTACTTTTAATTCAACAAAAGCGTGCTGATGCAACTTTCAACAGCCATTTATCGCTATTAGATTACTTGAAAAAGAACCCAGATTCAGGCTTAAAAATTGTTTGGGAAAAAGAGGAAAAAGTGGGAGCAGGCTTAATTGCGAATAAGGGTAATGATGAAGCATTAGCGAAAATCAGCAAAGCAATCGTTGAATTACGTGAAGATGGCACACTAAAAAAATTAGGTGAACAGTTCTTCGGTAAAGATATTAGTGTACAATAATTCATATTGGATTTGGCTGAGGGGCGACTTCGCCCCTTTTGTTTTTTTAAGTTTAATCTCCCTACTATTTCAAAAGTAAGGGAGATTTTAGGTTTTTAGATGTTAAACGATCTGTTACTTTCTATTCCCTTTATGACCCAAGCCCGAGTGGATTTGGTGTTAAGTGGCTTCTTGCCTATGGTAAAAGCAGCTTTCTTAGTTTCCATTCCGTTGGCAATTGCTTCCTTTATTATCGGTATGATTATCGCTGTTAGTGTGGCATTAGTAAGAATTAGTCCATCAACGGGTATTTTATACCGCTTGTTGTTGCTTTTTGTAAAAGGCTATATTTCCATTATTCGTGGCACGCCAATGCTAGTACAAATCTGTATTGTATTCTATGGTTTACCTGCAATTGGGATTTTCATCGATCCAATTCCGGCAGCGATTATTGGTTTCTCGCTGAACATAGGTGCTTATGGTTCTGAAACCATTCGTGCTTCAATTTTATCTGTACCGAAAGGACAATGGGAAGCCGGCTATACTATCGGTATGACTTATATGCAAACTTTCCGTCGTATCATTGCACCACAAGCATTCCGTGTTGCAGTGCCACCACTGAGCAATACTTTTATCGGGCTATTTAAAGATACCTCACTTGCCTCTGTCGTAACCGTTACCGAAATGTTCCGTGTTGCACAACAGGTGGCAAATATGTCTTATGACTTCCTCCCCGTTTACATTGAAGCAGCCATCATCTACTGGTGCTTCTGTTGGGTGTTGTTCTTAATTCAAGCCAGACTGGAAGTGCGTTTCAACCGATTTGTGGCGAAATAGGAGAAAATTATGATAAAAATCCGTAATATTCACAAAACCTTCGGACAAAATACGATTTTACGAGGTATCGACTTAGATATTCAAAAGGGGCAAGTTGTCGTTATTCTTGGACCTTCAGGCTCTGGCAAAACCACTTTTCTACGTTGTTTAAATGCGTTAGAAATGCCGGAAAAAGGTACGCTAGAGTTTACTGATAATGCTCCATTAATAATTGATTTTGCAGCAAAACCAAGTAAAAAAGATATTTTAGCACTCCGCCGTAAATCGGGTATGGTGTTCCAAAACTATAATCTCTTTCCACACAAAACGGCATTGGAAAATGTGATGGAAGGACCTGTATTTGTGCAGCAACAAGCGGTCGAAATTGCAAAAGAAAATGCAAAACGCTTGCTTGCAAAAGTCGGGCTATCAGATAAAGCTGAACTTTATCCATTCCAACTGTCGGGCGGGCAGCAACAGAGAGTTGGGATTGCTCGTGCTTTAGCTATTCAACCAGATTTAATGCTGTTTGATGAGCCCACTTCGGCTCTTGATCCTGAATTAGTGCAAGATGTGTTGAGCACAATGAAAGAGCTCGCAAATGAAGGTTGGACAATGGTGGTGGTTACTCACGAAATTAAATTTGCCCTTGATGTCGCCGATATTGTAGTTGTAATGGACGGTGGGGAAATTGTTGAACAAGGCTCACCACAACAACTCTTTAATAATCCGCAACACGAGCGAACAAAACGCTTTTTACATCAAATTCGAGCTGATTAACAACAAACAACAGAATATATAAAAAATCTGCTCCTTACTAAGGAGCAGATTTTTATTGTATATGTTTCATTTCTATTTAAGCCGCAGCCCATAACCCACCAAAAATTTGGTAGAACAAGCTGTTTAATAGCAATAGCCCAAAGCCTAAAACCATTACCGAGAAATCTAACATTCCTGTTCTTGGAAGTAGTTTGCGGATAAAACCTAACACCGGTTCAGTAATTTGAGCAACAGTATAATCAAGTGGGTGGTTACCCTGTGTAACCCAACTCATCAATGCACGAATTAAGGTGGTGAAAAAGAGAATTTGTCCGAAGGTTTTTACTAAACTTAATAAACCGATTAATACGGCACGAGGCAAATCCAGTCCGAAGAAGATAAATTGCAAAGTAACTAATGCTGCAGCAATCAAAAGTGCAGGAAAGCAGATATTTTTAACCGTTGGAATTAACTTGCCAACCGGGGCAACCAAAGGCTCAGTGATTTTGAGCAAGGTTTGTGAAATAGGCAAACGTGGATCAACTCGACAAAATTGTAACCAGGTTCTGAGCACTAAAATAAAACTAAAGAAGCCAACAACTAACGAAATAACAGGGGCTAAAAATTCCATTTATTTCTCTCTTTTATACTTGAAATTAAAAAAACAAGCGGTCGTTTTTACGAAAAAATTTGCAAATTTTCAGAAAAATATGACCGCTTGTATCAGTGTAAATCAATTAAACTTGTGCCGGGTAATCCCACCAAATGTCAAATAACTCGCTTACTTGTACATTTTGTAAGCCATTATTTTCTAACCAAGTTTTCACTAATTGGCGGTGCGATTCATCGCATTTGCCTAATTTTTCTAAGCAGACTAAACCTTCCCATTGTAAGTAGCCGTTTGCTTCTAGTGCCAAGCCGTTTGGTTTGATTACTTCATCAATAAAACGATCTACTGTCGTGTCGATTTGGTCGATGCCTGTGCCTTCAGCAAAGTTGAATTTCACTAAAAACCCTAATTCTTGGAATTCTGCCAAGTGCATTTTTTTACGCTGACGAGCGTTACGTTGAGTAGCCATTGCTATTCTCCTCTCTTTATGAAATAAACTGTAACTTATTTTTTGGTGAAATATAAATCCCACACGCCGTGTCCTAAACGATGTCCTCGCTCCTCAAACTTGGTGAGCGGGCGGAAATCAGGACGTGGAATAAAATCATTGGTTGCGGATGTATTCTGTAATTCATTCTCGAATTGGCGTAACACCTCAAGCATATGTTCGGCGTAATTTTCCCAATCTGTCGCAAAATGGATAAATCCGTTCGGGCTTAATTTGGTGAGCACTCGAGTAATAAACTCAGGCTGCACAATGCGGCGTTTGTGGTGCTTCGCTTTTTGCCACGGGTCTGGGAAATAGAGCTGCAAGCCGCCAAGTGAGCCATCTGCAATGCTATCTCGCAAGATTTCAGTCGCATCGTGGCAAATCACTCTCAGATTTTTCACGCCTTTTTCTAACGCATAAGCGATACAAGCTCCAACGCCCGGGGTGTGGACTTCAATGCCGATATAGTTTCGCTCTGGATTTTGCTCCGCCATTTCCACTAGCGATCTGCCCATTCCGAAACCGATTTCCAACACAACCGGGTTGTTGTTGCCGAAAATCTGCTCAAAATCAAATGGCGTTGCCTGATAATCTAAGCCGAGATTCGCCCAATTGTTGTTCATCATATCACGCTGATAATCGCTTAAACGGCCGGTACGCAACACGAAACTACGCACTTTTCTTAAATAACGACCATCTTCGGTAAATTCAGCTTGCTCAACCGTTTTACGTTTTTTATCTGCAAAAGTTTGCTTTTCTGACATTTTCTCGCCTTAAAACTTCACTAATGCAGAACCCCAAGTCCAGCCGCCGCCGAAAGCCTCGAGAAGTAATAATTGCCCACGTTTTACACGCCCATCACGCACCGCTTCATCAAGAGCTACCGGCACGGTTGCCGCACTGGTGTTGGCATATTTATCAAGGGTAACCACCACTTGATCCATCTCCATATCCAGCTTTTTCGCCGTTGCCGTGATAATGCGTAAGTTTGCTTGATGTGGAATGAGCCAATCAAGATCTGATTTTTGTAAATTATTTGCTTCTAACGTTTCTTCTACCACGCTTGAAAGTTGGTTTACTGCAATTTTGAAAGTTGCGTTGCCCTGCATTTCGATGAATCCTGAACGATCTTCACCACGTTTTTGGCTTTTCAGAGTTAAATTATTGTCTAAATCCGGCGAAGCGTGTAAATGGGTGGAAAGAATGCCCGGCTCTTCGCTTGCTTCTAAAATCACTGCACCGGCTCCGTCCCCAAATAGCACTACAGTGCTGCGGTCAGTTTCGTCCAACATTCTGGAATTGATGTCTGAACCAATCACCAACGCTTTTTTCACTTGTCCGTTACGCACAAATTTATCGGCAACGCTTAACGCATACACAAAGCCCGTGCAAGCAGCTGCCACATCAAATGCAATAGCATCTTGAATGTTCAGTAAACCTTGAATTTGGCACGCCGCACTTGGATAAGCGTGAGAATTGGTGGTCGTTCCCACCACAATTAAACCAATTTCATTAGCATCAATTTTTGCCATTTCTAAGGCTTGTTGAGCTGCTTTTGCTCCCATTGTAGCCACGGTTTCATCAGCTCTTGCAATGCGGCGTTCACGAATGCCCGAACGGGTGACAATCCACTCATCAGAAGTGTCCACCATTTTTTCTAAATCCGCATTGGTACGCACCTGACTTGGTAAATAACTTCCCGTTGCTAAAATTTTGCTGTTCATATTTTGATTATTCTCAATCGACTAAAATGATAATCCGACATTATAGCCTGAAAATGCGGAAATATATAGCCTCTACAATCTGTTAGAGCAAAATGAAGATGTTAGCAATGCGATGATTAAATCGAAATTTTTACGCCGATGGTTTCATTTTGTTGCACTAAGCGATAAATTCGAGCAGTTTCCACGCAAACCATTGTTTTGTAGCCGGTTTTACTCATTCCGCCCACGACTTTTTGCCACGGGTTCCAAAGTACGGTTTCGCTGGCGTTGATGTGCTCAATGCGAATGGTGCGTTGATTTGCAAAATCTTGAATAAAATTGACCGCTTGTGCGGCGTAAATGCAGTCCACGCTTTCACGAATTATACGTGGAGATGGTACTTCCGCTTGGCTATTAGTTAATTTATCTTCACAAGTAGTCGGCAAACCTTGCACCTCGATTTGCTCGATATCACCGACATTAAAATAGGTGTGAAGAGCGAGCTGAGCAGGCTCTGCTTGCAAATGAGTGAAATACAGCTCGCAACTTTCGCCTAAAATCATCTTGATTTTCGCCTCATTGTCTAACACAAACACCAAACGCACATTGTCAGCCGAAGCACTATTTTCCACCAACGTCCATTCCCGAATACGAGCCGTGCCGTGAGCCGGTGCTTTTGCCGTACCAAACCAAGGGTAACAAATCGGCACACCACCACGAATTGCTACCCCGTTTTGGAATGGTTCAATTTCGCTAAGCCACAACACATCTTGTTTAGCCTGAGCCGGCTGCCAGCTCAATAACTGAGCCCCTTGCAACGCCACTTTCGCTTTCATTTTTGGGTGGTTGATTTCCAACACGCTCAATTCGTTGTGTTGCGTTAACTGTAATGCTGGGTTGAGGGTCATATTTGTCTCCTTATTTTTTATCAAAAACGTGAAGCGGATCACAAAACGAGCGGAGAGTTTGCTACCGCTTTGGTGTTAATCGTTATAATACGGTTGAATTTAACAGTCAAGGAGATAAAGATGAAAACATTGGGTGAATTTATTATCGAAAAACAGGCTGATTATCCGGAAGCCAAAGGGGAGTTGAGTGGTATTTTGTCATCAATTCGTTTAGCTGCAAAAATTATTCACCGTGAAATTAACCGTGCGGGCTTAAGCCAAGATATTTTAGGCACAGCAGGCTCTGAAAACGTGCAAGGCGAAGCTCAAATGAAGCTTGATGTTTTCGCAAATGAAACAATGAAAAAAGCCTTATTAGCCCGTGAGGACGTAGCAGGTTTTGCTTCAGAAGAAGATGATGACTTTGTTGCATTTGACACGGAACGTGGTCGCAACGCAAAATATATTTTAATGACTGATCCGCTTGATGGCTCGTCTAACATTGAAGTGAATGTATCTGTTGGTACGATCTTCTCGATCTACCGCCGTATTTCGCCAATTGGTACGCCTGTAACCAAAGAAGATTTCTTGCAAGAAGGGCGTAAACAAGTTGCTGCCGGTTATGTTACTTATGGCTCATCAACAATGTTGGTTTACACCACAGGTAATGGCGTGAATGGCTTTACTTACGATCCATCACTCGGCTTATTTATTCTTTCTCATCCCGATCTCAAAACGCCGACAGAAGGAAAATATTACTCCATCAACGAAGGGCAATATGTAACCTTCCCTCAAGGGGTAAAACGCTTTATTAAATATTGCCAAGAAACGGACGAAGCCACTAAACGCCCATATTCATCACGTTATATCGGCTCGTTAGTATCTGACTTCCACCGCAATTTATTAAAAGGCGGGATCTACATTTATCCAACTTCAACCGTTTACCCGAAAGGCAAATTACGTTTACTCTATGAATGCAACCCAATCGCCTTCTTAGCGGAACAAGCAGGCGGAATGGCAACTGACGGCTTTAATCCGATTTTGGATATTAAACCAACCGAGTTACACCAACGTGTGCCATTCTTTGTTGGCTCAAGTTCAATGGTGAAACAAGCGGGCGAATTTATGCAAGAATTTGCAAAATAAAACGCCATCTGAAACAAAAGGCGAATATCACGTTCGCCTTAGTTTTATCTAATCCACCCTCTTATAAATTCAGCAATTTGTTCCACATCATTAATATCAAGTAAATTCTCTCGCTCAAGAAAATAATCTGTTGCGGTAGCAATCGTCCACTTATCAAGCTCCGGCAATGGCTTTTCAATCTCTTTGCGATGGAGCTGAATTTTCGGCAAAGTTTCGTGTTTAAAGCCTTCCACGAAAACAAGATCGATCTCTTGCGGATTGAATTTTGCAATTAATTGAGAAAATTCAACCGCTTGTTTGGTTTCTGTCATTAACGCCCAACGTTCATCGCACACAATCATTGTCGGATTTGCTCCTGCTTCACGCAGGCGGTGGCTGTCTTTGCCTTTTTTGTCTACATCAACATTGTGGTGGGAGTGCTTAATCAAGCCAACCCGAATGCCACAAGCGGTCAATTTTGGGATTAATTTTTCCAATAAGGTAGTTTTGCCCGTGCCGCTGTAGCCTGTAATCGCAAGGGTTTTCACCGGAAATTGGCTTACTCGGTTTAAATCTTCCAATGTATTCACGTTCGTGAATGCGGATTTTTGTTCAGAAAAATCCACCGCCACACTTTTTTGTGATAGGAAAAACCAAAGCAGACGGCGTTCGCCTGAAGCTAAATAGTGGCTCAATTCCTCTTTTACCGAATGATGAACCAACGCAAACGTTGGGTGTGGTCGCTCGCCATCGTGAACATAGGCAATTTGAGCGTTGTTAATGCGTAAGGCGGTGTGTAATTTTTGCAATAACTTCGTTGGAATAAAAGGCGTATCACAAGGCACAAAGAGCAAATAGTCGCTGTCAATTTTCTCTAAGCCTGATAGCATTCCGCTTAGCGGACCTTGAAAATCGGGCAAACTATCTTGGTAATAAGGAATTGTAGGATAAAGTTGCTGATATTGCTCAATAGAACGATTAATATTAAGCCAAATGTCGCTAACTTGTGGAGAAAGACAGGTTAAAATGTGTGAAATAAGCGGTTTTCCATCAAAAAGTTGCAACCCTTTTTCCACGCCATTCATTCGGCGAGCCAAACCGCCGGCTAAAATCACGGCTGAAATACGATCTTCCATTCTGTTATCCCTTAAAATTTTGCAAAAACTAAAGCAAAAGTATATTATTTCGCTTAATTTCCAACAAGATTTTTTAAGGGGCAAACAATGAAATGCAAACGCTTGGAAGAATTATTAGAGTTACTTGGCGAACATTGGCGTAAAAATCCTGACTTACACCTCATTGATATTTTGCAGCAACTTTCGATTGAAGTAGGCGAGCCTGATAATTTTAAAGCCTTGAGCGATGAGGTCTTAATTTATCAGCTCAAAATGCGAAATGCGGACAAATTTGAGCCTATCCCCGGCATTAAAAAAGATTACGAAGATGATTTTAAAACCGCTTTATTGCGTGCTCGTGGAATTTTAAACGATTAAGATTGTCTTATCCGTTAGCTAGTCTAGCACTTATATTTATTAACTATATTTATCAACATTTTTGAAGGAATCATTATGAAAAAATTGGTATTAAAAACAGCTTTTGTGGCTCTTTCGGCACTTTTTGCATTTAACTCAACGGCAATCGCCGCTGATCCAACCGCAGGGAAAGAATATACTGAGGTACGTAAAGCCCCATCTGCTCAAAAAGAAGTGGTGGAATTTTTCTCATTCTACTGCCCGCACTGCTATGATTTTGAATTAAGCTACAAGATCCCAAGCCAAATTAAAGAAAAATTACCAAAAGACACCAAATTAGTGCAATATCACGTTAATTTCTTAGGTCGCCAATCTGAAGACTTAACTCGTGCTTGGGCATTAGCAATGGCATTAGGAGCTGAAGATAAAGTAAAAACTGCATTATTTGAAGGGGCACAAAAAGATGCATTCAAATCAATGGACGATATTCGTGCGGTATTTTTAGCAAACGGCATTACAGCTGAACAGTTTGATAGCGGCATTAACAGCTTTGCCGTAAATGGCTTGGTGAATAAACAAGTTCAATTAGCGGAAGACTTCCAAATTCGTGGTGTGCCTGCATTTTTCGTAAATGGTCAATACCAATTGAATTTAGAAGGCTTTGCAGATTCTTCATCAACGAATGATTTCATTCAACGTTATGTTGATGCAATTATCTTCTTGAGTAAAAAATAATTGTCCCCATATTGAGAGTATGGTTTTACAATGCTGAGTAGGTAAATCCTATTCGGCATTTTTTTATTTTACACTCTCATTCAATTGAAAAGCCTTATGACAAAATTATCCATTCTAAATCTTGTGCCTATTCGTGAAGGGCAAACCGCTAAACAAGCGGTCGATTCTATGGTGAAATTAGCAAAACACGCAGAAAATATCGGCATTGAACGCTATTGGATTGCAGAACATCATAATATGAAAAATCTTGCCAGCTCGGCAACACAGTTACTCATTCAGCACGCACTTTCCCACACTGAAAAATTAAGAGTGGGCTCAGGTGGCGTAATGTTACCTAACCATAGCCCTTACATTGTGGCAGAACAGTACGGCACACTTGAAACACTCTATACTAACCGTGTAGAACTGGGGCTGGGGCGAGCACCCGGTACTGATATGCGTACTGCCACCGCTTTACGCCGTAATGCCCAAAGTTTGCCTTTTCCTGATGAAATCAGCGAACTAAAAGGTTATTTTGAAGGGACAAACCCTGTGTCTGCTTACCCTGCTCAAGGGCTGAATGTGCCGCTTTATATTTTAGGATCTAGCCCTGAAAGTGCGTATTTAGCGGCAGAGCGTGGCTTACCTTATGCCTTTGCCTCGCATTTTGCCCCTCGTTTTATGGACGAGGCGGTAAGAATTTATCGCTCTCACTTTAAGCCGTCCGAAGTGTTAGATAAACCTTATGTAATTTTAGGTGTGAATGCGATTGTGGCTGAAACCGACCAAGAAGCAGAACAACTCGCTACCACTCAAACCCAGTTTTTCTTAAATGTGGTAACTAATGCTCAGAACAATTTGCAGCCACCTGTCGAGTCTGACGATAAAGTGTGGGAAAATTTTGTGAAAGCCGAGATTGTACCGCATTTTGGACCTGTTGCTTTGCAACAAAATGCGTTGTACAACCAAGAGAAAACCGTTGTCCGCCAAATGACTGCTTGCTCGCTTATCGGTAGTCGTGAGAGTGTCGAACAACAACTCAAGGCATTAAAAGAACGAATTGAAATTGATGAAATTATGGCGGTAAGCTATATTTTCGATGAGAAAAAACAACATCAATCCTACACTTGGTTAAAAGAGATCATAGATAGGGGGTAATATGAGCAAAACAATGCAACAAAAAGCTGCTGATGCACACAATATGTGTAAGCTAAAAGGCGATTCTATGTTAGATAATGCAGACCGCCAAATTGCCTTTGAAGCAGTCTATGACAGTGAAGAAATCGCTAAACAAGCGGTTGAATTTTTCACACAAAAAGCCAAATCGGTAGAAACCGCACCTTGTGAAATGCAAAGTGAAATCACACAAATTGCAGACGGTTTTCTGATGAAAATGTGGATAACCTTTAGCTGCCAAGCGGAAGTGATTTTATTTCAAATGAAGGTGAGATAGTCTATCGTTGCTTGACAGATAGGGCATTGACAGCGTAAATGAAATCTATTTTATAAGCGGATTTTGGCTCAAACCTTGTAAAATTTTATTAGGAATATCGCCTTCAATTTGCTGAATGGCATAGTCAATCGCATAGTAAAAGGCGTTGGCGTTTGCTCCGCCGTGGCTTTTTACAATGACTTTCGATAAACCTAGTAGGGTTGCTCCATTATGACGATCGGGATTGATTTCTTGTAACTTGCGATAGTAGCGATAGAAAATCAATTTAAGCAAATAGCGTTTGGTGTTGCGGCAAATGTTAGAATCGGCTTTCTCTTTTTTAAATAGCGAAATAATATTCTTTGCAGCACCTTCCAGTGCCTTTAAGGCGATATTGCCTGTGTAGCCATCACAAATAATTACATCAGTGAGGTAGCTGGTTAATTTATCGCTTTCAATAAAACCGATGTAGTTTAAATCTTGTCTCTTTTTGAGTTGCTGGTGAACTGCTTGAAGCTGGGCTGTGCCTTTATTTTCTTCTGTGCCAATATTCAATAAAGAGAGGCGAGGGTAGACTAAGTCTAGCATTACTTGAGCAAAGAGATTTCCCATTTCTGCAAATTGTTGAAGTTGGCTATTGCTTACTTCAATATTTGCTCCTAAATCTAACATTACTGTTGATTTCCCGTTCATTGTAGGGATGAGCGAAGTAAGTGCCGGACGTTCAATATTAGGTAATGGTTCTATCAACAATTTTGCTAATCCCATTAATGCCCCTGTATTCCCACCACTTACGCAACCTTGAGCCTTTCCTTCTTTAACTGCTTCAAGTGCTAAACGCATAGAGCTATTTTTACTTTGACGGATTGCTTTAGAAAAGGGGATATCTGCATCAATCATTTGTTCGGTATGATGGAGCTGGATTTTAGGGGAATGTAGCAGAGAGTATTTTTCTAATAATGGGGTAATTTGGCTTTCATCGCCAAATAATAAAAGTGAGAGATTTGAATGCTGTGATAAGGCTTTTGCTAGAGCAGGAATAGTAACACGGGGACCAAAGTCCCCGCCCATCACATCTACTGCTAGAGTGAAATCACCCAAGAGATACCTCGAAAGGAATTACTTGTTGATTACTTTACGACCACGGTAGTAACCGTCAGCAGTTACGTGGTGACGAAAGTGAGTTTCGCCACTTGTTTTATCCACTGAAACTGCAGCAGTTGTTAATGCATCGTGTGAACGACGCATATCACGACGTGAACGAGATTTCTTATTTTGTTGAACAGCCACGGGCTTTCTCCTAGATCTAGTTTTTCTTTAAATTAGCTAATATAGCGAACGGATTTGGTTTACTTGCCAGCTCTTCCGGCAATTCGCCAAACACTTGTTCGACTGCGGACACTTCACAGTGTTCTTCACTATGCATCGGGACTAGAGGTAATTCAAGAATAAATTCATCTTCAATCATATCTAGTAAATTTACTTCACCGAACTCGTTTACTTCGATAGGTTCATAAATTTCGGGCAAGATGTCCGCCTGATCCATGTTAGACACCGGACTGAAACAGAATGAACAGTCTAGCGTTTGTGTAAACGGGTTATCACATCGTTGACAATCAAGTTCCACATCAATTTTAGCTGTACCTTTAATTACAGTTAAACGTTGTGGGTCGATATATAACGAGAGAGTAACTTGTGCATCACTTAGCACATTACATACAGATTCACCCAAGCGGGTTAGAAGTTCACCTGAAATGTAGCCTTCATAATCCACTCGACGTTGTGCGTCTTTATACGGGTCAATTGTAAGGGGTAGTTTTACCTTTTGCATAGGGTGTGCATATTACAGATAGAAAGCAAATTAGTCAAAGGAAAATTATTTTTTGATACAGAATATTGGCTGAAATTGAGAGGTTTTTTTGACTTAACGTAAAAAGCGATGATATTTCGGGATAATTTTTCATCTAGTTATCGCAAAAACTAGCTAAAAAGGCGACTTTTGATTAAAATTCTGAAAGTTATTATTATTTGACGAGATTCGAGAAAAAATGTTACTTCCTGTTTTAGCTATTGCAGCTTATGCCTTAACATTGCTTTGGGTTGCCCCTACCTTAGTGAATTTGGAAAGTGCAACGGAAAATAAAAAGCCGAATATAACTCTTGTTTTTGGGCTTGGTTTATTAGCTATTCTTCTGCATTGTGCCGTGTTATACAACCAATTATGGCTAATAGAAGGGCAGAATTTTACTGTAACAAATGTAATCTCTTTAATGAGTTTCATTATGGCGGTTTGCGTAACTTTGGCGTTACTGAAATGGAAAACAGCCTGGTTTCCTCTTCTTATTGTATATGCCTTTGCGATTTGTAGCGTGGCAGTAGCCAGTTTTGTACAGGGGAGCTTTATCCGCAATATAGAAGAAAATGCTGGATTTATTTTCCACTTGGGCATTGCCCTGTTCTCTTATGCGTTGTTTTTCCTCGCCTTAATTTACGCGTTCCAATTAAAATGGTTAGATCACAAACTCAAAAGCAAAAAAATGTTCTTTTGCTCAATTCTTCCTCCCTTAATGTCGGTTGAACGCCATTTCTTTACTTTAACGCTTGCGGCACAAGCAATGCTTACGCTCACGCTATTTTCAGGTGTGGTTTATCTACATAATTTTTTTGAGCCCGAGCATATTCACAAAGCAATTTTCTCCTTTTTGGCTTGGATTGTTTACAACGTTCAAATATTAGGTCAATGGAAATTACGTTGGAGAGGAAAACGGGTGCTTATTTATTCGATTTCGGGTATGATGTTGCTCACAATCGGATATTTCGGTAGCCGTTTGATCGTCCATTAATCGCTACAAGCGGTTAAAAAAGCCCGATTTTTTGCAAATCGGGTTTTTTAGGCGAAGTGAGTGATAACAATCATCGAATTGTGATCGCTTTATGATTAATTTATATAGGAATTGAATTTTGGACAGTATTCCCCTGAGTAGTTTATTTATTACCTTAGCTATTCTTTTAGTACTCTCTGCTTTTTTCTCGGGTTCGGAAACCGGCCTGATGTCTTTAAACCGTTATAAAATGCGTCATCTTGCTGAGCAAGGACACAAAGGTGCAAAATTAGCGGAAAAACTCTTAGCACGAACTGATGTTCTGCTCAGTCTTATCTTAATTTGTAATAACCTTGTAAACATTGCCGCTTCTGCGATCGCTACAATGATCGGTATGCAACTCTCCGGTGAAAAAGGGGTAGCTATTGCCACAGGTTTACTCACATTTGTGATGCTGGTTTTCTCTGAAATTCTGCCTAAAACCATTGCGGCTACTTACCCTGAAAAAGTGGGTTTTTTTGCAAGTTTCATCTTAACGCCTCTTAAAAAATTATTAAGTCCGATAGTCTTTTTTATGAATATGATTATTGCAGGCTTAATGAAATTACTACGTATTCAACAAAAAGATAAACAAGGATTAAGTGCTGAAGAGTTGCGTAGTGTAGTGCTAGATGCCGGAAAATTTATTCCGGTGGAACACCGTGAAATGTTGGTTTCTATTTTAGATATGGAAAAAGTTACAGTCGATGACATTATGGTGCCTCGCAACGATATTAGTGGCATTGATATTGATGATGACTGGAAAGCGATTATGCGTCAGCTCAACCACGCCCCACACGCCCGCGTGCTGATTTACAAAGGTGATATGGATAATAATATTCTTGGTATTTTGCGTGTACGTGAAGCATTTCGTTTAATGTTGGAAAAAAATGAATTTACTAAAGAGATGTTAGTGCGTGCGGTTGACGAAGTATATTTCATTCCTGAAGGCACGCCATTAACTACCCAATTAATGAACTTTAAAGCTAATAAAGAACGAATTGGTTTGGTGGTTGATGAATATGGCGATATTAAAGGCTTAGTAACCCTGGAAGATATTTTAGAGGAAATTGTTGGTGAATTTACCACTTCATCTGCCCCGACGCTTGAGCAAGAAGTTCAACAGCAGTCAGATGGGACAGTGATTATTGAGGGATCGGCAAATTTAAGGGATTTGAATAAACTATTTGCGTGGGATTTACCTATTGATGAAGCTCGAACATTTAATGGTTTGCTACTAGAACATTTAGAGAAAATTCCTGATGAAGGAATGGAATTTGAGTTATATAACTTAAAAGTTACTATTCTTGAAGTGGCGGAAAATATGGTTAAACAAGCTAAAGTAGAGCATTTAGCAATAAAACAACTTTCCGTAGAAGAATAATTTACTTAATTCTTAACTAATAACACATCATTGTATCAATGATGTGTTATTTTTTTGTTAAAAATTTAGTCAAAGAATTATGCTGAGCAAAGAAAGGTTTTTAATGATTTTATCTATAAAAATCTATTTTTTGGAATATTTGACTTATTTTGTTTTATTTTCCGATATTTAATTTTGAGTTTTTGGTGTTTTTAAATCCATTTTTATTTTATTTTTCTGCTTTACTTTTATTTAGGATTTCGGCATATTTCATTTCCAAAATGTGAATAATCACATTTCATACAATTTAAAGTTATTTTTTATATAAACTGTTATAAGTTTGAGGTATTTACCGTGTCTATTCAATCATCAGCTGCTCCACAAAGAGAAACCTTTGCCGGTCGTGGGGCATTTATTATGGCAGCTATTGGCTCTGCTGTCGGCTTAGGAAACATCTGGCGTTTCCCTTATACTACTTATGAAAACGGTGGCGGAGCATTTATTCTGCCATATATCATTGCATTATTAACTGCAGGTTTACCACTGCTATTCTTAGATTATGCTATTGGGCATAAATATCGTGGTGGTGCTCCACTTTCATTCCGCCGTTTCAGCCCGAAATTTGAAACTTTCGGCTGGTGGCAAGTATTAATTAATGTAATTATTGGTATTTACTACGCTGTTGTTTTAGGTTGGGCGGCAAGCTATACCTATTTCTCTCTTAACAGTGCTTGGGGTGATAAACCAGTTGATTTCTTTGTTGGCGAATTCTTAAAAATGGGCGACATCACGCAAGGTGTTAGCTTTGAATTTGTGGGGGCGGTAACCGGTCCATTAATTGCAGTGTGGCTAGTTGCAATTGCGGTGTTAGCTCTGGGGATCAAAAAAGGGATTTCTGCCTCTTCTAACATCTTAATGCCGTTATTGGTTGTGATGTTCTTAATCTTAGTTGGATATTCTTTAACTCTGCCGGGGGCAGCAAAAGGTTTAGATGCGTTATTTACGCCAAACTGGGAAAAATTAACTGATCCAAGTGTATGGATTGCCGCTTACGGTCAAATCTTCTTCTCGCTCTCAATCTGCTTTGGGATTATGATTACTTATGCTTCATACCTCAAGCCAAAAACAGATTTAACCGGATCAGGTTTAGTTGTAGGTTTTGCTAACAGTGGCTTTGAATTATTAGCGGGTATCGGCGTATTTGCAGCACTTGGCTTTATGGCAACTGCGGCAGGTCAAGAGGTTAATGAAGTAGCGAAAGGCGGCATCGGCTTAGCGTTCTTTGCCTTCCCAACTATTATTAACCAAGCCCCGATGGGAGCATTAGTAGGCGTATTATTCTTCGGATCATTAACCTTTGCAGCATTAACCTCATTTATTTCTGTTGTTGAAGTTATCGTATCAGCAGTGCAAGATAAATTGAATGCAGGACGTGTAAAAGCGACTTTACTGGTGGGTATTCCAATGATGGTTGTGTCAGTAATGTTGTTTGGTACAACCACAGGCTTACCAATGCTTGATGTAATGGATAAATTCGTGAACCAATTCGGCATTGTGGCAGTGGCGTTCGTATCATTAGTTGTGATTGTAACCAGTGAAAAACTCAGTACGTTAGAAAGACATATTAACGAAGTTTCTTCATTTAAAGTTGGCTTTATCTGGCGTTTATGTATCGTAGTTACCGCAGGTGTGCTTGCATTTATGTTATTCAGTGAGATTGCGAAAGTATATCGTGAAGGCTATGAAGGCTACCCAAGCTGGTTTGTAAATACCTTCGGTTGGGGGATGGCAATTGGCTTAGCGGTCGTGGCTTACCTACTTTCAAAACTCGCGTGGAAAAATGAACCAAAAGGAGAACTATAATGAGTACCGCAGCAATTATTACAATGGTGGTTGCAATGGCGATCATTTGGGGTGGCTTGATTTTCGCAATTAAAAGCCTACCGAAAGAAGAGCAATAGTTTGCAAAAATAATTAAAAAAATGACCGCTTACAAGCGGTCATTTTTTACTAAATAATTCCAAATTTTTCTTTCACAAAGGCTTGGAAATCGGTGCAGCCGCCAACGTGAACATTATCAACAAAAATTTGTGGCACGGTTGCAACAGGCTTACCGACACGTGGTTCTAAATCTTCTTTTGATAAACCTTCTGCGATCATATCAATAAATTTAAAATCAAAATCGCTTAATTCGGTTTTCATTTTTTCAGCTAATTGTTTCGCACGCACGCAGTACGGGCAAGATAAACGTCCATAAATTTCAACAAACATCTTTTTTCCTCTATAAGTTGTTAATAACAAGCGGTTATATTTTAACAATTTTTTGCAAACCAAGCATAGCTTTATTCACCTCACGGCTTGGGCTTTAATATGATATACTTCTATCAAATTTATTGACGAGAAAAGAATATGTCCGAATTAATGACCTTTGAGGAGCTTGATTTAAGCCCTCAACTTCTAAAAGCCTTAGTAAAAAAGGGCTATAGCCGCCCAACGGCAATTCAACAAGCCACTATTCCAGCCGCACTTGAAGGGCGTGATTTACTGGGTTCTGCTCCAACCGGCACGGGGAAAACCGCAGCCTTCTTGCTGCCGGCGATTCAACATTTATTAGACTACCCACGTCGTAAGCCGGGAGCTCCGCGTATTTTGGTACTTACACCTACTCGAGAGCTGGCAATGCAAGTGGCGGAGCAAGCAGAAGAGCTGGCACAATTTACCAACTTAAGTATTGCGACCATTACAGGCGGAGTGGCGTATCAAAATCACGGCGAAGTCTTTAACAGTAACCAAGATATTGTGGTAGCAACGCCGGGGCGTTTGATGCAATATATCAAAGAAGAAAACTTTGATTGCCGAGCGGTTGAAGTGTTGATTTTTGATGAAGCAGACCGAATGTTACAAATGGGCTTTGGGCAAGATGCAGAGAAAATTGCCGCTGAAACTCGTTGGCGTAAACATACTTGGTTATTCTCAGCCACTCTTGAAGGGGAATTGTTGGAGGATTTCTCTGAGCGATTATTAAACGACCCAATAAAAGTAGATGCAGAGCCAAGTCGCCGTGAGCGGAAAAAAATCCAGCAGTGGTACTATCACGCTGATAACGTGGAGCACAAAACTAAATTGTTGGCTCGCCTTATTGGAGAATTTTCGATTGAAAAAGCAATTGTGTTCGTTCGTCGCCGTGAAGATGTGCGAGAACTAAGCGACACACTTCGCAAGCGAGGTATTCGTTCAACTTACCTTGAGGGCGATATGGCACAAACCCAACGTAACCAAGCGATTGCTCGTTTAAAAGAAGGAGTTGTTAATGTACTGGTAGCAACAGATGTAGCAGCTCGAGGCATTGATATTGATGATGTGGATTTTGTAATCAACTACGACTTACCATACAGTGCCGATACTTACCTCCACCGCATAGGGCGAACCGCTCGTGCCGGCAAAAAAGGTTCGGCGGTTTCGCTAGTAGAAGCTCACGATTACAAGCTGCTCGGTAAAATCAAGCGTTATACGGAAGAAGCATTAAAGCCGCGTATTATCGAAGGCTTAGAACCTCGCACTAAAGCCCCGAAAGACGGAGAGCTGAATATTACGAGCAAAAAAGAAAAAGCCCGTATCAAAAAGAAAAAAGAGGTAAAAAAAGAAGCAGCGAAGCAAAAAGTGAAAGTTCGCCATAAAGATACTAAGAATATTGGTAAACGCCGCAAGCCAAGCAGTGAAGCCAATTTAGTGAAATAATCTGAATTTATACGGGGTTTTTAGTTAGTGATAACGTATAGCTAAATTTTTCAGATTGGATTTTCCTGTATCGGATTTTCAGACAATAAAAAAGCCTTGAACTATTGTAATTCAAGGCTTTTTAGGTATCTATAGAACGCTATAGGTTTATAATTTGGGCTGGGGTCATCTGAATTGAGTGTCATCAAGCCTTGATAAATAAGGATTTTGGTTAATTCAAATTTTATTTGTACTCCTAAATATACTCCTAAAATCCAAAGTGCCCCACTAAATAGATTATTTTGTAATCGGTGATATGTAGCTTATTTTACCTTTGCCATTCTTTTTTCAAAGTTTAGAAAAATAGTTTTGAAAAAAATATCACCATTATCACCAAAAATAGGCTTGAAGTATTGATATATAAGGCTTTGTAGAGTGGTGATGTTTTGGTGAAATTGGTGATGTTTGGGTAAAATAGGTGATATTTAGGGGGCGTTTTTAATGTAATAGGAATTTTAAAGCCGTCAATTTCTCAATCAACGGCTTTGTAATGTAGTAATATGTAGTAGGTTTAAATTGCCAACTGTTCAGGGGTGCAGTTGTAGATTTTAGCCAGTTTTTCTCTTGTGCGTTTCTGTGGTCGGTTGCCTTTGCGTTCAGCTTGTGAAATAGCAGATTGTGAAAGCCCTGTTTTTTCCGCCACTTCTTGCTGTGATAGATTGCGGTAAATTCGCCACGCTCCTAATGAATTGATGTTTTGTTCTAGTTTGATCTTCACTACTTCAAAAGGTAGTGTTACATCGTCAAATTCATCATTATCTACTTCAATCTCTACAAGATCTTGTTCGGTTTCGTCATCATAAGGGAAGTTATATTTACCCGCCCCAGTTAGCTCTTCAAATTCCGCCACCGGTACCAGCACAAATAAATCCTTGCCGTTGGTATCTTTAATTGTTTGATATGGTTTCATTTCGCATTCTCCGCTTATTTGAGGAGCTTTCGCCCCTATTCTTTAATGTGTGTAGGTTTGCTCGTCTCGTTTTGCTATCGTTTGAATTTCGATGATTTTTGGCTCTCCATACTGCACCTCGAAAATCACTCTATACCGTCCAACTCTTAGCCTAAACCTATTTATATAGCCCTTTAGTTTTTTAATATCGAGTTGAACATCAGGGAATAAAACAAGTGCTTCAATTGCATCCAAAATGGCTTGTATATATCGACTATCAATTTTTGAGAGTTGCTTATCCGCTTTCCCTGTGAATGTGATTTTATTCATTGTGTAGCATTCTCTTATTATTTAACAATAGATGTATTATAAAGACTTATATTTGTCTAATCAATTATATTATAAGTAAATTATAAATAAAAAGCCTAGCATATTTCAGCTAGGCTTATGATGTGGCGGTAGGGCTAACCGTCTCGCCATTCGTCCATAGTGCTTTGGTAGTCTTTATAAGAGATGTTTAACGTTTTATTTCCTGTTTTCATTACTTCAATAATCTGTGCTTGTTCTCCGCTTGCTTTTAGGGCTTCAGGGAATGCCCTTTTAAAGTGTTGGAGTGATAACGGCTTTTGTCCGATACAATCACAAAAGAATAGATAGGCTTTATAGAGTGCTTTACTTTCGTTTAGTGATGTTCTCGTTGAACCCCATCGCATAGAGATTGGCTTGCTATTGTCTATCTTGAAATGTGTAGCAAAACTGATTAAGTGATTACTCTCTCGTTGCATTTCTATCGCTTCGCCTTGCTTTTGGTGTGATAGCAATGCTTCTCTTGCCTGTTCGGGGTTTGGGAAAGTGTTTAGCAAGCGGTGAATAATACCGTAAATTTCCCCTTTGACCTTTTCAATGAAATCATCATCACGTACATCATCAGGAATTTTACGCCCAAAGTAGAAAGTAACCTTGCGTCTTAAGTGTCCGCTGTTTTGGTTGCCGTCTCTGCTATCCGTAAACGTGATAACGTTGTTTGTCGCGTACATAAAAATGATTTTAGGGTAGTAGTCTATGCCTTGCTTGTATAGCAATCTAACGCCGACTGCTTCGCCTCCTGTTGCTCGTTTCAATCCATCTGCATTTCCGCAGTAGTATGGCTGTTCAGGTGATAGCACAAGCGATTTACCGATAATCTTTGCTAACTCGGTTTGTTCATCAAATCCGCCGATATCAAGAATAGTGGTATTGCCTCGCCCATTAATCACTTTGGCGATTTCACCAAAGATTGATTTACCTGCACCGGCTACACCCACTACCTCAAAATAGAGCTGCCATTTATGGCGGTTAGTTAAGACTGCGTATAACGCCCCTAATAGGGCTTCTCGCTTGTTTTTGTTGCCATTAGAGGCAAAGTCTAACCATTGCTCAAAGTACGGTGTATCGGTGCTATTTGGGTTTATTTCGTAGTCCTCAACCTCTCGTAAATAATCCTCTTTTGTGATGGCGGTAAATTCGCCTGTATGTTTGTTTAGCTTACCATTCGTAAACCCGATTATATCGGGCGAACCGTCAGGCATTTGGGGGATTTTACGCTCTACCAGTTTAGCTAAGCTTGTAATTTTTCGGTCTGAAAAATCAATATCCACTTCTTCAAAAAATGCCATTATCTGCCGTTCAAGCATTTCATTATCGAGTGCTTGCCAGTAAATGCCGTTGTAAAGGTAGTTTATGCCTAACTTAGTGTCTCGGGCTAGTGGTTGTGGTTGCCATTTCAGAAAGGCGTGTAATAGCTCCTTTTGTGTTGGGTTATCGGATATGCTTATATCGCTTTCCGCTTTCACTCTTCCGCCATCTTTCCCCATTTCCGCACGCAATCGGGCAATGTATTCACTTACATTTTCTTCAAGCTGTAGAGCTTCATCATAGAAAGCTACAGTTTCAGCCGTTGAATGTTTGGCAAGGTTTTGACAGATAGCCGATTTCTCGGCTTCTGTGAGTGTTCCTGCTCGATAGATTGAGGTTGTTCCTACCTCTACCGCCAACTTCAAGCGGTCGATTTCTCGCAATTCTTTACTACCTAGAATGATAGGTTGATAGTCGCTTTCTGATTTCGTCCACTCTAGCACGGTTTGCTTTTTGGTTTTATCCCACGCATTGCTACCGGCTATGATGTAGGCTTCGTATGGCTTGCCTTTGGGTTGTTTGCTTACATTCGGGGCATTTTGGGGTTTACTCATACTCGCCCCCTTAAATCTCTTCTTCAAGTGCCATTACGCCATTTAAAATGAATCTTGAGATTCCTCTAACTGCAGTTTGAATAGTTACAGGATCGGCTTCTTCTAAATTAGCATTGGAAATAATTTCAGCCATAGCTTGTGCTTGCCATAATTCGGCTAAAGCAGTTTGGATTTCAGGATTACGCATAAGCCACCCCCTCAAAACGTGGAGAAGATGCATTGCGTAAGCGAGCCACTAAAAGCGGTTTAGAGGTAAATTGAACACGGCTTAAGGCTTCGGCTTTGTTGTTAGCGTGTACGGTGATTTTCAGGCGTTGTGAGCCTAGTAAAAGGAATTTGTAGATCATTGATGATAGCTCCGTGTAAATGAGATTAGGAACTACCGCAAGTTTCCACGCTTGGCGGTAGAGCATAACGGGGTGGAAAACTGCTATACACGGAAAGCAGCCAACGATTAAACGTTGCCCATTACGCCCTACCATTGAGAGAAGCACGCTTAATGCGTTTTCTTTGGGTGTGCGTAAGCTACGAACAAAAAAAGCACGGTTTAAAGGCGTGCTATTGTCCGCCGTGTATAAATTATTCGAGTTTCCACGCTCGGTTGTAGATTTTGCTACAACGTGAGCAGAATAAATCTCACTTAGGATTTTGTAAAGTGATCTCGTTCACATTTTTTAATTTTTTCATCAGAAAGCCAATCTACACATTTTCAGAATGTACGAATTGTTAATCTTCATTTTTGGCTTTTTTTGTGCGTGCGTGCGTGGTCTGCAAAAATTTTTTTGCAGACAATCACTCTACTTATATTCTACGCTCTACTTATATATTTACGATCTACGTATATATTTACGTTCTACTTATATGTCTTCCCATTACTTTTTTTGTGGTTATTTTGGGTAAATTAATCCCATTTTTTACGGGACATTTATCCCATTTTTTATGGGATTTCATACAAAAAAATTTGGTCAAACTCACAAATTGTCATCTACTTCATCAATGAAATTAGAGATGTTTTCGTCTTCTGTTTTTTGCCAAAGAGCTATATCAGGGTGAGAAAAGCGGAAGCGTGGACGATAAATCGTTAAAATTTCATATTCTCTATTTGGGTGGCAAGGGATAACGAGGCGAATTACTTTATTGCCTGTGGTGCTGTTCTTCAGGCTCATTTCTTCATCGTACAACTCATCTACATCATAGTTAAAATCCCTGTTACCGTAGTAAGCAATACTGCTATCCATTGCTGAACTAACATACGATAAATCGGCATTATCTGCGTGATAGTCGTTAATTCTTATCGTGAATATCAGCTTAGGTTGCTTGGGTGGTTGCTTCTCTAGCAATACAATAACCTCATAAATCAATCCTAACCGTTTTAGTTGCTGAAGCGTTTTCCAAAATAGAGAGCTGTTTTCTTCGCTGATTACTTCGTCTTGTGAAAATAAAAAATCTCGAATAAATGATTTATAGGCTTCCTCTTTATTCGTGTTAGAAGCAGAAAGTCTTATTAGAAAGTCAGTAGCATCAAAATGCTTTGTTTCTATATCCCATTTTTGAAATACGCCATTAAAACCGCCTAAATCGCTCATAGAGAGATTTTTATAAAAAGTTAGCAGTAGCATTAGGGTATTTAGTTTTTCGCTTTCTGTGGCGTTTTCAGCGTGATTTATGCGATATATAACAGAACTAACTTGATTGATACTATCGACAAATGCAACGGGCAAATTGATGTTTAATGTCGTGTAGTTAATTTTAAATAATGTCCCTTTTGCCTGTCTTAGTTTAGAAATGTAACCATTTAAAAGAAGCTCAGACTGAAGTTGTTTGCCTGTTTCCCAACGGCAATTTAGGTGTTCACTGATTGCTTTTGCTCCTGCGTAGGTAATGCTGAAGGGGTGTTCTTTCGGGGTTTTAGGAATGCCATTAGCAAAACGATTTAAGACAAGCATAGCGGATAGAAGTCTAAAATCGCCTTTACTTGCAACGGATTTCAATAGAGAGAAGTCAGCTTGGAAATACTGACTATTATTTTTGATTTTTTTCTTCATACCTTTTAGCCTTTGCTTTTTGGTGATGTGGAGAGTGTAGTCACTGGCTAGATGATTTGCTCAATATGGCTGTAGTAAAAGCCGTTTTTGCTTTCTCGTTGTGTAACTTTAATTTGATATTCGTTGCCTTGAAATTGAGATACATCAATACCGTTATAAATCTGCTCAGGTGATAGCGGTTTGTGATTTAGACTTTGGACGATCTCAGTTAAGTTGCTATTAGGTTTTAGTATCGGGGTACAAGTTCGGGTTAATTTAACGCCTTGATATACTCCCCCGATGATTTCAAAGATGAACGCCATTCTTTCACCATATCCGCTTTGAATGGTCTTAATTTCAGCTAGTTTGGCGGGGTATCTACCGCTTTTGACAATATGATTTTTATTGCCTTTTACAATCATAGAAACGCTCCTGTAAGTATTTGAAAATGGTTAATATTTTACCATAAGTTCATATTTATTCGGTGTGAGATTTATAGATGGTTAGAGATTGATTTTTAGATGAAAGAGAGTAATATCAATGTTGAAGTTAAGAAGATAGTTTTTCATAAGAAGTCACTCCATTACCCCTAGTTGTGTATGGCTAGGGGTTTTTGTTTGACTGAATTAGTAAAAGTTTGCCTGTTTTGGGGTAAGTTTTCTTACCTGTTTTGGATAAAATCGACAGAATAAAAGTCAACTTTTATCAGGGATCGTTTTTTAAGTTATTGCTTTCTAACCATTCCGCCATTAGTGAGCCTTTTCTAAATTTCGGCAAGCGTTCGCCTTTTGCTTTGCGTGCTCTGATTAACTGTTTCAGCTCGTTAAATACCCTGTAATCATTCATCATTTCGCTTGCCCTTGCTCGCATTGAGTGTGGTTTCATTGAGCCTGTATTCACTGATTGATAGGCTTTTAAAATATTTCCGCATTCGAGGTAAGCTATACAAAAGGCTTCTTGTTTTTCGGTTAGGGTTTCTGTTCGTATTCTTGGCATAGTGATTTCCTCTGTAATGTTTCCCTAGAATTTCGGGAACTCCCTACTTTTTAGGGAATGTTGCTACACTTCAAAACGGTTTAAAATCTGCTGTGCTTGTTCGTTTGTGATAGCAGTTTCATCTCGCATACTTGCTTTGTGGTTAAGATAATCAATTACCTTTTGGGCTGTATGGCGGTCGGGTAGTTGGTAACGTGTGTAATATTTGCCGTTATCCGATATTGTGTTGTTATGCCATAGTTTCAGCCCTGTCTCTTGCTCAAATTGGCTGATATAGGTTCTGGGGCTAACAATGAAATGCTTAAACGTGCATTCGAGTTCAGACGTGCCATTCTCATTTAAGGCAACTTCTAACATCACTTTTTCTTTGTTGGTTTGTGTATGGTGTTTCATCATTTTGTCTACCTTGACTTGTTGTTTAGTCCGCTTGTTTAACCGGTTTGTAAGGTGTTGGCTCAAATTCTCCCTTATCCACGTTAGCAACGTGTAGAGCCGTTTCTTCAAGCTGTTTGATTAAATACTTAGCCCCATTTCTAAACGCTTTAAATTGCGTGTTTTGGTCGCTTGTTAGCGTTATGCCGGTTGCTTTCAGTTCCGCCATCAGCACTAACCCCATTTTCAAGCGGCCAGCCAGTTCTTCACACTCTGCCGCTAGTACTTTTTTGAAGTGGTAGCAGTCTGGGAAATCTTGCTTACAACGCTCAATGGCGATTTTGTTCAACGCAAATAAGCGGTTAGTTTGTGGATAGGTTTTATAATTGGGTTTGAGTGTTTTCATTATGTTTATCCTGTTATTTGTGGCTCGGGTTCATCTGTAAAAATAATATTGATTTTTGATGGTAGCTCTCGCAAATCGGCTTTTACCTCGTGAAGCTGTTTATCAAACCCTAGAATTTTTGCTTTACCCATTGTCGCTTGTGCCATTGCAGCCGGGTTCTCTTTGGCTTTAGCCAGTGTTCTAGCTTCTTCAAGCTCTCTTAAAAGGTCATCAACGGTTAATTTATGGCGTTCTGCGTGTTCGGCTTTCAATTCCTCAATCCTTGCCGTAATCTTGCCGTTGTCTAACAATTCTTTTGCTTTGCGGTTGATAGTTTCGGATTTCATTCCCTCCGCTTCGTATGCTTGGCGGTATGCCTCGCTTGCGTTACCTGTTTCAATATAGGTAAGGCAAAAAGATTCTTGTTTTGGTGTAAGTCCTGTCATTCTTTCCTCTCCGCCACTTTTCGCAGTTGGGCGAGTTGTTTTCTTAAAATGCTTAACGTGATTAAATCGTTTTCTACTGGCATTGCCTTATATCGCACCTCTAGTGCCTCTATTCGCTTGCCTAGCATTATTAAAAGCTCGTGCAATGGGTAAGGCTCATTATCTGAATACAGGCTTAAAAACGTGAATATGGGCGTTTTCTTGCCTTTATTGGTTTCTAGGTAGTGCCGGATAGCTAACCGCATTAAAACGGGATTTTGCTTGGCGGTGGTGCACTTCATTTGCTATTCCTTTTTAATTTGTTTGTAGTAGGCGGTGAGCAAGTGCGGTTAGCTGTTTTTTGCGTGTGGAATAATCTATATCCAGCTCAAGTAATGCCGCATTTGTTTTTTCTAGCTCTGTGAGTAAAGTCAGTTGTTCATCATTGAAATAATCCCTTACTTTGCCTTTAATGCCTTTCTCCGCTTTCCACGCTTTGAAATTTCCGCCAATGGCGAGGCTGTTCAGTAAATTCTGCTCATTGATGAAATGGTGTGCCTGTGGTTGCTTTCCTTGCCGGATTAGGTGCTTTTGTAGTGCCTCCGTCATTTCGTGGTTATGGTCAATGCTTGCCAGTCGTTTGGCAGTCGCCTGTAGGGTGTTGCGGTGTACTTTCGGGGCATACTGTTTCAAGGCTTTTTCTGCATTGATGAAATGTTGGCGGATTGCTTGCCCGATTTCGTTTCGCTCCATCAAGCAAATATGCTTGGCCGTGTCGATTGAGAGAAAATAATCAAATACTGCTTTTTTATTTCCCCCTTTTTGGTTCGCCAATTTTGGCGAGCCAATGGTGGTATTTTGAACAATAATGAAATCCTGCTCTTCAATGAAATTTGCCCCGTGTAAACGAGATTTGATCCAGTTTGAGAAATCTCTCCCCACCTTTAATGCTTGGTGTAGGTTACGGGCATTTACGCCTTGAAAATGGTCGTTTGCTACGATTTCTAAAATCTGATTAAGTGATTGATTCATCATTTCCCCCTTATACTCGGCTATCCGCCAACGATTGAATAAAAGCGTTGATTTCGCTCTCTAGGTAGCCTACTGAATTTACCCCTAGCTGAATCTTCTTCGGGAAATTAGGGCGGTAGCGTTTCGATTTCGGGTTCTGCCAGTCTGAAAAGGTGGTTTTGCCTACACCTAACTTTTGGCGGGCGATAAATGGGCGGATAATGCGAACATCATCGGCAAGGTGTGTGATAGTGCTTTCGGTCATTTATATTCCCCTATGCTGTTAAATTGAAATGCTTAAACCTTGAAAGGGTTTAGGCGGTTGCGGTAGGGATTTTAAGAAATGAAAAGTTGTTCAGGGGAAGAGTGAACTATTGAACAGTGTTCATTGAACAAATGAACTGTTGTTGAACGGTTTAAATAAAAAAATCCGCCATAATTAGCGGATTTTGATTAGGGTTGCCCTAAATATTTCTTGATTGTATTTTTAGATGGGATTGCCTCGTGTGGATATTTATGACTTAGCATTGTATGAAGTTCACTATAGGTTGGTATTTTACCGTCTTTCATAAACTCACTTTTTTGAATAATTAGCTCGATAAAATGAGCCAATTTATCTTGATCTGTTTTTGGTGGTATGTTCCCATCAAATGTTAATGGCATACCTGTTTGTTCTATCTGTAGGCTTTTATTAATATAGGCTTCTAGTTCTTCTTTTTGAAAATAGAAGATATTTGAAAAATCCTCTTCATCATAAATTTCTTTTAAATCATTATTATTAGCTAGCTCATCAGGTGAGATGTAGTAAGGTTGTAAGCCAATAGGGTAAAATATGATTTCCTTTAGTTTGAAATAAAAATGATCGAATGGACTGTTTACCACATAATAATTATTTAAACTTTTTTGTAGCATTTTATAGAATAGTTTTGAATTTAAAAAGTTTTTACTCGAGATACTTTCTAACATTCGGCTTTCAACCATACCATTAATAATATCAAATTGCTTTCCTAATCCATCAAATACTGGAAAATGAACTGATGCATAAGGATAACGCAGCTCTCTAAACTGAAGCTCGCCATAAGGATTATACGAAACTTCAACTTCACTCTTTGTTTCTCTATCTTTAAGCAGAAGTATATCTTCATATCCGTTGGAACCCTGTAAAACTTCTATATTGCTATCTGTTAAAGCTTTTACAATACGTTCAGTAACATCTAATGATTGTGTTTCTTGGGTTAACTCAAAAACTCCTTTTAACCCATTGATTTTATAAAGAGGATTGCTGTCATTGAATCTAGGAAGTGAATAGATATTATTGAATACTCTAAATTCTCCTTTTGAAGCTAGAAAAATTAAATCACATTCTTCTAAATTTAATCCTTTAGATTTAACAAAATCACTAGCTTCAGAAAGTGATAAAAATTCTTGAGTAAGCATACATAAACGCCCCTTTAACGCTGCCCTTTACTGTGAGAGCGTGGAAAGAGAAATAAAGGGCTTTCTCCTTTCGTTTTGGTAGCTACTCCGCCACTATCCACGCTAATTTGAATAAATCCGTATAGTTACGGATTGAACTTGATGGGCTGTATTTTGCCAATTATTCAGATAAATTACAAATGATAAACTGTACTTTATTACAGTGATTTAAAATAGGCTAACGGTAGGTTTTTGAACGTTATAAAAAAGAGCATTCAAGCGGTCATTTTTCATTAAGATTTTGCGAAATGAATTGCGAAACAAGATGGCTTGTTTTTCTATTTTGCCTTTTTGGGGGTTACAAAATATTGGCGGTTTTGATCAATACTAAGGATAAAAAAGCCGTTAATTTTCATCAATGGCTATTTAGGGGCTAAGTTAATATATCAAGGCAGGCATTTTGGCGGATAGCGTTTTTTTAGAAAGCGTTTATATCTAGGTACTACCGATTTAGACGATAGAACACCTTTTAATATATCTTGATAGATTTCATCATTAATTAAGGCTTTCTGAATGAAATAACCTTTTGCTATATTGGCTTTTATATCGCTTAAAGTATCAATTCTTAAATGGCGGTAGAAAATAAAGCTGTCTCTAGTGATAAATTCGTGTATGCCGGCTTTTAAAATGCAAGTTTCATCTAGTGCTTTACCGTCTTTAATACTTGAGCAACTAACACTTAAAATCATATCTTCCTTACCGGTTTCCCCATCAAAACAAGGATCAGTAAGTAAAATATATAAATGCTTGTAGTTGTTTTCTTCTTTGCCGTAGTTAGTTGGTCTAAGAATGGTAACTTGTCTTTTTATTTCAGGCATTGTCTAAACCTGTAAAAAGTTTATCCATCACCTCTTTTTCTTCAAGCTGTTCTAATATATCGGCAATTTCGCTTTCTGTTTTGCCTAAATTAGTAAGTAACGTTTTTAAATAAATGGGCTTGCTTCTTCCTTGTGGATTTTCCCACTCTGGAATGTATTTAGGGTTGTGAGTATATTCAACTAGGGCAAAAGGCTTGTAATTGCCAAAGGCAGAAAATATCTCATCTAAAATTTCGGTATCGCTTTCTGAAAGGCAATCAAAGAAATATTCGTCAGCCGTATTTATTTCTTTTCTAAGGCTGATTTTATGATCTTCCTTGTCAGCTATCCAATCACCCCAAATACTGCCTTTTTGGTAAAGGCTCGGTTCTTCCCCTCGCATTAGGTTGAGAGTATTGCTTAGCACTGGACCATAAGGCAAAGAGTAGTATTCATCGTTAGAAATAGAGTAGCTATATCTTTGCCAAGAGAGGCGGTCAGCAAGATATAGCAGTTTCATTGCCTTAATATGCTCCATTGTACCGCCAGCCTTATTTAATAAATAAGCCGTTGCTTGTGCTACTTTTAACTCATCAAACATAATTACCCCTTGCCTCATAAATTAGGCTTTTATTTATGGGTATTATAAAGATAAATTGCTATCGAATAAAGCCGTATAGTCTTTAGTAGTGTTTTATAGGTGCATAGTAAACACAAGGTAGAAAATAAAAAGCCGCCAATCATCAGATCAACGGCTCATTTTTAAAGTCGGGCAATTTGTTCAAATACCTGTGGAGATTGTTCCACTAATCGCAAAAGGATAGTTGCCTGTGGGTTTGGGGTGCTTTTCCCTTGCTCCCACCCTTGATAGGTTTTTACGCTTGTTCGTAAACGTTGAGCAAATACCGCTTGAGAGAGGTTTAATCTTGCCCTAATAGCTTTTACCTCATCGGCTGAAATCTGTAACGGTTCAGGGCGTTCTAGCGTTTCAGTGCGTAGTGTTCGCTTGCCCTCGAGGTGTTCCTTCATTGCCGTTAAGCCCTCCATTAAGTCATCGTAAAAGCTCATTGTTACCTTTAAATGTTTTTAACCTGTGGAACAAGCACTAAATTGAATGCCCCTAAAATCTTCTGAATGGTGTCAAAACGTGGCTTACTACCTTTGGCTAGGGTTTTATATAGACTTTCACATCCTAGCCCTGTTTGCTTCGCAAGTTCCGCCATTCCTCTAGCCCTTGCTATATCGTTTAAGGCTTCTAGAAATTCATCTTGATCGCCCTCTTTCAACACTTCGGCTAAATAGGCTTGAATGGTCTCCTCGTCCGTTAGAAATTCCGCCACATCAAAAGGGCGTAAGCCGTGTTTATCTGCCATTTCTTCGTTAATTTGTACTGCTTCCATTATTGCCCTCTTAAATTTGCCTATAAAAGTATCCTATTAGATACACATTATCAAGCATTACCCTCAATTTAGGTGATGTTTTGGTGAGGTTGGTGATATTTAGGTGATGTTTTTTTTAAAATATCACCACGCTTAGAGCCTTGATGTATAAGGGTTTGTGCTAATTTTGGTGATAATGGTGATATTTTTTTTAAAAGTTTGGCTGTAAAAAAATATATATAGAAGAACGGTAATAAAAAAGCCGTCAGGCGATAACCTAACGGCATTACAAGCGGTCATATTTGGCGGAAAATTTACTAAGTTTTACTAAGCTACTTTTAAATGATACTGTGGCAAGCTACCTTGTGAACATTCTTCTACAAAATCCGCCCATACTTGGAGCAGTTTAAAACGTTGTTCTAGGCGTTCGCCCCTGTCATAAGCCGCCTTTACTCTGTCGCTGTTTATATGAGATAGAGCCACTTCGATTAAATCGCTGTTATATCCTTTCTCATTGAGATAAGTAGAGGCAATAGACCGCAAGCCGTGAGCTACTAATTTGCCTTTGTAGCCCATTCGTTTGATCGCACCGTTAGCGGTTTGCGTATTGACGTGCGTTTGTGGGTTCTTCACACTGGGGAATAAATACACCTTACCGCCACTTAGTTTCTTAATTTCTCGCAAGAGAGCGATTGTTTGCCGTGATAATGTGATTTTATGCTCAATCCCTCGTTTCATATTTTCCGCCGGTATCGTCCACAGTTTCGCACGTTCGTCTATATCCGCCCATTTCGCCTTAGCCGCTTCGTTAGGGCGTGTCATTGTGAGTAACTGCCACAGAATTAAATAGCGTGTCTGTAGATGAATTTGGGCGTTCTGTAGCGTGTATAAGAACTCGCCTAAATCTTCAGGCTTGATTGTCTTAAAATGCTCTACCGTTGGGCTGTCGAACTCTTTCGCAATGTTGGCGGTGGGGTTAGCCGGTATCATTTCACGGTGAACCGCAAACGTCATTATCTCGTTATGCTTTTGAATTGTCCGTTTTAACTTCTCTAGCTTGCCCTCGTCTTGATAGCGTTTAAAGGCTTTAATCGCCATCGGTGCGGTTATGTGCGTGATAGGCATTTTCCCAAAGTGGGGGAGTAGGTTATTTTTGATTAAGGCGATTACATCTTTTTGATAATTGTCTGAAAAGTTTTTCTTTACCTTGCGATGTTCGAACCACGCCCACGCCACATTCTCATAAATGTTATTAAGCTCATTTGTTTTAGCTTGTTCTTGCTGTTGGCGATAGGTTTGAGGATCGATATTCTGAGCTAGTAACGCTCTATATTCCTCTCGAATTTCCCTCGCCTGTGCTAAAGACACATCAGGATAAGCCCCAATACTCAAATCATTACGCTTTTTAGTGAATGGTCTCTCATATCTAAACCGCCAAAGTTTGGAATTTTGAGTAATAACCAGCAATAAGCCGTTGCCATCTCTCAATGGGCTATCTTCGGGCTTCGCTTTTCTTATCTGTGTGTCATTCAAAGGTATGATTTTTCTCGCCATAGTAAGCCTTTAGGAGTATAAGAACCAACGTTTAGGAGTATGGATTTTGTTTAGGAGTATAAAACTAAAAGCGATAAAGCCTTATCTAGTCAGGCTTTAACGTGATTTTAGGAGTACGAAAATTTATAAGTGTTTGCTCGTACTCCTAAATATACTCCTAAAATCTTCGGATTTGATTGTATCGTATAGGTACGCATAGGACAATAAAAAAGCCTTGAACTATTGTAATTCAAGGCTTTTCAGGTCTCTATAGAACGCTATAGGTTTATAATTTGGTGGAGCTGGGGGGATTTGAACCCCCGTCCGAAATTTCTCTACCTTCAGTACTACACGTTTAGTCTAGTCTTTAATTTCGCTTATCCACAGCGGACAGACACGCAATGAATAAACTAGCTTTATTGAATTTAGTGTTTCGATCCTAAAGCGGCGGCGTCCACACGATCTCGTTTTGGATGACTTATCTGAACCCTCGTCTTACGAGCGGAAGCTGAGGAGATAAGGCTAAACGCAGGTTATTAAGCTGCTAAAGCGTATTGTTCGTCGTTTGCGACTATTTTTTTGCGGTTTGTTTACGAGGCCTACCGCACCTCGACGTGCACCTTGGGCTTCGCCAATCCCGTCGAATCCAAAATCAGCCCCAAAAGTCTCAACATTCTAAAGGAAAGCAGCTGAATTTGCAAAAAGTTTTATAACCACGAGCCAATTTACAAATACAACGCCATAATCACCGCATTTTCTTTCCCGCCTTCGGGCGTAGGGTAGTAATTTTTCCGCACGGTAACTTCGTTGAAACCGAGTGAATCATACAGTTTTTGAGCCGTAATATTGGATTCTCTCACTTCCAGCCAAAGTGTTGCTACACCACGTTTTTGCAGTTGCAAAATTAATTCGTAAAGTAACCGCTTGCCAAAGCCTTGGTGTTGAAAAGCAGGATCAACGGTGATATTAAATAGTGTTGCCTCATCTAACACCACTTGGCTGATAGCAAAAGCAACAATTTCACCGTTTTCCACCAGCTTTAAATTCAGATATTTTTCGCCTTGGTTATTTAGCAAAGTGCCTTTCGACCACGGCACTAAATGGGCTTTTTGCTCAATTTCAAATAATCGCTCAAAATCAGTTTGTTGGATTTCTTCAATCACGATCTTTCCCCAAATGATGATAATAGGCATCTATTTGCTGCCAAAGTTGGCGTTTATGCGTGGAATGGGAGAGATCTTGCCAAGCAAGATTTTTCCAAGCGGTCGAATTTGCAAATTTTTTTGCTATTTTAACCGCTTGTTCTTCCGCCTGAATTAACCATAGTATCGGCGAATGAGGGAAAACCAACCGTTGAGATTGCTCGGCATTCAGCCATTGATAGTGGGATTTTTGTAGCCCCAATGCCAGCAGAATATCTGAAAACAGACGGCTGGTTTGGTAGTCTTCCTCACATACCACAATCAATTTCACATTTTCATTTAAGCGAATTTGGGCATCGCCTTTCAGCACCTGCGGTTTGGTTAAAACCCATTGCGAAATACCCATTTCATTTAACAGCAAATCACGCCTATTCATCTTAAACCTCATAAAATTTACGGCATAGTATCAAAACTCCGGCAAATCAGGAAATTTTTTGCAAAATTCAGCAGGTTTTGCAAGATTTATCCGCTTAAATTCGGTATATTCAACGCAAATTTTTTAGAAAAGGCGAGAAAAAATGCTCTCATTAGAAAGCGAAGTGCTTGAACGCCACTTGGCGTTATTTGAACAGAAATCGGTATTATTATTTGGCGATGTGCGAGATGATTTCGCCCAACAGCTCAAAGCAGCGAAAAATGTGTCGGTATTCAGCAGTTATTTTGATTACGCCCGCCACCGCTCAAATGTCGTCTTTGGCTTGGAATGCGATTTGGCTGCGGAATTAGCAGTGTTTTATTGGACAAAAAACAAACAAGAGTGCCAATTCCAATTATTGCAATGGCTCTCTCAATGTCAAGTAGGGCAAGAGATGCTGATTATCGGCGAAAACCGTGCGGGCGTACGTTCGGTGGAAAAACTGCTTGAGCCATTTGGTAATATTGCCAAAATTGATTCCGCCCGCCGTTGTGGTTTATATCATTTTGAACTACAAACCGTGCCGACTTTCGATTGCAAAAAATTCTGGAAATCTTACCGCTTGCAAGTGTTAGAGATCTTCGCTTTGCCCGCTGTTTTTAGCTCGGCAGAGTTGGATAACGGCACAAAATTGCTGCTTTCCACCTTCAGCAAAGAGGACAGACTCAAAGGCAAAGTGCTAGATCTCGGTTGTGGTGCCGGTGTGATTGGGGCAATTCTTGCCCAGCAATTCCCGAAAATCAAGCTGACAATGAGTGATATTCACGCAATGGCATTGGAATCTAGCCGCCGTACTCTGGCAGAAAATCAGTTAGAGGGGGATGTTCTGGCGAGCGATGTGTTCTCTCACCTCACAGACCGCTTTGATTTGATTGTATCCAACCCACCGTTTCACGATGGGGTCGATACCGCTTACCGTGCGGTGGAAGAGCTGATTTTCCAAGCGAAAAATCATCTGACTAAAGGGGGCGAATTACGCATTGTCGCCAATGCCTTTTTACCTTATCCGGACTTGCTTGATAAAGCCTTCGGCAAACACGAAGTATTAGCCAAATCCACCAAATTTAAGGTCTATTCGGCAAGGGCATAAACCATCAGAAATCTGATGACTAGAAAAAATGCAAAATTCGGATAAAAAACACTTGCTATTTAGAATGTCTTAGCGTAAATTCATTTCAACTGTTTTGGAGAAACACAATGAATTTTAACTGTACTTCACATCATCACCACCATTTAACCTGATATCTTTCGGGCATTTGGTGTGTGCGGAAGATAAATCTTCCGAGCAAGTACAGCAGTCAATAAATAATCTCTCGGAAGACCACTTTCGAGAGATTTTTTTATGGCTAGAATTTAGGGGTAAGAATGAGAAAATGTCTTATAGCAGTAATTTTCTTGATGGCATTTCCATTTATCTATTTTGGAGTGCTAACCGGTATCGTGTATATACAATCGATAAAATATCAACCGGAATTTCGGAAACGAGCAGACTTCTTAATTTCTTGTATAAATGATTACAGAAAGAAAAATGGAAGTTATCCCAAAGAAGAGAATTGTGTATCGGATCTTGTTATTAAATCTCATGAAATGGTTAATTCTCCAAATTTAATAGGAAGAGGAGATTTTATTTTTTATACAATGCATGGGGTACCGCCTATATTAATTGTAGGACATTGGTATCCACCCAATCTAATTTATGATTTTGACACTAATACATATGAAGAAAATTCACGCTTATTTTTAGATAGCGGTCTTTAATAGGAACACAATATGACAATCTCACAACTTTCGCGAAAAAACATTCAAGCCCTGACCCCGTATCAATCCGCACGCCGATTGGGTGGCAGTGGCGATGTGTGGCTGAATGCCAATGAATATGCGGTGTCGCCGAACTTTGATTTAACCGACCGCACTTTTAACCGCTACCCCGAGCCACAACCGCAGGCGGTGATTGAGGGGTACGCCCGTTACGCAGGCGTTTCGCCCGAAAACGTGCTGGTTTCCCGTGGCGGCGATGAGAGTATTGAGCTGATTATTCGTGCCTTTTGCGAACCGAACGACAGCATTCTCTACTGTCCGCCGACTTACGGAATGTATTCCGTGAGTGCCGATACTTGCGGCATTGCGACCAAAACCGTGCCGCTGACTGCCGATTTCCAACTCAATTTACCGCAAATCCAAGCGAACTTAGACGGCGTGAAAGTTGTGTTTGTGTGCAGCCCGAACAACCCAACAGGCAACCTGATCAAGCGGTCAGATTTGCTCGAACTTTTGCAAATCACCGCAGGTAAAGCCATTGTGGTTGTGGATGAAGCCTATATTGAGTTCTGCCCTGAGGCGAGCCTTGTGAGTGAGCTGAAAAATTTCCCGCATCTGGCAATTATCCGCACACTCTCCAAAGCCTTTGCCTTGGCAGGCTTACGTTGTGGCTTTACCTTGGCGAATGCTGAGCTGATTGGCGTGCTGCAAAAAGTGATTGCCCCGTATCCGCTGCCTGTGCCGGTTTCCGATATTGCCGCCCAAGCCCTTTCCCCACAAGGCATTGAACAAATGCGTGAGCGAGTAGCGGAAGTGATTGCCCTGCGTGCCGAATTGCAAAAAAATCTCGAAAACTTACCGCTTGTGGAGAGAGTATTTGAGAGTGAAGCGAACTATTTGCTGTTCAAATGCCAAGACGGGCAGAAAGCTTTCAAAGCATTGTGGGATCAAGGTATTATTTTGCGAGATCAGCATAAAGCATTGGGCTTACAAAACTGCATTCGGATTACTATTGGCACCACAGAAGAGAATTTGCGTGTGATTAACGCATTAAAGAATATGTAAACAGGAGAAAAATATGCAACCAACCCTTTTCATCGACCGTGACGGCACGTTAATTGACGAGCCAAAAACCGATTTCCAAATTGACAGCTTGGAAAAGCTAAAATTTGAACCCAATGTCATTCCAGCCCTACTCAAACTCAAAAACAAATACCGCTTTGTGATGGTGTCGAACCAAGACGGCTTAGGCACGAGTTCGTTCCCTCAGGAAGATTTCGACAAACCTCACAATGCGATGATGGCATTGTTCAAATCGCAAGGTATTGAATTTGGCGATGTGTTGATTTGTCCGCACAAGCCCGAAGACGGCTGCGACTGCCGTAAACCGCACACCAAACTGCTGCAAAAATACATCGACCGCCAACTGTTCGATCCTGCCAGCAGCTTTGTGATTGGCGATCGTGCTACCGATGTGCAACTGGCGGAAAATTTGGGTATTCGTGCATTGCAATACCACCCTGAAAAGCTGAATTGGGATTTAATCACCGAAAAATTGCTCGGTGAAGCCGTGACCAATATCGGCGACCGCACGCCACGTTATGCGGAAGTGGTGCGTAAAACCAAAGAAACCGACATCAAAGTGCAGGTTTGGCTGGACGAAACAGGTGCGAATGAAATCAGAACCGGCGTGGGCTTTTTCGACCATATGCTTGACCAAATTGCCACCCACGGTGGCTTCCGAATGAACATCACCACCAAAGGCGATTTGTGGATTGACGAGCACCACACGGTCGAAGACACCGCTTTGGCACTGGGTACGGCATTAAAACAAGCGATTGGCGACAAACGTGGCATCGCCCGTTTCGGTTTCGTGCTACCGATGGACGAATGCAAAGCCGAATGTACGATGGATTTATCGGGCAGACCGTTTATCAAATTTAAAGCCGATTTCAAACGTGACAAAGTAGGCGATTTCAGCACCGAATTGACCGAACACTTCTTCCAATCCATCGCCTTCACGCTGCTTGCCACCCTGCATATCAAGGCAAAAGGCGACAACGACCACCACAAAATCGAAAGCCTGTTCAAAGTCTTCGGCAGAACGCTCAGACAATGTATCCGCATTGAAGGGAATGAGTTGCCAAGCTCGAAAGGGGTTTTATAATCACCGTAGGGGCGGGTTTTAACCCGCCCGAAAGTGCGGTCGATTTTTGCAAAGTTTTTGGGGATTTTGACTGCTTGTAGTTTTTGAGTTGGGGATAGTTATGTATTTTGAAAGAGAAAGAATAGAGTTACCACAAGGAGTTGTTCAAGGAGATCATATTGATACTGAATGGCTGAAAAAAGCGAGCCCAGAAGAGCAAAAAGAAGCTTTATTTCAATGGTTCACTAATCAATATGAGGATCCTGTTGAATCATTGCCGTATGATTCTAGCGAAGGTGGATATATACCTATACATGGAGCTTTAGTTGATCCGTTTGATGAATTTTGGGCGTTTGGCGATATTGTTTCTGATGAAGTGATAGAAGAGGTTGCTCAAGAACTGTTTGATATTGCCGGAGATATGTGGTCACCTATTCCATCACAAGACGAGGATTTTTTTGAATATGATCGTAATATTTCTCCATTAGAAGCATTTGAGAAAAGGATAAATGATTCTGAGATGTTAATAGGTATATTATCTAGCGATAATAAAAACCACTTTTTATTACAAATGTCAGTATTTAGCTTATTTTTCACTGCGTTTGAGACTTATTTATGGGAAGTTACAAAATATAATATAAAACATTACCCTGAAATTTTAAAAAATCTCATCTTGAATAATAGGAAAGATGATATTAAAAATAAGGCATTCTTATTGATCCAACGTTTTTATAAGGGAGAAGTGTCAGATATCTTAGCAGAACTGGAAAAGATAATTCACAGAAAGCTGGATAGTGAAATAATTTGGCATAACTCAGATAATCTAGATTATGTCTTTAAACAAGGATTTGGGCTAAACAGGCTTCCAAACTATACAGACATCAAAGATTTATTAAGAACAAGAAATAATATTATTCATAGATTTGGAATGAATATAGAAGGTAATGACATTGAATTACCAGACTTGGATAAAGCTAAATCTATATTCACTAAATACTGTGAAGATCTTGATAAATTAATACAAGATAAAATAAATGAAATAACCATGAATAGATTAAAAGATTTAACTGGAAGTGTTAATAAATGACAAACCTAACCATCATCGACACAGGCTGTGCCAACCTGTCTTCGGTCAAATTTGCGTTTGACCGCCTTGGCATTCAGGCGGAGATCTCGCGTGATCTCAACAAAATCCAATCCGCCGATAAACTACTGCTCCCCGGTGTGGGAACGGCAATCGCAGCGATGAAAAACCTGCACGATCGCCAGCTGATTGAAACAATCCAAAATGCCACCCAGCCAATGCTTGGCATCTGTTTGGGTATGCAGCTAATGACCGAATTTTCTCACGAAGGCGATGTGGCAACTCTGAGCCTAATGAGTGGAAAAACCGAGCTGTTACCAAACACCGGCTTACCGTTGCCGCATATGGGCTGGAACAAAGTGCAGTATCAAGCCGACCACCCATTATTCCACGGCATTGAGCAAGGCAGCCATTTCTATTTTGTGCATAGCTATGCTGTCCGTCCGAACGCTCACACCATCGCCACTTGCGATTACGGTGTGCCATTCTCAGCAGCGATTGCCAATCAAAACTTCTACGGCGTACAGTTCCACCCTGAGCGTTCAGGAGCGGCAGGGGCGAAGTTGCTACGGAATTTTGTGGAGAATGTCTAATTTTGCAAGTTTTTGGAAGAATTTGACCGCTTGCACCCCATACGAGCCGTATGGGGCTAAATAAACCGAGCTACTCCGTAGCTTAGATAGACAGTCGCAGAGCGACTGGGATTATTCAGCCCAGCACGGCTCGTGCTGGAGACAGGAAGACAACATGAAACACTCTCAAATTATCCCCGCCCTAGATTTAATCAACGGGCAAGTGGTGCGATTGCACCAAGGCGATTATGCCAAACAGACCACCTACACCGACGACCCCATCGCCCAATTTGCCGATTATGTGGCACAGGGGGCAAAACAGTTACATTTGGTCGATTTGACGGGGGCGAAAAATCCTGCCGAACGTCAGACCGCACTGATTGGCAAAATTATCGCCGCCACGAACTGCCCAATCCAAGTCGGCGGTGGTATTCGTACCGAGCAAGATGTGGCGGATTTATTGGCGGTGGGGGCTAGCCGTGTGGTGATTGGCTCTACTGCGGTCAAAGAGCGTGAAACAGTCAAAGGCTGGTTTAAAAAATATGGTGCGGAGAAATTCGTGTTGGCGTTGGATGTGAATATCGACCCAAACGGCAACAAAATCATCGCCATCAGCGGTTGGCAAGAGGCAAGCGGTGTGTCGCTCGAAGAGCTGATTGAAGACTATCAAACGGTCGGCTTGCAGCACGTTTTATGCACCGACATCTCTCGTGATGGCACGCTTGCTGGCTCAAATGTCGAGCTGTACCGTGAAATCTGCACCAAATACCCCGACATCGAATTCCAATCATCGGGCGGTATCGGCTCACTTGCCGACATCGCTGCCTTACAAGGCACAGGCGTGGCGGGCGTGATTGTGGGGCGTGCGTTGTTAGAAGGCAAATTTAATGTAGCGGAGGCAATCGAATGTTGGCAAAACGGATAATTCCTTGTTTGGACGTGCGTGACGGGCAGGTCGTCAAAGGCGTACAGTTCCGCAATCACGAAATCATCGGCGACATCGTACCGCTTGCTCAGCGTTATGCCCAAGAAGGGGCGGATGAGTTGGTGTTTTACGACATCACGGCATCATCAGACGGTCGAACGGTGGATAAAAGCTGGGTGGAGCGTGTAGCACAGGTGATCGACATTCCGTTCTGCGTGGCGGGCGGGATTAAGACCATTGCCGATGCGGAGCAGATTTTTGCCTTTGGTGCAGACAAAATCTCGATCAACTCTCCGGCTCTTGCCGATCCTGATTTAATTTCTCGCTTGGCGGATCGTTTTGGCGTGCAGGCGATTGTGGTGGGCATTGATAGCTGGTTCGAGAAAGAAACCGGCAGATACTGGGTCAATCAATACACCGGCGATGAAAAACGCACTCGCCAAACCAACTGGCAACTGCTTGACTGGGTGGCGGAAGTGCAAAAACGCGGGGCTGGCGAAATCGTACTGAATATGATGAACCAAGACGGCGTGCGTAACGGCTATGATTTAGTGCAACTGAAAAAAGTGCGTGACGTGTGCAATGTGCCACTGATTGCATCAGGCGGTGCAGGCGAAATGGTGCATTTCCGTGATGCTTTTATTGATGCTCAGGTTGATGGAGCTTTGGCGGCAAGTGTGTTTCACAAGCAGATTATCAATATTGGAGAGTTGAAGGCGTATTTGGCGGCGGAAGGGATTGAGATCCGTAAATAATCTTAAGGTGCATTTGCTAATGCACCTTTATATTCAATACATATAAAAGTATTAAAAAATGAAAAATTTGCTTGGTCTATTTTTGATATGTTTTCTTATCTATGTTCTAAATTTAGAGCGTGTTTATGAAATAGATGAAGAACATACATTGATGTACTTTATTATTTCTTATGTTGTATTTTTGCCTTGGATTATTAAGGCAAGTTACAAGCATATCTATATGGGTTATAAAAATCATAAGCAGCTAGAAAAGAAACGATATTTTTCAAAGAAAAAACAAGAGCAACACGAAAAAGAACTTGAAAAATATGATCTATTTGGTGATGTAATTTCAGTATTTTTGGCACCTATTATACCAGCAATTTTCTTAATGCCAGTCGTTACTTATCATTACACAGCAGAGCTTGGTAGAAACGTAGTATATACAGCTGATGTATATGATAAAGAGATTCATAGATCTTATGGAAAATATACACACATATATCACTATGTAAGGATAGTATCTAAAGAATTTAACAGAGAAACCTTAAATAGTCGTAGCTTGTATGAAAGAGTAAATGTTGGGTCAAAAATTTCAATTATGAAAAGAACATCTTTTCTAGGCAGTTATATAAAATATGGAAATATAGGAATTATTTTAAAGTAGGGACTTTCCCATAGATAATGACTAAATAATTAGATAGTTATAAATAAACCTATACGTCTCGTATGAGACAGCAAGCGGTCAAAAAAAGGAATAAAAAATGCAAAATATTGATTGGCAAAAAGTGGATGGTTTATTGCCCGTTATCGTCCAAAACGCCCAAACTTGCGAAGTGTTAATGCTTGGCTATATGAATGAAGAAGCTTTAGAAAAAACGCTAAACGAAAAACGAGTGACTTTCTACTCTCGTACCAAACAACGTTTATGGACGAAAGGCGAAACATCGGGCAATTTTTTAAATGTGGTGGATATGAGCTTGGATTGCGATAACGACACGTTGCTCATCCTTGCTAACCCCATCGGCGAAACCTGCCACACGGGGGCGGAGAGCTGTTTTCATCAATTTGAGCAAGAACAGCCGGATTGGATCTTTTTCTCTAAATTAGAACGAATGATCGCCGAGCGTAAAAATGCTGATCCGGAAAGTTCTTATACTGCGAAACTTTACGCCAAAGGTACGCATAAAATCGCCCAAAAAGTAGGGGAAGAAGCGGTGGAATCTGTGATTGCAGCAATGGCAAATGATCGGGAAGAGTTGGTATCCGAAGTGGCGGATCTGGCTTATCATTTAACGGTGTTGCTGCACAATGCTGAGCTTTCTTGGGCGGATGTGAATGCGAAATTGAAAGAACGCCATAAGGGGATTGGTTTGCACCCTGAGGGTTCAAATAAATAAAATACAAGCGGTCGAATTTCTGAAATAGTTTGCAAAAAATCAGGAAAATTCGACCGCTTGTTTATGGTGAGTTAGCTTAATTTAAGCCTAATGCACTTAATTTTTCT
The DNA here is from genome assembly GCF_014541205.1 of Mannheimia bovis. Lineage (NCBI taxonomy): Bacteria > Pseudomonadati > Pseudomonadota > Gammaproteobacteria > Pasteurellales > Pasteurellaceae > Mannheimia > Mannheimia bovis. The sequence continues at coordinate 109,706 of NZ_CP061280.1, read as the reverse complement.
GCCTCTTCTCTAAAGCCCTCAATGGCTGCTTTGTCGAAGAAATATTGCGTGCCGCAGCATTCGCACTGCATATCAATCACGCCTTGTTTTTCTGCTAACATCTCTTCAATTTCATCTGCCGGCACTAAAAGTAATGCGGAGCCTGAGCGTTCTCTTGAGCAGCCACATTTAAATTCGGTGTCTTGTGGCGGATACACTTCCACTTGTTCTTCGTGGTATAAACGGTAGAGCAATTCTTCTGCGGTTAAGCCAAATAATTCCTCATCTTTTACCGTTTCGGTGAGCGTTGCTAAATGCTCGAAATCATCACGGCTGCCTGTGCCGTCTGGCATAATTTGGAGTAACATTCCACCTGCTACCGCTTTGCCTTCATATTCACCGTTGCGGATAATCAAGTGCGTTTGTAGCTGTTCGGAACGCTCGAAGTAATCTTCCAAACATTCACGAATGGTTGGCTTATCTAGGGCAATCACACCTTGATAGCGTTCGCCATCAGTTGGGATAATCGAAATCACCAGTACGCCGTTGCCAATCATTTCTGAAAGCGTGGCATTATCAGCCACCTCTGCCTGAACACGAGCTAAAGCTCGTAATTGTTGTTGGTCATTGCCGTTCACTACCGCTAATTTTAACGGACCATCGCCTTGAATTTGCACGGTGATTGTGCCGTTAAATTTCATTGTGGCAGTTAAAAGGCTGGTGGCGACTAACATCTCGCCCAATAAATTTTGCACCGCTTTGGGATAGTGGTGGGTATTCAAGGTTTCGGTAAAAGTGTTGTTTAAACGCACCCATTCGCCACGCACTGCACGGTCTTTGAATAGGTAGCGGTAAAGTTTGTCGTTGTCTTTGGTATAGCTCATTGTGTTTCCTAGTCTGCAAGCGGTCGGTTTTTAGTAAAATTTTGTAAAAAAATCACCGCTTGTAAAAATTAAAAAGGTGAGCAAATTGCCCACCGTGGTTAGCTGCCTCACAATATAAGGATAATTTTTGGAATTACAAGGGTTAATTTGAACGGTTTAGCTAAATTCTTGTTCTTTGAATTTGATTAAATCCCGTCGCTCTTTTTTGTTTGGGCGGCGATCCGGGTGAGGCATTGAAAGTGCATTTGCTTTGCGGGCGAACGCCATTGCCTCACGGTGTTTCACGCTTTTTTCCGTTTCTTGGTAGAGCAATTGGGCTTCAGGGGCTCCTCGGCGTTGGTCGCTTAAGGTAAGTACTTCCACCTCTTTTTCTTCATTGCCTTGGCGGAGTTTGATGATTGCTCCCACTTCAACCATCTTGCTGACTTTCGCCCGTTGTCCGTTGTAATGTACTTTACCGCCTTCAATCATCGCTTTGGCAATGGTGCGGGTTTTGTAGAAACGAGCCGCCCAGAGCCATTTATCTAAGCGGACTTCGTTCTCATTTTCTGCTTTTTCGTGTTTATTTTTCATTTTCTGCCTTAAAATTAAAAGAATAGTTGAAATATTAGAGCGAAAGTGTGATTTTTCAACTAAAATAACTCAAAAAGGTGAGATAAAATGAAAAAACAACTTCCCGAAATTTTAAAGGTAGAAACCCTGGCGAAAACTCGTATTTTTGAGGTACAAGCGGTGGATTTGCGGTTTTCCAACGGTGAAGAACGAGTTTATGAACGCTTAACGCCCCAACGTCGTTCTTCGGTGTTGGTAATGCCTATTCAACATAACGAGCTGATTATGATTAAAGAATATGCGGTTGGCTCTGAGCGTTATGAGTTAAGTTTTCCTAAAGGTATTGTTGATTTAGGCGAAGAGCCAATGGAAAGTGCTAATCGAGAATTGCAGGAAGAAATTGGTTTTGGGGCGAAAAAGTTGGATTTTCTGCGTTCGCTTTACAGTTCGCCAAGCCATATGTACGGCTTAATGCACGTTTTTGTAGCGGAAGACTTGTATCCTTCCCAATTAGAGGGTGATGAGCCTGAGCCGTTGGAAATTGTGCGTTATCCGTTAGATAAAATTGATGAATTATTAGCGGATCCTGCTTTTGCAGAATCAAGAAATTTATCCGCTCTGTTTATGCTAAGAGATTATTTAAAAGAAAATCGGTTAGAAGAAAAATAAGAATAAGCCTTTCGGAGGCAAAAATGCAAATGTTAAATCAGCAATTATTAGATAATGTTATCGCTCTTGCGAAAGAGGCAGGCGAGCATTTAAAACAATTTTATGCACGTTCGGTAGAGGTTAAAATTAAGGCAGATGATACGCCAGTTACAGAGGCAGATTTGTTTATCAGCCAATTTTTAACTACTCGTTTACAACAACTTACGCCTGATGTGCCTGTTTTGTCGGAGGAGAGCTGTAATATCCCTTTGTCTGAACGTAATCAATGGCAAGAATATTGGATTATTGACCCGTTAGACGGTACACAACAGTTTATTAATCGTACCGATCAGTTTTCGATAGTGATTGGTTTAGTACAGAAAAGAGGCGAGAAAAATCAGCCCGTTTTAGGCGTAATTTATGCACCAATCGTAGATAAACTCTATTTTGCGATGGAAGCAAGCGGTGCATTTTTGCAAGAACAGGACGAAATTCGACCGCTTGTAAAAGCAGAACTACAACTTGACAAACCGTTAGTGATTGCCGTTGGCAGTCAAATTCACGCTGATAAAGCATTGCAAGCAATAGGAGGGCGTGAAGCTCAGTTTGTTCAATATGGCTCAAGTAGCTTAAAAGCAGGGCTAGTGGCGGAAGGTAAGGCTGATTGCTACATTCGTTTTGGTGATACAGGTGAGTGGGATACCGCTGTAGCTGAGGTGTTACTCAATGAAGTGGGCGGATCTGTTTTTGACTTTAATTTTGCTCCATTAACCTATAATCAGCGTGAAACCTTTATTAATCCTTACTTTGTAATGGTAAAAAATAACTCGCTAAATTGGGATAAAATATTTTTATTCGAATAGGGTATTCCCATTAACAATTTTTATGATAATCTTGTTCCCAACAATATTTTAACAATTAAAATGAATAGGATTATTAAATGAATGCTGAAAATAGTTGCGTGGTCATTTTTGGTGCGTCAGGTGATTTAACTTTTCGTAAGTTGATTCCTGCACTTTATAATTTATACAGAATTGGAAGATTAGGCGAACACTTCTCCGTATTAGGTGTTTCTCGTTCAGATTTAACCGATAAAACCTTCCGTAAAAAAATGCGTGATGCCTTAGTAAAATTTGAAAAAGCGGAAGGAGAAGAATTAGATTCATTCTGTGAACACCTTTATTATCAAGCATTAAATACCTCTGATGCGGCAGATTATGCCAAATTACTTCCTCGTCTTGATGAATTACACGAAAAATACCAAACAGAAGGTAATACACTTTATTATCTTTCAACCCCGCCGAGTTTATACGGCACTATTCCCGAGTGTTTGGCTACTCACGGTTTAACCACAGAAGAAAAGGGGTGGAAGCGTATTATTGTAGAAAAACCTTTTGGTTACGATATTGAAACTGCGAAAAAGCTAGATATTCAAATTCACAAAAATTTTGCAGAACATCAAATTTACCGTATCGACCACTATTTAGGTAAAGAAACAGTACAAAATCTATTGGTTTTACGCTTCTCAAACGGCTTATTTGAACCGCTTTGGAACCGCAATTTTATTGATTATGTGGAAATCACAGGGGCGGAATCTATCGGCGTGGAAGACCGTGGCGGTTACTATGATGATTCTGGGGCAATGCGTGATATGTTCCAAAACCACTTATTGCAAGTATTAGCGATGGTGGCAATGGAACCTCCGGCAATTATCAACGCTAACTCAATGCGTGATGAGGTAGCAAAAGTGCTACATTGCTTGCACCCTTTAACCGAAGAAGATGTAAAACATAATGTTGTATTAGGGCAGTATGGACGTGGTATGGTTGATGGCAAAGATGTACCTGCTTACTTAGAAGAAAAAGGCGTACCTGAAGATTCTAATACCGAAACTTTTATGGCAGTAAAATGTGAAATTGATAACTGGCGTTGGGCTGGTGTGCCTTTTTATGTACGTACAGGTAAGCGTTTGCCAACGCGTGTAACGGAAATAGTCATTCATTTTAAAACCACGCCACACCCGGTATTTAGCCAAAATGCACCGGAAAATAAATTGATTATTCGTGTTCAACCGGATGAAGGTATTTCAATGCGTTTCGGCTTGAAAAAACCGGGGGCAGGCTTTGAAGCAAAAGAAGTGTCAATGGATTTCCGCTATTCGGATTTAAGTTCAACATCAAGCCTCTTAACTGCTTATGAGCGTCTATTATTAGATGCGTTAAAAGGTGATGCGACTTTATTTGCCCGTACCGATGCAGTACACGCTTGTTGGAAATTTGTTCAACCGATTTTAGCTTATAAAGCCAATCGAGGGCGTGTTTATGAATATGAATCAGGCACTTGGGGTCCGACACAGGCGGATAAATTAATCGCTAAACATGGTAAAGTGTGGCGTAAACCTTCCGGTACTTTAAAGAAAAAGGTATAGTTTTTCTTAGAATATCGTGGGGCGAACCGATGTGTCCGCCCGTAAATATCATCAGAGTAAAATATATGCAAACTAAAATTTTTGAAACCGCCCAAGCCGCCGTTGAACAAATTGCCGAAGAATTTAAAACCTACAGCGAACAAAATCGCCCAGTACATATTTCGCTTTCCGGTGGCTCAACGCCAAAATTATTATTTAAAACCTTGGCACAAGTCCCATTTAACACCGAAATTCAGTGGCAAAACTTACATTTTTGGTGGGGCGATGATCGTATGGTTCACCCAACCGATCCGGAAAGCAATTATGGCGAAGTGCAAAAGTTATTATTCGATCATATCAACATTCCAACTGAAAATATCCACCGTATTCGTGGCGAAGAGAATGTGGAGCAAGAGCTTGCAAGATTTTCACAAGAATTGACCGCTTGCGTGCCAGATTTATCCTTCGATTGGATTATTTTAGGAATGGGAACAGATGGGCATACTGCCTCGCTTTTCCCACATCAAACTGATTTTGATGATCAAAACGTGGCGGTAATTGCTAAACACCCTGAAACAGGGCAAATTCGTATTTCTAAAACCGCTTCACTAATTGAAAAAGCCAAACGTATTACTTATTTGGTAACAGGCAGCTCAAAAGCAGAGATTTTAAAAGAAATTCAAACTACACCGGCAGAAGATTTACCTTATCCGGCAGCAAAAATTAAAGCGAAAGACGGTATAACGGAGTGGTATTTGGATGGTGATGCTGCTCAAAATCTTTAACGGAAGTTTTAGTGATGTTTAACCTTAACAATAAAATCTTTACTGCCGTGCAAAATAGTGAAAGTGGAGAGGTAAATGATCAAACTCGTTTCCACTATTTTCAGCAAGATAAAATGATCTGGGCAGAATATCAAGGCGGTGAGATTTTAAGAGGGTTTTTAATTGGTAAATGGATTTCAGATTGCCAAATTGAGTTTAACTACCAGCATTTAAATCAGCAGTTAGAAAATCGTCTTGGGCGTTGTGTAACTACATTTTCTATAGATAATGGAAAATTGGTTGGGCGTGAGCATTGGCAATGGCTTGATACATTGGAAATCGGGCAATCGCAAATTATAGAGATAAATAGTACAGAAATCTTATGAAAACACTCGGAATTTTAGGTGGAATGAGTGCCGAAAGTACGGTCTCTTATTATTTGAATATCAACCGTGCAGTAAACCAAGTATTGGGTGGAAATTCCAGTGCAAAAATGCTCATCTCAAGTGTCAATTTTCAAGAAATTGTTCAACATCAAAAACAAGGTAATTGGCAACGTGCAGGTGAAATGCTCGCGGAGCAAGCGAAGTTATTAGAACAAGCCGGAGCGGAGGGCATTTTGCTTGCCACTAATACAATGCACAAAGTAGCGAAACAGATTAGTGATAATATTTCTGTTCCATTTTTGCATATTTTAGATTGTGTTGCAGATAACATTCAAGCAAAAGGATTGAGCAAAATTGCTTTACTTGGCACACAGTTTACAATGAGTGATAATTTTTATCGTGATGGTTTAAGAGAGCGTGGCATTACGCCGATTGTGCCGGATGAAGCCAAACAAAAAGAAATCCACCGCATTATTTTTGATGAATTATGTTTGGGAAAAATCGAATCAACTTCCAAAGCATTTTATCTTGAAACGATCAAGCAACTGAGCAAGCAAGGGGCTGAGGGCGTGGTTTTGGGTTGCACCGAGATTGGCTTATTAATTCAACAATCAGACTGCGAATTACCGTTTTTCGATACTGCAGAATTACATAGTCAAATGGCGGTGGATTTTGTTTTAGGAGAATAGTGGTATATTTAATAAGTGAGGAAATATGTCTAAGAAGATGTTTATCTTAATGGGAAGTGCTGATACAGGTAAAACAACCACTTTCAATCGTATATTTAGACAGATGAGTGCCCTTTTTTTAGAACAATTAGTTTATTTTTATCGTCATAGTAACGGTATTGATTTCTTAGCCGTTTTTAAGAACAAAGATAATCAACGTATAGGAATTTATTCGGCTGGAGATAGTGAGGAAGAAATTCGCTCCAGCCTATATGAATTAAATAATCAATGTTGCGATTTTATTTTTGGAACATCTAGAACTAAAGGCAAAGGTTACAAAATGATCGAGAAATATGCATCGTTATTTTATGGACATAGTGCAGAATTAGATATAATTAAGTGGTATCTAAAAGAAGATGCGAATGATAAAGACAATAAGAAAGCAGAAAAAGAGTTATTTTCAGATATTAATAAGTTATTTAAGATAAATTAAATTAAATTAAATCTATAGATTTTTCTAGTTGTAATAGGAATAAAGCTATATTTACAAGCGGTCAAATTTGCAAAAAATTTTACAAATTTAACCGCTTGCAAGAATCAAAAACAACAGGAGCAAACAATGTCAGTAAAAGGCGATATCGGCGTTATCGGTTTAGCGGTAATGGGTCAAAACTTAATTTTGAATATGAACGACAATGGCTTTAAAGTGGTGGCGTATAACCGCACTACTTCAAAAGTTGATGAGTTTTTAGCAGGTCCTGCGAAAGATACTAGCATCATCGGAGCGTATTCATTAGAAGATTTAGCAGCGAAATTGGAAAAACCACGCCGTGTAATGCTAATGGTGCGTGCGGGTGAGGTGGTTGATCAATTTATTGATGCCTTAGTGCCACACTTAGAAGAAGGCGACATTATTATTGATGGCGGTAACTCAAATTATCCGGATACCAATCGCCGTGTGCAAGCCTTAGCTGAAAAAGGTATTCGCTTTATCGGGTCAGGTGTTTCAGGTGGTGAAGAAGGGGCAAGACACGGACCATCTATTATGCCGGGTGGTGATGAGTCTGCGTGGCCGTATGTAAAACCGATTTTCCAAGCAATTTCAGCGAAAACCGACAAAGGCGAGCCTTGCTGTGATTGGGTTGGTCGTGATGGTTCAGGTCATTTCGTGAAAATGGTCCACAACGGTATCGAATATGGCGATATGCAGTTGATCTGTGAGGCTTACCAATTCTTAAAAGATGGTTTAGGTTTGAGCTACGATGAAATGCACGAAATCTTTAAAGAGTGGAAAAATACCGAATTAGACAGTTATTTAGTTGACATCACCACTGATATTCTTGCTTATAAAGATGAAGATGGCGAGCCATTAGTTGAAAAAATTCTTGATACTGCAGGTCAAAAAGGTACTGGCAAATGGACTGGTATCAACGCCCTTGATTTTGGTATTCCATTAACCTTAATCACAGAATCTGTATTTGCTCGTTGTGTATCTGCATTTAAAGATCAGCGGGTGGCGGCTTCAAGATTATTCAACAAAATCATCGGTAAAGTTGAAGGTGATAAAAAAGAGTGGGTAGAAGCAGTTCGCCGTGCGTTATTGGCTTCAAAAATTATCTCCTACGCACAAGGCTTTATGTTAATTCGTGAAGCATCTGAGCAATTTGGTTGGGATATTAACTACGGTGGTACAGCGTTATTATGGCGTGAAGGTTGTATTATCCGCAGCCGATTCTTAGGTAACATTCGTGATGCGTATGAAGCTAATCCATACTTAGTATTTTTAGGTTCAGATCCATATTTTAAAGAAATTTTAGAAAACTGCTTAGCAGATTGGCGTAAAGTAGTGGCTAAATCAATTGAGATTGGTTTACCTGTTCCTTGTATGGCATCTGCAATTACGTTCTTAGATGGTTATACTTCAGATCGCTTACCGGCAAACTTACTCCAAGCTCAACGTGACTACTTCGGTGCTCACACTTATGAGCGTACTGACAAACCACGCGGTGAGTTCTTCCACACCAACTGGACAGGTCGTGGTGGTAATACTGCTTCAACCACTTATGATGTTTAATTAATTTTTAAAGCCACTTAATGTATTAAGTGGCTTTTTTCTTAAGATTTTTTCAATAGTTATTGGAGTAAATATTTCTAAAGGTGTATAATAATGGAGCAATATTCCAACTCTATGTAAGGAGAACCTATGCTTACCGATCAAGATATTTTTAATCGCTATCAAACCAAAGAAGCGGAATTTAACAAAAGTGCAGATATCAGCCTTATCGGCCACTCTCTGTTTGATATGTGGGGCGATATGGAAAATGGTACGCCAAATTTAGCCGGACAAAGTGTGGCAAATCTAGGCTTGTCTGGTACGAGTACTCGCCAATATTTAGATGTGATTATTAAGCCAAACCGCATTAAATATGTGGGTAAAAACGTCTTTATTTTCCTTGGCGTGAACGATATCGTAAAAGAGCCAGACTATTCACCAAAACAAGTGTTAGATTGGATTAAGGAAATTGTAGCAGGCTTAAAAGCAATTTCACCGGACTCTCGCTATTTTTTACTTGAAGCAACTCCGGTAAATAACATTGCGACAACGGATAATCCACCAATTCGAGAGATGAATGCCTATTTTGAGGCGAATTGCCCGGCAGATCTCACTTATGTGAAAACGTGGACCCATTTTGAAAACGAAGAAGGCAAGTTAGACCTTAATTTATGCCACGATGGCTTGCATTTCACTCAGGCTGGCTATGATCGTTTAGAAGCAATTTTGGAAGCGAATTTATAGTTTTCGTTAAATACTAAAAGAACAAGCGGTCAGATTTTTGCAAAATTTTACAAAATTCTGACCACTTATTAATCAATTACAATGCTTCAATTTCTCTGATCTACAGAGATATTCTTACATTTCATAATTACTTATTCTGAGATTTTTCCATTTTCTCTCTCATTTTCTTACCTTCTTCCGAAGACCACCAAACAGGTTGAATAAGCTCTTTTTTGATATTTAATCCATTTAGCCAAGAATATTCTGATTTAAATGTCGTAATATCTTCATCGTATTTATCACGAAAGATCCCACTTTCCAAGAAACGAGTAACATCAAAATTACCGATATAAACGATCTCACCTTTTTTCACTGTAAAAGTTAATGGCTCGTTTGGTTCTTTAATTGGTGTACCTGCGGTTTGAATAAAACGATAAGAGGTGAATTTATAATTACCTTCTGGTAATGCGAATGCTCCAAAGAATTTTTTCACTTTCGCTTGGGTAGGAAGAGCAATAGGGAAATCCTTAACGACTAATCGCTCTTTCGTTTGATTAGCTTCAACAGAAAATATAACACCGGTAGATGCAAAAAGCCCTCTATCTGTTACTGATAAAAGCACTATGCCTTTTTCATTAAGATCAGGGGCTGAAAATGTTGATATACTATTTGTACAGCCTGTTAATAAAGATAAAAGAATAATAGGAAAGAGAAATAATTTTTTACACATAGTGTGAGCCCTTTAGTTAAATAAATACTTTAAAAATAAACAAGCGGTCAGATTTTTGCAAAATTTTACAAAATCCACCGCTTGTTAATCAATTACAATGCTTCAATTTCTTGATACTGCACCTGCAATTTCTCTAATCCACTCAGATACTCTTGCATTTTTTCACGCTCTTTGGCGATAACTTGCTCTGGGGCTTTTGCCACAAAGGCTTCGTTGGAAAGTTTGCCTTCGATGCGAGCCACTTCTCCTTTGAGTTTATCCATCTCTTTGGTTAAACGAGATAACTCAGCTTCTTTATTGATAAAGCCTGCCATTGGGATCAGGATTTCGCCGTTTGCGACCAATTTCGCCACCGATAACGGTGCGTTCTTGCCATTTTCCAGCACTTTCACGCTATCAAGTTTTGCCATTGATTTGAGCAATACTTCGTTCGCATTGAGAATTGCGACTTCATCCGCTGAGAAGTTACGGGCGATCAGGTCTAAGCCTTTGCTTGGGGCAATGTTGCTTTCTGCACGAATATTACGCACTGCCACAATCACTTCTTTAATGAAGTTGATTTGGTTTTCGGCTTGTTCGTCAATCGCAAGCGGGTCAAATTGTGGGAATTTTTGCAACATAATAGTATCCGCTTCAATGCCGACAAAGCCTTTCACTTTTTGCCAGATTTCTTCGGTGATGAACGGCATTACCGGATGGATTAAACGCAGTAATTTTTCCAACACATTCACCAGTGTACGGCTTGCACCACGACGTTGTGCATCTGTGCCTTTGAAGAAGATCGGTTTGGTCAGTTCTAAGTACCAGTCGCAGAATTGATCCCAAGTAAATTCGTAGATCGCATTTGCCACTAAGTCGAAACGGTATTGGCTGAGTGCGGTGCGGAAGGTTTCCACCGCACGGTTGAATTGGCTTTCAATCCAACGATCCGCCAGGCTGTATTCCACTTCGCCTTCGCTTAAATCCAACTTGTCGTTGGTCAGCACATAACGGCTAGCATTCCACAATTTGTTGCAGAAGTTGCGGTAGCCTTCTAGGCGTTTCATATCCCAGTTGATGTCACGGCCGTTGCTCGCAAGGGCGGTAAGCGTGAAACGCAGAGCGTCCGTACCGTGTGCCACAATGCCTTCGCTGAACTCTTTGCGGGTTGCTTTGGCAATTTTCTCGGCAAGTTGCGGTTGCATCATATTGCCGGTGCGTTTTTCCAACAGATCGTCAAGGGAAATACCGTCAATCATATCAATCGGGTCAAGTACGTTACCCTTCGATTTCGACATCTTTTGCCCTTGCTCATCACGGATTAAGCCCGTTACATACACGGTTTTGAACGGCACTTGTGGTTTGCCGTTTTCATCTTTGATGAAGTGCATCGTGAACATAATCATACGAGCCACCCAGAAGAAGATGATGTCAAAACCAGTAATTAACACATCGGTCGGGTGGAACATTTTGAGTTCTTTGGTCTGCTCCGGCCAGCCAAGGGTCGAGAACGTCCATAAACCCGATGAGAACCAAGTATCTAACACGTCTTCATCTTGTTTTAATGCTAAATCCGCAGATAAGTTATGCTTCGCACGCACTTCCGCTTCATCACGGGCGACATAGACATTGCCTTGCTCGTCATACCACGCAGGGATACGGTGTCCCCACCAAAGTTGGCGAGAGATACACCAGTCTTGAATATCACGCATCCAAGAGAAGTAGAGATTTTCGTACTGTTTCGGTACGAATTGGATTTCGCCGTCTTCCACCGCTTTGGTCGCCACTTCCGCCAAAGGCTTAACAGAAACGTACCATTGGTCGGTTAGCATCGGCTCGATTGGCACACCGCCACGGTCGCCATAAGGCACTTTTAAGTCGTGCGGTTTGATTTGATCGAGTAAGCCCAACGCTTCAAAATCGGCAACAATTTTCTTACGAGCCACAAAACGCTCTAAGCCTTGATAGTCGGCAGGGATTGGGGCGGCATAGCCGGCAAGCGGTTTGCCGTCCGTGCCGATAATCTCTGCTTCCGCACGAATATCGGCATTTAAGGTCAGGATATTCACCATCGGCAAGCTGTGGCGTTTGCCCACTTCGTAGTCGTTGAAGTCGTGGGCAGGGGTGATTTTCACTACGCCTGTACCAAATTCACGATCCACATATTCATCGGCAATAATCGGGATTTCACGGTTGGCAAGCGGTAGGATTACCGTTTTACCAATCAGCGATTGATAACGCTCATCTTCCGGGTGAACCGCTACCGCTGTATCGCCCAACATCGTTTCAGGGCGAGTAGTCGCCACCACCAAATAATCTAAGCCATCCGCGGTTTTCGCCCCGTTGGCAAGCGGATAGCGGAAGTGCCAGAGCGAGCCTTTGCTCTCTTTATTTTCCACTTCCAAATCAGAAATAGCAGTGTGCAGTTTCGGATCCCAGTTTACCAAGCGTTTGCCACGGTAAATCAAGCCTTCTTCGTGTAAGCGAACAAACACTTCTTTCACCGCATTAGACAAGCCCTCGTCCATCGTAAAACGCTCACGATCCCAGTCAATCGAGTTGCCTAAGCGACGCATTTGCTGGCTGATCGTACCGCCCGAATAGGCTTTCCAATCCCAGATTTTGTTGATAAAGGCTTCACGACCATAATCGTGGCGGGTTTTACCCTCTTCGGCAGCGATTTTACGCTCCACCACCATTTGGGTCGCAATCCCTGCGTGGTCAGTCCCCGCTTGCCAAAGGGTGTTATTGCCTTCCATACGGTTGAAACGGATTAAGGTATCCATCAACGTCTGCTGGAAAGCGTGCCCCATATGCAACGAGCCGGTTACATTCGGCGGCGGAATAGCGATACAGTAGCTTGGTGCGGATAAATCTTCGCTCGGTTTAAAATAGCCTTGCGATTCCCAGTGTTGGTAGAGTGCTTGCTCTACGGCGGAAGGGTTAAAACGGTCTTCCATTGTGAATTGTTTTGTCATTTATTTTTTCTCTTGTTTAATAATTTTAAAATTATCTCTCTCATTAGGGGATTACTTAGGGATTTATTATTCCTCTTACTTTTTTTCTATTTTTTCCCAAGTTGCTTTTTGCTGTTTACACAACTTTGCTCAACCTCTTTAATCTCATCTTCTATACTGGATGAGAAATTGATTAATTTGATTGTCGGAGGAAATATACCAGTTTTATCTTCTTTCGTACTTAATGTTAGTGTTCCCAGATTACTATTGATTTCTTTAATTTTAAATGTTGATAACTCAGTATATCCCCCATTAACAAGATAACTCAATTTCAACTCTCTATCAAAAATAAGATTTAGTAATGTTGGTTTAGAACTTTCCAATCTAAAGCCCCATGTTAAAGGTACTAACTTACACAGATCGGCTGAAATCATTTCTCCTACAATTGAGTTATCTTCTTTATCAATCATTAACTCAATAATAACTCCTGGTTGATTTTCAGGTATATTCAATAATTTATAGTCGATAATATAATTTGTATTTGTAGACCATAAACCACCCAGTTTTTTATTATATAGGTAATTCTCCTCGAAATTTTTCCAAATAATAGGCATGTTTGCGATGCGTTCTAAAATATCAGTTGTGAAGATACTCCATATTGCAGATATAAGAATAATAGGAATTTTGTTATTTTTTATTAACTGTATGAAACTATGCCCTTCTTTATGGGTATCAATAACTTTTTCAGACTTTTTCCTATTCTTTTTCATTTTTATAATATCTGTTACAAAATCTGCGATGGCTCTCGTCTCTGATGAGTGCCTATTTATTTAAGCATCCGTCAGAGACGAGCACTATCGTTTGGTATTTTACAAGCGGTCTGTTTTGAGTAATTTTTTGCAAAATTCTGCCTAAATCCAACCGCTTGTCACCCCACAAGAGCCGTGTAGGGTTAGGCATAACCGAGCCACTCTGAGGCTCTTTGTTTTTTCTAACTTTCAGCTCCGGAGGAACTGGGATTATCGAGCCTAGCACGGCTCGTGTTAGACAGAACATACCATATCCAAATGCGGTATCCCATCTTCCAAATACACATCAGACATCGCTTTAAAGCCAAAACTCTCATAAAACCCTTGCAGATAACTTTGAGCTTGGGCGTGGATCGGTTGAGCAGGGAAATGTTCTCGGCAATACTCCATCGCTTTTTGCACTAATTCCCTTGCCAAGCCTGCACCACGCTGTTCTTTTATGACTAGCACTCTGCCGATATGTACACCGTCATCACTTGGAATTAGGCGGCAGTAAGCGGTCAAATTGTTTGAGTTTTTTGCAAAGAAATGCATTGCCTGTAGGTCTTTATCATCTACCTCTTGATAAGGGCAATTTTGCTCGACTACAAACACCGCAGTGCGGAGTTTGTAGATTTCAAATAGCTCTTGGGTGGAAAGTTGCTCAAAGGTTTTAGTTTGCCAATTTATTGTGTTTAGCATTGCACGGTTTCCAATTGCCAGCCTAATTGGCGATATTGTTTATAGCGTTCGCGTGCTTGTGCTTTGGCAGTTTCTTCCACCGGCACAAAATCAATAATTTGATTGAAACTGTTAATAAAATCAGGCAGTTCGGTTTGCAGGGAAATCAATAAATCCCGGTGCTGTGCATTGCGTTTACCTTTCCAAGAAATTTCAATCGGCGTTGGGTAAGTAGTAATTTCACCCGATAAATTATGCGGTACGAAAGAAACAGGATCTCTTGCCCAAAGTGCTTCATCAATATTGAAGGCTTGTTGTTCTGTTTCACAGGCAATAAGCACTCGTTTACCTAATCGCCACGCTTGAGCTGCAAGTTCACAAGCCTGAGCTTCAGCGGCTGAAATATTGGCTGAATCGGTTTGGCTTAGAAGATAAAATTGCACTTGTTTCACAGCATATTCCTAAACAATATATTGATATACTTAAACAGTAGATTTTAGCTGAAAATCAGGGAAATATAAAATCTAAGCGGCATTTTTTGCAAAAAATATGAGAAAAAGCACCGCTTGTATTTGTTTGAGTGGCGGAACTAATTCCATTTTATCGCCTCTAAAGAAACAATGCACTATTTCAGTAGTTGGAAATTGTGTAGAATATCTCTCCCACTTGGCTATTTTATAAGGAACTTACTATGGGTTTATTTGATTTTGTAGGCGACATTGGTCGTAAATTATTTAACAAAGAAGAAGATGCGTCAAAAGCGGTAACGGAGCATTTGGCGGAAGATAATCCGGGCGTTGAAAATGTGAACGTAATGGTTGAAAACGGTGTAGCAAAAATTTCCGGTATTGCTTCAAGTGCAGCCGCTGTTGAGAAAGCGGTGTTGATGGCAGGTAACGTAGCCGGTATTACTAACGTGAATATTGATGCCTTACAACTTGCAAGAGAAGAGCAGTTAGCCGGCGATGATGAGTTTTACGTTATCCAAAAAGGTGATACTTTATGGGAAATCGCAACGAAAGCATACGGCAACGGTGCAAAATATAAAGCGATTGTGGAAGCGAATAAAGAAGTAATTAAAGACGAAAATAAAATCTTCCCGGGGCAGAAAATCCGTATTCCAAAAGGTTTATAATTAAGAAAGAGCTAAACTTGTGAAAGTTTAGCTCTTTTTATCTAACAGTTTATTAAAAAGCTCTGCGATTGCAGAGCTTTTAAGTGATAGTATTATTTGTTTTCTACCGCCTGTTTCACCTCTTCAGCTTTTGTTTCGGTTACTTCTTTTAACTCAGCTGCTTTTTCAACTACAACATTTTTAGCGGCATCTGTTTTATCTGAAACTGTTTGTACAGCATCTTTAGCAGCTTCTTTTAATTCTTCCATCTTTGCTTCAGCAACTACTTTTACTTCAGACGCTTTCTCGGCTACAGCATTTTTAGCAGCCTCTGCTTTGTCTGCGGTTGCTTGTACAGCTTCTTTCGTAGCCTCTTTAACTTCTGCTGCTTTTTCCGCAACGGTTTCTTTCACTTCAGCTGCTTTGTTTACGGTAGCTTGTGTTGCTTCTTTTGCTTGATCACAAGCTGCAAGCGTTATTGTTGTGCCTAATACTAATAAAGACAAAATTGTTTTTTTCATTCCGAGTTCCTTAAATTAAAAAATAAGCCAATACATTTTACAATGTATTGGCTTAGGCTGGTTAAATCATAAAAAGTTCATATTATAAAAAATGCCTATTAATTTTTAATCAATAGGCATTTTTTGAAGATTTTACTCAATATTGGTTGAGCGAGGTGCAGATTGAACTTGACTTACCGCACTGGTGTAACCGCCGAAACCTTTTCCGTAGAAGTAGTATTTCGAGTTTTGCCACTCGGAAATCGCAAACGGTTTAGATTCTTCGTTCGGTGCAGAGGCAACCGTCATTGCTGATTTCGTATGTTCCACTCGTGAGAACGTGCCCAATTTACCGTTGAAAGAATAGCTACTTTCATAGCTAGAAACCGGAATTTCAACTGCTTGTGAGCTACCCACAATGGCAGGAGCTACGGTTGCTTGCGATTGGAATTTACCAACACGCTCATTCTTCTCTTTTACCAAATCACGCTCAGAAGGCTGAGCAACCACACTGCCAAATGGAGCAATATGTTCTTTTACTTCTGATTTTTGAATTTCCGGTTCTAATCCTTTTTCTGCTTTAGGCTTAGCGTGTTCCTCTTGTTTTTCTTTGACTAAATCACGATTGGTCGGTTGAGCTACAAATCCACCTAACGGGCTAACAGAGTGCGTTTTTTTCTCGACTGCTTTTTTCTCTACTTCAACAGGTTGGGTTTCTTGCTGTTCCAGCATTTGATCAACAGATAAGAATTGTACTTTTTCTTCCGCTTTTGCTGGAGCTGCAAATTGCACCCAAACTTTGCCGCTGGCAAGTTCAGGTGAAGCAACTGCTGAGCTCAATGGCATTGCAGAAGCCGTATTACTACGACTATTTTCGCGACGACGCTGATTACCTACCCGTAAGTGGCGAGGCAAACGGCGTTGGCGGTTGTTATCACGGTTTTCAGAGATGCTTTCAGCAACTGATTCTGCCGCTACAAGCGGTTGAATTTCTGCATTTTTTTGCACATTTTCAATATCATTCGTTTTAACAACAAGAGCTTCTACTGTTGATGGTGCTAAATTTTCACTCACAGCTTCTACCGTTTCAACACGTACTTTTTTGCGTAATTCACGACGTTGTCTACGTTCCGCTTGGTTTTCACGCTGATTATTACGGTTTTCCTGCGTTTCAGTTACACCGGAAACTTCTTCAACCACTGTACGGCGTTGTTTTTTCTCAGCACGAATAGCTTTTTCTTCTTGAGAAAGGACTTGGTTTTGCGGTTGTTTACGCTCTTGATTTTCTGCCTTTGTATTGCGATTCGGACGTTCGCGGCGTTGGCGACGTTCACGTTGATTACGTGCTTTTGATTTTGGCTTTTGCTCTTCTTTCTTGTCCTCTTTAAACCAACTTTTTATCGCTGTGATTAAACGACTAAGTAGTGATGGTTTTTCCGGCTTCGCAGGTGCCGGAGCAGGCTGAATGTTGAGTTCGGAACTTTGTAACACAGACTCAACGGTAATCACAGGTTCATTGCGAGTAACTAACACATCTTCGTGATGCTGATGATTACAATGTTCTTCCTCTGTGCGAGCTTCGTAATGTTTGGTTAGATCGTAGCTCAAGGTTAGTGTTACTTCATTTTCACGCAAACGATATACCGCAAAGTGAGGAGTTTCCATACTTTCAGACGGCACAACTACAATTTGTACTTCGTGGCGTTTTTCGATGCTTGAAATTGCTTTACGTTTTTCATTTAACAAGTAGGTTGCAATTTGCACAGGTACAATGGTGTGAACTTGAGCTGTATTTTCTTTGATTGCTTCTTCTTCCAATAAACGTAAAATTGAAAGAGCAATAGATTCGTTATCACGCACTTTACCCGTGCCCTGGCAACGAGGGCAGATGTGTGATGACGCTTCGCTTAACGATGGGCTTAAACGCTGACGGCTCATTTCTAACAAACCGAAACGTGAAATGCGGGCGAACTGAATTCTTGCACGGTCTTGGCGTGTGGCTTCACGAATACGGTTTTCGACTTCACGTTGGTGGCGAACCGGGGTCATATCGATAAAGTCGATCACAATTAAACCGCCCAAATCACGTAAACGTAATTGGCGAGCAATTTCATCTGCCGCTTCTAAGTTAGTGTTAAGAGCAGTTTCTTCAATATCGCCACCGCGAGTTGAACGTGATGAGTTAATATCAATCGCTGTTAGAGCTTCTGTTACATCAATAACAATTGAGCCGCCTGACGGTAAACGTACTTCACGTTGGAATGCAGATTCAATTTGCGATTCAATTTGATAATGGCTAAATAACGGTACTTCGCCTTCGTATAAACGCACACGGTTGATGAAATCAGGGCGAACCAAACGAATGTGATTTTTCGCCTTTTCGAATACTTTTTTGTTGTCGATTAAGATTTCACCAATATCACGGCGTAGGTAATCACGAATTGCACGTACAATTACATCACTTTCTTGATGGATTAGGAAAGGTGCAGGGCGAGATTCTGCCGCTTTTTTAATGGCGTCCCAATGGTGCAATAGCACTTTTAAGTCCCACTGCAACTCTTCAGGTGATTTTCCCACACCGGCAGTACGTACGATCAAACCGACATCTTCAGGTACATCTAAGCAGTCTAAAGCCTCTTTTAACTCTAAACGCTCATCGCCTTCAATACGGCGGGAAATACCGCCTGCACGCGGATTGTTTGGCATTAAAACTAAGTAACTACCCGCAAGAGAAATGAAAGTGGTTAATGCTGCACCTTTATTACCACGTTCTTCTTTGCTGACTTGAACGATAACTTCTTGCCCTTCTTGGATAATATCTTTGATATTTGGACGACCGTTAAACACATAGTCTGACGGGAAGTATTCACGGGAAATTTCTTTTAAAGGTAGGAAACCGTGGCGTTCTGCACCGTAATCAACGAATGCTGCTTCAAGGCTTGGTTCAACACGGGTAATTTTACCCTTGTAGATATTGGATTTTTTCTGTTCGTGCCCCGGACTTTCAATATCCAGGTCGAATAAACGTTGCCCATCAACAAGGGCAACACGCAACTCTTCTTTTTGAGTTGCATTGATTAACATTCTTTTCATTGTGTTTTCTCATTATTGTTCATTTTACACGGGCTGTTTGCCCCATTATTCAGGAATGTTTTTATGTCTATCTCACGACTGTCTTAATTCCTAATTAAAAGTGTTGATAGTTGTCTTATGTTTACTTTTTCTTGTCTCAAAGAAACTGCAAAATCAATCACTTATGGCTTGCTGAAGATTTTTGCAAGCGGTTATTTTTTGCCAAAATTTTGCAAATTTTCAGTTGCTTTTTTACAGGCAAAAATAACAAGGTATTATCGCATTTTACCCCTTTTAAAAGCAAGGTAATTGTAGCTGTTGTTGCGAATTAATTTTATTGAACTTTTATTGAGCGTAAAAAATACAAGCGGTTGAATTTACAAATTTTTTTGCAAATTCAACCGCTTGTGAGTTAGATGCCAAGTTGATCCCAAATTTCATCAATGCGTTTAACTACATTTTCATCTTTTTCGATAGGTGTTCCCCATTCACGGTTGGTTTCGCCAGCCCATTTGTTGGTAGCATCAATCCCCATTTTTGAGCCTAAGCCGGCAATTGGCGAGGCAAAATCAAGATAATCAATTGGAGTATTTTCGATCATCGTAGTATCTCGAGCCGGGTCGCAGCGAGTGGTGATCGCCCAAATCACATCTTTCCAATCACGAGCGTTTACATCATCATCACACACAATTACAAATTTGGTGTACATAAATTGGCGTAAGAATGACCAAACGCCCATCATTACCCGTTTAGCGTGCCCTGCGTATTGCTTTTTCATCGTAACGACTGCTAAACGATACGAGCAGCCTTCCGGTGGCAGATAGAAATCGACAATTTCAGGGAATTGCTTCTGTAAAATCGGAATAAAGACTTCGTTTAACGCTTCGCCTAACACCGCCGGCTCATCAGGTGGTCTGCCTGTGTAGGTACTATGATAAATCGCATCTTTTCGCATTGTGATATGGGTAACGGTAAACACGGGGAAATATTCTTGTTCGTTGTAGTAACCCGTGTGGTCGCCGTAAGGACCTTCTAATGCGGTTTCCTCTAAATCAATGTAGCCTTCAAGTACAATTTCTGCACTTGCCGGCACTTCTAAATCGTTAGAAATGGATTTCACTACTTCCGTTTTATGCCCACGCAATAGCCCGGCGAACGCATATTCCGAGAGTGTATCGGGAATTGGCGTAACGGCGGCTAAAATCGTTGCCGGATCTGCTCCAATGGCAACCGAAACAGGGAATGGTTTATCGGGGTTTTCCGCTTTCCACTCTTGGAAATCTAACGCACCGCCACGATGCGAGAGCCAACGCATAATGAGCTTGTTTTTGCCGATTAATTGTTGGCGATAAATCCCCAGATTTTGGCGTTTTTTGTACGGACCTTGCGTAATCGTCAGCCCCCAAGTAACGAGTGGGGCAATATCGCCTTTCCAGCAGTGCATAATAGGCAACTTAGTGAGATCGACTTCATTGCCCGAAATGACCACTTGCTGGCATTCTGCTCGACTTAGCACTTTCGGCGGCATATTAAGAATTTGCTTCCATTGCGGCAGCTGCCCGATTAAATCCTTGAAACCTTTTGGCGGCTCAGGCTCTTTTAAAAAGGCGAGCAGTTTACCTAGTTCACGCAGGGCTTTGGTATCTTCCTGCCCCATTCCCATCGCCACTCGTTTTGGTGTGCCGAATAAATTGCATAGTACAGGAATTTGGCTACCCTTAGGGTTTTCAAACAACAATGCCGGTCCACCTTTTCTTAAGGTTCTATCGGCAATTTCCGTCATTTCTAAATAAGGATCGATCTCTTGCTTAATACGAACTAACTCGCCTTGTGCTTCAAGCAAATCAAGAAATTCTCGTAAATTTTTATATTTCATAGCGGTCATATTTCTGAAGTTTTTTGCAAGTATATAGAAAAATGCGGATGAAAAATACCCATAAAAAATTTATAGAAATTTTATTTGGTTTTGCTAGAATACATTGATTTTAAATTTATAAAAGGAGATTTTATGTTTAAGAAAACATTGATTGGTTTAGCCGTTTTAGGGGCAGGAATTGCCCAAGCGGACGTATTAACCAGCATCAAACCGTTAGGTTTTATTGCTAATGCGATTACTGATGGTGTAACTGAAACGAAAGTATTATTACCGGTAACCGCTTCTCCACACGATTATAGTTTGAAACCATCAGATGTATCACAACTACAATCTGCTCAATTAGTAGTTTGGGTAGGCGATGGTTTAGAAAGTTTCCTCGAAAAAAGTATCGAAAAATTGCCGAAAGAGAAGGTATTAACCCTTGAGAATGTGGAAGCGATTGAAGAGTTGGTGGAAAAAGCAAGTGACAAAAAAGAAGATGCTCACGACCACGATCATAAGCACGACCACAAACATTCACACGATCATAAACACGAACATAAAGGGCATAGTCACAAACACGATGATCACCACGGTCATAGCCACGATGAAGACTGGCATATTTGGTTATCTAGCGAGGCAAGCGAAATCGTCGCTGAACAAATTGCCGCACGTTTAAGTGAACAATTACCGGAACAAAAAGCGAAAATTGCAGAAAATCTTGCAAAATTCAAAACAAATTTAACCGCTAAGAAAGCAGAAATTGCGAAGCAATTAGAGCCGGTAAAGGCAAAAGGCTATTACACTTTCCACGATGCTTACGGCTATTTTGAAAGAGAGTATGGTTTAAATTCATTAGGTTCATTTACCATTAACCCAACGGTTGCACCGGGTGCGAAAACACTTGCCGCAATCAAGAAAAATATTGCTAAAAACAAAGCACAATGTTTATTTGCTGAGCCACAATTTACCCCGAAAGTGATTGAAACGCTGGCAAAAGAAACGAAAGTGAATGTAGGGCAATTAGACCCACTAGGTGCTAAAGTTCAACTCAGTGCAACTGCTTACCCTGATTTTTTACAGGCACTAGCCAACGAATTTAGCCAATGTTTATCAAAGTAAGATAAAAAATAACCCCATTTAAGTGAATTAAATGGGGTTTGTTTTATTTGAAAAAAAGCGAGAAAAATTAACCGCTTGTTAGCCTAAATAATCTTCCAAATTAATCACCTTATCGCACGATCTCTTGATTAAATAAGGATCGTGGCTGACTAAAATCAAGCTGCAATTTCGGGCACGACATTGAGTTATTAGTAATTCTATTGTTTCTTGCTGTGTGATAGGATCAAGTCGAGAGGTTACTTCATCAGCAAATAGTAATACAGGATCAAGTAATAACGTTCGCAAAATCGCCACACGTTGCAGCTCGCCACCCGACACATTTTCGGCACTGCGTTGTAAAATGTCCGGGTTAAGCGAGAGTTGCTCTAATAAACTTGGAATAGGCAGGCGATCTAATTTATGTTTATTGATCACATCATCAAGTAAGGTTTGCAAGCTCACATTTGGGGCAAATGCCTCCGGTGGATCTTGGTAAAGTTTCAATACTTGATGTTTTTTATGGCTATGGCTGTGCCATTTTACCTCACCTGATTTTGGTTTTAGCAAACCGCACAACACATCAGCAAGAGAGCTTTTACCTATGCCACTATGCCCCACAATGCCTAGCACCTCGCCTTTGTGTAAATCAAAAGAGAGATTACTAAACAAGGTTTTTTTGCCACGGGCAACACTTAAGTTCTTGACTGAGACAAGCGGTTGTTTTTGGTTCATATTTTGCAAATCTTGCAATGGCTGCCAATGTTTTGGATCTGCGGCAATCAAGGCTTTTGTGTAAGCGTGTTGTGGATTGCGTAAGAGTGCTTCTGCCTCGCCTTGTTCCAACAGCTCGCCTTTTTTCATCACCAGAATGTAGCCCCCGAGTTGCTCGGCAACGTCAATATCGTGAGTAATGGTGAGTAAGCCACCCCCGTTTTGGTAAGCGGATTTTAACAGTTCAATCACTTTGCCTTTGCTAATTGGATCAAGCCCTTTGGTCGGTTCATCTGCCAGTAACATTTTTCCACCCGCAGCGGTTGCAATTGCAAAAGAGGCACGTTGAGCCATTCCACCTGAGAGTTGGTGCGGATAGTTTTCAACTGAGTCGCCTAAACCGAGCTTGGCTAAATAGGCTTGGCTTTCGGTTTTTGCTTGGGGTGAAGATTTCCCTGCCACGTAGTGAAAACTTTCCCATAATTGCTTACCAATTGCCATAATCGGATTTAGCGAGCGGCGAGGTTCTTGTGGCAGCATTACTAAGGTTTTGCCCCACAATTTTTCGATTTCAGATTGTTGGTTAAAATCCACTTTGCAATTTTCAACAAAAAATTGACCGCTTGCAATTAAGCCTTCGGGTAAAGCTCCCATAATGGCTTGAATTAACAGGCTTTTTCCTGAACCTGTTTCGCCTAAAATGGTAATATTTTTGCCTTGTTGTAATGAGAGAGAAATAGGTTGAACCAGTGTTATGCCATCTTTGGTTTTTACACTTACATTTTGAATTTCCAGTAACATTATTTCACTCTCCCTGATAATAATTGTAGGCTAAGCACCATTAAAAATACGGCAACTACCGGCTGTAAAAAGATCAATGGAGCTTCGTAATAATAAGGGAAGAGCTCTGTCATCATTAAGCCTAGCTCCGCTGTAGGTGGACGTAATCCTACGCTTACAAAGCCGAGAGTGGCGAGGGCTAAAATCGCATTCCCGAGCGAGAATGCAGATAAGGTGGCGATCATTGGTAATAAACGAGGTAATAAATGGCGTTT
This sequence comes from Mannheimia bovis, assembly GCF_014541205.1. Classification (NCBI taxonomy): domain Bacteria; kingdom Pseudomonadati; phylum Pseudomonadota; class Gammaproteobacteria; order Pasteurellales; family Pasteurellaceae; genus Mannheimia; species Mannheimia bovis. The sequence continues at coordinate 86,099 of NZ_CP061280.1, read as the reverse complement.
GAAGCTATAAAGCCAGCTCATTCCCATTAAGCGTGAGGCTTGAATTTCCGAACTGTTTGCCATTGTTGAGCTAATGGAACGGATCACACGGAAAAATTCCACCCACATTACCAATGAAATCCCTAAGTAGAGCGTCCAGAACGAACCCGGAGAGAGTGCGGCAAAGAGTAATACCAGTAATAAGCCCGGTAGTGCCATCACTAAATCACATATAAAACTGAAAATGCGGTCGATCCAGCCACCAAAAAAGCCTGCCATAATGCCTGTAATCAAACCTGCCACTAAGGCACAAAATACGCTAAACAGCGATAAGCTGAAAGAGAGGCGAATAGCAGAGGAAAGTCGGGCAAGCATATCTCTGCCGAGATGGTCTGTGCCGAACCACGCTAATTCATTTGGGCTGGAAAGCGTATTGGCTAAATCTTGAAAGCCGATATCCATCGGGTAAAAATAAGGCTGTAAAAAGGCGAAGCCGAGCATAATAAGTAGAATCGTGCCGCCCAAATATTGTGAAGTTGAGATTTTCATTTTGATATCCTATCGCTTAATTCGTGGGTCAATCCAAGCACTGAGCAGATCGGCAAGAGTGTTTAATACAACAAATAATCCACCCATTACTAAGGTTGTACCTTGAATCATCGGTACATCACGGGCAATAATGGCGTGAACCAATGCGTGTCCGCTGCCGGGCCAAGCAAATAAACTTTCTACCACCACAACACCTTCAATTAAATAGACAAGCTGGACTGCGTGATAGGCAATAACGGGGACGGCGATGTTTGGTAAACCGTGTCGCACAAAAGTTTTCCAGCGGCTTAGCCCTTTTAATTGCGAGAATTGGTAAAACTCTGCATTTTTCACTTGTACCATCGTAGAGCGGGTTACTCGCACCGAAACCGCACTCAAGCCAATCGCAAGGGTTAAAGCAGGTAAGATAAAATGCTGCCAGCTACCATATCCGCCAGCAGGCAACCATTTTAGTTGAGCTGAAAATAACGTAATTAAGCCGATAGCGATAATAAAGGCTGGCACAGAGCGGAACAGCGTGCTGAAAATGAGTGTCAAGCGGTCAAAAAAACCGTTTGGTTTGCGAGCGGCGAGTAATCCAAGTGGAGGACCAATAAGGATTGCCAAGATAAGTGCCACAATTGCAAGGCTTAAGGTATGTCCGAATTGATGTTGAATTTCAGCCCAGACAGGATCGCCTGTTACCAACGATTTACCTAAATTAAACTGCAATAAATCGCCTAACCAACTGAAATAGCTTTGCCACCAAGGCTGATCTAACGCTAACTCGGCTCGCACCGCTTCAGCAGCCATACTATCGGCTTGGTCGTAACCATAACGGCTGGCGGCAATACGGTATGCCATATCGCCCGACAGTTGGCGGGTAATAATGAAAGTTAATGTGCCGACTGACCAGACGACTAATAACAACTGAGTAAGGCGGCGGAGAAAGATATTTAACACCTGAAATTCCTTCTAAAAAAATTGGGGCGGACTAATGTGTCCACCCGATGTTTTTAAATTATTTTGATAATTTTTCTAAGTAAAAACGTCTTTCAAATGGGTCAAGTGTCAAACCATTAATGCCTTGATGCCCTACAACAGTTTGTTGATCGTACACAATCGGAATAATCGGTAATTCATCGTGAATAATTTGGCTCACTTGCTGTTTTAATTGCTTCGATTTTTCAGAATCGATTTCTGTTTCAAGTTGTTTTAGAGCGTGATCTAGGCTGTCATTACGCCAGTTCATTGTGCCCCAATCGCTTCCACCGTTAGCAAAGTCTTGCACTAACAAGGCGAATGGATCGAGTGTTTTCGCATAGTTGAACGCATAAAGTGCCATCTCTAAAGTGCCATTTTGATGTCCTAGTGGAATTTCACTGAAGTTACCGACAGACACATTGATATCAACCCCGATTTTCTTCCATTCAGCTTGTAAAATGGTTGCAATAATCGGTAATTCAGGACGATCTGAATAAGTTCTTAACGTAAAGGTAAATGGTTTACCATCTTTAGTTAATTTGCCTTCTGCGTTATATTCATAACCGGAAGCGGTCAAATTTTCCTTAATTTTTGCGATGGTTTCATCGTGGCTTAAGGTTGGCTCTGTTGTTGCCACACGCCAGTCCGCAAAGGCTTTAGGTAAAATTTGATCTGCCATACCGTCTTGGATTTTCAACACTTGCTCAGCAATCGCTTTGCGGTTAATCGCTTGAGATAAGGCTTGGCGAATGGCTAAATCGTTGAAGAACGGCTTAGCAACATCCATTTTTAGCTGAGTTGTACGTGCAATAGAGGTGTTGATAAGTTGCAAATTCGGATCAGCTTTTAAACGAGCCACGCTTGCTTTATCTAAATTAAACACTAACGACGTTTTATCACTCTGTGCCATTAAAGTACGGGTTTCACTACGGCTGCTGGCTAAATAATTCGCTTGCTGAAGTTGTGGCTTGTTGCCCCAATATTCATCAAAACGAACGCTCTCTAATTTTTGTGGAGCTTCGATTTTGGTAGCTTTAAATGCCCCTGTACCAATGAGTTGTGCCACATTGCCTTTTTCATCAAAGCTCTCTTCCGCCAAAATTAAAGTAGTGTAGTGCGTTAAGAAAGAGGGGAACGGCACAAAAGATTTCGTTAATTCAAATTGGATTTGGTTATTCTCTAGGGCTTTAATCTCTTTGATAAAGGCTTTTTGCAACACGCCCGGTTTTGAAAGTGCAATTTGCAATGATTTTTCGACCGCTTGTGCGGTGAAAGGCTTGCCGTTATGGAATTTGGCATCACGAAGAGTAAATGTCCAAACCGTTGCATCATTATTACTTTCCCACTTAGTTGCCAAACCTTCTACTAATTGACCTTCAAGGTTAGCTTCAACTAAGGTTTCAGCAATGTTCATACGTTGGAAAATTACACCTGATTGGTTTAAATCCAAGCTGTTTAATTCCCAAGGAGCAACAACAGTTACAAGCGGTAGAATTTCTGGATTTTTTTGCGATTGTGCAGGTTGTGCCGCAGGTTTCTCTACATTGGCTTGAGTATTGTTTTTATCATCACAAGCTGCAACACAAAATGCCGCCATCGTTAATGGTATCCACCATTTTTTCATTTTATTTGTCTCCATAAAAAAATAAGGGGTTTAAATAACGGCAGAACTTTAGCATATTTCCATAAGAAAAGTAGCGTTATTTTTAGTTGAGTATTTTGATTGGTTATTTAATAATCAACACCTAGTATAAGAATGTTAAATGATTTCCGGTTGTTTTCTCTATTGGTAAGACGTAAACTAGTTATAGTTTCTAATTTTAAAACGTGAGCTAATAATTGGCTACGATACGAGGAATAATTATGCAAACCCTAATCTGGAATGATTTAACAAACGCAGAAAAACAACAATATCTTGCTCGCCCCGCTCAAGTGATTGGAGAGAGTATTAAAGCAGCGGTTGATGAGATTAAAGCTAATGTATTAGCGAATGGTGATAAAGCCCTCTTTGAATTAAGTGAGAAGTTCGACAAAGTGAAATTAGCCAGTCTTACCGTTTCAAAAGAGCAAATTCAGCAAGCAGAGAGCCGTATTTCACCGGAACTTAAACACGCCATTCAAAATGCGAAAGCAAATATTGAGGCTTTTCATAAAGCACAGCAAAATCAAGAGGTAGATATTGAAACCCAGCCGGGTGTGCGTTGCCAAGTGATTACTCGCCCGATAAATGCCGTAGGGCTTTATATTCCGGGTGGCTCTGCACCACTTTTCTCAACGGTTTTAATGCTCGCAGTGCCGGCAAAAATTGCAGGCTGTAAGAAAATTGTACTCTGTTCTCCACCGCCAATTGCAGATGAAATTCTCTATACCGCAAATTTATGCGGTGTTGAAACGATTTATGCGGTAGGTGGGGCACAAGCCGTTATTGCAATGGCAAATGGCACAGAAACGGTAGCTAAAGTGGATAAAATTTTCGGACCCGGTAATAGTTTCGTAACAGAAGCTAAACGCCAAGTAGTTCAAGAGGGAACAGCAATTGATATGCCTGCTGGTCCAAGTGAAGTATTAGTGATTGCAGATGAATTTGCCGACCCTGCGTTTGTCGCCAGCGATTTGCTCTCTCAAGCAGAGCACGGGGCAGATTCGCAAGTTATTTTAGTTACTCCAAGTTCTGCATTAGCTAAAGCGGTTGATGAGGAGTTAGAAAAACAGGTTTCGGTGCTGCCTCGTGGCGAGACAGCGAGGAAAGCACTCGCCCATAGCCGTACTTTTATTGCAGAAAACTTGCAACAAGCGGTCGAAATTAGTAATAAATATGCACCTGAACATTTAATTATGCAAACAGAAAATGCCCGTTCACTTTTAGCGGATTTGGATAATGCAGGCTCAATTTTCTTAGGGGCTTATAGCCCTGAAAGTATGGGCGATTATGCAAGTGGCACAAACCACGTTCTACCCACTTATGGCTATACAAAAACCTATTCTAGCTTAGGTTTAGCTGATTTTAGCAAACGAATGACAGTGCAAGAATTGACACCACAAGGCTTTTTAGCACTAGCAGAAACGGTTGAGAGAATGGCAAGTGCAGAATTGTTAGAAGCACACCGTAATGCGGTTAGCTTGAGAGTTAAGAAACTACAGAGCTAAAAAAGAAATAAGCGAACAATGCGTTCGCTTATTTTATCTACTCTTTCACAATAATCTTTTTGCCATTGGTAAAATCAATCTGTTTGGCAACCGTGATATGACCGATAGGTGTTTCAAGTGATGCAAAAACAGGCTTTACATTTTCCGGTAAGTTATTTATTGGTAAAACTACCGTAATATTTTCTTTCTTTTTGGCAGAAATAGCTTTATCTAGCTGAGTTTGTACTTCCTGCACAAAGAAAATCTGATCATTAATGGTAAACGCAGATAACCAATTTAAGTTTTTAATACGATTTTTGCCTATGTTATTGACTTCGTAAGTTAATACAGCAACATCTTGGTTATCTTGTTTTGTTGTTCCTCTTTGGATCAAATTAATTCTGACATTTTGGTTAAATGCTTTTAGATTTTTATCTTCAGCTTGTTTTGTTTCCAGTTTTTTAGTCTCGGTTTTATTTGCTTCAGTTTTAGCTGTTTGATTATTTTCTGTTGCCTGAGCATTAAGCACAAATAATGAAATAGCTGTAAATGTGAATAAAATTTTCTTAATAGACATAATATTCCTCTTAATAGGTTTAATTTTGATTGCAAAATTTAACAAAAATTTGACCGCTTGTAACTAAGTTATATTAGGCTTTCTTCAAAAATTCAGATTTCAGCATAATTTTGCCACAATCTACATTGTGATCACCTTTTGCTAAACGTATCCCTTTGAATTTTGTACCTTTTTTCAGGACTTCCGATGATCCTTTTAATTTTAAATCTTTAATTAATAACACATCATCACCATCAGATAATAAATTACCATTACTATCTTTTACAATTAAGGCATCTTCATCTTGAGTAGTTTCCTCACCATTCCATTCATAAGCACAATCAGGGCAAACAAATTGAATAGAATCGTGATAAGTATTTTCGCTCTTGCATTCAGGGCATACAGGGTATGTCATAATATTTTCTTCTCATTGATTTACATTAAAAGTGGCATTATATAATAAAAAGCAGTAAAAAGATAAATGAACAATTTTTAACAATCCTAAAGAAAAGTCAGTTAGAATAAGGAAATAACAATAAAGGGGGCAACTATGATAGTCGATCCAAATTATCAACAAGAATTAGAAAAATATGAAAATCCTGTGCCGAGCCGAGATTTTATTTTAAATACTATTCGTGAACATAACGCACCAATGAGCCGTGATGAGTTGTTGGAGGTTTTTCATATTTACGATGAGGAACGTATCGAGGGTATCCGCCGCCGTTTACGAGCAATGGAAAATGATGGGGAGTTAGTATTTACCAAAGGTAAACGCTATGCCTTGCCTGAAAAGATGGATTTATTGAAGGGTACAGTGATTGGTCATCGTGATGGTTATGGTTTTCTACAAGTAGAAGGGCACGAAAAACTTACAACTAAAAGTGAGGATTGGTTCATTCCAAATGCTCAAATGGTAAAAGTAATGCACGGTGATTTTGTACTGGCACAACCGAACGGCACAGATAGACGAGGCAGAAAAGAAGTCCGTATCGTGCGTGTGTTGGAAGCCCGTAAAAAGCAAATTGTTGGGCGTTTCTTCCTGGAAAGCGGTATCGGTTTTGTTGTGCCTGATGATAGCCGTATCAATCAAGATATCCTTATTCCTGATGAGCACCGTATGGGAGCAAGAATGGGGCAGGTTGTGGTGGTCGAACTGCAAGAACGCAAAGCCAGCTTTAACCGCCCAGTGGGTTTTATTACGGAGATTTTAGGCGATAATTTAGCACCGGGTATGGAAATCGAAATTGCATTACGCAATCACGATATTCCACACGTTTGGTCAGAAGGGGTAGAAAAGCAAATTCGTCAATTTACGAGTGAAGAAGTGCCGGAAGAAGCGAAGCAGGGGCGTATTGATTTACGTGATTTACCGCTCATTACTATTGATGGCGAAGATGCTCGTGATTTTGATGATGCGGTTTTTGCCCAAAAAGAAGGGAACGGCTGGCGTTTATGGGTAGCAATTGCTGATGTAAGCTATTATGTTCGCCCGAAAACAGCGTTAGATTTGGAAGCACTTAATCGAGGTAACTCGGTTTATTTCCCAAATCGAGTAATTCCAATGTTGCCGGAAGTGCTTTCAAACGGTTTGTGTTCATTAAATCCACAGGTTGATCGCCTTTGCTTAGTGGCGGAAATGTCCGTTTCCAATAAAGGGGAGCTGGTCGATTATAAATTCTATGAAGCAGTAATGAATTCACACGCTCGTTTAACTTATACTAAAGTTTGGAAAATGCTAGAGGGAGATGAAACCTTGCGTGAGCGTTACTCCCCGCTTGTGCCACATATTGAAGAGCTTTATGCGATGTTCCAAACCTTAATGAAGGCTCGCCAAAAGCGAGGGGCAATAGAGTTTGAAACCATTGAAAATCAATTTATTTTCAACCCACAAGGGCGAATTGAACGCATTGAACCACTTATCCGTAACGATGCACACAAACTGATTGAAGAGTGTATGATTTTAGCAAATATTGCAGCGGCTCGCTTTGTGGAACAAGCCAATGAACCTGCTCTTTACCGAATTCACGATAAACCAAGTGAAGAGAAATTGCTTAGCTTTAAATCGTTTGTGCGTGAATGTGGTTTAACGTGGGATGTTGGGCTTGATCCACAACCTAAAGATTACGGCGTATTATTAGAGCAAATTGCCGAACGTGCCGATAAAGAGCTCATTCAAACAATGTTACTGCGTTCACTGAAACAAGCAGTGTATGCGGCAGATAACATCGGGCATTTTGGTTTGGCATTGACCGAGTATGCTCACTTTACCTCGCCAATTCGCCGTTACCCGGATTTGTTGTTACATCGTGCAATTAAATATTTAATCGAAAAAGGTAAGGGCAATACACGTCATTACACCGATGGCGGTGGCTATCATTACAAGTTAGATGATATGGACGAATTCGGCGATAAATGTTCAGCTACCGAACGCCGTGCCGATGATGCAACCAGAGAAGTAGCAGATTGGCTGAAATGTGAGTTTATGCAAGACCATATAGGCGAAGAGTTTGATGGTGTCATCTCCAGCGTAACGGGATTTGGCTTATTTGTGAAACTTAATGAGCTGTTGATTGATGGTTTGGTTCATATTTCAACTTTAGATAATGACTACTACCATTATGACGCAGACAGACAACGTTTAGTAGGTGGAGCAGGATCGATCTATCGTTTAGGCGATGCCGTTCGGGTTAAGGTTATCAACGTGAATTTAGATGAAAAGAAAATTGACTTTGAGTTATTAACCGAACATAGCACTAATGGTAAAACAGCTAAGAAAAAAGCAAAAGCCACTGCAAAGCCGGTTTTTAAAGAGCCAAAAACGGTAAAAAAAGTGAAGAAAACGGCAGAGAAAAAGCCGGCAAAATCTGCAAAAAAACGAACAAAAACGACCGCTAGTAAGTCAAGGAAGAAATAGGAAATGGATTATAAAAAACAGATTTTATGTAGCATTTTGTTTGCATTAGTTATTGCAGCCATCAGCTACTTCGTTTTTAGTTACATTCCCTTCGATTGTAGTGATTTAACTAAACTCAATGATTACCAGCGTTTAGAGTGCCGAACAGCTGAAGTTTTGGGCATTTATTATTGGCTACCGCATACAGCGACGTTGTTTTTTGGTGCTATCTTGTTGTATTGGGCGGTTTATGGTTTGGTATCTCTCGTGAAATCACTGCTAAAACGCTAACAAGCGGTTAAATTTGAACAAAAATTTGCAAATGCAGAAAGACCTATCTTCTTAGATAGGTCTTTTGTTTTGTAAATAAATGAAAACTCCTTGATAGATGTATCACTAATAGATAAAATTCTTCAATTAAGTGGGAAAAAGTGGTGGTTTGTGGATCTTTTTCTTAAATTCAATATTATTTAAGTAAGGCGAAGAATTAAATGTTTCGTGGTGCGAGTTCAATCAGCATTGATAGTAAAGGGCGGATTGCCATTCCGACCCGTTACCGTGCCGAGCTTCTCGAAAAACATCACGGGATCTTAGTTTGTACGGTTGATATTCGTCAGCCTTGTTTGTTGCTTTACCCCTTACACGAATGGGAAATTGTTGAGCAGAAATTGCTGGCATTATCAAATTTTGACCCCGTTCAACGCCGTATTCAGCGTGTAATGCAAGGCTTTGCCACCGAATGTGAAATGGACTCGGCAGGTCGTATTTTACTTAGCTCTACACTTCGCCAACACGCTCAATTAGATCAACAGATTATGTTGGTTGGGCAATTGAACAAATTTGAAATCTGGCAAGATAAGCAATGGCAAGCCCAAATTGCAGAAGATCTTGCTTTTGGCAGTTCAGCGGAAATGTTGGATTGCGATGCCTTAAAAAATCTCTCGTTATAGTAATTGGAAATAAAGATGAGCGACACGCCAAAACACATTACAGTATTATTGCACGAAGCCGTTGATGGCTTAGCAATTAAGCCGAACGGTATCTACATTGACGGTACTTTTGGGCGTGGCGGTCATTCTCGTTTAATTTTATCCAAACTTGGGGAAAATGGGCGTTTGATTGCAACCGATCGTGATCCTCGTGCGATCGCAGAAGCCCAAACCATTAATGACCCTCGGTTTCAGATTGAACATACAGCTTTTTCTGCCATTCCTGAAATTTGTGAACGAATGGGATTGGTTGGCAAAATTGACGGCATTTTACTTGATTTAGGTGTTTCTTCTCCGCAGCTTGATGAAGCAGAACGTGGTTTTAGCTTTATGCGTGATGGACCTCTTGATATGCGTATGGATACCACCAAAGGATTATCAGCCTCAGAGTGGTTGGCTCAAGTCTCTGTTGAAGATTTAGCTTGGGTACTCAAAGAGTTTGGCGAAGAACGCTTTGCCAAACGCATTGCACAAGCGGTCGTTTCTTACAATAAATCTGCAAGTGAGAAAATTTCCCGCACGTTACAACTTGCCCAAATTATTAGCGATGCCGTACCGTTTAAAGATAAGCATAAACATCCTGCAACCCGCTCTTTCCAAGCAATTCGAATTTTTATTAATAGCGAATTAGATGAGCTGGAAAAAGCTCTTAATTGTGCATTAACGGTGTTAGCTCCGGAAGGGCGTTTGTCGATTATCAGTTTCCATTCACTTGAAGACAGAATGGTCAAGCAGTTTATGCGTAAACATAGTAAAGGTATGGAAGTGCCTCGTGGTTTACCGATTTTGGAATCGGAATTGAATAAAAATATTCCACTTAAAACTATTGGAAAAGCGATTATGCCAAGTGAAGCAGAAATTGAAGCAAATGCTCGCTCACGCAGTGCGGTACTCCGAATTGCTGAAAAACGCTAGTAACGTTAAGTGAATGAAAGGAATGAAAATGTCTAACGAACGCTATCCGTTACATCAAATTATTATTGACGATATTTTTAGTCATAATAAAGTTGCGATTTTACTGCTCATTGGTGTGGTTATTTCAGCGATCGCCACAATTTGGGTAACGCACCAGACCCGTTTATCTGTCAGCGAACAGGGGCAGTTGATTTCTGCTAATCAGAAGCTGGAAAGCCAATATACCAATTTATTGTTGGAAGAAAATAGCCGAAGTGGAAGAGCGAGAGTTGATGCTGCCGCTGAATCCTTCGGTTTACAGCCAATTAAAAAAGAACAAGAAATAATTTTAGTTGAATAGAAAATGGTCAAGTCAGTTAAAGTAAAACCTAAACAAAAAGCCCCCATTGCAGAGCCACCAAAAGTAGAAGGTAAAAAATTACCTAGTTTTTTACCGAAACGCTTCTGGGTAGTAGCACTGTTAATGGTGGTAATGGTAGTAGGGCTATTAGCTCAAGCTGCTTATATTCAACTTGTTGATTCTGAAAGATTAATTAAAGAAGCAAATAACCGCTCGCTTCGTACTAAAGAATTACAATTCACACGTGGACGAATTTTAGATCGTAATGGGCGTTTTCTCTCTATTAGTGTACCGATGTATTCTTTAACACTTGATCCAAGAGAATATTTTGATACTAAATTAAGACGTTCAAACGAAAGCTGGCGAGCTTTAGCGATGGAAATGGAAGCGTCAAAAAGTAAAATTGAAGCCAGCGTAAATAAATTTATTGAGAAGAAAAACGTTTCAAAAGAGAAAGTGGATTTTGATCCTCGCTCTATTTTAAACACCAAAAGTGAGAGTTATTGGACGCAACTCGCACAAGTTACAGGCTTGGATTACAACACGTTAATAGAAAAAGTGAGAAATAACCCAAGTTCTGTTTTTGTTCGTTTAGATCAGGAACACTGGGAGTTAGAACGCCAGAAATTCCAAGCTCTAAGCAAAGAAATTGGGCGATCTTATAATGATATAATGGACGAGCTCTACAGTAAAAATCGTCAACGTTTTGTCTATTTATCTCGTCACCAATCGGAAGCAATTAGTGAGTATGCGAAAGATCTTGATATTGATGCGTTAGTGATTAAAGGCGAATCTCGCCGTTTTTATCCATTATCAGAAGAGGCTTCTCAGCTTATTGGCTTTACCGATAAAGATGATATGAATGGTTCGGAAGGTTTAGAGCGTAGCTTTAACTCTTTACTTATCGGCAAAAACGGTAAGCAAATTATCCGTAAAGATGCTAAAGGCAATATTGTTGAGAATATTCGTTCGGAAAAACAATATGATCCGCAAGATGTAATGCTGAGTATTGATGAAGAGTTACAATCAATGGTGTATCGTGAGATTAAAAAAGCGGTGCAGGAAAATAATGCGGAATCAGGCACGGCAGTATTAGTTGATGTGCAAACAGGCGAAGTATTGGCAATGGCAAATGCTCCGTCATTCAATCCTAACAAACGTGATAGTTTTAAACCCGAGCTTATGCGTAACCGTGCAATTACCGATACTTTTGAGCCGGGTTCAACGGTAAAACCTTTTACTGTATTAACCGCCTTACACAATAAAGTTACTTATAAAGATGAAGTTATCGGTACAAGACCTATTGTAATAAACGGGCATACCATTAAAGACGTTGCTCCAAGAGACAGCCTGACTATCACAGGTATTTTACAAAAATCCAGTAACATTGGGGTAAGTAAATTAGCCTTAAGAATGCCGGCGAATGCGTTAGTAGATACTTACACCAAAGTCGGTTTTGGCAAAGATACAGGCTTAGGTTTAGGTGAACAACGAGGTACAAACGGAGACCGTAAACGCTGGGCAGATATTGAACGAGCAACACTTTCTTATGGTTACGGTTTGAATGTTACGCCACTTCAGCTTGCTCGAGCTTATGCAACCTTAGGCAGCTTCGGGATTTATCGCCCACTTTCTATTACCAAAGTAGATCCCCCTGTCATTGGTGAGCGAGTTCTACCTGAAAAAACTACCCGTGAAGTTGTTCATATGATGGAAAGCGTTGCTGCAAAAGGCGAAGGTGGACACCGTGCAGCGGTTGATGGCTACCGTGTCGCAATCAAAACAGGTACTGCTCGTAAGTTAGAAAACGGTAAATATGTGGAGAAATATATCGCTTATACTGCAGGGCTTGCCCCAGCAAGCGATCCGCGTTTTGCGTTAGTTGTATTAATTAACGAACCGAAAGCGGGTAACTACTATGGTGGTTTTGTATCGGCACCGCTATTCTCTCGCATTATGGGCTATACGCTAAAACAACGTAATATTAAGCCGGATAATTTAACGCCAGACACCCAAAGTGCCGTGCGTGAAATTCAATTAGAACGTAGTATCAATTAAGGTCAGTTATGAAACGTTTACTCCCTTTTCTCACAGAGCTAGATGCTTGGGTTGAAGAATTAACCGAGCTTAATCAAATGACTTTAGACAGCCGCCAAGTTCAACAAGGCGACTTATTTATTGCTCTTAAAGGTCATCAAGTTGATGGCAGAAAATTTATCCCAAACGCTATTGAGAAAGGGGCAAAAATTATTTTAGCTGAAGCGGAAGAAGATCAAGTTGAAGTGGAGCTTGATCCACAATTTGCAAAATTTAACTTAGATCGTACCGCTTGTTGTAAAGTCATTTCTGTACCTCAGCTGCCAAAACTGCTTTCTGCGATTGCAGGAGTTTTTTACGATAATCCATCACAAAAATTAGTGTTAGCCGGTATTACCGGTACAAACGGCAAAACGACAACTGCTCAGCTATTGGCTCAATGGCGTAACTTGTTAGGTGGAAAATCAGCCGTGATGGGAACTATCGGCAACGGTTTATACGGTCAAGTGCAAGAAGCGGTGAATACCACAGGCTCAGCCATTGAAATCCAACGCAATTTAGCCAGCTTTGTGGCACAAGGGGCAGATTTCTGTGCAATGGAAGTCAGTTCGCACGGTTTGGCTCAATTTAGAGCGGAGGCTTTAGAGTTCGACTTGGTAATGTTCACGAATTTAAGCCGTGATCACCTTGATTACCACAACACAATGGAAGAATACGCTGAGGCGAAATTCCGTTTATTTAGTGAGTTGAATACGCAAGCTCAAGTGATTAATGCTGATGATGAAATTGGTGCTGAATGGTTAAAGCAATTACCAAATGCGGTGGCAGTAAGTGTTAATCCTAACTTCAAGACTAGCCATCAATTTGTAAAAGCTACCGCAGTTAAATTTACCCTACAAGGTGCAACTATTCAATTTGCATCCAGTTGGGGAAATGGCGAGCTAAACAGCCGTTTAATCGGGGCGTTTAATGTGAGCAATATTCTTACCGCTTTTGCAGGTCTTCTGGCTCTTGGTTTTGATATGAATGCATTAGTCAAAACTGCTCCAAATTTAGTTGGTGTGGCAGGCAGAATGGAATGTATTACGGCAGTAAATAAACCTATGGTGATCGTTGATTATGCCCACACGCCGGATGCCTTAGAAAAAGCGTTAGAGGCTGCACGCTTACATTGCGAAGGCGAACTTTACTGCATTTTCGGTTGTGGTGGCGACAGAGATGCGGGCAAACGCCCATTAATGGCAGAGATTGCGGAAAAATTGGCGGATAAAATTATCGCTACAGACGATAATCCTCGTACAGAAAATAACCAGAATATTATGGCGGATATTGTCAAAGGTTTTAGTAAAGCGCAACAAATTATCCATAATCGTGAAGAGGCAATTAAAACAGCAATCGAACAAGCAAATGCTCGTGACGTGATTTTAATTGCAGGTAAAGGTCACGAAGATTACCAGATTATTGGCACAGAGAAGTTGCATTTTTCGGATCAGGAAACGGCGAAGCAATATTTAGCATTGTAGTCAAATCTCCCCCTCACCTCTTTGCTAAAGAGGGGTGATCGTGCAAAGCATATTTTTAGTTCATCTGGCTATTTGCGGTTTATGTAGAAAAATGAACTTCAAATTTTCGTAGATCTGATCCCCCTCTTTAGCAAAGAGGGGTTAGGGGAGATTTGGCAGGAGTAATATACGCTCATATTTTATGATTTATATAAGAAAAACAAAATGATAAAACTAACCACCCAACAAATCGCTGAAATCCTAAACGCTCGTCTTATCGGAAACGGCGAAACAATGGTAGAAAGTACCAGCACAGACACCCGACAAGCGGTCGAAAACGGCTTGTTTTTTGCATTAAAAGGCGAAAACTTTGATGCACATTATTATTTAGCAAATGCCGTTGAGCAAGGTTGTGTGGCGGTTGTGGTTGAGCGAGAGAGTGAAATCAACGTACCACAAATTATTGTGGCAGATACCCGCTTGGCGTTGGGCGAATTGGCAAAATGGTTAAAGGCAAAATTAAACCCGAAAACCGTGGCGATGACAGGGTCTTCCGGCAAAACGACCGTGAAAGAGATGACGGCAAAAATTTTGCAAAAAATGACCGCTTGTGAAGATGAAGTGCTTTACACTTTCGGTAATTTAAACAATGACTTAGGCGTGCCGATGACCTTACTTCGTTTAACCGAACAGCATAAATATGCGGTGATTGAGTTAGGTGCAAACCATATCGGTGAAATTGCTTATACGACTGAAATTACCAAACCTGATGCGTGCTTAGTGAATAATGTAGCCGCTGCTCACTTAGAAGGTTTTGGTTCACTTGAAGGTGTGGCACAGGCAAAAGGTGAAATTTATCGTGGTTTGAAAGACGGTGGAAAAGCCATTATCAATTTGGCTTTCTACTATCCACAATGGCAGAAGGAAATTGGTTCAAACGAAATTCAATCTTTCTCTTATATCGGCTCAGATTCGGATTCATACGCGGATTACTGGGCAGATGATGTGGAATTATTGCTAAATGGCTCACGTTTTATGCTTCATACACCACAAGGCGAAATTGAAATTGAGCTTCCTTATTTAGGCAACCATAATGTGAGTAATGCATTAGCGGCAACCTCGCTTGCAATGTCGGTTGGAGCAACCTTAGAGGCAGTTAAAGCCGGACTTGAGCAACGTTCAATGGTAAAAGGGCGTTTGTATCCCGTACAAATTAATGATAACTGCTTATTTATTGATGATACTTACAATGCCAATGTGGATTCAATGAAGTCGGCAATTTCAGTGCTACAAAATTACCCTGCATACCGAATTTTTACGGTAGGCGATATGGCAGAATTAGGTGAGGAAAGTGGTAAATGTCATCAAGAAGTTGCAGATTTTGCTCAACAAGCGGAGCTGGATTTGATTTTGAGTTTTGGTAAAGAGAGTGCGGTTGTTAGCCAAAATCCACAACATCACTTTACCGATAAGCAGCAAATGGTTGAATTTTTAACACCTATTATTTTGCAAAAAATCGAACAAAAACAACCGCTTGTATTACTTGCAAAAGGCTCTCGTAGCCAAAAGATGGAAACTGTGATTTCCGAGCTTTGTAAACAATTTAATATCAATTTTTAATTTTATTATTTTTAAGGACTAAGCAATGTTAGTTTGGCTTGCAGAACTACTGGTGCAATATAATACCGCATTTAACGTGGTCTCTTATATTACCTTCCGTGCCATTATGGCGTTATTAACAGCAATGGGGATCGGGCTTTGGATCGGGCCAAAGGTCATTAGACGTTTACAGATCTTAAAATTTGGTCAAGAAGTGCGTAATGAGGGTCCGGAAAGCCACTTTAAAAAACGTGGTACGCCAACAATGGGCGGTATTATGATTTTAGCGGCTATTGGTGTGAGTACGTTACTTTGGGCGGATCTTCGCAACTCTTATGTTTGGTTTACCTTATTTGTATTATTTGGCTACGGAGTGGTTGGTTTTGTTGATGATTATCGCAAGATATCCCGTAAAAACACAGACGGCTTAATTGCCCGTTGGAAATATTTCTGGTTATCCGCAATCGCTTTAGTGGCGGTTTTTGGTATGTATGCGGTCGGAAAAGATACAGCTGCTACTCAATTAGTTGTACCGTTCTTTAAAGATGTGATGCCACAATTAGGCGTGTTTTACATTATCCTTGCTTACTTTGTGATTGTCGGTACAAGTAATGCTGTAAACTTAACAGACGGTTTAGACGGCTTGGCGATTGTACCGATCATTCTGGTCGCTTCTGCTTTTGCATTGATTGCTTGGGCAACAGGTAACTTCAATTTTGCACAATATTTACACATTCCATTTATTCCAAACACATCGGAATTAGTTATTTTATGTACGGCAATTGTTGGAGCAGGTTTAGGCTTCTTGTGGTATAACACCTATCCGGCTCAAGTATTTATGGGTGATGTAGGCTCACTTTCATTAGGTGGAGCATTAGGCATTATCGCGGTATTAGTTCGTCAAGAATTGCTATTAGTTGTGATGGGCGGTGTATTTGTAGTTGAAGCCCTCTCGGTTATTTTACAGGTCGGTTCTTATAAATTACGCCAAAAACGAATTTTCCGAATGGCACCTATTCATCATCACTTTGAATTAAAAGGCTGGCCAGAGCCACGAGTGATTGTCCGCTTCTGGATTATCACACTAATGTTAGTATTAATAGGCTTAGTTACCCTGAAATTACGTTAATTGATAAGGTGCGTTTTTTACGCACCTTATGCTGTTTTTTAGATTTAGAGAAAAAATTATGCAAAACCAATATCAAGGCAAAACAGTAACTGTTATCGGACTAGGTACAACAGGATTATCTTGTGTTGATTTTTTTAAGAAAAAGAAAGCGAATATCCAAGTAATTGACACTCGAGCTAATCCGGCTGGTGCCGATAAACTCGATAAAATGATTCCTTTACACACTGGTGGATTAAACAGCGAGTGGTTGCTCAAGTCAGATTTAATCGTCATTAGCCCGGGCTTAGCATTGGCAACGCCTGAAATTCAGCAGGCGATTCAAGCGGGTGTGGAAGTTGTTGGTGATGTAGAACTGTTTTGCCGTGAGGCAAAAGCACCGATTATTGCTATTACAGGCTCGAACGGTAAAAGTACGGTAACGACATTAACGGCTGAAATGGTAGAACAAGCAGGCTTGAAGGTTGGAATGGGTGGCAATATTGGTGTGCCTGTTTTGAGTTTATTAGACGAAGATTATGATCTTTTTGTGCTTGAATTATCGAGCTTCCAGCTTGAAACCACCTATTCACTGAAAGCGAAAGCCGCAACGATTTTGAATATTAGCGAAGACCATATGGATCGCTACGATTCGATTGCCGATTACCGCAGTGCTAAATTGCGTATTTATGACAATGCGGAAAATATTATTGTAAACGGTGAAGATGCACAAAGCTACCCGGAACAAGCGGTCAAAAATTTAATCCGTTTTGCAGAACAGAATGCAGAATACACAATGCGTAATTGTGTGCTTTATGCAGGTGATACTGCCATTATTAACACCAACCAAATGCTAATTAGCGGTCGTCATAATGAGATGAATGCTCTTGCTGCAATGGCATTGGCAGACGCTGCTAATGTTCCTCGTGAGGGTATCGTTAAAGCATTACAAAATTATGGGGGATTACCTCATCGTTTCCAAGCCGTTGCCACAAATGATGGTGTGCGTTGGGTTAATGATTCCAAAGCAACCAATGTGGGCAGTACCGTTGCGGCACTAAATGGATTGAGTGTAGCCGGTACACTTTATTTGCTACTCGGTGGCGATGGCAAAGCCGCAGATTTCTCCGAACTCAAGCCGTTAATTAATAAGCCAAATATTGTTTGTTACTGCTTCGGGCAAGATGGCGAGGAATTAGCAAAATTAAGTGAACAAAGTGTATTGGTAGAAACAATGCAAGAAGCGATTGTAGCTATTCGCCCACAACTCAAAAAAGGCGATATGGTTTTACTTTCTCCTGCTTGTGCGAGCTTAGATCAGTTTAAAAACTTTGAACAACGTGGCGATGTATTTGTCTCGTTGGCACAAGGACAAAAAGCATAATGTTAGACAAATTTAAAACAGAATGGGATAAATGGGTTAGGCTAACGCCTGCTAATTCGCTTTATGATAGAACCTTAATTTGGCTATTTTTAGGGTTACTTGTAATCGGATTTGTGATGGTTACTTCTGCTTCAATTCCTGTCAGTACAAGGTTGAACAACGATCCATTCTATTTTGCTGTTCGTGATGGACTGTATATTATTGCATCGATTATATTTTGTTATATTTTTGTACAGATCCCTGTTGAAAAATGGGAAAAGTATAGTGTTGCCTTATTTTTTATTGCAATCATCTTCTTAATTGCGGTGCTTATTTTTGGTCGTTCAATTAATGGTGCAGTACGTTGGATTCCGCTTGGGATCTTAAATTTCCAACCGGCAGAATTGGCAAAACTCGCGGTAATTTGCTATTTCGCGAGTTTCTATGTGCGTAAATATGATGAAATCCGTAAAGAAAAAGCCAGCTTTTGGCGACCGGCGGTAATTTTATTTGTATTTGGCTTCCTCTTAATTTTACAACCCGACTTGGGAAGTACCTTTGTATTATTTGTGCTCACATTTTCGATGCTGTTTATTGTGGGGGCAAAAATAATGCAGTTTATGTTTTTAGGTGTGGTTGGAACAGTATTGTTTGCGGTGCTGATTTTAACCTCTGAATATCGTCTAAAACGTGTTACTTCATTTATGGATCCGTTTGCTGATGCGTATGGAGACGGCTTCCAGCTTTCTAACTCGCAAATGGCATTTGGACAAGGTCAATTCTGGGGACAAGGTTTAGGAAATTCAGTCCAAAAATTAGAATATTTACCGGAAGCTCATACCGACTTTGTTATGGCAGTTGTGGGTGAAGAATTTGGCTTTTTCGGCATTCTTTGCATTGTCCTTTTATTGATATTATTAACGGTTCGAGCATTAAAAATCAGCAAAGAATCCTTAATTTTAGAAGAACGTTTTAAAGGCTATATGGCATTTGGTATTGCGATTTGGATTTTCTTACAAGGCTTCGTAAATTTAGGCGTAGCCTCTGGTTTGTTACCAACCAAAGGTTTAACCTTTCCGTTAGTGAGCTATGGTGGATCAAGTTTGGTGATTATGTCGATTGCGATTGCGGTATTGCTGAGAATTGATCACGAAAATAGAGCTGAGCGAATTGGGCACGCTAAAATAAAAACAGTGTAGTAAAAGCTACTCTGATTTAAAAATTGCAAATAAATAAACAATTTTAACCGCTTGTGTTTACTAAAAAAGATATATATCAAGTAGAATAACGCGTTTTCCTATTAAAAAGAGTTAAAAATGGCTAAAAAATTATTAGTGATGGCAGGTGGAACAGGCGGACACGTTTTCCCTGCAATAGCAGTGGCTCGAGAGTTGCAAAAACAAGGCTGGCAAATCCGTTGGCTCGGGACGAAAGATAGAATGGAAGCTACCCTTGTGCCAAAACACGGTATTGAGATTGATTTTATCGAAATTTCAGGCTTGCGTGGCAAAGGGTTAGGTGCATTGCTCAAAGCTCCTTTTGCAATCTTTAAAGCGGTGATGCAAGCCCGTAAAATCATTAAAAATTACCAGCCTGATGCAGTATTGGGAATGGGTGGTTATGTGTCAGGTCCGGGTGGCATTGCGGCAAAATTATGTGGTGTGCCTGTGATTTTACACGAACAAAATGCAGTAGCCGGTTTAACTAATGTTTGGTTATCAAAAGTTGCTCGCCGCGTGTTGCAAGCTTTCCCTACGGCATTTAAAGACGTTGAAATAGTTGGCAACCCTGTGCGTGAGGATTTATCGACTTTGCCTGTTCCTGAGCAGCGTTTTGCCGAGCGTGGCTACCCGATTAATATTTTGGTAATGGGCGGCAGCCAAGGAGCGAGAGTGATTAACCAAACTGTACCTGAAGTAGCAAAAATGTTGGGGCAGAATGTGTTTATCAGCCACCAAGTCGGCAAAGGCAATTTACAGGGCATTGAAGAGATTTATCACCAAACCGGTAACGGTATTGCTTCTGAATTTATTGACGATATGAAAGCTGCCTATGAATGGGCGGATATTGTGATTTGTCGATCAGGCGCTTTAACCGTGTGCGAAATTGCGGCGGTAGGTTTGCCGGCAGTTTTTGTGCCGTTCCAACATAAAGATCGCCAACAGTTTTTAAATGCCAACTATTTGGCGGAAGATGGGGCAGCAATTATTATTGAGCAGGTGGATTTCAATCCACAATCTTTGCTGAAAGCACTTGAGCCGTTAATTGCGGATCGCCAAAAATTATTAGAAATGGCAGTGAAAGCCAGAGCAAAAGCGACACCAACAGCCGCTCAACGTGTGGCTGAAGTAATTATTCAAGAAGCGAATTAACCCTACAAGCGGTTAGATTTTGCTGAAAATTTGCAAAATCAGTGAAGTTTTTAACCGCTTGCGAACAGATAACAGGATACAAGATGAAAAATTTCCAAGATAAAGTTAAAAAGTTAGTGCCAGAAATGCGTCGTGTGAGCCAAATTCATTTCATCGGAATTGGCGGTGCAGGGATGAGCGGTATTGCCGAAGTGTTATTAAACGAAGGCTATGCGATTTCAGGTTCAGACATTGCCGATGGTGCGGTTACTCAGCGTTTGGCAGCAGCAGGTGCAAAAGTGTTTATAGGGCATCAAGCGGAAAATATTTCAGGTGCTAGTGTGGTAGTAGTTTCGACTGCGATTGATGAAACCAACCCGGAAATTATTGCGGCACGTGAAGCAAGAATTCCTGTAATTCGCCGTGCGGAAATGTTAGCAGAAATTATGCGTTTTAGACACGGCATTGCGATTGCCGGCACACACGGTAAAACGACCACAACGGCAATGATTTCAATGATTTATACTCAAGCAAACCTCGATCCGACTTTCGTAAACGGTGGTTTGGTAAAATCAGCAGGCAAAAATGCTCATTTAGGGGCAAGCCGTTACTTAATTGCTGAGGCGGATGAAAGTGATGCTTCTTTTTTGCACTTACAGCCAATGGTATCAGTAGTAACGAATATTGAGCCAGACCATATGGACACCTACGGTGGTGATTTTGAGAAGATGAAAGACACTTATGTGCGTTTTCTGCGTAACTTGCCATTCTACGGTTTAGCCGTGATGTGTGCAGATGATGCAACGGTAATGGAAATTGCTCCTCGTGTTGGTCGCCAAGTGATTACTTATGGTTTTAGTGAAAAAGCAGATTATCGTATTGAAGATTATCAACAAACCGGCTTCCAAGGGCATTACACCGTAATTTGCCCAACTGGTGAACGTATTGATGTATTGCTCAATGTGCCGGGTACACATAACGCATTAAATGCAACAGCAGCACTTGCTGTGGCTAAAGAAGAAGGCATTGGAAATGAAGCAATTTTAGCCGCTCTTGCTGATTTCCAAGGTGCGGGACGCCGTTTTGACCAGCTTGGTTCATTTATTCGCCCGAACGGTAAAATTATGTTAGTTGATGATTATGGTCATCACCCAACAGAAGTTGATGTAACCATTCAAGCGGCTCGCCAAGGTTGGGAGGGTAAACGTGTAGTGATGGTATTCCAGCCTCACCGTTATTCTCGTACTCGTGATTTATTCGATGAGTTTGTTCAAGTGCTTTCTAAAGTTGATGCGTTGATTTTATTAGATGTTTATGCAGCTGGTGAATCGCCAATTGTTGGAGCAGACAGTAAAGCCCTAGCTCGTTCAATCCGTAATTTGGGTAAAGTTGATCCGATTTTAGTGTCAGATACCGAACAATTAGGTGAAGTATTAGATCAAATTATTCAAGATGGCGATTTAATTTTGGCACAGGGTGCAGGTAGTGTAAGCCGTATTTCTCGTGGTTTAGCAGAAAATTGGAAAGCATAAGGATTTAAAATGAGCATTAAAAACGAAAAAATCGCGGTGTTATTTGGCGGTGTTTCGCAAGAGCGTGAAGTTTCACTTAATTCAGGTGCAGCAGTAACGGAAGCATTAAAAAGCTTGGGTTATGATGTTGAAGGTATTGATACAAAAGAATTCCCGATTGAAAAATTAAAAGAAAAAGGCATTCAACGTGTATTTAATATTTTACACGGCGGCATTGGCGAAAATGGCGTATTACAAGGTGCATTGGAGCAAATGGGGATTCCTTATACAGGCTGTGGCGTGATGGCATCAGCGGTAACGCTAGATAAATTCCGCACTAAATTATTATGGAATGCGGTAGGCTTACCAACGGCAGATATGGTGGTAGTTCAGCGTGGACAAGCGGTCGATTTTGATCAAATTATTGCAAAATTAGGTTTGCCTGTGTTTGTTAAGCCATCTTGTGAAGGCTCAAGTGTAGGCGTTTTCAAAGTGAAAACCAAAGAAGAATTAGAGCCAGCTATTACTGAGGCTCTGAAATTTGATTCTATCGTGTTAGTGGAAGAATTTTTAGCCGGTAATGAATATTCTGTGCCAGTGTTAGATAGTCAAGTGTTGCCGGCGGTACAGGTGATTCCGGACGGTGAGTTTTATGATTATCACGCTAAATATGTGTCTGATAATACGCAATATGTTGTGCCGGCATTAAATGATACTCGTCAGGCAGAAGTGGCGGCATTAGTGAAAGCTGCTTACGATGTAGTGGGTTGCCGTGGTTGGAGTCGTATTGATGTAATGGAAGATGCAAAAGGTAATTTCCGTTTGGTCGAGGTAAATACTAATCCGGGTATGACAAGCCATAGTATTTTCCCTAAATCAGCAGCAACGGTAGGAATTTCATTTGAAGCATTAGTTGAGCGTGTATTGGAGTTAAGTGCTTAATGGGGATTTTCCGCAAAAAAAACAGCACAAATGTGCGTTTTAATGTTATTAATCCAAAAACTTCGGTTTCTTCTCGTAAATGGTTAGTATTCATTAAACCATTAATTGTGTTATTATGTACACTATTTCTATTTGGTGTATATAGTCATTGGCAAAACATACTTGAAAGTTGGGATAAAACACCTATTCGAGCCTATGCTCTGACCCATAAAACACAATTTACAACAAATGCGGATATTCGTGAAACTTTATCTGGAGAACCTGCTCTAAAAGGATATTTCGGACAAGATATTCAAGAGGTCAAAAATAAACTTTTATCTATTCCTTGGGTCAAAGATGTGGTCGTTCGTAAACTTTATCCGGATCGTTTAAGTATTACCTTAGTTGAGCATAAACCTGTTGCAGTATGGAACGATGTTAATTTTGTCTCAGAACAGGGTGTAGTGTTTAGTTTGCCAAAAGATAGATTAGATAAAAATGGCTTGCCTTTATTGTATGGGCCAGATTCAGAGGGTAAGAATGTATTAGACGCTTGGAATAAGATTCGAGCTGATTTAAATGCCCGTAAATTAGATTTGACCTCTGTATCGGTAGATAATAGAGGATCTTGGACGATTGAGTTATCTAATCAAGTAGAATTGCGATTAGGCAGGGGGGAATGGACTTCTAAAATCGATCGTTTTGTAACAATTTTCCCTGAAATTAATATCCCTGAGGGTAATCGATTAGCTTATGTTGATTTACGTTATCCGTACGGTGCGGCAGTTGGATTTAGCCCTATAAAAAATTAAACGTTTAGTGAATATAAAATAATATGACAAAAGCAGCAGAATCAAAAATTATCGTAGGTCTCGATATTGGTACATCGAAGGTAGTCGCCGTTGTGGGTGAAGTATTGCCTGATGGTGTGATTAATGTAATGGGAGCGGGTGTTTGCCCTTCTAAAGGTGTTGATCGTGGCGGTGTAATCGATCTTGATGCTGCAGTTAATTCTATTCAACGAGCGATTGAACAAGCTGAATCTATTGCAGATTGTCAAATTATGGGCGTAACCCTTGCAATTTCGGGACAACATATTGTTGGATTGAATGAAGCCGGCTCATCAACATTATCGGGGGGCATTGTGACTCAAGATAATATTGAGAGTGCCGTTGATATGGCAAAAGCAATTAAATTGCAAGATGGTTTGGAAACATTACATATGATTCCACAGGAGTATCACGTAGATAGATTACCTGCAACTAAAAATCCAATCGGGTTATCAGGTATGCGTTTACAAGTTCAAGCTCATTTAATTGCTTGTCATCAAGCGTGGCTTAAAAATTTAAAAAATGCGGTTGAACACGCAAAATTAAAAGTCGATCAAGTTGTTTTTTCAGGGCTTGCATCAAGTTATTCGGTTTTAACGGAAGATGAAAAAGAGTTAGGTGTTTGCTTAATTGATATCGGTGGCGGTACGATGGATGTATTGGTTTATACTGATGGAGCGTTAAGATACAGTAAAGTTATTCCATTTGCAGGTAATAACATCACTGATTATTTAGCCCGTGTATTTACCACTTCTCGTCCAGAAGCTGAAAGCCTTAAAGTAACTTATGGTAGTGCTATTTCGCCTCCAACCCATAATGCAGATAAGAAAATAGAGGTTGCAGGGTTAGGTGGACGTATGGCAAGAACCTTCACACGAGCTCAAGTTGCAACAGTAACATCACAATGTTACAGCGATTTATTGAAAGTGGTTGAAGATGAGCTCACCCAGTTACGTAATGAATTATTCCAAAAAGGGATAAAACAAGAACTGATTGCCGGAGTTGTTATTACAGGCGGTGGTTCACAAATAGAAGATATTGTAGAATGTGCTAAATCTATTTTTGGTTCACAAGTGCGTGTTGGTTATCCTCTTAATATTACAGGTTTAACAGATTACGTGAATAAGCCACAGTATGCAACGGCATTAGGGCTTTTACAGTATAGCCATTATAATTATACTGAACAGAGTACAAATACAGATTCTAATGAAGATATCTTTGCACCAATTGGTCGTGGTACCAAGAAAATTATCGATTTCTTCAAATCAAAATTTTAATAGTGTTATATAACACGCAGGGAGATAAAAATGTTTGAACCTATTATTGAACAAACGCAAGATGCTATCATTAAGGTAGTGGGTGTTGGCGGCGGTGGCGGTAACGCGGTGGATAGAATGTCGCGTTCTGCTGATGATATTAAAGGTGTTGAATTCTTTGATGTAAATACCGATGCTCAAGTATTAAGAAAAAGAGCAACACGCCAAACCATTCAAATTGGTGCAGCTACAACTAAAGGTTTGGGTGCAGGTGCTGATCCTATGGTAGGAAAACAGGCAGCTGAAGAAGATCGTGAAGCTATCGCTAATGCATTAAAAGGTGCAAATATGACCTTTATTGCTGTAGGTATGGGTGGTGGTACAGGTACAGGTGCTGCTCCGGTTGTTGCTCAAATTGCAAAAGAACAGGGCTCATTAACTGTTGGTGTAGTAACAAAGCCGTTCCGTTTTGAAGGTCCTCGCCGTATGCGTTTTGCGGAGCAAGGTATTAAGGAACTTTCTCAATATGTTGACTCTCTAATCATTATCCCAAATGATAAGTTGCGTGGTTTAGGCAAACAAACAACAGCAGTAGATGCCTTTGCAGCAGCGAATGATGTGTTAAGTAACTGTGTACTTGGTATTACTAATATGATTACCAGTTCTGGTGGTTCTACCGGTGCTGATATTAATGTGGACTTTGCGGACGTGCGTACCGTTATGTCTGGTAAAGGGCACGCAATGATCGGTACAGGCTTTGCAGAGGGCGAAGTAGGCGAAGGGCGTGCAGAAAAAGCAATGAATGATGCCATTTCAAGTCCGTTACTTGAAAATGTGGATATTTCTGGTGCAAGCGGTATGTTAATTAACATCAGTGCTGGGACAGATTTCTTATTAGAAGAAGTTTATGCTATGATGGACTTAATTTATGGCTTTGCGTCTGAAGATGCTGCAATTGTATTTGGTTGTAACTACTACCCTGAAATGGACGGTAAAGTCAGTGTAACCCTTGTAGCAACAGGTATTGGTCAGCCGGAAGAAGCATTGCATATGCCAAAAGCACCACCTGTATATGCACACCAAATGCATCAACAACAAGTGGCTCAGCCTCAGCAACCACAAGTTGCACCGCAGCCAGGCTTTACACAACCATCAGGTTATAATCAACCTAATCAATTTGGTCAGCCACAAGTTCAACAACCTGTAGCACCAAAGCCGCAATCGGTGGACTCAGCACAGATTTTTAACCCAAGTTCAATTCCGGGTTTTATGAGAAATAGTCAATAACTTCCAAAATTTGGAAAGTAAGGGCAAACTATGATTAAACAAAGAACATTAAAACAAGCAGCAAAAGTAACAGGTATTGGCTTGCACAGCGGTAAAAAAGTAACTTTAACGTTACGCCCGGCACCAGCTAATACAGGTGTTATTTATGCTCGTACCGATTTAGAGCCTGCAGTTTATTTCCCTGCAAGTGCAGACTCTATTCGTGATACACAATTATGTACCTGTATGGTAAATGATGATGGCGTACGCATTTCAACTGTAGAGCATTTGAATGCAGCGATGTCAGCATTGGGCTTAGACAATGTCATTGTGGAAGTAGATGCACCTGAAATCCCAATTATGGATGGCAGCTCAAGCCCTTTTATCTATTTATTATTAGATGCCGGTATTGAAGAGCAAGATGCACCGAAAAAATTTATTCGTATTAAAGAAACGGTTCGCGTTGAAGAAGGTGATAAGTTGGCAGAATTAAAACCTTATGATAAAGGATTTAAACTTAATTTCACGATTGATTTTAAACACCCATTGATCGCAAAGAACGTATGTAGTTATTCAATGGATTTTTCGGCTCAGAATTTCATTCAACAACTAAGTCGTGCAAGAACATTTACCTTTATGAAAGATGTTGAATATCTTCAATCTATTGGTCTGGCATTAGGTGGTAGCTTAGATAACGCAATTGTGTTAGATGATTACCGAATTCTCAATGAAAATGGCTTACGCTTTAAAGATGAGCTGGTACGCCATAAAATGCTAGACGCAATCGGTGATTTATATATGTGTGGTTACAATATTCTTGGCGAGCTTACTGCTTATAAATCAGGGCACGGTTTGAATAACAAATTACTGCGTGCAGTGCTTGCGAATGAAAATGCTTGGGAGTTTGTAACCTTTGAAGATAAACAACAAATCCCACAAGGTTATCAAGTTCAGCAAGAAATTTTTATCTAATTTAGTTGAATGATTGAAAAGACGAACATTATGTTCGTCTTTTTCTTTTACAAATTTCTGCTAAAAAATGACCGCTTGCAACTGTGTAAATTTCCAGTTTTTTAACTATTGCTCTTTACTGTTCAAAAAAACAGTTGTACTATATGCCTATACAGTTAATTTTGTGCAGGGTTTAGTATGCTAACTCAACTTACTATCAATAATTTTGCTATTGTCCGCCATCTTGTTCTTGAGCTAAATGAAGGAATGTCAGTGATTACTGGCGAAACAGGAGCGGGTAAATCCATTGCCATTGATGCATTAGGATTATGCTTGGGATACCGTTCAGAAAGTGGAATGATTCGTAATGGAGCAGATAAAGCAGACATTACCGCCACTTTTGTGATGCAGAAAAATAGCCCGGCTTATTTATGGCTAGAAGAGCAAGAACTACTTGATGAAGATAATCCTCAAGAATGTATTTTACGTCGTATGATTAATGTTGATGGGCGTTCAAAAGCATTTGTTAATCATAGAGCATTACCTGTTTCACAACTGAGAGAACTCGGGCAATATCTTATTCATTTAAACGGTCAGCATGCTCCCCAACTATTGTTAAAACAGGAATATCAGCTTGATATTTTAGATAACTATGCTGCTATACAGCCTTTATTAGCCAAAATGGCAAAACAATACGGAGCTTGGAAAGGACTTAATAAGCAGGTCAAAAATTTTCAGCAGCAATGCAAAGAAAATGAAGCTCGCAAGCAACTATTGCAATATCAAGTGGAAGAATTAGATGAGTTTGCGATTAAAGAAAATGAATTTGAAGAAATGGAAGAAAAATATAATGTTCTTTCTTCTTCCGAAGAACTAACTGAGCTTTCAGATGAAATAATGACTCTACTAAGTAATGATGAAATCAACGCAAACGATCTAATTTATAAAGCAATACGTAATGCAGAAAATTTAGTGGAAGTAGATAGCCATTATCAAAGTGTGTTGGATATGCTTAATGAATCCCTTATTCAAGTGCAAGAGGCGAGTTCTGAGGTAGCACAATTAGCGAGTAAGATCGAGCAAGATCCGGAATTACTACACGAGCTAGATAACCGTATTGCTCAAGCAGTCTCTCTTGCCCGCAAGCATCATATTCAACCGAATGAATTATGGCGATACCATTTACAACTGAAAAGCGAATTACAGGCATTACTCGATTTTGAAGATAATGAAGAGCAGCTTATTCAAGATGAAAAACAAGCCCATCAGCAATGTTTAATATTAGCGGAAGATATTCATCAAAAACGAACAGAAGCAGCCAATAAGCTGGCTCAACAAGTTACAAAACAAATTAAGCATTTAGCGATGGAGAATGGCGAATTTTTCATTAAAGTAGAGCATAATATTGAGAAACTCTCGCCAAATGGTGCGGATTTCGTTGAATTTAACTTACGGAGTAACTTAGGGCAACAAGCTCAACCGTTAGCTAAAATTGCATCAGGGGGCGAGCTTTCCCGTATTTCTTTGGCAGTACAGGTATTAACAGCAAATAAACTCTCTACACCAACCATTATTTTTGATGAAGTTGATGTTGGCATCAGTGGCTCGGCTGCAACCACAGTGGGTAAATTATTACGCGAATTAGGCAAAAAATGCCAAGTTTTATGTGTTACCCATTTACCGCAAGTGGCAAGTTATGGTAATCAGCACTTTAATGTTCAAAAATATGTTGAAAATAGCCAGACTGAAACTCAGATGACACTGCTCTCTGAAAATGAGCGTGTTCGAGCCTTAGCTCGATTACTAGGTGGAAGTAAAATTACTGAAGCGGTATTAGCGAATGCAGAAGAAATGTTAAAATTGGCGGGGAATACTTAATTTTTAAATGTTGCCAAAAAGAAAAATCGCATCAATATTTCTATTGATGCGATGATGAATTTGGTGGAGGTAAACGGGATCGAACCGATGACCTCTTGCATGCCATGCAAGCGCTCTCCCAACTGAGCTATACCCCCAAATATGGGCGAAATGATATGCTTTCCGCCCGAATATGTCAATCGCTTTAATAAACGAGAGTATGTTAATTGCTTAAAAACTAGCTGTTTGCCTGAATAAAGCTAATTGCTTTTTCAAGGCGAGCTAATGTTTTTGTTTTGCCCACTAACTTAGCAGTGATATCCATTGAAGGCGATTGCCCAGAGCCTGTTACTGCTAAACGGAACGGCATACCGACTTTACCCATACCAATTTCGAGTTCTGCAGCAGTTTGGTTCATTGCCTCATGGATATTTTCTACTGTCCATTCATCACAAGCGGTCAATTTTTCCAATAACTTTGCAAGTGGTGCAATCGCCTCTGCTTTAAAGTTCTTCGCTACAGCTTTTTCATCATAAGCTTCAAATTCTTCATAGAAATAGCGGCTGCTTTCTGCAATCTCTTTTAATGTTTTGCAGCGTTCTCCAAGAACAGGAATGATTTCAGCCAGAGCAGGACCTTGACTGAAATCAATGTCTTGACTGTTCATATGCCACTCTAAATGTGTGGCAACATAGCTTGGTTCGAGTGAGCGAATATAGTGATGGTTTAACCATTGTAATTTTTCAGTATTGAACGCACTTGCTGATTTGCTCACAGAGTGAATATCAAATAATTCAATCATCTCTTCACGAGAGAAAATTTCCTGATCGCCGTGTCCCCAGCCTAAACGTACTAAATAGTTAATTAAGGCTTCTGGTAAATAACCGTCATCACGATATTGCATTACACTCACGGCACCGTGACGTTTAGATAATTTTTGTCCATCATCACCATTAATCATCGAAACGTGGGCATAAGTTGGCACAGGTGCACCTAATGCTTTTAAGATATTAATTTGGCGAGGGGTATTATTGATATGATCTTCGCCACGCACAACGTGAGTAATGCCCATATCCCAGTCATCCACCACTACACAGAAGTTATAGGTTGGCGAGCCGTCTGTGCGACGGATAATCAGATCGTCTAATTCACTGTTGCTGATTTCAATAAGACCACGAACTGCATCATCAAAAATGACAGAGCCTTCTTGTGGGTTTTTGAAGCGTACAACGTGAGGTTCATCAGTAGAATGTGAATGTTCACCTAAACAATGACGATCATAACGAGGTTTTTCTTTATTCGCTTCTTGCGTGTTACGTAATTCTTCCAAACGTTCTTTCGAGCAGTAGCAACGATAAGCAGTACCGGCTTCAATCATTTGATCGATTACTTGATTATAGCGGTCAAAACGCTTTGTTTGGAAATACGGACCGTGTTCCCACGCTAAGTTTAACCACTCCATTCCTTCTAAAATAGCTGCGGTTGCTTCAGGGGTTGAGCGTTCTAAATCAGTATCTTCAATACGTAATACGAATTCGCCATTGTTATGCTTCGCATAGAGCCAAGAGTAAAGTGCGGTACGAGCACCGCCTACGTGTAAGTAACCTGTTGGGCTTGGGGCAAAACGGGTACGAACTTTCACATTTGGATCTAAAGGGAAAAGGGTTTCAATTTTCATTTTATATTTGCCTAATCATTATTTTTAAAGGGAAAACTTGTCTATTTTACTACTCTTGGGGATGAATAATAGTAAAAAATTGATTTTCTGGGGCAAAAAATCAGCAAACAGGGTAAAAAGAGCAAAAAGCGTTTGACGAAAGAGCAAAAATCTCTATAATTCACTTCCACAACAACGGGCGATTAGCTCAGTTGGGAGAGCACCTCCCTTACAAGGAGGGGGTCACTGGTTCGAGACCGGTATCGCCCACCACTTCAACTTTTGAAATGCTGTTGTTGTAATACAATCCAATTTTTGAAAACGGGCGATTAGCTCAGTTGGGAGAGCACCTCCCTTACAAGGAGGGGGTCACTGGTTCGAGACCGGTATCGCCCACCACTTCAACTTTAAGTGTTTCGTTTTCAAATCCCTTTGATTTTAAGTCTCAAGTGGGCGATTAGCTCAGTTGGGAGAGCACCTCCCTTACAAGGAGGGGGTCACTGGTTCGAGACCGGTATCGCCCACCACTTAAGACTAAAATCATAAACTTCAATCACGAATTTATTCGTATCTGAAGGGCGATTAGCTCAGTTGGGAGAGCACCTCCCTTACAAGGAGGGGGTCACTGGTTCGAGACCGGTATCGCCCACCACTTTTCTTATTAATCAATTTTATAAATAAAAAATCCCTTTCAAGCCTTAACTCAAAAGGGAAGTATATTATACCTCTTGTTGCATCTGCATAAACGCTTTTCTGCGTGAAGCAACGAGCCTTTTTCTCTCTTTAATTTGTTTGATTTGGCGTAGGCGTAGCTTCCTCGTTGGTAGGGTTTTCTTTTTCTTCAATCTTCTCATCAGCCGTATCCTCCTGTTTTATATGATTATCAGATAAATTTTTTTGTTCTTGCTCAAGTTTTTTCTGCTCTTCAATTCGTTGATAATTGATGATACTGCCATAGTAACGGCGTATATTTTCAACATATTGAAATGCTTCATAGCCTCTAGCATAGCCATATTTCAGATTAGTATAATAGAGCTTTTCGGCAAGCAGCGGCAGATTTTTCTTCACATCTAACCAATTATCAGGATCACCGCCCAGTTGTTTGGTTAATCTACGGAGATCTAACAAATGTCCTAACCCCATATTATAAGCCGCTAAGCTATACCAGATTTTATCTTCTTGAGGAATAGTCTCAGGCATTTGTCTCATTAGCATATGTAAATATTCAGAGCCTGCTTTTATACTTTGAGCGGGGTTTGTCCTATCTGAAATTTTCATTCTATCTGCGGTATCTTTTGTCAGCATCATTATGCCACGTACACCTGTTGGTGAGGTCGCACTAGGATCCCAGTGAGACTCTTGATAAGCAATAGCTGCTAACATTTGCCACTCTAAATTGCCTTTATGTTCACGGAAAAGGGGCTCATATTTGGGTAATATGGTTTTAATTGCCCGCAGATAGCTTTGAATATCTACATAGTCGAATTTTTCCAGATGGTTGAAATATTTTTCTTCTATACGAGAGATTAAGCCGGTTTCCACTGAATCAGACATAAAATCTAATAAAGCAGATTGTAATTCACTGTAAGAGCTATTGGCTAAATACCATAAAACAGGGTTTTCATCCGTTAAATCAAAGCCTACTGCGAGATTAGGGTTGATATGCTGCACAGAAGAAATATCGACTGACATTGCAATAGTGTGTGGAATTTCTCCCTGTGCGACTTTTAATAACAGTTCTTCTTGGGTAAATTTATCCGAAATTTGCCATTTTAATTGAGGGTTCTCTTGCTTTAGCTGATTGAGTATCGGAATAACTGCAGAACCACTTGGAATAATGACATTTTCTTGCAAATCTGAAAGTCGATATGGTCTCGTTGTACCTTTTTTATAAACTACTTGCCAAGAGGCAGAGTAATAAGATGGACCGATTTGAAACGATTCATTTAATTCCGAGTGATAGAGTAATCCTGCAGCTGCAATATCAATATCATTATTTCTTAATGCGTCAAATAATTTTTCACTGCTATCGTAGCTTTTGACTTCAAGATTAACGTTTAGATATTGTGCAAAGGCAGTCGCTAAATCATATTCAATCCCACTTTTGCCTTCAGGACCGACAAAATAGGAAATCGGGTGGTTGATCATTCCCACTTTTAGCTTTTTGCTCTGCTGGATTTGAGTGTAGTGGTTAGCTTCTGAATGAATAATTTTTTGCCAAGGGAAAATCATATCCCAAGCCCAAAGTAAGAGAGCTATTGCGATAAAAAGGCGAGCAATTAATCCTTTCAATTTAAAATCCTCATTCATTCAACTAAGAGCTTAAGAGCTAAGTCTAGCCGAAATTATAGCTTAACGGAATAGTTTAATTAATTTAGTAGTAGAATTGATAAAAAGAAAGAATTTAAATGAAATGGCGCACCCGAGAGGATTCGAACCTCTGACCGCTCGGTTCGTAGCCGAGTACTCTATCCAGCTGAGCTACGGGTGCGTATTTGAAGATTGTGAGAATTTAGTTTATCAGCAACCATTTTATTTTTAGAGTAAGTAATAAAATGGCGCACCCGAGAGGATTCGAACCTCTGACCGCTCGGTTCGTAGCCGAGTACTCTATCCAGCTGAGCTACGGGTGCGTGATAAAGTAAATGGCGGTGAGAGAGGGATTCGAACCCTCGATAGAGCTTTTTAACCCTATACTCCCTTAGCAGGGGAGCGCCTTCAGCCTGCTCGGCCATCTCACCACTCACTGTGTCTGTGGGCGACATATTACTAGAATTTAAAAAGATGTCAAATTCTTTTTCCCGAAAATATTAAATTCTCGTGTGTTTGCCTATGTAATAAGCAAAACGATGATTTTTTAAGTTTTAGAGAATAAATATTAAACATTTCATACGCTTATAAATAAAGCGGTAAAATTTTTTGAAAATTTTACCGCTTGTAGCTTAAATACTATTTTTTCTTTTTCTTGCTTTGAGCTTTCTCTTTATGTTCATCTTCTGCGATCGTTTTTACACAAAGATGTAAAATTTGCTCAACGCCATTTTTAATATAATCATCTCCACGTACTTTATTTTTTTGTAAATCCAACATTGCATCGTGAATACCTTGTGTCATACTCGTTGGTTGTACTAAATTCCAGCAATTTGGATCTAGGTGGTTAAAATTAGCTTGTAACTCTGCTGCATAAAGTACGCCACTATAGTAAGCATAAACGTTATGATCCAGCATTCTATTTATCGTCATTGCACGGATTTGTTCAATCGGTAATGCGACTTTTTTTGTATACCATTCATTTACCCCGTTCATAAAGGAGTTGATATCATAAGTTTCGTTTACTCTGTCTTTATAGGTTTGAGCGGTTGCACCGTAAGCAATCGCATAAGACTTTTGATCCACTTCTGCTTCATTTAAACGTGTCCAGCCGCCTTTATTTGATGAACAAGCGGCTAAAAATGCCACTGCGGTAATCATTAAAATAGATTTAATTGTTTTTTTCATATTTATAACTCCTTATTGTGTTTGTCATAAAGTTTTAGCTATTTTACCGAATAAATGGCAAAATTACTTAAAATTTTATGAGGTCAATATGAAACAGTATTTAGATTTATGTCATCGTATCGTAAATGAAGGAAAATGGGTAGCCAATGAACGTACGGGTAAACGTTGCCTTACAGTAATTAATGCAGATTTAACCTATGATGTTGAGAAAGGCGAGTTTCCATTAGTTACTACTCGTCGCAGTTATT
Source organism: Mannheimia bovis (assembly GCF_014541205.1). NCBI lineage: Bacteria > Pseudomonadati > Pseudomonadota > Gammaproteobacteria > Pasteurellales > Pasteurellaceae > Mannheimia > Mannheimia bovis. The sequence continues at coordinate 51,837 of NZ_CP061280.1, read as the reverse complement.
GGAAAGCAGCTATTGCAGAACTTCTCGGCTATATTCGAGGCTACGATAATGCTGCTGATTTTCGTAATCTGGGAACTAAATCGTGGGATGCAAATGCGAATGAAAATGCAGCGTGGTTAGCTAATCCTTACCGTAAAGGTGAAGATGATATGGGCTTAGTTTATGGGGCAGTTGGACGTAATTTCCCGAAACCAGATGGTGGAACGGTAGATTTGCTTCGCCAAATTGTTGATAATTTAAAAAAAGGTATTGATAATCGTGGCGAAATTTATACTTTCTATCACCCCGGTGCATTTCATATGGGGTGTTTACGTCCTTGTTTGCATAGCCACCATTTTTCCTTGCTAGATGGCACACTTTATCTAAACAGTACACAACGTTCAGCAGATGTGCCATTAGGCTTAAACTGGAATATGATCCAATGTTACACTTTTCTTGCGTTAATGGCTCAAATTACAGGGCATAAAGCAGGGCAAGCTTTCCATAAAATTGTGAATGCTCATATTTATGAAGATCAACTTGAGCTAATGCGTGATGTACAGCTAAAACGTGAGCCGTTAAATACACCCAAATTAATTATTAATCCTGAGATTAAATCACTTGAAGATTTAGAAACTTGGGTAACTTTAGATGATTTTAAAGTGGAAGGTTATGAGTACCATCCATCTATTCAGTATCCATTCTCTGTGTAATAAAAAAGAAAGCCTAGATATTCTAGGCTTTCTTTCAAATCGTTAAAAAGAATTATTTTACTAAGTCTTTTAATGCTTTACCTGAAACGAATGCAGGTACTTTAGCCGCTGCAATTTTGATCTCTTCACCGGTTTTTGGATTACGACCGGTACGTGCTTTACGCTCATTTACTTTAAATGTACCGAAGCCGATTAATTGAACAGGATCGCCTGCTTTTAAGCTTGCAGAGATTGCATCAAGAGTTGCTTCTAATGCTGCTTTAGCATCTTTTTTAGTTAAGTTTGCACCAGCTGCGATAGCATCGATTAACTCAGTTTTGTTCATAGTTTTATCCTCTAAGATAGTGTTTTGAATAAATGACGTAAAACGTCTGAAAAGTTATTGAAACCTTGCCATAGCTTAATTCAAAGTTCAGATTTGTCAAAGTATTATTGTGCAAGATTTTGTAAATATGTATGTTATTGGTTAATATTTAACCCGATATTGCTGATGCCACTTTTTCTAATTTCATCTTTTAAATCAAAAATGAGATCAAGATCACGGTTTTCACACTCGTTGAGTAAGCGATAGATTTGCCATTGCACATCTAGCTCTTCTTGAATTTCCTCTGAATTTTTCAACTCTTGCTCGCTGAGTTCCTTGTCTTGTTGCATTTCAAGATAACTTGCCACTGTGCCTAATGAAATTTGGCTGATACGGATTGCTTGTTCTAAAGTTGCCCCGGCAATAATGCTGTGTAATAATTCAGAAAGGGCTTCACAGGCTTCCTGTGCAGGTAAAACCCCGAAAAATTCATATTCATTTACGTCGGGTATGATTTCTTCTAATTTCTCTAACTGATTGTCGAAATTAATTTTTGCCCCTTTTACGGTTAAATATTCCCAAACTAAATTTAAAATATTTTGGAACACTTTTGCTTTTTCCGGTTGCTCGGTAACTTCGCAGAAAAGTTGATAGTTAGGGTACATTCTTTCGCATAAACAAGCCATAAAGGTTACATTTTGCCAAGGCTCAAAGCGTTCCATACGTTTATGAATTGGGTTTCGCATTTTGTTTCCTTATTAATTAATAAGTGCAAGCGGTTAAAAATTGCAGTTTTTTTGCAAAATTGCAAAAAATGATCGATTTTAGACCGCTTGTTAAATCATTTATGATACTGCTTCGAGTAGTTGTGAATGGCATCAACAAATACTTTAGGGCTTTCGACCGGTACGTCTAAGTGGATACCGTGCCCTAAGTTAAAGACGTGTCCACTGCCATTACCGAAACCGGCAAGAATATTCTTCACTTCTTGTTCAATACGTTCAGGTGTTGCGTAAAGCACGCTTGGATCCATATTGCCTTGAAGTGCCACTTTATCGCCAATACGTTTACGAGCATCGGCAATATCGACTGTCCAGTCTAAACCAATGGCATCACAGCCTGTTTCTACAATTGCTTCTAACCATAAGCCCCCGCCTTTAGTAAAGAGGGTAACAGGTACTCTACGACCTTCATTTTCACGAATTAGCCCATCCACAATTTTGTGCATATAGCGTAAAGAGAACTCTTTATAATCGTTGTGTGCCAATACACCCCCCCAAGTGTCAAACACCATTACCGCTTGAGCTCCAGCTTTGATTTGAGCGTTTAAATATAAAATCACGCTATCGGCTAATTTATCGAGTAATTTGTGAAGAATTTGTGGCTCAGTGTAAAGCATTTTTTTGATTTTGGTAAAGGCTTTGCTTGAGCCACCTTCAACCATATAGGTTGCTAACGTCCAAGGGCTGCCGGAGAAGCCGATTAGCGGTACTTCGCCTTTTAATTCACGGCGAATGGTACGCACAGCGTTCATTACATATTGTAATTCACCTTCAGGATCAGGAATAGGTAGATTATTCACATCAGCAAGTGATTGCACCGGGCGTGCAAATTTCGGACCTTCGCCCGCACCAAAGCTCAAACCTAAGCCCATTGCATCCGGAATAGTAAGAATATCTGAGAATAAAATAGCCGCATCTAATTCATAGCGGCGTAAAGGTTGTAAGGTTACTTCACAAGCTAAATCGGCATTACGGCAAAGCGACATAAAATCGCCGGCGATCGCACGAGTGGCTTTATATTCAGGTAAATAACGCCCTGCTTGACGCATCATCCAAACGGGTGTCATATCTACAGGTTCACGCAAAAGGGCTTTTAAGTAGCGATCATTTTTAAGTTGAGGCATTGGTTTTTCCTTTGATTGTGAAGCGGTTGTTTTTATTGAAAAATTTGCAAAATATAGATGAAATTTATTCACAATCCTTGTAAGGATTGTTCACAGCTTTGCTGCCGTTGGCAAAGCCAACGTTCAAAAAGCGATGCTTTTTGTAACCGCTTGTATTTATTAATGTAATTGTGGCTTTTCTTCTGTTTTAGGCACACCTAAAGCAAAATGGCTATGTAAGAATGGAGCTAACACTCGTAAATATTCCAGCACTTCTTCGCCAGATTCAAGGAGTTCTGCATTATTATCGTCCTCATTGTAACCTAATTTTGCGATTTCATCTAAATCATCAATGGCTTCGCCTACTTCGTCGGTTTCTTGTTGCAGGGTCGGCTGAGCAACACCTAAGCCAAGTAAGAAGTTGTTTGTCCATTCAGAAATACCGTCAGCAAGAGCAAATCCGTCTTCGTCATTTTCGGGTAGCCACAGGCTGAATAGGGTATTTGCTTGGGAGAAACTGTCGGTTAATTGTCGGTAAAATTCCGTTAGTTGTTTTAACGGCTCAACTGAAAAAGCGTGTCCGTCATTGGTAAATTGATAGGTTAAGGTTTTCCACGAATCATCTTGAATGCCACCTGCAATCAGTCCGCATAAGAAGCCGTGAAACTCTGCCGGAGTGTCTTCAATTTGTAATTGAGTGATGAGTTGTTTAAATTCTTGGGAATTTGTCATAGCCATAATTGCATTATTGTGATTTTGCTAAAGAATGGCATAATATAGCAAAAATTTAGCGATTAAGTGAGGATTTCGTATTTATGTCGGCAAATAATATCGAATTACAGATTTTTGGTCAGGTGCTACGCTTGCAATGCCCTGTTGAGCAGCAAGAGCATTTACTGGCTTGTGCACAGCGTTTGGAAGAACGTGTGGCGGTATTGAAAGAGCAGTCCGGCATTATTCAGCTTGAAAAAGTGTTAGCTATTGTGGCTCTGAATTTAAATTATGAATTAGAGCAGGCACAGCGTCAAAATGCAGAAAACAAAAGCGTGCTGGTGGCTTGTATTGAGCAGCTAGATAATTCTCTCGGAAAGTTTCAGTCAAATTAGCTGATTTTTAGCCTAATTGATTAGGAATAGAGCTAAGAGCATTGAGAAATTACAATTTATGTGATTAAAGACTAGGAAAAATTATTAAATTCCGTTACTATAAATCTTGCCTGGGGTGTGCGTTATTAGTTACGTCCCTGAGCCGATAATTTGAAACTTTGAGTTGGACATCTACCGCCGGTGAGCAAGCTTATCTTCGAGTAAGAAGCCTAAAAGCAGTTACGTTTGACTCCCTTGAACCAACTGGTTCAAGGACCATTACTGGTAGCGGCATCTCGGGTACTTATATGAACAATTCCATTACTTCTTTTTGTAGCTACTCTCGTGAACAACTACGGCAATCAATGCGGACGAAACGCTTAAGTTTAACCTCATCGCAACAAGCACAAGCTGCTCAATCACTTATTCCACAAGCAATTTCTTTAATTGAATCTTACCAAGCCTCACATATCGCCTTTTATTTACCGTTTAATGGTGAAATTTCTCCTTTGCCTTTAATGAATACTTTGCTTGAACAAGGAAAAAAAATCTATTTGCCTATTCTTCACCCTTTTACAAGCGGTCAATTATTGTTTTTAAATTACAATTGCAAAACTATTCTAAAATTTAACCGCTTGGGCATTCAAGAGCCTGTGCTAGATGTTAGAAATATCATTCCCTTACAAGAACTTGAGATGATTTTTACGCCATTAGTAGCGTGCGATAAAGCCGGTAATCGTTTAGGAATGGGCGGTGGTTTTTATGATAGAACGCTTGCTCAAGCTCCTCATATTGTGAGTGTGGGGCTGGCTCACGAATGTCAGCAAGTCGAACAATTACCGATTGAAAGTTGGGATATGCCGTTAAATCATATTATTTTGGGAGCATCAAGATGATTGAAAAAAAAGAAAAGGAATCGACCGCAGGTAATCAAAGTTTAATTCGTGGCTTAACGCTTTTGGAACTATTGGCAAAATTTCCTAATGGTTGTCCGTTAGCTCACTTAGCGGAGCTTTCAGGCTTGAATAAAAGCACGGTACATCGTTTATTGCAAGGCTTACTGCAAGAAGGCTATGTTCGTCCTGCTCCTACTGCAGGTAGTTATCGTTTAACAACCAAATGTTTAGCGATTGGGCAGAGAGCCTTAAGCTCAATTAATATCTTACACATTGCAGCACCACATTTAGAAGCCTTGAACTTAAAATTAGGCGAGACGGTTAATTTTGCGATGCGAGAGAAAGATCACGCAATCCTCATTAATAAATTAGAAGCAACTACTGGCTTAATGCGTACCAGAGCTTATATCGGGCAGCAGATGCAATTATATTGTTCGGGTATGGGTAAACTTTTTTTAGCTTATGATTCCGAAGATTATATCCCCCAATATTGGCAAGCAAAATCATCGGTTATTCAACAGCTAACCATTAATACCATTACTACGATTGAAGGAATGAAAAAAGAGCTGGAAACCATTCGAGAACTTGGCTTTGCGATGGATGCGGAAGAAAATGAGCTAGGCGTTTCCTGCATTGCTTGCCCGATTTTTGATCATCAACAGAAGGTCCATTATGCGGTTTCCGTCTCGCTTTCAACGGCTCGTTTAAATCAGCTAGGGCAAGAAAATTTACTGCCTGTTATTCAAGAAACGGCAGAAAAAATTTCAGCCGAGCTAGGTGGGCGATAATTTTGTATTGCCATTTTGATTATTTCAGGTAATCTTGCACCCTTTAAAAATTATATTTTATAAAATTAAAATTTTGAGGTTCATTCATAATGTTTGGTTTTGACCCAACAACAATAATGTTTGTTGTTTATATTTTGGGTATGATTGCAATTGGATTTATTGCTTATCGTGTAACAAATAATCTTTCAGACTATATTTTAGGTGGTCGCCGTTTAGGTAGTTTTGTAACGGCATTATCCGCAGGTGCTTCAGATATGTCCGGTTGGTTGCTGATGGGATTACCCGGTGCAGTCTATGCAGGCGGTTTAATCGAAGGTTGGATAGCAATTGGTTTAACTATCGGTGCTTACCTAAACTGGAAATTAGTGGCAGGCAGATTACGTTCCCATACCGAACACAGCGGCGATGCTTTAACCTTACCTGAATACTTCCACAATCGCTTTGGCGATAAAACTCGTTTGATTAAGATTTTATCAGCGGTTATTTTTTTACTCTTTTTTGCAATTTATTGTGCATCAGGCGTAGTAGCCGGTGCGAGAGTGTTTGAAAACCTATTTGGCTTACCTTACCACCAAGCAATTTGGTATGGGGCAATAGCCACTATTCTTTATACCTTCATTGGCGGATTTTTAGCAGTAAGCTGGACGGATACCATTCAAGCCTCATTAATGGTTTTTGCCTTAATTATAACCCCACTTTTTGTGATGTATAACTTAGGTGGTTTTGATGAAATGCAAGCCTTAATCGATCGTGCCGGCGAAATGGCACAAAAAGATTATAACGATATGTTTACCGGCACGAGCATTTTAGCGGTGATTAGCCTGATGGCGTGGGGGCTTGGCTATTTTGGTCAGCCACACATCGTAGTACGTTTTATGGCGGCAGAAAGTGTGAAATCACTTGAAAATGCACGTCGTATTAGTATGACGTGGATGGTTATTTGCTTGGTAGGGGCAATTGGTATTGGCTATTTCGGTATGGCTTATTTCTTCGGTAATCCGGAACAGGCAGGGAATGTGAGCCAAAACCCGGAACAAATTTTCATTGAATTAGCAAAATTACTTTTCAATCCTTGGGTAGCGGGTATTTTATTGTCAGCCATTCTTGCCGCAGTAATGAGTACACTTTCAGCACAATTACTTATTTGTTCAAGTGCAATTACCGAAGATTTATATAAAGGCATTTTACGCCCGAAAGCTACGGACAAAGAATTAGTTTGGTTAAGCCGTTTAATGGTGCTTGCAGTAGCGGCTCTTGCGATTTATATCGCTCAAGATCCCGACAGCAAAGTCTTCGGTTTAGTCAGAAATGCGTGGGCAGGCTTCGGTTCTGCTTTCGGACCTGTAGTGTTACTTTCTCTTTTCTGGAAGCGTATGAATGGTTTCGGGGCAATTGCGGGAATGCTCACAGGGGCGTTAATCGTTCATTTCTGGGCAGATATTACACTCAAATTTGCTTTACCTGAAATTTATTCGATGATACCGGGCTTTATTACCGCAACAGTGATGATTATTGTAGTCTCACTGATTACGCCGGCACCAAGCAAAGAAGTTCAAGAAACCTTTGAACGTGCAAATAAAGCATATTTAGATGAAGTAAAATAACATAAAATAAAAGTGGCTTAGGGCGATCCTTAAGCCACTTTTTTGTAAAAGTTTTATGAAAAACAACCGCTTGTAACACTATGACAAATCTTCTCCTTGCGATTATTTATCTCTGTTTTATCAGTTTAGGCTTGCCTGATGCCATTTTAGGTTCAGCTTGGCCTTCAATGCACCAAGAGCTTGTTGTGCCGCTTTCCTATGCGGGTGTCGTTTCAATGATTATGTCGATTGGGACTATTACCTCAAGCCTGATGTCGGATAAGCTCACCTACCATCTCGGCACAGGCAAAGTGATGGTAATCAGCGTTGCTTTAACCGCTCTCGCATTGTGGGGGTTTTCGATAAGTGATTCTTTCTGGATTTTGTGTTTATGGGCAATTCCTTACGGCTTAGGAGCCGGAGCGGTGGACGCGGCGTTGAATAACTATGTGGCAGTCCATTACGCCAGCCGCCATATGAGCTGGCTGCATTGTATGTGGGGCGTAGGAGCATCTATTGGTCCGCATATTTTAGGTATTGCACTCTTGCAAGGTCGAGGCTGGGAAGGTGGCTATTACACGATTTCTCTATTACAAATCGGGCTAACGGTTATCTTATTTTGTTCTCTACCTTTTTGGAAATCTCGCAAGAAAACCGCTGCGGAAATGAATGAAGCCGCAAAACCGGTCAGCCTAAAAGAAGCCATTAAAATTCCGGGTGTGAAGTACGGCATTTTGGCCTTTATCGGCTACTGTGGTGTAGAACAAACTGCAGGGCTTTGGGCGAGTAGCTATTTTGTGATGGTAAAAGAAGTTGGCTTAGAACAAGCTGCCGCCTTTGGCAGTATCTTTTTTATCGGCATTACGGTTGGGCGAGGCATTAGCGGCTTTCTCACGTTAAAATTAAATAATCATCAAATGATTAAACTGGGTTTTGGTTTAATTCTGATCGGTATTGCAATGCTTTGTTTGCCAATGGGTAAATATGTAACCCTTGCCAGCTTGATTATTATCGGGCTAGGTTGTGCCCCTATTTTCCCGTGCTTAATTCATTCTACACCTGATTTCTTTGGGGAAGATAAATCACAATCTGTCATCGGTATTCAAATGGCGAGTGCCTATGTTGGTGTACTATTAATACCTCCACTTTTTGGGGCAATTGCTAATGCTATCAGCATTAAATTACTGCCATTCTATTTACTCGTGATGTTTGCCTTAATGGTTTATGCGTATAGAGGTTTATTGCGGAAAACGGCAAAATAACCTAACAAGCGGTCGTTTTTTGCAAAAAAATAACAAAAAATAACCGCTTGTAACCTATTCAAAATGCTCTAAACCATACTGATACAACGCGTTTTTCTTATAACCAAAAGTCTCAGCCACAATAGCTGCAGCTTTTTTTAATGGCAGCTCTTGGCAGAGGAGTTCAAGCAATTTGATTGCTTGGCTGGAAAATTCTTCCTCAAGATTTTGCTGTTTTCCTTCAACAATCAGCACAATCTCGCCTTTAATGCGGTTGCTGTCTTCATTCAGCCATTCGATTAAGTTACCGAGTTGCTCGCCGTAAATGGTTTCCCACGTTTTCGTAATTTCACGAGCCATCACGATATAACGTTCCTCCCCGAAAACCAGTTTCATATCTGCTAACGTGTCTAAAATTCGATGGGTAGATTCATAAAAAATCAGCGTGCGAGGCTCATTTTCCAATTCGGTTAATTTATCGCAACGAGCCTTTGTTTTAGCAGGTAAGAACCCTTCAAAGCAAAAACGGTCTGATGCAATACCTGATGCACATAAGGCGGTAATCGCAGCACAAGCTCCGGGAATAGGAACAACTTTAACGCCTGCTTGGCGGCAGTGGCGAACCAGATGAAAACCCGGGTCGCTAATCAGTGGCGTGCCGGCATCTGAAATTAACGCAATGTTTTCGCCTTTTGCTAATTTTTCCACTAAAACGACCGCTTTTTGTTGTTCATTATGGTCGTGCAGAGCAAAAAACGGTTTTTTGATGCCGTAGTGACTGAGTAATAAGCCACTGTGGCGAGTATCTTCAGCGGCAATTAAATCAACACAGCCAAGCGTATCTAACGCACGTTGGGTAATATCACCTAAATTGCCGATAGGCGTGGCAACAATATATAAAATTCCGTAGTCCGGATTGATTTCAGATGAATTTTGTCTGTTTTTCATTTGCTTTTAGCTCATTTGATAAGTAAGATTTCATCATTAAATTTAGCACATTATATTCTATCGAGGAAAATACAATGGCAATTATTTTAAACCAAACAATGAAAAAGGCATTCGTGCCAACTGCAATTGCATTATTCATTTCTGCCTGTACATCGGTAAACCCAATCACCGAATCCATCAAAGATGAGGCTTATTCAAGCTCAGAGTTCTATATCAATAAAGCCGATCAAACTAAAGTCAAAGAAGATAAAATTTCATACCAGCTTCTCGCCGTACGTAAATTAATTGATGAAAATAAAGAATATGAAGCACAAAATACCTTTAGTGAAATTCAAGTGGCTGAAATGAATGACGTGCAGAAATTAGAATATGCATTAGTTTCTGCACAACTTGCGGCTTTACAAGGTAAAAATGAAATGGCGATTAGCCAGTTAAAAGCGGTTCAACCTTCTTTATTAAGTCCTGCACAGCGTTTACGCTATATTCAAACACAAGCCCGTATTGCGGCAAATCAGAATGATGCAATTGGTATTGTACGTGCGAGATCGCAGTTAAATGCTTACTACAAAATGAACCGCGAACGCCAAGAAAATAACGATATTATTTGGCAAACCTTACGTGATGCTAATCGTGGAATGCTGGAAAGAACAGTGCCTGAAGCCGGTGAAATGGAGCTTGCAGGCTGGTTAGCATTAATTAATATTTATAACCAAAATGTAACTACACCTGCTCAAATGCCACAGGCAATTAATAATTGGAAAAACCAATATCCAAACCACAGTGCGGTTACGGTTATGCCAACTGAATTACAAGGTGTGAATAATTTCCAACAAACGCAATTAAGCAGCGTTGCATTATTATTACCGCTTAGTGGTGATGCTCAAATTTTAGGCGATATTATTCAGCGTGGTTTTAATGATGCGAAAGCAGATGATCCAACAGCAGTTCAGACGTTTGATACAAGCTCATCTGATGTAAATTCATTAATTGCCCAAGCAAAACAACAAGGGGCAAATATTATTGTTGGACCGTTGCTGAAATCTCGGGTAGATGAAATGCTATTGAGCCCGGAAATTCAAAATATTAACGTGTTAGCACTAAACGCAACGGAAAATGCACGCAATATTGCTCAAGTCTGTTACTACGGCTTATCGCCGGAGTCTGAAGCTCAAGCAGGGGCGGAGAAAATGTACCGTGATGGTCATCGAGTGGCTATCGTTGCAGCCCCACAAGATGATTTTGGTAATCGCTCAGCGGAAGCTTTTGCAAAACGTTGGCGTCAGCTAAGTGGCACTGATGCTGATGTGCGTTATTACAATCAACCGCTTGATTCTGTTGCTTCTATTCAAAATGCAGGCATAACTAAAGCCGGTTTGTATGTATTAGGCGGTGCAGAACAAGTGGTTGAAATTAAACAAGGTATTGATAGTTCTAACTTAAAAGATCGCCTAGCCATTTATACTTCATCACGCAGTAATTCGCCCAATAATGGCATTGATTTCTATACTGCAATGGAAGGTGTAAAATTTAGTGAAGTACCATTATTGGCAGATACTACATCAAGCGAATATCAAAAAGCAGAGAACCTAGCCAATAGTGATTTTTCAATGATGCGTTTATATGCAATGGGGGCTGATGCGTGGTCGCTTGCCACAAAATTTAATGAGTTCCGCCATATTCCGGGCTATAAAATTTCTGGTTTAACAGGCGAATTAAAAGCCGGACAAAATTGTAATATTGAACGTAGTTTATCTTGGTTGCAATATCAAAATGGGTCTATTCAACAGGCTTATTAATAAACGAGAACAAGGCTCTTTTTATGAACAAAAAGCCCGAGTGTTTTTAGAACAGCAAGGGCTTCGTTTTGTTGCCGCTAACCAACATTTTAAAGGCGGAGAGCTGGATTTGATTATGCAAGACGGACAAACGATTGTTTTTGTCGAAGTTCGTCAGCGTAAAAGTGATCGTTATGGTTCGGCAGTTGAAAGCATTGATTACCGAAAACAACAAAAATGGCAAAATGCGGCGAATATGTGGCTACTCAAACAACATCAAAGTTTAGAAACTGCAAACTGCCGCTTTGATGTGGTTGCTTTTGATGGAAGCCAATCCCCATTATGGATTCCTAACTTTTTAGGTTAGATTAAGATGTTAAATAAAATCCAAGATAGATTTACCGAAAGTATACAAACCCAAATTTCTGCAGCAGAATTATTGCCGACTAAATTGAGTGAAGCAGCAAACCGCATTGTGGCGTGTTTATTGCGTGGCGATAAAGTGATTGTGTGCGGGCACGGGCGTTCTTACGGCAATGCGGCTCTGCTGGTTAGCCACTTAATTCATCGCTATGAGCTGGCAAGACCGAGCTTTTCAGCGGTGCAATTACAACTTAATGGCATATTAGCAGGCGTTTTTGCACAAGATAATGAGCTGGATTCAATTTATAAAAAACAATTACAAGCGGTTGCAAAAGAAGGTGATCTCTTCATTGTTTTTTCGCCTGTGGGTAATGAAGAGTGTATATTGCAAGCCATTCATACGGCTAAAAGTCAGCATTTAGATTTAGATATTATTGCTTTAACAGGCAGTAATAATGACCACACACTCGGATTATTAGATGAAAGTGATATTGAAATTTCAGCTCCCTCAACCAATGAGTTGAGAGTGATTGAAAGCCATCATTTTTATACTAATTTACTCTGTGAACTTATCGACCATTTACTTTTCTCGTAAGGAGAGATTATGACACATTTAGCAAAAAAACTACTTAAAGCAGGTTTACTTACTTTAGGTTTCCTGTCTTTACAAGGCTGTATTACTACTGCAGTAGTAACTTCAGCAGCAGTGGCAACCAAAGTGGCTACTGACCCACGCTCAACAGGCACACAGGTTGATGATGAAATTTTAGAAGAAAAAGTGGCTTACAACATCAATAAAGACGAACAAATTAAACAAGAAGCCCGTATTAACGTAGTGGCTTACAACGGTAAGGTATTATTAATTGGTCAAGCACCAAGTATGGACGTAGTAGAAAATGCTAAAAACTTAGCCGCAGGAGCAGAAGGGGTAACGGAAATTTATAACGAAATCCGACAAGGCGAAAAAATCGGCTTTGGACAGATTACACAAGATAGCTGGATTACCACTCAAGTCAAATCTAAGCTATTAGTGAATGGTGAAGTAAAAGCAACAGAAGTAAAAGTGGTTACCGAAAACAGCGAAGTTTTCTTAATGGGTAAAGTAAGCCAAGCTCAAGCCGATGCTGCTGCCGAAGCTGCTCGCAATGTGGGTGGTGTAACAAAAGTTGTGAAAGTATTTAGCTATGCACACTAATTGATAAGGCGAACCACAGTGTTCGCCTTATTTCGTTGATTTGTAAATTTTTAGGGAAATTTAACCGCTTGTAAAAATAGGGGCAAATTGCAATTTGCCCCTATTTTATCTTATCGACAGAAATGATAAATCAACTTGGTTAATAGTTCTTTCGTCGGTTCAATATATTTTGTTTCTAAAAATTCATCAGGCTGGTGAGCTTGCTCAATTGAGCCCGGTCCTAGCACGAGTGTAGGGCAGAGTTGCTGAATAAAGGGAGCTTCGGTACAGTAATTTACCGCATCACATTTTTCACCTAATAATTTTTCAACCACTTGTACGATTTGGGCGGAGTGTTCGCATTCATAGCCCGGAATGCCGTCGTGTATCGGGCGGATGTCAATTAAATCGCCATATTGTTCAAGCATTGGTTTTAAGTATTCATCAACCATTGCGTATAAATCGGCTAACGGCATATTTGGCAATGGTCGCATATCAAACTGTAATTCACAGCAAGCACAAATGCGGTTAATCGCATCGCCACCACGAATGTTACCAAAGTTCATCGTTGGGTGAGTTACTTGGAAGAGCGGATTATGATATTTCTCTTTCAGGTCATCACGCATTTTCATTAAGTAGCCGATAGATTCGTGCATCAATTCAATTGCATTAATCCCTTTACTTGGATCGCTTGAGTGCCCGCTTCTGCCCGTAATTCTGACCGATTCTCCCATATGTCCTTTATGGGCTCGAATCGGCTTGAGCGAAGTTGGCTCACCAATAATCGCACAATCTGGGCGAATGTGGGTGTGCTGTGCGAAGGTTTTTGCCCCAAGCATCGTGGTTTCTTCATCGGCTGTGGCTAAAATGCGAATCGGCTTTTTGATTTGCGATAAGTCAATTTGGCTGACTACGTCCACTACAAAAGCAAAAAAGCCCTTCATATCCGCTGTGCCTAAGCCGTATAATTTCCCCTCTTTTTCGGTTAGTTTGAAGGGGTTAAACGTCCATTTGCCATCATCAAACGGCACGGTATCGGTGTGCCCTGCCAGTAATAATCCACCTTCGCCCTCGCCATAGGTTGCAAGTAAGTTGTATTTATTACGGCTGCCTTCAACGGCTAAAATGTCGGTTTTGAAGCCAAAATCGGCAAGCCAAGTGGCGAGTAATTCAATCAATGCACGGTTTGATAAGTCATTTTCCGCTACCAAGCTGGAAATCGTTGGTAGCTCAATCAGTTGTGCATAGCGGTTAATAAACGGAATGTTGTGTTTCATAGTTTATCCTGTTGTATCTTATTTTATGTTTCTATAGGGCGAGTTAATGACGGAATTTTTCTTAACCGTTTAATAATGGCAAAACCGGCTAAAATTTCCCACGTCATAATGGTGTAGATACCTGTTCGTTCAATTAATGGGCTAAAAATAGTCGGCAGGAACATTGTAATTAAAATACAAACTGCCCCGATAATGCCTGCTGTAATGCTAAAACGTTTGAAAAAACGCATTGTTGGGTGGTAAATATCTAGTCCAGCGATAATCAAAGTTAAGTTACCAATTAAAAAAGTAATGTTTGCCCCTAGATTGTAAATACCAAATTCGCTGCGTGAAGTGGGTTGAATACCCGAAATTAACGAGCAACCAATCGCAAAACCGAGTGCTAAAACTAAGCCGATAACACGCAGTTTATTATGGGTAATATGGGTAATGCCAATTGCATAAATAAAGAAAAAAACGACCGCTTGTATCACAAACATCGTACGCATTACGATGGAAAGGGGCGAGAGTTCGGTGATTTTTCCATCAAGCATTGTGCCAACAGGCACAAGCAATTCTAAGGTGCTGTGGTGGAAATAGATAGTAAGCGATCTTTCACTGAATAAAATTGTGAAATGTTCTGCCACTAAATAAAATAGCCCACTAAAGCTAGAGATAATAGCGGTAATAAACACTAAAAACGCACAGCTTTTACGAAAGCAAGGATGCATCAGAAAAGGGTAAAATTTCACCCCAAATGAACCGCTTGTAAAATAGTTCTCCACCGCTTTTGAAATTGCGATCAATTTTTGTACGAAATTTTTAATCCACTCTGTTTTCATAACGACCTTTCATTAACGAGTTGCGTGGCTTAGGGTATGAGTTCGCACATCAAACACGTCCATTCCACCGCTAAGGGCGGCTTGTACACCTAGATCCGCATCTTCAAATACCAAACAACGATGAGCAGGCACCCCCAATTTTTCCGCACATTTTAAAAATGTTTCAGGGGAGGGTTTATGATTGCTCACATCTTCAGAATTCACAATCACCGAAACATAATGGCGTAAATTAAATTTGTCGTCTAATAATTCCACCATCGCACGGTGTGAACCTGTGCCGATTGCCATTGGCTTTTTACCAAAGTTTGCTTTCACAATCTCAAAGGTAGGCAGTAAAGTGGCATTTTCAGGGATTAATTCCATACCAAATTGGCGTTTCAATTTAACTACTTCATCAAAATAATGCTCCGGCATATTGGCACGCTTCATTGTTTCACGGGCAATCACAAAGGTAGTTGAGCCGCTGAGTTCAAACATAGCGTCTGAAGTTAAAGGATAACCCAGTACTTCGCCAACTTTTTCCCACGCTTTGGCGTGGCTCGGCATTGTGTCAATTAATGTGCCGTCCATATCAAAAATAAGGGCTGCATATTGGTCGATAATCGCTTGATCTAACATTGCTTTTCCTAAATTTTGGTCCTAAATTCTGGCTTTAAGCCCACCAAATTCTTCAATCATTTTAGCAGTGAAAGTTTTCAGTTCTTCCGTCATCAGTGAGAAATCAGCATCAAAGCGTTGAGCGATATCTTCTTTTAGAATATCATCATTTTTCTCACGCACTTCGTCAGCAAATTTAAGGCGGGAAAGCGTGGCATCTTCATTAAGAACACAAGAGAAATGGGCTTCCCACTCAATTGCAAGTTTTGTGATAAATTTGCCCGCTTGTAAGTGCTGGGCGATTTCTTCGGTTTCCAAATCTTGGCGTTTGCAGCGGATAACGCTGTCGGTATCGAAGGATTTCAGCTCCGCTTCTTCTAATAAGGTTAGCCAACTTGGCGTATGTCCTTTTGCCACCCAGTTTGTCATTACTTCTGTAGGCGGAAAAGTGAATGAAATCGGCACAACAGGCAATGAGCCAAGTGTTTTACGCAGTAAGGCAAGCGTGTCTTCCGCTCGTTTGCTTGACGCTGCATCAACATACACGAGCTGATTGTCTAAATCCAACCAAATAGCAGTAAATTGATGTTTGCTAAAGGCTCGAGGTAACAGGTTTGACACAACTTGATCTTTTACCGCTTGCTTCTCGGTTTTCTTGAGCTTGCGAGCCTCTTTTTCTTCAAGTTCTGCAATGCGTTGCTCGGTTTCGGCTTTGACTACATTGGCAGGCAGTAATTTATCCTCTTTGTGTGAAACCAGCAAAAATTGATTACCTTGTGAAAAATGAAGTAAATCAGACCCTTTTAGTGGACTAGACCAGCCGAATTTGCTCATATCAAATTGAGTGCAAGGTGTGAATTTTGTCTCTTGCTGCAAATCATCAAGGCTTTTGCTCTCAAGCGAAAGCTCGCCGGTTAATTTATAAATCATCACATTTTTGAAGAAAACCATTTTTGCCTGTCCTTTTAGAGAAATCTTTTAAGGTGTAGAATAAGGTATTTTAACAGAGCCAACCTCAACACAGTAGAGAATTTGCAAATGAACAGTAAAAAACTTGCCTTTATTGGCACAGGCAATATGGCATTCGCCATTATTCAAGGTTTATTGAAAAGCGGTTATTCCGCTTCTCAAATTATTGCGTGTAATAAAAGCAATCTTGCTCGTAGAGAGGAATTACAAGCGGTCGGAATTACCACTCATTTTGCAAATCGTGAAGCGGTAGAACAAGCAGAAGTGGTGGTGCTGGCGGTTAAACCACAGATGATGGCGGAGGTTTGTGCAGAATTTGCCGATGTAGATTTTTCAAATAAATGGGTAATTTCTGTGGCGGCTGGGATTTCAGTTCAACGTTTGGAAGAATTACTACCAACGGCGAAAAATATTATCCGCACAATGCCAAATACCCCGTCTTTGATTGGCGAGGGAATGACGGGGCTATTTGCAAAAAAATCGGTAAATTCGACCGCTTGTGAATTTGCTGAGAACTTAATGAGTGCGGTAGGGAAATGTTATTGGGTGGAAACTGAGGACAAAATCAACCACATTATTGCCATTACCGGTTCAAGTCCTGCTTATTTTTTCCGTTTTATGGAAGCAATGCAACAAAGTGCAATGCAAATGGGCTTTAGCGAGCAAGATGCAAGATTGCTTGTGCAATCTGCTGCGTTAGGGGCAGCAAAATTGGTGGAGGCAAATCCAACAATTCCCCTTTCAACCTTGCGAGAAAATGTAACTTCCAAAGGTGGCACAACCGCAAAAGCATTGGAAGTATTTGAACAACAAAATTTAACAGAAACGGTAGATCAAGCAATGTGGGCGGCAATTTATCGTGCTGAAGAAATGGAGAAGTCCTTATGATAGCGGTTTCACCGTTTAAATGGACGGCATTTAACTATTTTGGCTTTTTTTGTGCTTATGGTGTGATATTACCCTTTTTGCCTGTTTGGTTAAAACATCACGGCTATTCTACCGAAATGATTGGCTTATTAGCCGCAGTCGGTTATCTGTTTCGTTTCGGGGGCAGTATCTTAGCTTCACAGCGGGTAAAGGCAGTAAATCAGCTTATTCCGACCGCAAGAGCCTTAACGTGGCTGAATATTGCAGTGGCTATTGTGTTGGCATTTTCGGGCAATTCAATTTGGTTGATCTTTCCTGTGTTAATGCTGTTTCAAATGTTTAATTCAGGGGCAATGCCGATTGCAGACAGTATTGCTTCCATTTGGCAACGACAAGTCGGTTTGGATTACGGTAAAGCCAGACTTTTTGGCTCAATCGCCTTTGTGGTCGGTTCACTTTGCGGTGGCTATTTTATCGGGCAGCTAGGCGAAGATATTGTAGTTTGGGTTATTATTGGCTTTCTTGTCTTGTTTGGTATCGGACAACTCGCTACACCTACGGTTGGTTTTGAGGAAAAAAGTGTAGCCACAAGTAACTCGAATGTAACTTACTTGGCGTTATTAAAAGAGCCTACCACTTTACGAATGTTAATTGCGGTATCGTTAATTTCAGCTTCCCACGCAACCTATTACACTTATAGTACTATTCATTGGTCAAATGCAGGCATTTCAACGCAAATCACAAGTTTGTTTTGGGGATTAGCGGTGGTGTCGGAGATTTTGTTCTTTTTAGTTTCTAAACAGTTGTTTAAGTCGTGGAAAATTAGTCATTTGATGATTTTATCTGCGGTATTTGCTTTTATTCGTTGGGGAATTATGGGCAGTACAACAGAGATTACATTAATGATTTTTGCTCAATTTCTACACTCAGTTACCTTTGGGGCTTCTCATATTGCAATGATTCGTTATATTTCAATGCAACAAGCAGCAGAGAAAATTACAAAGCTACAAGGTTTATATTTCGGTTTGGCAAGCTGTGCATTTATGGCAGTGTTTACTTTTTTAGCAGGTATAATTTATCAGCATTCACCAAACTTTACTTTCTGGCTGATGGCAGCTTTTGTTGTGCCGGCAATTTTTATTGTACCGAAGAAATTTGAGGTACAAATTACCAAATAAAAAGACAAAAATGCCGACATTTCGTCGGCATTTGATTTAAATTATTCTAATTAGATAGTTTTAACGTTTACTGCTGATGCTCCACGTTCTGAATCTTGAATTTCAAATTGTACTTTCGCACCATCTGCTAATGTGCGGTAACCACCGTTTGCTTCAATAGCGGAGAAGTGAACGAACACATCTTTGCCACCTTGATCCGGGGTGATAAAACCAAAACCTTTAGTTGCGTTGAACCATTTCACTGTACCAGTAACTGTTGACATAGGATTTTCCTTATATAAATGTAAAAAGTGATAAAAGATAGCTAAACGGGATATTACAGGCGTATCTATCAATCACTTACCTTTTAAGGAAATAACTAAAAAGATTCAACTATTTTAACGCACGAACAGCTTTCGCCATTAGAGCATTTATTCATTTTTTAAGCAAATTATTTTTATACTTTTATGAACATTCAAATGAAAAAATAGTCTATCGTTTTTGTGATAGGAATATGCAATTTATATGGACGAAGCCTTATAAATCAAATATAGTATCCAGTTAGATTTTAACTTAGCAAATTCTCGAATTTTTATTAACGGAACTTATTATGTCTGAACAACAAGTAGAGCAAACAACAGAACAAACTCACAATAAAACAAATCCAAGCACAAAGGAAGTAATTGCATATTTAGCGGAAAAATTCCCGCTTTGCTTCACTGTTGAAGGAGAAGTTAAACCGCTAAAAGTGGGTCTTTTCCAAGAATTGGCAGAAGCGTTAAAAGATGATGAAAAAGTCAGTAAAACCTTATTACGTCAAGTGTTACGTAACTACACAAATTCTTGGCGTTATTTAGCTGCGAGCCAACCGAATGCAGCTCGTGTTGGTTTGCAAGGCGAAGAAGTTGGCTTTGTAACAGAAGAAGAAGCAGCTCACGCAGCAGAAACCTTAGCCGCGGCGAAAGCTGTTGTGGCAGAACGTAAAGCACAAGAACGTAAAGAACAGCGTAAAGAATTCTTTAAGCAAAAAGCACGCGAAGAAAATGCTAAAAAACGTGCAGCCTCTAAAGCAAAAAAAGTAGCAGATAATTTATCTAAAGCATCAGAGGAAAAATTAGCCGCTTTAGCAAGTAAATTTGGTCGTAAATAATATTTATACTAGGCGTATTCAAACGCTATTTGTAAATTTTTATCCTTTTATGACCGCTTGTAGATTGGAAAAGAAGATGAAACTAACAAAATTAAACAAAATAGTTGCGGTAACTTTAGGTTTATTAGTCGGTAATGCCTTTGCGGTTCAACCTGATATTAAAGAGAATAGCATTGTTATTCCAAAACCGAACGAACAGCACAGTCTATCAACCAAACGCGTTACTGCCCGTCTCACTCAATCTCATTATCATAAGTTCGAATTGAATGATGAGTTTGCATCAAAGATTTTTAACCGTTATGTTGATTGGCTTGATCCTGCACACAATACATTCTTGCAATCGGATATTGATGAAATGCGTAGCAAATATGCCACGTTATTAGATGATGATTTATATGCCGGTAAATTAAATGCTGCATTTGCAATGTATGAGCTGATGTCTAAACGCCGTTATGAGCGTTATAGCTATGCGTTGTCTTTATTAGACAAAGAGCCTGATTTAAAAGGTAGTGATGAAATTGAGATCGACCGTGAAAAAGCCGCATTCCCAACAAGCGTGGAGGAAGCCAATACACTGTGGGAACAACGTGTTAAAAACGATATTATCAATTTATATCTAAAAGATAAAAAATGGGCTGACATCAAGAAAACCTTAACCAAACGTTATAATTTTGCGATTAAACGTTTAACTCAAGTGAAGGCTGATGATATTTTACAAACGTACTTGAATTCATTTTCTCGTGAGATCGACCCACATACCAGCTATTTATCGCCTCGTGCAGCAAAAGCCTTCCAAGAAAGTATGAATCTTTCATTAGAAGGGATTGGGGCAACACTTACTCAAGAAGATGATGTAACTAGTATTAAGTCTTTAGTGCCGGGTGCACCTGCCGCTAAAAGTAAGAAACTTGTGGTTGGTGATAAAATTGTTGGTGTTGGTCAAGGTGAGAAAGGCGAAATTGAAGATGTTATCGGCTGGCGTTTAGATGATGTTGTCGATAAGATTAAAGGTAAAAAAGGCACAAAAGTTCGCTTGGAAATTGAGCCAGAAAAAGGCGGAAAAACCAAAATCATCACACTTGTACGTGATAAAGTGCGTATTGAAGACAGTGCCGCTAAATTAACTGTTGAGAAAGTCGATGGAAAAAGTGTTGGAGTTATTAAAATTCCAACTTTCTACATTGGTTTAACTGAAGATGTGCGTAAATTATTAGCGGATATGAATAAGCAGAATCTGGAAGGTTTAATCATTGATTTGCGTGAGAACGGCGGTGGTTCATTAACAGAAGTAATTGAATTAACAGGTTTATTTATTAAAGGTGGACCGGTAGTTCAAGTACAAGATGCCTTTAACCGTATCAAAGTACACGAAGATCCTGAATCAAAAATCGTTTATGACGGCAAAATTATGGTAATGATTAATCGCCATAGTGCATCGGCTTCTGAGATTTTTGCGGCTGCAATGCAAGATTATAATCGTGCGATTATTGTAGGTCAGCAAACTTTTGGTAAAGGTACGGTTCAGCAAAGTCGTTCGTTGAATTTTGTGTATGATTTAGATAAAGAGCCGTTAGGTTTTATTCAATACACGATTCAAAAATTCTATCGTATTAACGGCGGTAGTACTCA
Organism: Mannheimia bovis; assembly: GCF_014541205.1. Lineage (NCBI taxonomy): Bacteria > Pseudomonadati > Pseudomonadota > Gammaproteobacteria > Pasteurellales > Pasteurellaceae > Mannheimia > Mannheimia bovis. The sequence continues at coordinate 30,636 of NZ_CP061280.1, read as the reverse complement.
GTTGAAAGGGGTTGATGCGGATATTAAATTCCCTGAAATCATCAATGCGGAAAAAACAGGAGAAAGTTTTGAAGATAACGCTCTGCCTTGGGATAAAGTGCCTGCAGCTACCTATCAAGAAGCGGGTAATGCACGCAATGCAGTTTCAGAGTTAAAAGCAAAACACGAAGAGCGTATTGCGAAGAATCCGGAATTTATCGTGTTAAATGAAAATATTGCGATTCGCAAAGAGCGTGATGAGCGTAAATTCTTATCGTTAAATTTAGAAGAGCGTTTGAAAGAAGAGAAAGCCGACGATGCAAAACGCTTGAAAGATATCAACGCACGTTTTGCAAGAGAAGGTAAAAAAGCACTGAAAAACATTGATGATTTACCAAAAGATTATGAAGCACCTGACTTTTTCTTAAAAGAAGCTGTACAAATGGTAGTGGATTGGTCAAATATTGGTAAAAAACCATAAATGTGTTTATAATATAAACAAATGTTACCGCTTAGGTTACTAAGCGGTCTATTTTTTGAAAAAATTTGCAAATGATATTAAGAGGAAGAGTGGGTGAAAACCTTTAAATTATTACCTATTATGATGGCATTTTCAGGTATTGTTTTAGCTGAAACCCCGAGAGTTGTTCAAATAGCGGTTTCACCTGCTGTACAAGATGCCATTTTGCCGCAGCTAAGTTTTGCAGCCCAGCAAGCTCGTGCCGCAGAATTAGTCAAACAAGCTGACTATGCGTTAGCTCAGGAACAAATTCGTCAAGAACAAGCAAGAAAATTTGCTGAAGCAGAAACCAGAGTGAATCAAGAGATTGGTAATAATGCGTTATTACTTAGTCAAGCCACCACTAAAATCTATTTAGATAATCAATTTGCCACGATGTGGAATGACAAAGTTGCAGAAAAGGCTTTTTTAAAAGAGTATGCTTTATTTGCAGCAAGTGGTGTTTCATCTAAATCAGCACAAGCCCTGCAACAAATCTTAAATCAGCCAGAAGGTTTAGCAAAAGATATCTTATTAACAGACGGATTTTTAGATTATTTATATTACAACAAAAATGTGTTTAAAAACGCAAATAACTGGTTATATAACTTAGGTAGTTATTCACCTAAAGTACCTTCTTCAGACCAAATTGAGCAATGGGTAGAGGCGGTAAGAGATGGTTCATCAGGTCAATTTATTACTAATCTTATTCCTCGAAATCATCTATATCACGATACTGCACAGAGAGTATTATCCTTAGCTGATGGTGCGAGTAATGGCTCTTTCTATAAGTTAGCGTTAAATACTCAGCGTTTACGCATTATTCCAAGTTTTAATAATGGGATTTTTGTGAATATCCCAAGTTATCAGCTCTATTATTTCCGTGATGGAGCATTAGTGTTACAGTCTAAAGTGATTGTTGGGCGTGCAGATCGTAAAACGCCTGTAATGTACAGTAAATTAAGTAATGTTGTAGTCAATCCGCCTTGGAATGTACCAACGAGTATTATGACAAAAGATATTGTGCCTAAACTTGCCCGTGATCCGAGCTATGCTGATCGTGCAAGTTTTGATATTCTTGATGGTAATGGTAATAAAATTAATCCACACAGCGTAAATTGGTCACAATATCTTAATGCTAAAAGTACGCCTTACCGTATTCGTCAGCAAGCCGGTGATGATAGTGCATTAGGTCGTTATAAATTTAATATGCCGAGCTCGGATGCAATTTATTTACACGATACACCAAACAGAGGCTTATTTGGTAAGAAAGATCGAGCGTTAAGTTCAGGTTGTGTGCGAGTAGAGAAATCAGATGAACTTGCAACTATTCTGCTTAAAGAAGCAGGGTGGAGTGTAGATAGAAAGAACCGAGTGCTAGGTAGCAAAAAAACAACATCTGCACAAATTAGTTCGGATAACCCGGTTTACTTATATTATGTAACCGCTTGGGTTGAAGGCGGTAAGGTAAGAACTTTACCCGATATTTATAACCTTGATGCAAAAATTCCACAATATTCAATTAGTTGGGGAAAACTTAAAAGTTTAATTTAAGTCAAGTAATAAGGTTAAATTCCAAGAAGATCTCGTATCTTCTTGGAACTTTTTTATAATTTAGATTACCAATTATATTCTATGATTAAAAATTCTACTATGAATTTACAGAAATTCGTTTATTAAAGCGATTTTCTTTAAATTATTAGCTAACCTATGAGGGAAAAATGAAACAAATAGATGTTCAACGCCGTAAGTGGTTATCACTCGGCGGACTTGTTTTAGGGGCTAGCCTTCTGCCGGGTCAAGTAATGGCAGCACTTTCTACTCCTGCCCCTGCTGCATTGCGTTTTCGTAACATTAATACAGGTGATACCTACACAGCGAAATTTGGTGCAAGTGGATTAAATAAAAAAGATCTCGGTCAATTAAATTATTTGATGCGAGATCGTCATATTAATCAAGTTAAGGCAATTGATCCAAAATTATTCGTCAAACTTAATCAAATACAACGCCGTTTAGGTTTTCATAATGCGGAAATTTTAGTATTAAGTGGCTATCGTTCAGCAAAGACTAATGCCAGTATGCGTCGCCGAAGCAGCGGTGTTGCAAACCAAAGTTACCATATTCTTGGCAAAGCAGTTGATTTTCAAATTTCAGGTGTGGCTTTAAATAAAGTTAGACAAGCGGCAGAAAGTTTGAACAATGGTGGGGTAGGTTACTATCCTCGCAGTAATTTTGTTCATGTTGATACCGGTCCTGTTCGTACGTGGAGAGGCTAACAAGCGGTAATATTTTATGTTTAATTTGCAAATTATTCCTGTTAGCCCATTTCAGCAAAACTGTACTGTCGTTTGGGATAACGATAAAAACGCAGCTATTATTGATGCCGGTGATGATGCAGAACGTATCATTCAATTTGTGGAAGCTCAAGATCTAAAAGTACAGAAATTATTAATTACTCACGCTCACTTAGATCATATTATGGCAGTTGAGAAAGTAAGAGATCATTTTAATGTTGAAGTATGTGGTTCTCATCTTGCAGATAAGCCGTTATTTGAGCATTTACCTGAAATGTGCCAACAATTTGGTTTACCGCTGGTAAAAGGATTTTATCCGGATCACTGGCTAGAAGAAGGTGATGTAGTTGAAGTAGGTCAGTTGAAATATCATATTCGCCACTTACCAGGGCACGCACCGGGGCATATTGGTTTCTTTGATTTTGAGAATAAAATCGCTTTTAGTGGTGATGTTTTATTCCAAGACAGCATTGGAAGAACTGATTTGTATATGGGGAGTTATGATCAGCTTTTAGAAACTATTCGTACTAAAATGTTTGATTTAGATGATGATTTCATCATTGTGCCGGGGCACGGCTCACATACCACTATTGGGCGAGAAAAACAGAGTAATCCGTTTTTGAAGTCGTAGAGATAAAAAAGCAGAGTTTTCACTCTGCTTTTTTGCTATCTTGTACTGCGTAAATAAAGTCGGTAATTATGGCTTTCCTCTGTCGGTTTAATTAATTCCACTGTCTGCTTTTGCTTTGGCTGTAGCCATAACGCTTGCCAGCCCGAGCTCTCTGCAATACCATTTGATTGTGTTACGCCATCTTTATCATACCAAAAGAGTTTATACATCACATTAAGTGTGAAATCAGTTAAGTTAGTGGCACTAAAGGTTTTGCCGTTGGTATCGAGTTCAACTTTTTGTGCAATATCTTCCTCAATATTCACAATAGGCTTTGAACCTATGGGTAAATAGCTAACCGGCTTGCTTGCACAAGCGGTCAAAAAAAGTGAAAAAATTGCAAAAGTAAAATAGGATAAACGCATAATGTTACTTCGCCACTAATGGACCTAATTTCTCTCCACCAAGTAAGTGCATATGAATATGGAACACTTCCTGCCCTGCATTTTTATTACAATTCATAATTAAACGATAACCATCTTCGGCAATGCCTTCTTCTTTTGCAATTTTTGCCGCAGCGGTAAATAAACGCCCTAATGCTAATTCATCTTCGGCAGTAACGTGATTAACGGTTGGAATAAATTTATTCGGAATAATCAGAATATGGGTTGCTGCTTGTGGGGAAATATCACGAAATGCCGTAACAAGATCATCTTGATAGACAATATTGGCTGGAATTTCTTTGTTGATGATTTTGGTAAAAATTGTTTCTTGGTACTCTGTCGTCATAAAATGTTCCTTCTAGTCAATTAAGCCTAATACTTTTTTTACTGGAGCAAAACTTTTGCGGTGGTAAGGTGTTGCTCCAAATTCAATTAACTTTTCAAAATGTAACTTAGTCGGGTAGCCTTTATGCTTGGCAAAACCGTATTGCGGAAATTGCTTATCCAATTCGTCCATTTCTTGATCACGTGCTACTTTGGCAATAATTGAAGCGGCACTGATTTCAGCAACTAAGCTATCGCCTTTAACCACCGCTTGTGTAGGCACAGAAAATAGTGGTGGGCGATTACCATCAACTAAGATGAAATCAGGCTGAATACGCAAACCAGCCACTGCACGTTGCATTGCCAGCATTGTGGCGTGAAGAATATTTAATTCATCAATTTCAGCCGGTTCAGCTCGACCAAGTGACCAGCTCAGAGCTTTTGCTTTGATTTCTTCTGCCAATGCTAAGCGTTTCTTTTCCGATAGTTTTTTAGAATCCATTAACCCTTCAATCGGATTATTAGGATCTAAAATCACCGCTGCGGTTACAACTGCTCCAACTAACGGACCTCGTCCAACTTCATCAACACCTGCAATCAATTTAGCATTTGGATAGATAAATTCGTTCATTATACGTCTTCTTTTCTAAAATGGCGTTGGCTTTTGGTTTCAGACAGGCTTTCAATTAAGCGGTGGTAATTTTCAAACCGAATTGCAGAAATTTTACCATTTTCGACCGCTTGTCTTAACTCACAGCCCGGGTCGTTTTTATGTTTGCAATCACGGAATTTGCAAGTGCCTAGCACTGATTGAAATTCACGATAGCCAAGCGTAATTTGTTCCGGCTCTAAATGCCATAATCCAAATTCACGAATGCCTGGCGAGTCAATTAATTGACCGCCTTGTGGTAAATGGTATAAACGTGAAGCGGTAGTAGTGTGTTGCCCCAATCCTGAATTATCACTTACAGATCCTGTGAGTGCATTGACTTCCGGCAGAAGCTGGTTAATAAGGCTCGATTTTCCTACACCCGATTGACCAACGAAAATGGACGTCCCTTTTGCAAGATATTGATGTAAAGCGTGCATATTCTCGCCGGTATCGGCGGATAGGCAAAGTGTTTCATAGCCAATATCTTCGTAAATTTTTAATTGTTCTTGAACGGCTTTTCGTTCTGTTTCATCAAGTAAATCAATTTTGTTCAGCACGATAAGAGCCGGGATATTGGCAGTTTCGCAAATGACTAAATAGCGATCAATAATATTGAGTGAAAGCGTAGGCACAACTGCTGACACGATGATGATTTGATCGATATTTGATGCCATTACTTTAATACCATCATAATAATCGGGGCGGGTAAGCTCATTTTTACGAGGGAATACAGCTTCAATCACGCCACTGATGCCCTGTAGCTGTTCACTGCCTTTACGCCAAGAAACACGATCACCCACCACTACATTTTTTAATGTACGGCGGATATTACAACGGAAAATTTCACCTGCTTCAGTTTCGACATCAGCGTGTTTAACGTGGCGAGTTACTACAATGCCTTGTTGCATTTCGCCCAGCATATCATCTTGCCATTCAATCTCTTTTTTATTGATACGCTTATGGTGATTAGACTTAATTCTACGTTGTTGATTGTGAGTTAGTTTTGGTTTACTCAAAGGAATACTCTGCTATTTAAAAATAGTGATGGCACTAGGATACTATAAAACCTATTTTTATAACAGATGAAAGTGAAAGAATAAAAGAGTATAAAAGCTAGAATAAATATAACGAATAATATAGAATGGCAAACAATCTTCTATATTTGTATCTGGATAGAAAAAACCGCCCAAAGCGGGCGGTTATAAACCAATATGGTTCAAAATATACAGGAAGTGAAACGAGTAACTAGGTTACTCCAGTCTAGTCTCCTAGACCAATATGCAAACACAACATCATACTTAAAATTTAGGAATAGAATAAATTCTATGACTATCCATTAAGTATTAGGAATATTCTATTGTTTCTACTTCCAGTCATCAACCGAATTTTTTTTATTTTAATCATCAGAAAAAATAATGGAATTGTTTTATTTTAGCAGTTAATTATATTTGAATACTATGAACAGAAAACTTCCACCACTCAATGCACTAAAAGCATTTGAATCTGCTGCTCGCCATCTGAATTTTACCAAAGCAGCAGAAGATCTCTTTGTAACCCAAGCTGCCGTTAGCCATCAAATTAAGTTATTAGAAGACTTTTTAGGGGCTTCGTTATTTCATCGTCGTAACCGTTTATTGGAATTAACGGAGTTAGGGGCACAATATTTCTACGAGGTGCAGCCTTTATTAGAACAAATTGCATTGGCAACCGATAAAGTGCGTCAGCAAAGCAGTCGTCAAATTCTCACTATCAGCGTGCCACAAACCTTTGGTATGCACTGGCTTGTACCACGTTTAGCCGATTTCCACGAAAAATATCCGGAGGTTGAAGTTCGCATTAAAGGTGTAGATCAAGATGAAGGGTTACTTGGCAAAGAAACCGATGTAGCAATTTATTATGGTAAAGGCGATTGGCAGGACTTGGAATCTATCCGTTTAACAGAATCTCGCATTGTGATTTTAGCCTCGCCCGAGTATTTATCGAAAAATCGCATTCAGTCGGCAAAAGATTTAGTTGATAAGCATTTGTTACACTCTTCTACTCATAATAAATGGAAAAGAATGGTAGAGCATCTTAATATTACAGATAAAGTTGATGCAGAAACAGGTTCTATTTTTAGTCATACGTTTATGGTATTGCAAGCGGCTATGCACCAACAAGGTGTAGCGATTGCGAATAAAGTTCTAGCCCAACACGAAATTGAAAAGGGGACGTTAATTGAGCCTTTCCCAACCGCATTATTTGATGAGAAATCGTTTTATGTTGTATATCCACCTCAATCAGCTCAAGTACCAAAAGTGAGATTTTTTGTAGAGTGGATACAACAAAAAATGGCAGAGTGCGAATAAATTGCCATATTTGCAAATTTTTTGAAAATTTTCACCGCTTGTAGTAATAAAAGGAAGATTATGAAATACCAATGGGTATTATTTGATGCTGATGAAACCTTATTTTCATTTAATTCTTATTTGGGCTTAAAAGCAATGTTAGCTCGTTATCAAATCGATTTTAGTGAGCAAGACTACCAAGATTTCCAAACTATTAATAAGCCACTTTGGGTTGCTTATCAGAATAATGAGATTACCGCACAAGATATTCAAACACGCCGTTTTGCGAAATTATCGGAACAAACGGGCGTTGAACCATTAAAATTAAACCAAGAATTAATGGCGGAAATGGCGTTGGTTAGTCAGCCGTTAGCGGGGGTGATGGAAACATTAAACACCTTGTATGGCAAAGTAAAAATGGGGATTATCACTAACGGTTTTACCGAATTACAGCAAAAGCGGTTAGATAATACTCAAACTTCACATTTTTTTGATATTGTAGTGATTTCGGAACAGATTGGAGCAGCCAAGCCGGATCGACAAGTATTCGATTATGCTTTTGCCTTAATGGACGAATTTGACCGCACTAAAGTGTTGATGGTAGGCGATACGCTCGCTTCTGATATTTTAGGTGGAAATAATTCGGGCATTGATACCTGTTGGCTTAATACATTCAATTTGGAAAATGATACGGATATCAAGCCTACTTATGAAATTCATTCAATTAACCAAATTATTAAGATTGTAGAAGGAACACAAGAATGAAACTACAGCAGCTACGTTACATTGTGGAAATAGTAAACCAAAATTTGAATATTACTGAAGCCGCGGAAGTGCTTTACACTTCTCAACCAGGCATTAGTAAGCAGGTTCGCTTATTAGAAAGTGAGCTGGGGGTTAATATTTTTGAACGTAACGGTAAGCACGTTAAAGGATTAACACCGGCGGGTGAGAAAATTGTAGCAATTGCCCGTGAGTTATTGGTTAAAGCTCAGAGTATTAAGTCTGTAGCAGAAGAGCAAACCCGCCCGAATAAAGGTGTATTAAGAATTGCGACCACTAATACTCAAGCTCGCTATATGTTGCCTGAAGTCATTGAAAAGTTCAAAGCTCGTTATCCGGAAGTGAGTTTGCATTTGCATCAAGGTTCGCCTAATCAAATTTATGATGCGTTAATGGCAGGCGAGGTGGATTTAGCCATCACTACAGAAGCACAATACTTATTTGAAGAAGCAATATTGCTGCCTTGCTATTGGTGGAATCGTTCAGTTATTGTTAAACCGGATCACCCATTGGCAACTTTTGTGAACCAAAGTCAAAATTTAACTGTCGAAGAATTAGGTAAATATGATTTGATCACCTATACCTTTGGGTTTACGGGGCAATCAGATTTAGATCACGCTTTCAATAAGGAAGGCATTTTGCCAAATATTGTGTTTACCGCAACCGATGCAGATGTGATTAAAACTTATGTCCGTTTAGGTTTAGGGGTCGGAATTATGGCATCAATGGCATATACTGAGGTGGATAAAGATTTAGTCGCAATCAATGCAAGTCATTTATTCCAACCAAGTATGACTCAAATCGCATTTAAACGAGGGACATTCCTTCGTAATTATATGTATGATTTTATTCATTATTTTTCGCCACATTTAACACGAGTGCAAGTGGAGAAAGCAGAACAATTGCGAGATAACAATGCGATCTCAAGATTGTTTGAACGTGTATCTTTAGAGGAGAAGTAGATGAAAATTTGGCAGAAACTTACCACTGTTATTATTGCAACATCAGGGTTAATTTCCACCGCTTACGCAGATAGCTACAATATTAAATATAGCTCAAATTACTTAATGCCAGCCTACATTAACTTCAATAATGGCGGAGGAAAATATAATATTCAAGCTAAAATCAACGTACCTTTGTACAATATTGTATTTACTGCAAAAGGAACAGAAAAAAACGGGCAGTTTGATATGTTAAGTTACCGAGATACGCGTAACGGTAAAACTTATGCAATGGCAGAAATTGATTCTAAAACAGTAAAATATGGAAAAGTAAAAGAGCCATTAAAAGAAGAAGCATTAACAATGCCAACTTATGATTTGTTTACTACTGCATTCCAGCTGAGCTATTACGATAAATTACCAACAAGTTTCCAAACTACGAACGGTAAAAAACTTTATCCAACGCCAAATGTGCAACTACGCAAATCACAAAAAGAAGTAAAATCGGGTGGGAAAACGTATCAAGAAATCACTTATAAGTTTAGAACCAGCGATAAAAAAGATATCACGGTTAAAAAATATGACGGAGAGAAATTCCCACGTTATATTTCCTACAGCCGAGATGGTGATAACTACGAGCTAACCTTCGATGGTTTTGTGAAGTAAAATATAATTTACAAGCGGTTGATTTTGTAAAATTTTTTGCAAAATCGACCGCTTGCAGATTTTGGATTAGCAAAAAAAATTGATTTGATGTAAACTACTATCCCGTCCTAATAGTTTCTTTTTATGAAAAGAAAACTTGTATTCTTAATTTCCAATCAAACTAATCAGCAAAGGCAATAACAATGACAACGAATTATATTTTCGTAACGGGCGGTGTTGTATCTTCTTTAGGTAAAGGTATTGCGGCAGCCTCTCTTGCGTCTATTCTTGAAGCTCGTGGGTTAAATGTAACCATTATGAAGCTCGATCCTTACATCAACGTTGATCCGGGTACAATGAGTCCAACTCAGCACGGCGAAGTGTTTGTAACGGAAGACGGTGCGGAAACCGATTTAGACTTAGGTCATTACGAGCGTTTTATTCGTTCAAAAATGAGCAAGGCGAACAACTTTACGAGCGGTAAAATCTATTCAGAAGTGTTGCGTAAAGAGCGTCGTGGCGACTATTTAGGTGCAACCATTCAAGTTATTCCACACATCACAAATGAAATTAAAGCACGCGTGCTTGAAGGTGGTAAAGGGCGTGATGTGGCAATTGTTGAAGTTGGTGGCACGGTAGGTGATATTGAATCACTGCCATTCTTAGAAGCACTACGCCAATTAGCAGTAGATATCGGGCGTGAGAAAACCTTATTTATGCACTTAACATTAGTGCCTTATATTCCAACCGCAGGCGAGGTAAAGACGAAGCCAACTCAACATTCGGTAAAAGAGTTGCTTTCAATCGGTATTCAGCCTGATGTATTAATTTGTCGTTCAGATCGAGCGATTCCTGAAAATGAGAAGAAAAAAATTGCTTTATTCTGTAACGTGCCGGAACGAGCAGTAGTTTCGTTAAAAGATGTAGATTCCATTTACCGTATTCCTGAATTGTTAAAATCACAGGGGCTAGATTCGTTTGTGTGCGAGCGTTTCCGCTTAGATTGTAAAGAAGCCGATCTGTCAGAGTGGGAGCAAGTGTTATATCGCCAAGCAAATCCAACGGGCGAAGTTACTATCGGTATGGTAGGCAAATATGTGGAATTGCCGGATGCCTATAAATCAGTAAACGAAGCATTAAAACACGCAGGTTTAACCAATCGCTTAACCGTTAATATTAAATATATTGATTCGCAAGATATTGAAACCAAAGGTACAGAATTATTAGCTGGTTTAGATGGCATTTTAGTGCCGGGTGGCTTTGGCTATCGTGGGGTGGAAGGCAAAATCCGCACCGCACAATATGCCCGTGAAAACAATATTCCTTACTTAGGTATCTGTTTAGGTATGCAGATTGCCTTAATTGAATATGCACGTAATGTGGCTGGTTTAACTGAAGCAAATTCTTCTGAATTTGATAAAAATTGCCCTCAGCCGGTAATTGGTTTAATTACCGAGTGGCAAGATGCCGATGGCAATGTAGAAACACGAACAGATGAGTCAGATTTAGGTGGCACAATGCGTTTAGGTTCGCAACAATGCCACTTAATTGAGGGTTCTAAAGCCCGTGAATTGTACGGAGCAGAAACGATTGAAGAGCGTCATCGCCACCGTTATGAAGTAAATAATAATTTATTACCTCAAATCGAAGCGGCAGGCTTAAAAGTAACGGGCTTATCAGCGGATCGTAAATTAGTGGAAATTATTGAAGTACCAAATCACCCTTGGTTTGTGGCGGCACAATTCCACCCTGAATTTACTTCAACCCCGCGTGATGGGCATCCATTATTCGCCGGTTTTGTAAAAGCAGCTAAAGACTATCAAGACAGTCGTATGGCTTAAATGTTATGCAAGCGGGCGTTTTTTGTAAAAATTTTACAAAAAATAACCGCTTGTTAATTACGAGATCTAAAAAAGGATAAATCAAATTGATTTATCCTTTTTATTATTCTTAATAGTAAGAGTGCTCGCCGTGTTGATGCTCGGTAATATCTCTTACACCAACCAACTCACCTGGGAATTGCATCAATAATTGTTTTTCAATCCCTTCTTTTAAGGTTACATCAACCATTGAACACCCATTGCAGCCACCACCAAATTGCAAAACTGCGTATTTATCTTCGGTTACTTCAATAAGCGTTACTTTACCACCGTGGCTGGCAAGTTGCGGGTTTACTTGGGTTTGAATAACATAATCTAAACGTTCGATGAATGGTGCATCATCAGCTACTTTACGCATTTTAGCATTAGGTGCTTTAAGTGTTAGCTGTGAGCCCATTGGATCGGTTACATAATCAATTTCTGCCTCATCTAAGAACGGTAGGCTTACATCATCCACAAAGGCAGAGAAACTGTTGAAAGTAAATTCTGTATCAGTTTCTTCTACTGCATTTGGTGGGCAGTAAGATACGCCACATTCTGCCCCTGGTGTGCCTGGATTTACTACAAAAATACGGATATTTGTACCTTCCTCTTGTTGCTCTAAAAGTCTTGCAAAATGGGCTTGTGCGGCATCTGATATTGAAATATGAATAGTTTGTTCTTCCATTTTATCCTGTCCTATAATTAAAATATTCTACAAAATTTATCAACTATTTTACGCCCGAATTTTAAAATTGCCTAGCTAAAATAGCCACCTATTTTTGAGATCAATTATTTTGCTGATAGTTTGAGGTAATAATTGCAAATTAAGAAGAAAATTTAACCGCTTGTATAAAAATTTCATACCTATTCATAGGTAGTATTTGATTTTGCTAGGTATAAATATTGATTTACTTCAAATTTTGGAAAAGGAAAAAGCAAAAATTCGGGGGTTTTTCTAGCCATAGGGGGACATTTTTAGGTAGAATAGACGATTATATTTTTAGTTAATCTTTTGTTAAAAAATAGCGAAAGATTATAGATCAGATTTGAGAACTTAATGTAGCTTTTGATAAGTGGGGGAATTCGTTTATCAAGTTCGGCTGCGGCTCAATAGAAGCGATTGCGTTATTCGCAATCATATTTTTAACCCAAAAGAAAAGTAGTGCAAACAATATGATTACAATCAAACAAGGCTTAGATCTTCCAATTGCGGGAAAACCTGAGCAAGTAATCCATAACGGTAATACCGTTACTGAAGTTGCTATGCTTGGTGAAGAATATGTGGGTATGCGTCCTTCAATGAAGGTGCGTGAAGGCGATGTAGTAAAGAAAGGTCAGGTGCTTTTTGAAGATAAAAAGAATCCGGGCGTTATTTTTACTGCTCCTGCAAGTGGAACCGTTACGGCAATTAACCGTGGCGAGAAACGTGTTCTTCAATCGGTAGTAATTAAAGTTGAGGGTGATGAGCAAATTACCTTTGCTCGTTATGATGCTAGTCAATTAGTGTCATTAACTTCAGAGCAAGTAAAACAAAACTTAGTTGAATCGGGCTTATGGACAGCGTTCCGTACTCGTCCATTCAGTAAAGTGCCTGCATTAGATGCAAATCCTTCATCAATTTTTGTCAATGCAATGGATACTAATCCACTTGCTGCAAATCCTGAAGTGATTATTGCAGAACATCAGCAAGCTTTCTTTGATGGCTTAACGGTATTAAGTCGTTTATTCGATGGTCAAAAAACCATTCACCTTTGCGGCGGTGAAGATTCTAATATTTTAAATGCGGCACAAAGCCGTCAAATTCAAAATGTGGAAACCAACCGTTTTAAAGGTCCTCACCCTGCCGGTCTTTCCGGTACACATATCCACTTTATCGATCCTGTCGGTGCAAGCAAACAAGTTTGGTATTTAAACTACCAAGATGTAATTGCTATCGGTAAATTATTCACTACAGGTGAGTTGTTTACAGATCGCGTTGTATCTTTAGCAGGTCCGCAAGTGAAAAATCCTCGTCTAGTGCGTACCCGTTTAGGAGCTAACTTGTCGCAACTAACAGCAGCTGAATTAAACGATGGTGAAAACCGAGTGATTTCAGGCTCTGTGTTAAGCGGTATGACAGCAGTAGGTCCACACGATTATTTAGGTCGCTATGCGTTACAAGTTTCAGCCTTATTAGAAGGGCGTGAAAAAGCATTCTTTGGAATGATTGCACCTTATGCGGATAAATACTCTATCACTCGTACTACTTTAGGTCACTTTGCGAAGAAATTATTTAATTTCACTACCGCAGTGCACGGTAGTGAGCGAGCGATGGTGCCAACAGGTGCTTATGAACGTGTAATGCCGTTAGATATTATTCCGACGTTGTTATTACGTGATTTAGCAGCGGGCGATACTGACTCTGCTCAAGCGTTAGGCTGTTTAGAGTTAGACGAAGAAGATTTAGCGTTATGTACTTTTGTGTGTTCAGGTAAAAACAACTGGGGACCATTATTACGTCAAGCGTTAGATAAGATCGAGAAGGATGGTTAAAAATGGGTTTGAAAAATCTTTTTGAAAAAATGGAACCCGCTTTCCATAAAGGTGGAAAGTATGAAAAGTATTATACGCTATTTGAAGCGGCATATACTATTTTCTATACGCCGGGTACAGTAACTCGCAAAGATGCCCACGTGCGTGATGCGATTGACTCTAAACGTATGATGTTAATTGTATGGTTAGCATTATTCCCGGCAATGTTCTACGGTATGTACAACGTGGGTAACCAAGGTATTCTTGCTGCTCTTCAAATGGGAACATTAACCGATTTAATTGCAAACAACTGGCATTATAGCCTTGCTGATAGCTTAGGTTCTGTAACCGACGCAGGTTGGGGAACTAAAATGCTATTAGGTGCGACTTATTTCCTACCAATCTACTTGACCGTATTTGCAGTGGGTGGTTTCTGGGAAGTTGTGTTTGCAATGGTGCGTAAGCACGAGATCAACGAAGGTTTCTTCGTAACCTCTATCTTACTTGCACTTATTGTTCCTCCAACATTACCGCTTTGGCAAGCTGCGTTAGCAACCACCTTCGGTGTTGTTGTGGCAAAAGAAGTATTCGGTGGTGTCGGTAAAAACTTTATGAACCCTGCATTAGCGGGTCGTGCATTCCTATTCTTCGCATACCCGGGTCAAATTTCCGGTGATGCAGTATGGGTAGCAGCAGACGGTTTCTCAGGTGCAACAGCTCTTTCTCAATGGGCTGTAGGCGGTGAAGCAGCATTAAAACACGTCGCAACAGGTGAAACAATCACTTGGATGGATGCGTTCTTAGGTAATATCCCGGGCTCTATCGGTGAAACCTCAACCTTAATGTTAATCATCGGTGCGGCAATCATTGTATTTGCCCGTATTGCATCTTGGAGAATCATTGCGGGTGTAATGATTGGTATGGCTGCAACTGCAACATTATTTAATGTTATCGGTTCAGAGACAAACCCATTATTCTCAATGCCTTGGCACTGGCACTTAGTTTTAGGTGGTTTTGCATTAGGTATGTTCTTTATGGCAACAGATCCTGTTTCTGCAGCATTTACCAACAAAGGTAAATGGGCTTACGGTATCTTAATTGGCTTTATGTGCGTTTTAATCCGTGTAGTCAATCCGGCATATCCTGAAGGTATGATGTTAGCGATCTTATTTGCTAACTTATTTGCACCGATCTTCGACTACTTAGTGGTTCAAGGTAATATCAAACGCAGATTAGCGAGGGTAGCAAACAATGGCTAAATTTAATAAAGATAGCGTTGGTGGCACACTAACCGTTGTTGTTCTATTAAGTTTAATCTGTTCTCTTGTCGTGGCGGGTGCTGCGGTGTTGTTAAAACCAACACAAGATATTCAGAAACAACTTGATAAACAGAAAAACATCTTACAAGCGGCTGGTTTATTGCAAGAAAAAACAAACGTGCAAGAAACCTATGCGAAATTCATCGAACCAAAAGTGGTTGATTTAGCAACAGGCGATTATGTTGATGTAGCAAACTTTGATGCACGTGCAGCAGCAAAAGATCCGGCAACCAGTGTTGCAATTGATCCGGCTGATGATAAAGCAAACATCAAAGTGCGTGCAAAATATGCTGAAGTTTACTTAGTAAAAGATGAAGCAGGTAAAACAACGCAAGTAGTATTACCAATGCACGGTAATGGTTTGTGGTCAATTATGTACGGTTTTGTAGCGGTTCAACCTGATGCAAACACAGTAAACGGTATCACTTACTATGAACAAGGTGAAACAGCCGGTCTTGGTGGTGAAATCGCAAATCCTAACTGGCAGAAGAACTTTGTAGGCAAGAAATTATTTAATGAGCAAAACGAGGTTGCTTTACGAGTAGGTAAAGGGGCTTCAGCAGATAAAGATCACGGTGTTGATGGTTTATCTGGTGCGACATTAACATCAAACGGTGTTGATGGCTCATTCAAATACTGGTTCGGTCAAAACGGATTTGGTCCATATTTAGCAAAATTTAAAGCAGCAATGGGAGCTAACTAATGGCAGACAACAATCTTAAAAAACTATTGTTATCGCCAGTTGTCGATAACAACCCTATCGCATTACAAATTTTAGGTGTCTGTTCTGCACTGGCAGTAACTACTCAGCTAAAAACAGCGATAGTGATGGCAATTGCAGTAAGTTTAGTAACTGGCTTTTCAAGTGCTGCTATTTCTGCTATTCGTAACTATATTCCGAATAGTATTCGTATTATTGTACAAATGGCAATTATTGCATCACTTGTAATTTTGGTTGACCAAATTTTACGTGCCTATGCTTACGATCTTTCAAAACAATTATCGGTATTCGTTGGTTTGATTATTACCAACTGTATCGTAATGGGTCGTGCAGAAGCATTTGCGATGAAGTCAGGTCCCGTTGAGAGTTTTGTTGATGGTATCGGTAATGGTTTAGGCTATGGTGCAGTACTTGTTATTGTTGCATTTTTACGTGAGTTAATTGGTTCAGGTAAACTTTTTGGCATCACTATATTTGAAACTGTGCAAAATGACGGTTGGTATCAAGCAAACGGTTTATTCTTATTAGCACCAAGTGCATTCTTCATTATCGGTTTCTTGATTTGGGGATTGAGAACTTGGAAACCGTCACAGGTGGAGAAATAATCAATGGAACATTATTTAAGTCTATTTGTTAAAGCTGTATTTGTTGAAAATATGGCACTTTCTTTCTTCCTTGGTATGTGTACATTCCTTGCGGTGTCTAAGAAAGTTTCAACAGCATTCGGTTTAGGGATTGCGGTAATTGTTGTACTTGGCATTTCTGTACCGGCTAACCAATTAGTGTACGAACACGTTTTAAAAGACGGTGCACTAGTTGAAGGTGTAGATTTAACCTTCTTAAACTTCATTACCTTCATTGGTGTTATTGCTGGTATCGTACAAATCCTAGAGATGGTATTAGATAAATACTTCCCTGCTTTATATAGTGCATTAGGTATTTTCTTACCGTTAATTACCGTAAACTGTGCGATCTTCGGTGGTGTATCATTTATGGTGCAACGTGAATACAACTTCACAGAATCTATCGTATATGGTATTGGTGCAGGTACAGGCTGGATGTTAGCAATCGTTGCCCTTGCAGGCTTAACCGAGAAAATGAAATATTCTGATGTTCCGGCAGGCTTACGTGGTTTAGGTATTACCTTTATCACAGCAGGCTTAATGGCGTTAGGCTTTATGTCATTCTCAGGCATTCAATTATAAGGAGCATATCGTGGATAGTAATTTTATTTTCGGTATTATCGCATTTACGGCTCTGGTATTAGTGCTTGCGGTGATTATCCTTTTCGCTAAATCTAAATTAGTAGATTCAGGCGACATCACAATCTCAATTAACAACGACCCTGAAAAAGGTATTACCTTACCGGCTGGCGGAAAATTACTGGGTGCTTTAGCAAGCAAAGGGATTTTCGTATCGTCAGCTTGTGGTGGTGGTGGCTCTTGTGGTCAATGTAAAGTACAGGTGAAATCTGGTGGTGGTGAAATTCTGCCGACAGAGTTATCACACATCTCGAAGAAAGAAGCGAAAGATGGCTGGCGTTTAGCGTGCCAAGTGAACGTGAAATCTTCAATGGATGTTGAATTACCTGAAGAAATCTTCGGCGTGAAAAAATGGCAATGTACCGTTATTTCTAACGACAACAAAGCTACCTTCATCAAAGAGCTTAAATTGGCAATTCCTGAAGGCGAAGAAGTACCATTCCGTGCAGGTGGTTATATCCAAATTGAAGCAGAACCGCACACAGTTAATTATAAAGACTTCGATATTCCAAAAGAGTACCACGAAGACTGGGATAAATTTAACTTATGGCGTTATGTGTCAAAAGTGGACGAACATATTATCCGTGCTTACTCAATGGCTTCATACCCAGAAGAAAAAGGCATTATTATGCTGAACGTGCGTATCGCAACGCCACCACCACGTAACCCTGATGTTCCACCGGGTCAAATGTCTTCATACATTTGGTCTCTGAAAGCGGGCGATAAAGTAACGATCTCTGGTCCATTCGGCGAATTCTTTGCGAAAGATACCGATGCAGAAATGGTATTTATCGGTGGTGGTGCAGGTATGGCACCAATGCGTTCACACATTTTCGACCAATTAAAACGTCTGAAATCAAAACGCAAAATGACCTTCTGGTATGGTGCACGTTCAGAGCGTGAAATGTTCTATACGGAAGACTTCGATATGCTACAAGCAGAAAACGAAAACTTCAAATGGTATGTGGCACTTTCTGATCCATTACCTGGCGACCGTGAAGACTACTATCGTGGCTTCATTCATAACGTGCTTTATGAAAACTACCTCAAAAATCACGAAGCACCTGAAGACTGCGAATACTATATGTGTGGTCCTCCGGTGATGAATGCAGCCGTAATTGGTATGCTGAAGAGCTTAGGTGTTGAAGACGAAAACATCTTATTAGATGATTTCGGTGGTTAATCTTTAACTTCCATATAATCACAAGCGGTTGATTTTGCAAAATTTTTTGTAAAATTGACCGCTTGATTTAGTTCATATCATCAAATTTCCTTGAGGGAATTTAATAATATGAATTGTAAGGGCGGAACATTTGCCCTAAATAAGTTGTTAATGGGCGAATGTGATTCGCCCCTACGGAGTCATTTGTGAAATTAAAAGCACTTCTATCTTTTGCAATTTTTTCGCTGTTTTTGACCGCTTGTGAAAAAGCCCCTGAGCAAATAACCTTACAAGGTAAAACAATGGGCACTACTTACACGGTAAAATATATTGATAATGGAGAGGTAAAAAATTTAGCTTCATCGGATACAATAAAAAGTGAGTTGGATCAATTATTGATTGAAGTGAACAATCAAATGTCCACCTATCAGCAAGATTCGGAAATCAGCCGTTTTAATCAGCTCAAACAAGCTAATCAAGCGGTTGAAATTTCGCAAGATTTTGCAAAAGTAGTGGAAGAGGCTATTCGCTTAAACAAAATGACAGAAGGAGCATTAGATGTAACTGTTGGACCTTTGGTCAATTTGTGGGGTTTTGGTCCCGATAAACGCTTAAACAAAATCCCTTCCGATGAACAGATCAAAGAGCGTTCCAGCTATGTGGGGATTGATAAAATTAGCCTAAAAACAGACAGTAAGCCAACACTTACCAAGAGCGAGCCTAATCTTTATTTAGATTTATCCTCTATTGCGAAAGGTTTTGGTGTAGATAAATTATCAGAACATCTTGAAAAAATAGGCTTGAGCAACTACTTAGTCGAGATTGGTGGTGAGTTGCGTGGTAAAGGCAAAAATTTGCAAGGTTTAGATTGGCGAATTGCTATTGAACAGCCTATAATGGAGCAAGCACAATCGGTACAAATTACCGTGCCTTTACATAATTTAGGAATGGCAACATCGGGCAATTATCGTAATTATTTTGAAGATGAAAACGGCAACCGCCTTTCACATATTATTGATCCTCAGAAATTAAGTCCGGTAAGCCACAACTTAGCTTCAATTACCGTACTTGCCCCAACAACGATGACGGCAGACGGATTATCAACAGGTTTATTTGTATTAGGTGCGCAAAAAGCGTTAGCCCTTGCAGAGCGTGAAAAATTAGCGATATTTTTAATTGTTAAAAGCGGCGACAAGTTTGAAACACAAATGTCGAGCGAATTTAAAAAATTAACTCAATCACAATAGTTGGAGTGGAAAATGGAAACTGTATTATTAACCTTTGGATTTTTTGTTGCCGTGATTTTTGCAATGTCGATCGGTTTTATTGTAAAAGGCAAAACGATTAAAGGCAGTTGTGGTGGTATTACGGCTTTAGGTATGAAAAAAATGTGCGACTGTGAAGAGCCTTGCGATAACTTAAAGTCAAAAATCGCAGATGGCACGGCTGATCCTGAAGAAGTGGCACGTTTTAATAAAGAGCCACAATTTTACGAAGTGAAGTAATTTAGCTTTACAGCCTAAATTTTATATCTATGTATAAGCGGTATGATTTGCAAAGTTTTTTGCAAATTTCACCGCTTGTTGCTTTTATAATTAAGCAATTTTTATAACTAACCAAATGTGCTTCGCCTTAACCGAAGTTACGGGAGACTTATGACAATTCAATTAACCTCAATAACTTATGACACGCATTTTCCTAAATTAAGTCCGCAACAACTTGCGGAAAACAGCAAGAAAAAAGTGATTATCGGAATGTCAGGTGGAGTGGATTCCTCCGTCTCTGCTTTTATTCTTCAACAACAAGGCTATCAAGTGGAAGGCTTGTTTATGAAAAACTGGGAAGAAGATGATGACACCGATTACTGCACTGCTGCTGCTGATTTGGCAGATGCTCAAGCGGTTGCCGATAAGCTCGGAATGAAACTGCATAAGATTAATTTTGCGGCAGAATATTGGGATAATGTGTTTGAATATTTCCTTGCAGAGTATAAAGCAGGACGTACGCCAAACCCCGATATTTTGTGTAATAAAGAGATCAAATTCAAAGCCTTTTTGGAATATGCGGCAGAAGATCTTGGGGCAAATTACATTGCAACAGGGCATTATGTTCGCCGTAGTTTTGATGAAAATGCCAAATTATTGCGTGGCTTGGATGAAAATAAAGATCAAAGTTATTTTCTCTATGCGTTAAACAAAAAGCAGATCGGACAGAGCTTATTCCCTGTCGGCGAAATCGAAAAACCGATTGTGCGTGCGATTGCGGAAGATCTGGGGTTAGCTACAGCGAAGAAAAAAGATTCTACCGGGATCTGTTTTATCGGCGAACGTAAATTCAAAGATTTCTTGGCTCGCTACCTGCCGGCTCAACCGGGCGAAATTCGCACCGTTGATGGTAAAGTAGTTGGTCGCCACGATGGCTTGATGTACCATACACTTGGTCAGCGTAAAGGTTTAGGCATTGGTGGTGTGAAAGGCTTGAGTGAAGATCCATTTTATGTGGTAGAAAAAGATCTGATTAATAATGTTTTGGTAGTCGCTCAAGGGCACGATAATTCAGCACTACTTTCAACAGGTTTAATTGCAAAGCAGCTTACTTGGGTAGATATGCAGCCACTGCGTGAAAATTTACGTTGTACGGTGAAAACTCGTTATCGTCAGGCAGATATTCCGTGTGAAATTCAAGTGATTGATGATGAAACCATTCGAGTGATATTTGATGAGCCACAAATTGCGGTAACACCAGGGCAATCTGCTGTGTTTTATTTAGGCGAAGTTTGCTTAGGCGGTGGAATTATTGAAGAACAACTAAAATAGTTGTAAATAAATATTGAAATATTTTGCATATTTATGCAAAATAGAGGGAAATTAAGGCGGTAAAACGCCTTTTTCATTTTGATAATATACAAGGAATACACTATGGCTCTTTGGGGTGGACGTTTTACACAACAAGCAGATGCAAAATTTAAATATTTTAACGACTCACTACGTTTCGATTATCGTTTAGCCATTCAAGATATTGAAGGCTCAATTGGCTGGGCAAAAGCGATTACTTCAGTCGGTATTTTAACGGAATCCGAACTTGAAAAATTGATCGCTGCACTAAAAGAAGTGCAAGCAGAAGTAGAATCTAACCTGACGATTATTTTAAAAGATGATGCGGAAGATATTCACAGCTGGGTAGAATCTAAGCTAATCGAAAAAGTGGGCGATTTAGGTAAAAAATTGCACACAGGTAGAAGCCGTAATGACCAAGTGGCGGTGGATATTAAAATGTGGTGTAAAGTGCAAGCAGTCGCTCTACAAGAGCGTATTCGAGCGTTACAAGAACGTTTGGTCTCTGTAGCAGATGAAAATCAAGGTTCTGTAATGCCGGGTTACACTCATTTACAACGTGCTCAACCTGTTACTTTTGCCCACTGGTGTATGGCATATTATGAGATGCTTGAGCGTGATTTCAGCCGTTTAGCCGATGCGAATAAACGTATGAGCACTTGCCCACTTGGCTCGGGTGCATTGGCTGGAACGGCTTACGGTATTGATCGTGATTTATTAGCTCGTGATTTAGGCTTTGAAGAAGCGACACGTAATAGTTTAGACAGCGTGTCAGACCGTGACCATATTTTAGAACTTCTTTCAACCGCTTCGATCAGTATGGTGCATTTATCACGTTTTGCCGAAGATTTGATTATTTTCAACAGTGGCGAATCGGGTTTTCTTGAAATGTCTGATCGTGTAACCTCTGGGTCATCATTAATGCCGCAGAAGAAAAACCCCGATGCTTGCGAGCTTATTCGTGGTAAATCAGGGCGGGTATTTGGTGCTTTAACGGGCTTGTTAACCACCTTAAAAGGTTTACCGCTTGCTTATAATAAAGATATGCAAGAAGATAAAGAAGGAATTTTTGATGCGTTAGAAACGTGGCAGGCTTGCTTAGAAATTGCCGAATTAGTGCTGGTTGATATCCAAGTGAATACTGAACGTACCCGTGAAGCAGCTCAACAGGGTTATGCGAATGCAACGGAATTAGCAGATTATTTAGTTGCGAAAGGCGTACCATTCCGTGAAGCACATCATATTGTGGGCGAAGCGGTTGTGTATGCAATCAGCAAAAAAGAGCCGCTTGAGGCACTCAGCATTAGCGAGTTCCAGCAATTCCATCACACAATTAATGATGATGTTTACCCGATTTTGTCATTAGAATCTTGCTTAGAAAAACGTTGTGCCAAAGGTGGTGTTAATCCACAGCGTGTTGCCGAAGCGATTGCGGCGGCAAAACTTTCTTTAGCCTCTTAATTATTTTTTAGATACAAGCGGTCGTATTTTTAACAAAATTTGTAAGAAATTTTGTAAATATGACCGCTTATACATTTAATTTTCAAATTTTTGCTCGTTAAGATTGCAAAATGGGCATTACCTCTTTAAACTTTCGAATAATTTTTTGAATTTTATTTCCACTATTTTATTTCAAGAGTGTTGTATGACCGAATCAGTTAACCCTATTCAGGAACAGCCTAATTCAGCTCTTAGTTTAGGGCAGCAGTTAAGAACGGCTCGTGAGGCATTAAATCTTTCCATTGCAGAAGTGGCTCAAAAAACAAATCTAAAAAAATCACATATTGAGTCTATTGAAAATGATATTTTTATTTTAAAAAATGTTGCTCCAACTTTTGTGCGTGGTTATGTACGTAATTATGTGAAATTTTTACGTTTGCCGGAATCGTTAGTTTCTTCTGTTAATTATGGCGAAGTAACCATTCCGAAAGAGGTTACAAAAGTTTCGCCTATAAAACCATCATCAAACTCTCAAGGCAAAGCCTTGAAATATTTAACAATATTTGTGCTTTTAGCTGCGTTAGGTATGACGCTTTTATGGTGGTGGCAAGGCTATCAAAAAGATCAGGAAAACCGTGAACAGCTTGTTAATTCAGCTCCTGTTGCTGAAACAACAAATACCGCATCTGTTGAGCTAGGTAATCAAGTTTCTGTGCCTGTTCAACAGCCAATTCAAGTGCAAGAACCTGAAACGGCTACAGTTGCAGAGCCTACACCATCTCAAACAGTAGAGCTAAGCCAGCAGGAAAATGCAACAACGCAGACTGTTGAACCGCCAAAACCTGAAACGGAAGCAGTTGTTGAACCGGCGAATATTCTCCAGCAGCCGCAAGCAACAACAGAAGCTGAAGCTACAATAGAACAACCGGTAGTGGTAGGCAATGATGAGTTACGTATTGAAGTTACAGGCTCGCAAAGCTGGATTACGGTCAGAAATGCGAAAAATAAACGTTTAGCTGAAAAGCTCTATAATAATGGCGAAGTATTAACCTTTAATGAGAACGAGCAATATCGCTTAACCATTGGTGCACCGGCAAATGTAAAAATTTATTACAAAGGGCAGGAAGTACCATTAAAGATTGATGGTCGAGTAGCTCGTATTCGTTTGCCATTACAATAATCTTTTAAGAATAAAAACGCACGTAAAATAGTTACTTAGTATTGTTATTTTACGAGCGTTTTCTGCTTTATAACTTTTAACTAAAATTTAAGAATATGATACATCAATCTCCAATTAAACGTCGGGTATCGAAAAAAATCTATGTCGGCAATGTGCCGGTAGGGGGCGATGCACCCATTTCAGTACAGTCGATGACAAATACCCGTACCACCGATGTGGAAGCAACTGTCGCTCAAATTAGATCTTTAGAGCGTGTGGGGGCAGATATTGTGCGTGTTTCTGTTCCAACAATGGATGCGGCAGAAGCCTTCAAAGTAATTAAACAGCAAGTCAATGTACCATTAGTAGCGGATATTCATTTTGACTATCGTATCGCGTTAAAAGTTGCTGAATATGGCGTGGATTGTTTGCGTATTAACCCGGGTAATATCGGCAATGAAGAGCGTATTCGTGCAGTAGTCGATTGTGCCAGAGATAAAAATATTCCAATCCGCATTGGGGTAAATGCAGGATCACTTGAGCGAGATCTACAAGAAAAATATGGTGAACCCACACCGCAAGCGTTGTTAGAATCAGCATTACGCCACGTTGATCATCTCGATCGTCTTAATTTCGATCAGTTCAAAGTGAGTGTAAAAGCCTCAGATGTATTTCTAGCGGTCGAATCTTACCGACTTCTTGCAAAACAGATCGACCAACCTCTCCATTTAGGGATCACAGAAGCAGGTGGAGCAAGAGCCGGCTCGGTTAAATCTGCAGTGGGTTTGGGGTTATTATTAGCCGAGGGCATTGGCGATACTTTGCGTGTTTCTTTGGCGGCAGATCCTGTGGAAGAAATTAAAGTGGGTTTTGATATTTTGAAATCATTACGTATTCGTTCACGCGGTATTAATTTTATTGCTTGCCCAACTTGCTCACGCCAAGAAATTGATGTGATTGCAACGGTAAATGAGCTAGAGCAGCGTTTAGAAGATATTATTACCCCGATGGACGTTTCCATTATTGGTTGTGTGGTAAACGGACCGGGTGAGGCATTAATTTCCGATTTGGGTGTAACCGGCAGTAATAAAATGAGCGGCTTCTATTTAGATGGTGTTCGTCAAAAAGAGCGTTTTGATAATGCAAAATTAATCGACCAATTAGAAGCTAAAATCCGTGCTAGAGTAGCACAGCAAAATAACCGTATAGATATTGTAAATAAATAGGAATAAGATAGTGGCAAAAACAATTCAAGCAATTCGTGGAATGAACGATTGCTCTCCAACAGAGTCTCCATTATGGCAATGGGTTGAAGAAAAAGTACGTGATGTACTGGCAAGTTATGGTTATTCAGAAGTACGTATGCCGATTGTGGAAAGTACACCTTTATTTGCTCGTGCGATTGGCGAAGTTACCGATGTGGTTTCAAAAGAAATGTACACCTTTTGGGATAATGATGAGCAATTAACGCTCCGTCCTGAAGGTACCGCAGGTTGCGTGCGTGCTGCGATTGAACGTGGTTGGATCTACAATAATGAACAGCGTTTATGGTATATGGGACCAATGTTTCGCCACGAACGTCCACAAAAAGGGCGTTACCGCCAATTCCACCAAGCAGGTGTGGAAGTATTTGGGATCCCTAATCCGGAAATTGACGCAGAATTAATTATTTTAACTGCTCGCTTGTGGAAAGAATTAGGCATTGATCGGCACGTTTCTTTGCAACTAAACTCAATAGGTTCGTTAGAAGCTCGTGCAAATTACCGCTCTGCATTGGTAAATTTTTTACAAAATCACACCGCTTTAATGAGTGAAGAAGAGAAAGAGCGTTTGGTGAAAAATCCGCTGCGTATTTTAGACACTAAAAACGATGCCTTACAACAAGTGCTAAACGATGCACCGAAACTACTTGATTATTTAGATGATGACAGCCGTGAGCATTTTTCACAACTCTGTTCATTACTTGATGCAATGGGCATTGCTTATGAAATCAACCCGAAATTGGTGCGTGGTTTAGATTACTATAATAAGACTGTATTTGAATGGGTAACTTCAGCGTTAGGCTCACAAGGCACAGTCTGTGGTGGTGGTCGTTATGACGGCTTAGTTGAACAGCTAGGCGGACACGCAACACAAGGCGTAGGATTTGCAATGGGTTTAGAGCGTTTAGTGCTACTTGTGCAAGAGGTAAATAAAGAAATTGATTTACCAAAAGCGGTTGATGTGTATATCGTCTTCTCTGGTGAAGGCTCAACGGTAAATGCGTTCCAACTTGCAGAACAAATTCGCACCGAATTACCACAACTTCGAGTAATGAGCCACTGCTCAGGTGGTAAATTCCAAAAACAATTTAAACGAGCAGACAAAGTAGAAGCCAAGATCGCATTGGTTATCGGCGAAAGTGAAGTGGCGGAAAAGCAAGTTGTGATTAAAGACTTACGTTCAGGTGCGGAGCAAATCACTATTGCTCAATCAGAGCTGATTGCTGAGCTTAATAAACGATTTTAGGAGAGAAAATGAGCAACGAATATTTAAATAAAACCGAAGAACAGCAGTTTGAAGATGCCAAAAACTGGTTCAAAGAGAATGGCACACCGATTTTAGTCGCGATTATTTTAGCTTGTGCTGCAACTGCCGGTTGGAACTTCTGGAAAAATCATCAATTAGAAACCGCTCAAAAAACATCGGCAACTTACCAAAATGTGATGGAAAGCTATTTGCAAAACCCAAGCAAAAATCAACCGCTTGTTGAGAAGTTTATCGCTGATAACAAAGATTCGAGCTATGCAACCTTTGCTCAATTTGAAGCAGCAAAACAAGCGGTCGAAAAAGGTGATTTTTCTGCAGCAAAAGTGGCGTTGCAATCAGCTTTAACACATTCGGATTCCACGTTACAATCCATAGCTCGTTTTCGTTTAGCACAGGTGGATTACCAATTAAAATCTTATGACGAAGCCCTTGCAAGCCTCGCTCAAATTCAAGATAAAGCGTGGGAATTGCGTAAGCAAATCCTAACAGGCGATATTCTTACTGCAAAAGGCGATATTCCAGCTGCAAAATCTGCTTACGAACAAGCCAAAGCAAATGCAGCTCCTCAAGAACAAACTTTGATTGATGTGCGTTTGAATAATTTATAACTAAAAAGCCTGATTGAAAAGTAAGTCAATCAGGCTTTTATTTTAGTAACCTATTAAGTTTGTAAAATAGCCAATGAAAAAAGAGCTTATTAAAAATGTCATAAAGCCTTTCTTTAAAAAGAATGGATTTTCTAATAAGGGCATCAATTTTTATAAAGATGTTGAGCATTTTCATCTCAAGGTTTGGCTTCAAAGCCAGCGATATTATAAGGAAGAGGGGAAAGAAAAATTTCGCCTAAATTTTGAGGCTTATATACCAGAATTTAATGAAAAAGTATGGGAGCGTAGCTTCGCAGAAAACTTTATTGGAGAAGAAGATGGTGGCTGGGTAGTGCTTACATCTTCTACATATTATGCGGATATTTCAGATTGGTTAAATCAAAAACTAAAAGAAAAATTAGCTGATATTATTGAGAGAATGCAAGTTAATAATTTGCTATTGAGTTTTGAAGATAGTTCATTCTTTGATGAACGCTATCCATTCCTGCTTAAAAAATATCAACCTAAAAAATACCCTATGTGGTTGGAAGCTGCAAAGCAGGAATTAGAAAATCTGCGTTTGCAAATTAAAGCATTAGCAAGCCAACAGGAAGAACAGTACAAGCGAGAAAAATCGTTAGATCGAGACTTAAAATTAACTGGGATCAATATGCAGCTAGTCAAATTAGAATGGCGAGAGGAACGCACCGAAAAAGTTATTAATTTTATGGAAAATTTAATATTAGCATAGCACTATGGCAAAGCGTATTTTTGATAATCAAGGTAATAGCTTTAAAATTAACCTTGCTTTACACAATCACGGTATCAGTTTCTTGAATATAGATTATGACGAAGTAGAGCCTATAGTTATTGTCTTGAGTGATTTATTTACCCCTTTTGATGATATTGCGGATTGGTTATTAGATATTCATCGTCATCAAGGAGAACATAAGCTCGTTATTGATGAAGAGGGGCGTTTTACATCACTTTTTGCTAAAAGTATCAATAATGATGAGCTATTGCTTAATATTTGCCGTGCTCATTCTGATATCTTATTGGCAACATTTAATAAAGAGCCGTTTTTGAAATTGTTTAAAAATGAACTTCATCGTTTTCTAAGGCAAGATTTCGATAGCCAAAAATTTGGCGGACGTTATGATGAACAGAAGCCTTTAAAAGACAATACCAAAGAGAGGTTATTAAACCACCCGTTTTTAAAATCAGATTGATGTAAAAAAGCCCTGTAAATACAGGGCTTTCCATTGATATTATCTTTTATAATCGCATCGGCATAATCACATATTCTGCCGAGCTGTTGTCGCAATCTTCAATTAAGCAACTCGAGCTGGAATCGACTAAGCTGAAACGTACTCGTTGGCATTTTAGCGTATTGAGTACATCTAGCACATAGCTGACATTGAAGCCTACTTCCATTTCCGGACTGTCGTAGGCAACATCAATTATTTCTTCTGCTTCTTCTTGCTCTGGGTTATTGGCGGTAATTTTAAGTAGATTGTTGCTTAGCGTTAAACGCACGCCTCTGAATTTCTCGTTTGAAAGAATAGCCGCACGCATTAATGCACGTTTTAACGTTTCGGTATCCGCTTCTAAAATGCGATCTGCGTTGCGAGGAAGAACTCGGCGGTAGTCAGGGAATCTGCCGTCAATTAATTTTGATGTAAAGACAATGCCGTTCATTGTAATACGGATATTGCTTGAGCCAATCTCTAAACGCACTTCTTCATTGCTGGCAGATACTAAACGTGAAAGTTCAAGTACCGCTTTGCGTGGCACAATAACCGAATGAGTTAAAAGTTCTTGGTTTAGCACCATTGTGCAAACGGCTAAACGGTGTCCGTCTGTAGCAACGGTGCGTAATAAATTGCCTTCTGTTTCAAACTTCATTCCGTTTAAGAAATAGCGAGCATCTTGATTTGCCATTGAGAATTGGGTTGCATCAATTAAGCGAGCAAGCGTTGCTTGTTTAATGGAGAAATCCACTTCTGGCTTCCAATCCATTAAATTAGGGTAGTCGCTGGCAGGTAAAGTGGCTAAGCTAAATTTACTGCGTCCTGCTTTGATAATGGCTTTATCTTCTTCAAATTCAACGGAGATCACGCTGTCATCAGGCAAACTTTTGCTGATGTCTAAGAATTTTTTAGCTGGAATGGTAAATTTTCCTGCAAAATCGACCGCTTGTAGCAGTTGAGCTTGGGTGGTTAATTCAACTTCTAAATCCGTTCCAGTTAAAGATAAACGATCGCCTTCAATTTCTAATAAAATATTGTTAATTACAGGCAAAGTTGGGCGACTGCTTAATACACCACATACTTGCTGTAAAGGCTTGAGTAATTGGTCCCTAGTAATCGTAATTTGCATAATCATTCCTTTCTTCTTAACAACTTAAGATGATAATTTACGCGTTAAATTTATATAGTCTTCTTGAATACCGCTTTCGGTATCACGCAATTCATTAATGGTTTTGCAAGCGTGCAATACGGTGGTGTGATCCCGTCCGCCAAACTCTCTGCCAATTTCAGGCAAGCTATGGTTCGTGAGCTCTTTTGCTAATGCCATTGCCATTTGGCGAGGGCGAGCGACGCTTCTTGCACGACTTTTTGATTTAATATCCGCTACTTTAATGCCGTAATATTCCGCCACAATGCGTTGAATATTTTCAATCGTAATCAAGTAATCGAATGAGGCGAATAGGTCTTGTAAGGTTTCACGCACGGCATCAACGGTAATTGGGCGAAGTGTAAGTTTCTGCCACGCAATCACACGGTTTAACGCACCTTCTAATTCACGCACATTAGTACGGAGTTTCTGCCCCATTAAATATGCTGCATCTTCTTGCAAGTCTGCACCTCGCTCTAAGGCTTTTTGGCGAAGAATTGCCACACGAGTTTCTAATTCAGGTGGCTCAATGGTTGCACTAATGCCGCCACTTAAGCGAGATTTAATTGCGGTATCAATTTTATCAATATTCTTAGGCAGAACATCAGAGGTTAGAATAATCTGCTTTCTCTGCTCAAATAAAGCATTGAGTAGATGTAAAAATTCTTCTTGTACTTTTGGTTTGTTGGCAAGAAATTGAATATCATCAATCATTAAAACATCAAGCGAGCGGTAGAATTTTTTGATTTTTTCCGCATCGTTATTTGAGCTGTTGATGGCTTTGATAATATCACGGTAAAAACGCTCAAGATGGATATAAAGCACTCGCACGGTTGGATTGCGTTTAACCAATTCATTACCGATAGCGTGCAATAAGTGGGTTTTACCTAAACCTGTGCCAGCATAGAAAGAGAGCGGATTACAATGGCTTTCGCCTAAATTATCCACCACCTGTTGAGCCACTAATTTTGCCAGTTGGTTTGAACGACCTTGTACGAAATTATCAAATGTTTGGTGCGGATTTAGCCCTGTTTTAAAGCCTGTATTGCTAAATTCTGAAGGCTCATTTTTTGAGCTAATTTGTGGTTTTGGTTGCTCAGTAGGTTTTATACCCACTCTTAAATTAACAACTAAATTATCGTTTTTAGATAAAAAACGAGCTAGTTCAGTAATTTCCGCTAAAAATTTATCTTTAACCCAGTTTTCAACAAATTGATTTTGAGCGTAAAGTGTGAGTTCCCCATTATCAGAACTGGCTTGCAGAGGGCGTAGCCAAGTGCTGTAGTCAGTTGGCGATACTTTCGTTTGTAAGTGATTAAGGCAATCAGACCAAAGGGAAGACACAATTTGCTCCAA